>NZ_ANNV01000186.1 GCF_000346755.1 Pseudomonas sp. CBZ-4 | reverse complement strand
GCCCTTTTGGTTACTTTTGGGGCTCTTTTCCAAAAGTGACCCGCTGTAAGAGCGGAACCAATAGCCGCCGTTACCGCAGGAATGGATATGTACCCAGCCCAGCCAAGCCCAGCCCCCACACAAAAGCACACCCAAGATGGCAAGATAACCGCCCCTCAGGTTTACTACGCTCTGAGTAAGGTTTTACCGACACCCCACGTCGGGTCATCTAGGTCATCGAATGAACAACTACACCCCCCGCACCTGGCAGCCCCACGAGCGCCCGAGCCTGCCCGGTTCGCCGTCGACGCCGCTGCACCCCACGCACAAGCGCTGGCTGTTCGCGATGGTGGGCGTTCTTGTGGCAATCACCGGCGGCCTCGGCAACGCGCTGGTCATCGCCAACCTGCAATACCTGCAAGGCGCCCTCGGTGCGACCACCGCCGAAATGGCCTGGCTGCCCGCCGCCTATGTCATGACCAACGTGTGCATGAACCTGCTGCTGGTGAAGTTCCGCCAGCAGTTCGGCCTGCGCGCGTTTACCGAGGTGTTCCTGGTGCTGTACGCACTGGTGACCTTCGGCCATTTGTTCGTCAACGACCTCAGCTCGGCCATCGCCGTGCGGGCGGCCCACGGCATGGTCGGGGCAGCGCTGAGTTCGCTGGGCTTGTACTACATGATCCAGGCGTTCCCGGCCAAGTGGCGCTTGAAGGCGCTGGTGCTGGGCTTGGGCACGGCGCAGCTGGCCTTGCCGCTGGCGCGGTTGTTCTCCGAAGACTTGCTGCAAATCGCCGAATGGCGCGGCTTGTACCTGTTTGAACTGGGCATGGCGCTGATCTGCCTCGGCTGCGTGTTCCTGCTCAAGTTGCCGCCCGGTGACCGCTTCAAGACCTTTGAAAAACTCGACTTTCTGACCTTCGCGATCCTCGCCACCGGCGTCGCCTTGTTGTGTGCGGTGTTGTCCCTGGGACGGATCGACTGGTGGCTGGAAGCGCCGTGGATCGGCGTGGCCTCGGCCTGTTCCCTGGTGCTGATCATGGCCGGCCTGGCCATCGAGCATAACCGCGCCAACCCGATGCTGATGACCCGTTGGCTGGGCAGCGGGGTGATGATCCGCCTGGCGTTGGCGGTGATCCTGATCCGCATGGTGCTGTCCGAGCAGTCCACCGGCGCGGTGGGGTTCATGCAAATGCTCAACATGAGTTACCAGCAGATGCACACGTTGTACGTGGTGATGCTGGCCGGGGCGATCGCGGGGCTGGCGGTCAGCGCGTTGACGATCAACCCGGCGCACTTGTTGATGCCGCTGGTGATTTCCCTGGCGCTGATGGCGACGGGGTCGGTGATGGACAGCTTCTCCAGCAACCTGACCCGCCCGCAGAACCTGTATATCAGCCAGTTCCTGCTAGGCTTCGGCGGCACGTTCTTCCTCGGGCCGACCATGGTGCTGGGCACCAAGAACGTGCTGGCCAACCCGCGCAACCTGGTGAGTTTTTCGGTGATGTTCGGCATTTGCCAGAACCTCGGCGGCCTGATGGGCGCGGCGCTGTTGGGCACGTTCCAGATCGTGCGCGAGAAGTTTCATTCGAGCATGATCGTCGAACACCTGAGCCTGCTTGACCCGCGTGTGGCCGCGCGGGTGTCGAGCGGCGGCTCGGCCTATGGCGGGGTGATTGCCGACCCGGAATTGCGCAACCTCATGGGTATCCGCAGCCTGGCCACCGCGGCCACCCGTGAAGCGAACGTAATGGCCTACAACGATGTCTTCATGCTGATCGCGATCATCGCGATACTGACCATGATCTGGATCTTTATCCGCAGTCTGTGGCTGATGAGTACCACGAAAGCAGCCACTCCCGTTCAACCCAGCGGCGCACCTCAATGACCGAACCTTCAACCACCACCACTACCGCCATCGCCGCGACCCCGGAAGGCAGCACACCGCCCGGTGCGGTGCCGACCGAACTGCGACCGTTGCGGGTGCGCATTCTCTCGTCCCTGGGCTTTGCCGCCATTGCCGTGATCGGCGTGCTGATCGTGCTTTATGCGTGGCAATTGCCACCGTTCAGCAGTGCGGTGGAAACCACCGAAAACGCCTTGGTGCGCGGGCAGGTGACGATCATCGGGCCACAGCTCGCCGGCTATGTGTTTGAAGTGCCGGTGCAGGATTTCCAGTACGTGAAGGCTGGCGACCTGCTGGTGCGCCTCGATGATCGGATCTACAAGCAGCGCCTGGACCAGGCACTGGCCCAATTGGCGGTGCAGAAGGCGTCGCTGGCCAATGTGGTGCAGCAGCGCAACAGCGCCGAAGCCACCATCAAGCTGCGCCAGGCGGCGTTGGCGGACAGCGAGGCGCAGGCGCGCAAAAGCACCGCCGACTTGCGCCGCAATGAAGAGCTGATCAGCGATGGTTCAGTGTCCCGGCGCGAGCTGGACGTGACCCGTGCGGCGAATGCGCAGACCATCGCCGCGGTCGCGCAAGCCCAGGCCAGCCTGGAAATCGCGCGGCAGGATCTGCAGACGGTGATCGTCAATCGCGGCTCCCTGGAAGCGGCGGTGGCCAGTGCCGACGCAGCGGTGGAACTGGCGCGGATCGACCTGTCCAACACGCGCATCACCGCGCCGCGTGACGGCCAACTGGGGCAGATCGGCGTGCGCCTCGGTGCCTACGTCAACTCTGGCGCGCAGCTGATGGCGCTGGTGCCGCCGCAGTTGTGGGTGATCGCCAATATGAAAGAAACCCAGATGGACAATGTGCAGGTCGGCCAGCCGGTGACCTTCACCGTGGATGCGTTGAACCACCGCAAATTTCACGGCACGGTGCAGCATATTTCGCCGGCCACGGGTTCCGAGTTCAGCCTGTTGCAGGCGGACAATGCCACTGGCAACTTTGTGAAGATTGCCCAGCGGGTGCCGGTGCGGATTACGGTGGATCCTGATCAGGAGCAGAGCGAGCGGCTAAGGCCGGGGTTGTCGGTGGTGGTCAGTATCGACACCGCAGGGCGCCTCAAGAACAGCCCGCCCTGACACTGGCACAACAGAGATCAAAACTGTGGGAGCTGGCTTGCCTGCGATAGCTTTCTGTCAGTTGACACATCTGTCACTGATGTACCGCTATCGCAGGCAAGCCAGCTCCCACAGTTGGAAGGTATTTCAGCTTAAATGCCAAGTGTGCCGACTGGTTCTGTTCCAGCAACTTGAGACCCGGCCTGCCCGGCAGGTGATGCGCATTCACCGGATGACACACCGGCTCGATGCAAAAGAACCCCAGCCCCGGCGGGCAATACAGCAGGAAATAATCCGCACCAATGGCCTGGCATTCCAGGGCATAACCCAGCTCCGGTTGCTCGATCCGGCAGTGTCCATCCCACTGGCAAAAGCCGTTGTCGACCAGGCCTTCAGGCAAGGCCTTGAGCTGCTGAAAATTCCAGTCTGCGGGGAGCGGCGCCAAGCCCGTAGGCAGTTTCGAAGCATCGCTCAGCCACACCTGCGAAGCCCTGGCCTGTAACCGCGTACCCGGTTGACGCGGCAGATACGGGTGCAACCCCAAGCCATGCCAGGCAGGCTTTTCGGCCAGATGCGTGACCGTCAATGCGATGCTCAGCTCGCCGTTATTCAAGCGAAACCGTTGCTCGGCACGATAGGCAAACGGCGTGTCGCAGATCACCTCCAGCACCACTTCATCCACCGACTGGCTGACCACTCGCCACGCCTGTTGCCAGGCCGATCCATGGATCGGCAACGGGTCGGTCAGGCTGTTGGCCGACAGCGCCAGCCAGCCATCGGGGTTGTCAAAACCGCCCTCGGCAATCCGGTTGGACCAGGGCGCCAGGGGATAACAGCCCAGCTTGCCCGGGAGGCCCGTGTTCACGGCGTGTTCATCGCTATGGCGCAGCAACGGCTGGCCGCTGGCGATGACCTGCCAGTTGACGATACTGCCGCCAATGGCGGGGGCCAGGGTGAGGCGGGTGAGGGCGTCTTGGAGTTCGATCATCAGGGCTATCCCGTCAGAGAGTGAAAGTCGGCTCGGCCAAGCCCTGCACACCCGGATTGAGGGCAAACACACCGCCCGACAGTGACTGTTCACCCTGATCATCACGGATCGAGGTGACGAACAGGGTGTCCAGGCGGCTGCCACCAAACGCGCACATGGTGGGTTTTTTCACCGGCACGCTGAGGGAGCGATCGAGGCGCCCGTCAGGGGTGAAGCGGTGGATCAGCCCGGCGTCGTTGGCGCAGATCCAGTAGCAACCGTCGGCGTCCACCGCAGCACCATCGGGGCGGCCGGGGTGTGGGTGCATGTCCACGAACACGCGGCGGTTGGACGGCGTGCCGCTGTCGATGTCATAGTCGAACGCCCAGATCTGCTGCACCAGCGGGTGTGAGTCGGAGGCGTACATCGTGCGCCCATCGGGGCTGAAGGCCATGCCGTTGAGGGTGATAAAACCGTCCAGCGCGGCATGGGGCGCCTGGCCCGCCGCGTAGCGGTAGAGGATGCCCTCGGCGGCATTCAGGCCCATGTTCAGCACCATGCTGCCGGCCCAGAAGCGGCCCTGGCGATCACAGCGGCCATCGTTCAGGCGCATGTCGGCGCGTGGGTGCTCGACCTTGGCCAGGCGCGTGGTGTCGAGGCTGCCATCGCTGTGCGCGGTGAGTTGGAAGAAGCCGCTTTCCATTCCCGCAACCCAGTTGCCCGTGGTGGTGCGGGCAATGCAGGCGAGCATTTCCGGGGTTTTCCAGGCGGCGACGTGGCCGCTGGCGGCGCTCCAGCGTTGCAGGCCGCCGTTGGGGATGTCCACCCAGTACAGCGCGTTTTCCTCCGGCACCCACACCGGGCATTCGCCCACGGTGTTGCGCGCGTCGACAATCAATTCAGCCGTCACGGGTCAGTCTCCGAATGGCCCGGCGGCGCAGAACGCGCCGCCCTGGTAGACCTTGGCCGGGTCATCGGCGGCCACCGGGGGCTGGGTTTCAACCCTGGCGCGGAACACTTCGGAAGTGTCCTTGGGCGTGTAGCCCAGGTGCGCGGCGTAGCGGTTGTCCCACCAGGTGTCGAGGTTGTCCGACATGCCGTAGACCACGGTGTGGCCGACGTCTGGCGTGTACAGCGCGCGCTCCAGCAGTTGGGTCAGGTCGTCGAAGCTCAGCCAGGTGTGCATCATCCGGCGGTTCTGCGGCTCGGGGAACGAGGAGCCGATGCGGATGCTCACGGTCTGGATGCCGTAACGATCAAAGTAGAAGCTGGCCATGTCTTCGCCGTAGGACTTGGACAGGCCGTAGTAGCTGTCCGGGCGACGCGGCGAGTGGGCGTCGAGGATTTCGCCCTGCTTGTGGAAGCCGATCACATGGTTGGAGCTGGCGAAGATCACGCGCTTGACGCCATGCCGGCGCGCCGCTTCGTAGATGTGGAATATGCCGCTGATATTGGCGCCGAGAACTTCTTCGAAGGAGCGCTCAACCGAGACGCCGCCGAAGTGCAGGATCGCGTCGACGCCTTCCACCAGGTGGTGCACGGCTTGTTTGTCGGCGAGGTCGCAGGGTTGCACTTCTTCGCGGTCATCGGTGGCCGGGGCCATCTCGGCGATGTCCGACAGGCGCAGTACGTGGGCATAAGGGCGCAGGCGTTCACGCAGGACTTTGCCCAGGCCGCCAGCGGCACCGGTGAGTAGCAGGCGGTTGAAGGGAACGGCAGGGGTGGTGGTCATGGGCGGGTCCATTGTTGTTGTAGGTTGTCGTATGACTGTGACGAAGTATCGGTATTGACTCCCAGGGTTGTCAACGCTCGCCTGGACGAACGAGGTCTACTGTGGGAGCTGGCTTGCCTGCGATAGCGGTGTATCAGTTGACACCTTTTTGTCTGATAGACCGCTATCGCGGGCAAGCCCGCTCCCACAGGGGCACCGTGGTGTTTATCAGGGAGCGGTAGACTTGAGGCCCTACAACAGTGAAATCGGGTAACTGATGAATATCCGGTTCTCATCGAACTCATTGTTGCTGAAATCCCGGCGCATGGTCGAGTTGCGCCACTTCACGTTCAAGTTCTTCAGCGCACCACTTTGCACGGTGTAAGCCAGCTCCGATTCACGCCCCCATTCCTTGCCGTCGGTGATCGCCCCGGTGTGCACGTTACTGCCGCTGATATAGCGGTTCATCATCGTCAGCCCCGGCACGCCCAGCACCACGAAGTTGAAGTCATGGCGCAGCTGCCAGGATTTTTCCCGGGCGTTGTCATAGCTGGCGTTATAGCTGTCGTTGGCCAGGGTGCCGCCGCTGGTGCCGTTGACCCTCATCCACACGCTGTTGCCGGTGAGTTTCTGCAGGCCCACGTAGAAGGTGCTGCCGCCATAGCGCGCCGAAAGCAGGGCGAAGGTGGTCTTGTTGTCGAGGTCGCCGGCCAGGGCGCTGCCGTCTTCCTTGCCGTTGAAGAAGCCGAGGTTGGCGCCCAGGGTCCAGTCGCCCACGGGTTGGCTGTGGGTGAGGTTGAGGTATTGCTGCTGGTAGATGTCGGTGAGTTCGGCGTACCACAGGCCGACCTGGGTGCGTTTGTCGTTGAACGTGTATTCGCCGCCGCCGAAGTTGAAACGGTCCGAGGTGAAGGCGGCTTTGCCGTTCATGAACATGTCTTCCATGCTCGCGTCGTTGCGTGGGCTGTTGCCACGGAACTGGCCGCCGTAGAGGGTCAGGCCGGCGATTTCACTGGAGGTGACCTGGCCGCCACGGAAGGTCTGCGGCAGGGAGCGGCCGTCGTCGGAACGCAGGATCGGCAACACGGGCATCCATTCGCCCACCTTCAACTCCGTCTTCGACAACCGAGTCTTCAGCGCCACGCCCAGACGCCCGAAGTTGTCGGCCGGGCGGCCATCGCTATGGATCGGCAGCAACTGGGTACCGCCGGTGCCTTTGCCGCCGTCGAGCTTTTGCGAGTACAGGCCCAGCACATCGATGCCGAAGCCCACGGTGCCCTGGGTGAAGCCGGACTTGGCGTCGAGAATGAAGTTTTGCGTCCACTCCTCGGCCTTGGCCTGGGGATTGGTCGGGTTGGTGAAGTTGCGGTTGAAGTAGGCGTTGCGCAGGTTGAGCGTAGCCTTGGCATCGTCGAGGAAACCGTCGGCCTGGGCGCAGAGGGGTAGGGCGGCGCTCAGGCTGCCAAGACCGATAAGGCCCAGGCGTGCGCAGGAATGGCGGGCGAAGTGACTCACAGTGGAGCTCCCTTTCTTTTGTTGTTTTTATTATTTGTCGTACGTCGTCGTACAACATTGGGGCGATATTTGCGGGGTTTTCTGGGGTTGTCAACAATAAGTTATACGATGACTGGATCTGGCACCGCTTAGAAGTGAGCACGGTCCCTGTGGGAGCTGGCTTGCCTGCGATAGCATCACCTCGG
>NZ_ANNV01000185.1 GCF_000346755.1 Pseudomonas sp. CBZ-4 | reverse complement strand
AAGTGGGGCGAATTATAGACAGTTACAATTCGCCGTCAACCCTTATTTACCAACTTATTCGGATTTGAGCGTGATACGCGCAAATGCCTTCTTTCCGGCCTGGCAGACATGGGTAGCGCCCAGCTCATATATAAAGGTGCGATCGACAACCTCACCATCTATACGCACACCACCCGAACCCAGCAGGTCACGTGCAACCGCCGAATTCTTCACCAACCCTGCCTTATTAAGGACGGCAGCAATCGGCATTGCCTCAGCAGCAGTCAACTCAACCTCCGGCAGATCATCCGGCAGCTCGCCATCCTTCATGCGATTGCCTGCTGCACGGTGAGCACTGGCCGCAGCCTCTTCACCATGGAAGCGCGCAACAATCTCTTCCGCCAGCTTGATCTTAACGTCACGCGGGTTGGCACCCGCCTCGACATCAGCGCGCAACGCATTGATCTCATCCATCGAGCGGAAGCTCAACAGCTCGAAGTAACGCCACATCAGCGCATCTGGAATCGAAACCAGCTTGCCGTACATAACGCCCGGCGCCTCCTGGATACCCACATAGTTACCCAGCGACTTGGACATCTTCTTGACGCCATCCAACCCCTCCAGCAAAGGCATGGTCAGGATGCACTGAGCTTCCTGCCCATACGCACGCTGCAGCTCACGCCCCATCAGCAGGTTGAACTTCTGATCGGTACCACCCAACTCAACGTCCGCACGCAGCGCCACGGAGTCATACCCCTGGACCAGCGGATACAGGAACTCATGAATAGCGATCGGCTGATTGGTGGAGTAACGCTTGTCGAAGTCATCACGCTCAAGCATGCGCGCGACGGTGTATTGAGAGGTCAGGCGAATGAAGTCCGCCGGCCCCATCTGATCCATCCAAGTGGAGTTGAACGCCACTTCCGTCTTGGCCGGATCAAGGATCTTGAACACCTGAGTCTTATAGGTCTCGGCATTGTCGAGCACTTGCTCGCGAGTCAGCGGCGGACGCGTCGCGCTCTTGCCGCTTGGATCACCGATCATCCCGGTGAAGTCACCTATAAGGAAGATGACCTGGTGCCCCAGCTCCTGGAACTGACGCAGCTTATTAATAAGCACGGTATGACCCAGGTGAAGGTCCGGCGCAGTCGGGTCAAAGCCGGCTTTAATACGCAGGGGCTGGCCACGCTTGAGCTTTTCGATCAGCTCCGCTTCGACCAACAGTTCTTCCGCACCACGTTTTATCAGCGCTAGCTGCTCTTCAACCGACTTCATAACAGACCCGCAAGGCTCAGATTCAAAAGGGAACCAACCATACAAGATCAGGGACTAATTACAAGTTTTGCCCTGCGCACGGACACCGTTCAGCAAGCCCAGCGTTCGCGAGCTTGCGCCACAGATGATTTGGTTATATTTTATACAGTTATTTCATCTTCATCATGTCATTCATCTTTTCCATTTCATCTTCAAAGTCAAAATTACTTATGACCACTGAACCGTCTAAAGCGCCGCCGCTTTACCCGAAGACCCACCTGCTCGCCGCAAGTGGTATCGCCGCTCTTCTCAGCCTGGCACTCCTGGTATTCCCTTCCAGTGACGTAGAAGCCAAACGAACATCCCTGAGCCTTGACCTGGAAAGTCCAGTTGAACAACTGACACAAGATCAAGACGCTTCCGACGCGCAACAAGCCACAAACGCACCTACCGAATCACCCTTCGCCCAGATAGACGGCAGTCCTGAAGAGACCCAGCAAGCAGCCCAGGAGCAACCTGCGCCTGCAGCCAATGCGGCCAAGAACCCGCAACACCGCGAAGTAATCGTGGCCAAGGGCGACACGCTCTCGACCCTGTTCGAGAAGGTCGGCCTGCCGTCAGCCACAGTTAACGAAGTCCTGGCCAGCGATAAACAAGCCAAGCAGTTCACCCAGCTCAAGCACGGCCAGAAACTGGAGTTCGAACTGACACCTGACGGCCAACTGCACAACCTGCACAGCAACGTCAGCGACCTGGAAAGCATCACCCTGACCAAGGGCGCCAAAGGTTTCGCCTTCAACCGCATCACCACCAAGCCCGTTATGCGTTCCGCCTATTCCCACGGCGTGATCAACAGTTCCCTGTCGCAATCGGCCGCCCGCGCCGGCCTGTCCCACAGCATGACCATGGACATGGCCAGCGTGTTTGGCTACGACATCGACTTCGCCCAGGACATCCGCCAAGGCGACGAATTCGACGTGATCTACGAGCAGAAGGTCGCCAACGGCAAAGTGGTCGGCACCGGCAACATCCTCTCTGCGCGCTTCACCAACCGCGGCAAGACCTACACCGCCGTGCGCTACACCAACAAACAAGGCAACAGCAGTTACTACACCGCTGATGGCAACAGCATGCGCAAAGCCTTCATCCGCACCCCCGTGGACTTCGCTCGCATTAGCTCGCGTTTCTCCATGGGCCGCAAGCACCCAATTCTGAACAAAATCCGCGCCCACAAAGGCGTCGACTACGCCGCCCCGCGCGGTACGCCGATCAAGGCTGCGGGTGACGGTAAAGTCCTGCTGGCCGGTCGTCGCGGCGGTTATGGCAACACCGTGATCATCCAGCACGGCAACACCTACCGTACGCTTTATGGCCACATGCAAGGCTTCGCCAAGGGCGTGCAGACTGGCGGCACCGTGAAGCAAGGCCAGGTGATCGGCTACATCGGCACCACTGGCCTGTCCACCGGCCCGCACTTGCACTATGAGTTCCAGGTCAACGGCGTACACGTCGACCCACTGGGCCAGAAGCTGCCGATGGCTGACCCGATCGCCAAGGCCGAACGCGCGCGTTTCATGCAACAGAGCCAGCCACTGATGGCGCGCATGGACCAGGAGCGCTCGACCCTGCTGGCCTCGGCGAAGCGTTAAGGTATGTCGCTCTATATAGGTGTGATGTCCGGGACCAGCCTCGATGGCCTGGATATCGCCCTGATCAAACAGGACCCGGCGATCGAGCTGATCGCCACCCACTACATTCCCATGCCCGCCGCCCTGCGCACCGAGCTACTCGGCCTGTGCGCCAGCGGCCCGGATGAGATCGCCCGTTCGGCCATCGCCCAACAACACTGGGTGACGCTTGCCGCCCAAGGCATCCACGCCCTGCTCGACCAGCAAAACCTCAAGCCCGAGGATATTCGCGCGATCGGCAGCCACGGCCAGACCATCCGCCATGAGCCCGCTCGCGGCTTTACCGTGCAGATCGGCAACCCTGCCCTGCTCACCGAGCTGACAGGCATCACCGTGGTCAGCGATTTCCGCAGCCGCGACGTCGCCGCCGGTGGCCAAGGCGCCCCGTTGGTTCCGGCCTTTCACGAAGCGCTGTTTGGTGAACGCACCGGCAATCGCGCGGTATTGAACGTAGGAGGCTTCAGCAACCTCAGCCTGATCGAGACTGGCAAGCCCGTAGCCGGCTTCGACTGCGGCCCAGGCAATGTGCTGCTGGATGCCTGGATTCATGAACAACGCGGCGAACACTTCGACCGTGATGGCCAATGGGCGGCCAGCGGCACTATCGCACCCCAGCTACTCAAGGCCCTGCTCAGCGATCCCTTCTTCCTGACCAAGGGCCCTAAAAGCACCGGCCGCGAAGTCTTCAACCTGGGATGGCTGCAACAACACCTTGGCCGCTTGCCCGTATTCGCGCACCAGGACGTCCAGGCCACCTTGCTGGAGCTGACCGCCCTGACCATCGTCGAGTCCCTGCAAACCGCCCAACCCCAGACCGAAACCCTGCTGGTCTGCGGTGGTGGCGCGCACAACTCGACATTGATGAATCGCCTGGCGGCGCTACTCCCCTCGACTCAAGTCAGCAGCACCGCAAGCCATGGCGTAGACCCTGACTGGGTCGAAGCGATGGCCTTCGCCTGGCTCGCCCACTGCTGCCTTGAGGGTATCGCCGCCAACCGCCCCAGCGTTACCGGCGCGCGCGGGCTTCGAGTGCTAGGCGCGATCTACCCCGCCTGAGCCCCAGACAGCAAAACGCCGCTTGGCCTATGAAAGCCAAGCGGCGTTTTTGTATCCGCTGTCGATCAGATCGAGAACGACGACCCGCAACCACAGGTGGTGGTGGCATTAGGGTTCTTAATCACGAAACGCGAACCTTCCAGACCTTCCTGGTAATCCACCTCGGCACCTGCCAAGTACTGGAAGCTCATCGGGTCCACGACCAGGCTCACGCCTTCGCGCTCGACGATGGTGTCGTCATCGGCCACATCTTCATCGAAGGTAAAACCGTACTGAAACCCTGAACAACCGCCGCCCGTAACAAATACGCGCAGCTTCAAGCGATCATTACCCTCTTCATCGACCAGGCTCTTCACCTTGTGCGCAGCACCGTGGGTGAATTGCAAAGCCGTGGGGGTGAAGGACTCAACGCTCATGCTGATAATCTCCCGGCGTACCGCCGCCATATGCGTAATGGCGGGCATTATCCGCTTCTCCTAGAAAAGCGGTCAACTATTGTTACGGTATATCAATCTGCGTGGCGGCCATTAAAAACACAAAAGGCCCGATCAACGGGCCTTTTGCGCAACCACCTAAATGCCTTAAGGCAACATGCCCGCGTGGGACAAGCCCAGCTTCTCATCCAGGCCGAACAAGATGTTCATGTTCTGCACCGCCTGGCCCGACGCGCCCTTGACCAGGTTATCGATCACCGACAACACCACCACCAGGTCGCCGTCCTGTGGACGGTGCACGGCGATACGGCACACGTTGGCACCGCGCACGCTACGGGTTTCCGGATGGCTGCCCGCCGGCATCACATCGACGAACGGTTCGTTGGCATAACGCTTTTCAAACAGCGCCTGCAGGTCCACCGAGCGATCGACCACGGTCGCGTACAACGTGGAGTGAATGCCACGGATCATCGGGGTCAGGTGCGGCACAAACGTCAGCCCCACATCCGTGCCAGCCGCGCGACGCAGCCCTTGGCGGATTTCCGGCAAGTGACGATGCCCTTTTACTGCATAGGCCTTCATGCTTTCCGACGTCTCGGAATACAGCGAACCTACCGCAGCACCACGACCGGCGCCGCTGACGCCCGACTTGCAGTCAGCGATCAAACGCGATGCATCCGCCAGCCCGGCTTCCAGCAACGGCAGGAAACCCAACTGCGTAGCGGTCGGATAGCAACCCGGCACCGCAATCAGGCGCGCCTGCTTGATCTGCTCACGATTGACTTCCGGCAGGCCGTATACCGCTTCTTCAAGCAGCTCCGGGGCGCCGTGAGGCTGGCCGTACCACTTGGCCCACTCATCGGCGTCTTGCAAACGGAAATCCGCCGACAGGTCGATGACCTTGGTACCCGCCGCCAGCAACTCACCGGCCAGTGCATGGGCAACCCCGTGCGGCGTGGCGAAGAACACCACATCGCAGGCGCCCAGCGTCTTGATGTCCGGCACGCTGAACGCCAGGCCGTCATAGTGGCCTCGCAGGTTCGGGTACATATCGGCCACGGCCAGCCCAGCCTCGGATCGGGAAGTGATGACCACCACCTCAGCCTGCGGATGCTGAGCCAACAGACGCAGCAATTCGACACCGGTGTAACCCGTGCCGCCGACGATACCGACCTTGACCATAAACCTGCCCTCAACGAACCCACTGGAAAGCCGACGATAATAGGGGCGGTATCGTCCTGCGACAACCGTCAACGTGACGTACGGGCGCATGAGCCACTACTATCGCCCCTACCGTGAACCTGGGAATAACTAAAAATGCTTTATCTATGGGTCAAAGCCTTCCACATCATCAGCATCGTCTGCTGGTTTGCCGGGCTGTTCTACCTGCCGCGCCTGTTCGTCTACCACGCGCAAAGCGAGGATACCGTCAGCAAGGAACGCTTCAGCCTGATGGAGCGCAAGCTGTATCGCGGCATCATGGGCCCGGCGAGTGTGGCCACGCTGCTGTTTGGCGGCTGGCTGATCTACCTGAACCCGAGCATCTTTCACTCGGGCGGCTGGATCCACGCCAAGCTCACCCTGGTCGTGCTGCTGATCGGCTACCACCACATGTGCGGCGCGCAGGTAAAACGCTTTGCCCGTGGCGAAAACACCCGCAGCCATGTCTTTTATCGCTGGTTCAATGAAGTCCCGGTTCTGATATTGCTGGCTATCGTAATTTTGGTCGTGGTCAAACCGTTCTAACTTCAATCACACGGGGTAACTCCAATGTCGCTGCCCGCTTTGCTTGAACAACGTCTGCGCCTGCCGGTAGTGGTCGCGCCGATGTTTCTGATTTCCAATCCGCAACTGGTACTGGCCTGCTGCCGCAATGGCGTCGTCGGGAGCTTCCCGGCGCTCAACCAGCGCGAAAGCAGTGGTTTCAAAGCCTGGCTGGAAGAAATCGAAGCGGGCCTGGCGCAATTGGACAACCCCGCGCCCTACGCCGTGAACCTGATCGTGCACCACAGCAACCCACGGCTGGAGGCGGACCTGGCGATCTGCGTCGAGCACAAGGTACCCATCGTCATCACCAGCCTCGGCGCGGTGAAGGAACTGGTCGATGCCGTGCACAGCTACGGCGGCCTGGTCTTCCACGACGTGACCACTCGGCGCCATGCCGAGAAAGCTGCTGAAGCCGGCGTAGATGGATTGATCGCCGTGGCCGCCGGCGCCGGTGGCCACGCCGGCACCTGGAGCCCGTTCGCGCTGATCGCCGAGATTCGTCAGTTCTTCGACAAAACCTTGCTGCTGGCCGGTTGCCTCAACCACGGGCACGAGGTCCTCGCGGCCCAGCTGCTGGGGGCTGACCTGGCGTATTTCGGCACGCGCTTTATCGGCACCACCGAAAGCCACGCCCCGGATGCCTATAAAGAGATGCTGCTCACATCGCGCGCCGCCGACATCGTGCACACTCCCGCAGTCTCCGGCGTGCCCGCCAGCTTTATGCGCCAGAGCCTGGAGAACGCCGGTTTCGACCTCGCTGCGCTGCAAGGCAAAGGTGAGGTCAACTTCGGTTCCAAGCTCAAGCCATTAAGCGACGAAGCCAAGGCCTGGAAGACCGTCTGGTCGGCCGGCCAAGGCGTCGGCGAGATCGACGACCTGCCAGGCGTCGATGAACTCGTTGCCCGCCTGGATGCCGAATACCGCAAGGCACGCGAACAGGCGGTACAATTGCGCTGGCCACGCTGAACCCACCGCAAGGCCTGCCGCTTGAGCAGGCCTGCATTACCTCCCCGATTAAGTGACAAGGAAGCCCGCATGAGCGACAACCGTTTCAAGATTGTGTTTGATGGAGCCTTGCTCCCGGGGGTCGAAAGCACCACTGCCAAACTGAACCTGGCCGAGCTGTTCAAAAGCGAAGTCGAGGCGATCGAGAAGCTCTTTACCGGCCGCACAGTCGCGCTGAAACGCGACCTGTCCCGCCCGGATGCCGAAACCTATCTCAATGCGCTGAAAAACGCCGGGGTCGATGCCCGCATCGAAGCCGAGCAGCCCGTCGCATTCAGCCTTGCCGAAACCCATGAGACCGATTCGACTGCGCCTGGCGCATCCCCCTACGCACCGCCGCGTGCTGCCGTAGGTGATGACTTGCCGGAGTACGCCACCCTCAACGTGTTCACCCTCAACGGCCGTATTGGCCGCCTGCGCTACCTGGCGTGGATGTTGGTAATGAGTGTCGCGATGCTCTTTGCGGCCGGCATTATCATCACCGTGGGTGCCGCCATATCGGTCGCCTCGCCGTTGGTCGCCATGATTGTCGGCCCGCTGCTGTGGCTCGCGCTGATCGTCGCGATGTTCTGGATCAGCATACTCATCAGCGTGCAGCGCTTGCATGACCTGGGCTGGTCCGGATGGTTGTACGCGCTGAACCTGGTGCCGGTCGTCAACACCGTCTTCGCCATTCTGCTGCTGGTGCTTCCAGGCAACGCCGGTGCCAACCAGTACGGCGCGCCGCCACCGCGCAACTCGACCGCGGTAAAAGTCCTGGCCACGCTGTGGCTGGCGTTTATTCCCGTGATGCTTGCCATCATGGTCACGTTGAGCATGTACGGCTACCTCGACCAACTCGGCGCCAACATCGACAGCAGCTACGAAAGCAGCTCCATCACCTCCGATGCCGACACCGACCAGAGCGTGATCGTTGAGGAAGACGACGCGCAAAGTGCTGACGAAGCAGCCGAACCTGTAGACTCTCCAGAACAGTAAGAAACGCCCGCCGCCTGTGATGCCTCTGTCACAGGCTCGGCGGCGTTGCGATGGAGAAAGGCATGACCCGTTACGCTCTGATCACCGGTGCCTCCAGCGGCATCGGCCTGGCTTTGGCCGAAGCCCTGGCCCGCCGCGGCCGCAGCTTGATTCTGGTGGCCCGCCAGCGTGATCAGTTGGAAAGCATTGCACTCGAATTGACTCAACGTTTCGGCGTCGAGGTGCTGTTTCGTGCCTGCGACCTGGGTGAGCCGCTGCGTTTGTCCGGGTTCCTGCTGGAGCTTGAAGAAGGCGAACGGCAGATCGACCTGCTGGTCAACTGTGCCGGCATCGGCACCAGCGGGCCGTTCCTGGCCCAGGACTGGATGACCGAGCAAGACCTGATCGAAGTCAACATCCTCGCCCTGACCCGCATGTGCCACGCGCTAGGCAATTCGATGGCGCTGCACGGTGGCGGGCAGATCCTCAACGTCGCCTCGGTGGCCGCCTTTCAGCCCGGCCCGTGGATGAGCAGCTACTACGCCAGCAAGGCCTACGTGCTGCACTTCTCCGAAGGCTTGCGCGAAGAACTGAAGACCTGCGGCATCAAGGTCTCCGTACTCTGCCCCGGCCCGACACGCACCGCGTTCTTCGGCACCGCGCAAATGGACACCGCCAAGCTCGACCGCAGTGAAAAACTGATGAGCCCGGAAGAAGTGGCCCTGTTCACCGTGCGCGCCCTGGAAAAGAACAAAGCCATCATCATTCCCGGCCGCCGCAACCGCTGGCTCGCCTTCAGCCCGCGTTTCAGCCCACGCTGGCTGACCCGCAAGATTGCCGGCGCGATCAACAAGGCCTATTGCCCGCGTTGATTGCCTGAGTACACTCACCCTGCACATTCATAATGGAGATACAGCTGTGGATACTCTGTTCACCAAGATCATCAACCGGGAAATACCGGCGGACATCATCTACGAAGATGATCAGGTCCTGGCCTTCAAGGACATCCACCCGGCAGCACCTGTGCATTTCCTGGTCATCCCGAAGAAACACATCCCCACCCTCAATGACCTGACCGAAGAAGACAAAGCCCTGGCTGGCCATATCTTGTTCACCGCCCAGCGCCTGGCGCTGGAACAGGGCTGCGAAGAAGGTTTCCGCGTGGTGATGAACTGCAACCCGAAAGGCGGGCAGACCGTTTATCACATTCACATGCATGTGCTGGGTCAGCGCCAGATGAACTGGCCGCCGGGTTGATTCTTGCGGGGAGCCTGCGACTGCTGCGCAGTCCAGCGGGAGCAAGCTCCCTTGCCACAAAGGCAAATTGACTCAGCGCAAACGCTTCACCTTCTCTTGCGGTAAACTGGCCGCCGAGATTCTTCCCGGAGGTCAGCATGACTACCCAACGTCACTACTCGCCGATTGACCGTCTGTTGCTGCAAGCCGACATGGCCATGCGCACACTGCTGCCGTTCAGCGGCCAGCCGTATCGCCCTTCGCCCGCCATCGTGCAGCCCGACGCGCAGATGAGCGAGACCGACACCCGCCACGTCGCCGGCCTGATGCGTATCAACCATACCGGCGAAGTCTGTGCCCAGGCGCTGTACCAGGGCCAGGCGCTGACGGCCAAGCTGCCGCAAGTACGCGCAGCCATGGAACATGCCGCCGAAGAAGAAATCGACCACCTGGCCTGGTGTGAACAACGCATTCGCCAGCTCGGCAGCCACCCCAGCGTGCTCAACCCGCTGTTCTACGGCTTGTCGTTTGGTATCGGCGCCGCAGCCGGCCTGATCAGCGACAAGGTCAGCCTGGGGTTTGTCGCCGCGACCGAACATCAGGTGTGCAAACACCTGGACGAACACCTTGAGCAATTGCCGGCCGAAGACGAAAAGTCCCGCGCCATCCTCGAGCAAATGCGCATCGATGAAGAACACCACGCAGAAAGCGCGCTGGATGCCGGCGGCTTCCGCTTCCCGGCGCCGGTGCGGTTCGGCATGAGCCTGTTGGCCAAGGTCATGACCAAAAGCACGTACCGAATCTGACCCACAAAAAAAGGGCGCTATCACAGCGCCCTTTTCTTTTGCCCATCGGCAATCAACCCAGTTCAATGATCTCGTAGTCATGGGTGATGGCCACACCGGCCGCGCCGAGCATGATCGACGCCGAGCAGTACTTCTCGGCCGACAGCTCGATGGCACGCTTGACCTGGGCTTCCTTCAGGGCCCGGCCCTTCACCACAAAATGCATGTGGATCTTGGTAAACACCTTGGGATCTTCGGTCGCGCGCTCGGCTTCCAGGAAGGCTTCGCAGCTTTCCACGGCCTGGCGGGACTTCTTCAGAATGCTGACCACGTCGAAATTGCTGCAACCGCCTACACCAAGCAGGAGCATTTCCATCGGGCGTACGCCCAGGTTACGGCCACCGGCTTCCGGCGGGCCATCCATGACCACTACATGGCCACTGCCCGACTCACCGAGGAACATGGCTTCGCCCGCCCATTGGATGCGTGCCTTCATCGCCCAGACTCCACTGCTAAAAAAGGGTCGCCAGCTTAGCACAGGGCCCGGTCGCGACAGCGTTCGCCAGCAAAGCGATCAATAGCAGGGTTTGCCGAGTAAATTGGCTAATCGAGTCAGAATGTGTCTGTTAAGCTGGCGCCAAATCGATGGCGTATTGCTAGCATTTATACAACGTGTATCAATGCCGATACCCACAAATACAACAACTTCGCGCTGTCTTCCGGGATACAACCATGGTTGCTCTTACGCCCATACCCAAGATAAAGAATCTCGACAAGCTGTTGATGCACTGCCAGCGCCGACGTTACCCGGCCAAGCACAACATCATTTGTGCCGGCGAACGCTCCGAAACGCTGTTCTTCATCATCAAGGGCTCGGTCACCATCCTGATCGAGGACGAAGACGGCCGCGAGATGATCATCGCCTACCTCAACACCGGCGATTTCTTTGGTGAACTGGGGCTGTTTGAACAAGCGGGCAAAGAGCAGGAGCGCAGCGCCTGGGTGCGGGCCAAGGTCGAGTGCGAAGTGGCCGAGATCAGCTACAGCAAATTCCGCGAACTGGCCCAGCAAGACCCGGACATTCTCTACGCCCTCAGCGGCCAGATTGCCCAGCGCCTGCGGGACACCACGCGCAAGGTTGGCGACCTGGCGTTCTTTGACGTCACCGGACGCGTGGCCCGCTGCCTGCTGGACCTGTGCAAGCAACCGGACGCCATGACCCACCCCGATGGCATGCAGATCAAAGTCACGCGCCAGGAAATCGGGCGTATTGTCGGGTGTTCGCGGGAGATGGTCGGCCGCGTGCTCAAGGATCTGGAGGAGCGCAACCTGGTCAACGTCAAAGGCAAGACGATGGTGGTGTTCGGTACCCGCTAAACCGCCAGGAAGCTGGCCAGCATCTGACGATACAAGGTGTCCAGCCGGCTGATCGCATCCGGCGCGGGAAAGGCTTCGTGCAGGGCGATGTGGCTGTCGGCACGCACCCGCTGGTCGAGGCCGCAGGCTTGGTTGAAGCGATTGACGGACGCGATCAGTTCTTCACGGTCGCCGTCCAGCAGCAGCGCACCATGCACCAACCCCACAGGGCGACCACCACTTTGGCGCCAGCGCTGGGCAGTGCCGACCATTTTCCGGCCATTGAGATTGACGTTGTAGCGACCGTCGCAGAACGCACCGTCGATTTCACCGACTGAGGCATCGCCCCCCAGCTCGATCAGCAGGTCGCAGATCGGCTGGCACAGACGCAAGTAACCGGTTTCGATACGATTCTGGTCGCCTTCACTGCGTGGCGGTGCGTAGACCAGGGCGATGTTGACCGTGGCCGACGATTGCGGCACGGGCTCGCCGCCGGTTTCCCGCAACAACACCGGCCAACCGGCCTCTGCCGACACCTGGCTGGCGGCGTCGAATGCCGGCAGGCGGCTCAACCGGCGTGGCATCACCAAGGCTTGATCGTTGGGTTGCCAGAACAGCAGGCCGTAGTCCTGTTCGCCGGCGCAGACGGCGGCCAACAGGTCTTGCTCGGCAGCAAGCCCCGCTTCAACAGTCATCCTTACTGGCTTAACCATCACCACCTACCTCTCTGACATAAACACAAATCCAAATGTGGGAGCGGGCTTGCCCGCGATAGCGGTGGACCAGCCAACGAATCCATCGACTGATACACCCTCATCGCGGGCAAGCCCGCTCCCACACTTAAACCACATTCCACATGTTGGCCGCGGTTCAATCAATCCAATGTCGAACCACTCACCGCCACACCCCGCTCGGGGAAGAACAGGCGCTGCAACTCCGCCCCCGGGTTCTCGGCACGCATGAACGTCTCGCCGACCAGGAACGAGTAAACACCACTGATTTCCATCAGCTCCACATCGGCACGGTTGACGATGCCACTCTCGGTAATCACCAGGCGGTCGCGCGGAATGCGCGGCAGCAGGTCGAGGGTGTTTTCCAGGCTGACTTCAAAGGTGTGCAGGTTGCGGTTGTTGACTCCCACCAGCGGCGTGTCGAGGGTTTTCAGTGCACGCTCCAGCTCATCGCCGTCGTGCACTTCCACCAGCACATCCAGGCCGACGCCTTTGGCCACGGCCGCCAACTCGGCCATCTTCACGTCATCCAGTGCGGAGACGATCAGCAACACACAATCGGCGCCCAGGGCACGGGCTTCGACGATCTGGTACGGGTCAACCATGAAGTCCTTGCGGATCACCGGCAACTTGCACGCCGCGCGGGCCTGTTGCAGGAACAGGTCGGAACCCTGGAAGTAGTCGATATCGGTCAACACGGACAGGCACGTCGCGCCGCCCTTCTCATAACTGACGGCAATCTCAGATGGGACGAAGTTTTCGCGGATCACACCTTTGCTCGGCGAAGCCTTCTTGATCTCGGCGATCACCGCGGGCTGCTTGAGCTTGGCCTGGGCGATCAAGGCATTGGCGAAACCACGCGGTGCATCGGCAAGCTTCGCCTGGGCTTCCAGCTCGGCGAGGCTGACGCGGGCGCGGCGTTCGGCCACTTCTTCGGCTTTGCGGGCGAGGATCTTTTCCAGAACGGTTGGCACACTCATCCTTCATTCTCCATCTTGAATACTGCGGTGAAGGCTCCCAGCTCTTCGAGCTTCTCGCGAGCGAGGCCGGTGTGCAGCGCATCGTGGGCCAAGGCCACACCTTCCTTAAGACTATAGGCGTGGTCGGCCGCGTAAAGTGCCGCGCCCGCATTCAGAACAATCATCTCTGCCGCTTTTTGACCGTTCTCGGTCTTGCGACGCCCCAGGGCATCACGGATCAGTTCAAGCGAAGCCGCCGGGCTTTCCACCGCCAGGCCGTGCAAGCTCTGGCTCTTCATGCCCAGGTCTTCGGGCTCGACCCAGTACTCAGTGACCTGATCATTCTTCAGCTCCGCCACAAAGGTCGGCGCCGCCAGGCTGAACTCGTCCAGGCCATCCTTGGAATGCACCACCAACACATGCTTGCTGCCCAGGCGCTGCAACACTTCAGCCAATGGCCGACACAGCGCCTGGCTGAACACACCGACCACCTGGTGCTTCACACCGGCCGGATTCGTAAGCGGGCCGAGCATGTTGAACAGGGTGCGCAGGCCGAGGTCTTTACGCGGGCCAGCGGCATATTTCATCGCGCTGTGGTGGGTCTGGGCAAACATGAAGCCGATGCCGACGTTATCGATGCACCGCGCCACTTGTACTGGCGTGAGGTTCAGGTAGATGCCGGCAGCCTCCAGCAGGTCGGCGCTGCCGCTCTTGCCGGACACCGCACGGTTACCGTGCTTGGCCACGGTGCAACCCGCCGCCGCGACGACAAAAGAAGACGCCGTCGACACGTTGAAGATATTCGCACCGTCACCGCCGGTGCCGACCACATCGACCACACCGTCGAGGGTCTTGAGCTCAACCTTGTCCGCCAGCTCGCGCATCACCGACACGGCGCCGACGATCTCGTCGATGCTTTCGCTCTTCATGCGCATGGCCATCATGAACGCGCCGATCTGCGCGTCGGTGCATTGACCGGTCATGATCTCGCGCATCACATCGCTCATTTCAGCGGTGCTCAGGTCCAGGTGGCCGACGATACGGCTCAGGGCAGTCTTGATATCCATGGAAAGTCCTTAGCGCGTGCCGCCGCTCTGCTTGAGAAAGTTGGCGAACAGCTCGTAGCCCTGCTCGGTCAGGATCGATTCAGGGTGGAATTGCACCCCTTCGACATTCAGTGTCTTGTGGCGCAGGCCCATGATTTCATCGACCGAGCCGTCTTCCAGTTGGGTCCAGGCGGTCAATTCCAGGCACTCCGGCAAGGTTTCGCGCTTGACCACCAACGAATGGTAGCGGGTCACGGTCACCGGCAAGTTAAGCCCATGAAATACGCCCAGATCATGATGGAATACCGGGCTGGTCTTGCCGTGCATCACCTGGCGCGCACGCACCACGTCACCGCCAAAGGCCTGGCCGATGGACTGGTGGCCCAGGCACACGCCAAGGATTGGCAGCTTACCGGCGAAATATTTGATCGCTTCAAGGGAGATGCCCGCCTCGGTCGGCGTGCACGGCCCCGGCGAAACCACGATGCGCTCCGGGTTCAGGGCGGCGATTTCGGCCACGGTCATTTCATCGTTGCGCACCACCTTGACCTCGGCACCGAGCTCGCCCAGGTACTGCACAACGTTGTAGGTAAAGGAGTCGTAGTTATCAATCATCAGCAACATGGGGCAACCTCAGGAATTGGGGGTCTGTTCAGCCAGCGCAACGGCGCGGAACATCGCGCGGCGCTTGTTCAGGGTTTCTTCCCATTCGAGGGCCGGCACCGAGTCGGCGACAATCCCGCCACCGGCCTGCACGTGCAGCTCCCCGTCCTTGATCACGGCGGTGCGGATCGCAATGGCCGTGTCCATGTTGCCGTTCCAGGCGAAATAGCCCACGGCGCCGCCGTAGACACCGCGCTTGACCGGCTCCAGCTCGTCGATGATTTCCATCGCGCGGATCTTCGGCGCACCCGACAAGGTGCCGGCCGGCAGAATCGCGCGCAGTGCGTCCATGGCGGTCAAGCCGGCTTTCAGCTCGCCGGTGACGTTGGACACAATGTGCATCACGTTGGAGTAACGCTCGATAACCATCTTCTCGGTGAGCTTCACCGAGCCGATTTCCGAGACGCGCCCGGTATCGTTGCGGCCCAGGTCGATGAGCATCAGGTGCTCGGCGATTTCCTTGTCGTCGCTGAGCAGGTCTTTTTCCAGCGCCACATCTTCTTCTTCGGTCGCGCCACGTGGGCGCGTGCCGGCAATCGGGCGCACGGTGATCAGGTTGTCTTCAACACGCACCAGCACTTCCGGCGAACTGCCCACCACGTGGAAGTCGCCAAAGTTGAAGAAGTACATGTACGGCGTCGGGTTGAAGCAACGCAGGGCGCGGTACAGATCAATCGGCGCGGCCTTGAAGTCGATGGACATGCGCTGCGACGGTACGACCTGCATGCAGTCACCGGCGAGGATGTATTCCTTGATGGTATCGACGGCGCGCTCGTAGTCATCCTGGGTAAAGCTGGAACGGAACACCGGGTCGGCCGCCGGCGGACGGCTGAGGTCCAGGCCGCGACGCGGGGTGATCGGTTGGCGCAGTTTTTCCAGCAGGGCTTCGAGGCTGGCCTGGCCTTGCTCGAACGCGTCCGCCTGGGACGGATCGGCCAGCACAATCGCGTGCATCTTGCCGGCGAGGTTGTCGAACACGACGACCGCGTCGGAGACCATCAGCAGAATGTCCGGCACGCCCAGCGGGTCCGGGTTCGGGCATTTGCCCAGGCGCTTTTCCACGTAGCGCACACAGTCGTAACCGAAATAACCCACCAGGCCACCGTTGAAACGCGGCAGGCCTGGAATGGTCGGCACGTTGTAGCGCGCCTTGAAGGTTTCGACAAAGGCCAGCGGGTCTTCTACGTCGTGGCTTTCGATCTCGACGCCATCATGGGTGATGCTCACATGGTGGTCGTGAACGCGCATGACGGTGCGGCACGGCAGGCCGATGATCGAATAACGGCCCCACTTCTCGCCGCCCTGTACCGATTCCAGCAGATAGGAATTGGGCTCGTCGGCCAGTTTCAGGTAGATCGACAGCGGCGTGTCGAAGTCGGCCAGGGTTTCGCAGGCCAGGGGGATACGGTTATAGCCGGCAGCGGCCAAACGCAGGAATTCTTCGCGGATCATGTGTGCCTCGTGGCGTGAGGGTCTAACAGTCAGGTATGCAAACGTGCCGCATCGCGCGGCCGGGATCAGTCAGGCGCGCCAACGCCAGCGGGCCAGGGCCTTGATGACTTTCATCCAGAGTTTGCGAGTGACCACCACGATGGGATTTCCAGAAGGGGACGGATCGATGTCGGGCAACGTTATCTCAGCGCCCGCTCCCAAGCAACCGGGGATTAGCAATCGCAGGTCGTCAATCACCAGCGACGGCGACTCTTCGGCAATCGGTCGGCCGTGGTTATAGCCGTAGCTCAAGGCGACGCAGTGCACGCCAGCCGCCTTTGCCGCCAGCACATCGCTGCGTGAATCGCCGACAAACAGCGACTGCGATGCCGGGATATTGGCCATTTTCATCACAAAAAACAGCGCCGCCGGGTCGGGCTTCTTCTGCGGCAAGGTATCGCCACCGATGATCCAGCGGAAATACCGGCCGATTTTCATCTGGTCCAACAGCGGCGCGACAAAGCGCTCCGGCTTGTTGGTGATCAGGGCCATTTCCACGCCCTGCTTGCTCAGCCATTTGAGGGTGTCACGCACGCCAGGGTAAACCACGGTCAGTTCGTGGCCGTCTTCATAGGCGGCGTTGAACAGTTCCAGGGCATGCTCGGCCTCGACCTCATCGACACCGTCGGCCTCGATATCATTGGCCAGGGCCCGGCGCACCAGCATCTGCACGCCGTTGCCGACCCACGTGCGCACGGCCTCGATCGCCACCGGCTTGCGCCCCAGCTTGAGCAGCATCTCGTTCACCGCTGCGGCAAGGTCTGGCACCGAGTCGATCAACGTACCATCCAGATCGAACATCACCAGCCGTGGCAGCTTGCCGGGGAACAGCTGCTCGAAGCCGCTCATGGACGTGCCAGCGCTAGCTCGGCGCGCATCTTGTCGATGACGTCCTGGTAGTTCGGGGCGTTGAAGATTGCCGAGCCGGCGACAAAGGTGTCGGCGCCAGCGGCGGCGATTTCGCGGATGTTGTTGACGTTGACCCCACCGTCGATTTCCAGGCGGATGTCACGGCCGGACGCGTCGATCAGCGCGCGGGCTTCGCGCAGCTTGTCGAGGGTGCCGGGGATGAACTTCTGCCCGCCGAAACCTGGGTTGACGCTCATCAGCAAGACCATGTCGACCTTGTCCATCACGTACTTGAGCACGTCCAGCGGCGTCGCCGGGTTGAACACCAGGCCCGCCTTGCAGCCGCCTTCGCGGATCAGTTGCAAGGTGCGGTCCACGTGCAGCGTGGCTTCCGGGTGGAAGGTGATGTAGGTCGCGCCGGCTTCGATGAAGTCACCGATGATGCGGTCCACCGGGCTGACCATCAGGTGCGCGTCGATCGGCGCGGTGACGCCGTACTTGCGCAGCGCCGCGCAGACCATCGGGCCGATGGTCAGGTTGGGCACGTAGTGGTTGTCCATGACATCGAAGTGCACGAAGTCGGCGCCAGCGGCCAACACGTTGTCCACTTCCTCACCCAGGCGGGCGAAGTCGGCGGAGAGAATCGATGGAGCAATTACGAAGGGCTGCATGACGCACCTTTTCTGAGCTAAATCACGATGGCGCGCATTGTATACCGCATGCTTTGCCGCGCGCACCGTGACCTGGCTCAATGGCTAGTAGGCAGCCCGGTAGATTTTCTCGATATCGGCTGCGCTGAGCTGGCGCGGATTATTGCGCATCAGCCGCTCAATGCCCGCCGCTTCGCTGGCCATGGCCGGGATCGCCTCCTCGGGCACGCCGAAGCTGCGCAGCCCCGCCGGGATCTCCACTGCGGCACACAGTCGCGTCATCGCCTCGACAGCCTGGTCGGCCGCATCGTTGACACTCAGGCCGCTGACATTCACGCCCATGGCCTGGGCAATCTCCTGCATGCGCTCCACGCAGGCCAGCTTGTTCCAGTGCATCACGTAGGGCAGCAGCAAGGCATTGCTCACCCCATGGGCGATATTGAAACGCCCGCCCAGCGGATACGCCAGCGCATGCACCGCACCCACTCCGGCATTGCCGAAGGCCATACCGGCCATCAGGCTCGCGGTGGCCATGTCGTCGCGGGCCTGCAGGTTGGACGGGTTGGCGTAGGCTTTCGGCAGCGCCTTGGCGATCAGCTTGATCGCGCCAATCGCCAGCGCGTCGGTGATCGGCGAGGCGTTCAGCGACAGGTACGACTCGATGGCATGCACCAACGCATCCACACCGCTGGCGGCAGTCACGCTGCGCGGGCAGGTGAGGGTCATTTGCGGGCTGATCAGCGCGACGTCCGGCAGCAGGTAATCGCTGACGATGCCTTTTTTCAGCTGCGCGGCCTTGTCGGAAAGAATCGCCACGTTGGTCACTTCCGAGCCGGTGCCGGCCGTGGTCGGAATCGCGATCAACGGCGGGCCTTTGCGCGGCACCTGGTCAACGCCGAACAAATCCGCCAGCGCGCCGTGGTACCCGGCGTACGCAGCCACGCTCTTGGCAATGTCGATGGCACTGCCACCGCCCACGCCGATCAGGCCGTCATGCCCGCCCTCGCGGTACACACGCATGCAGTCTTCGACGATGGCGATTTCCGGGTCGGGCAGCACGCGGTCGAAGATTTCATAGCTGCGATCGCCCAGGTGTTCGAGCGCCAGCGCCACGGTGCCGGACTTGACCAGCGCGGCGTCGGTGACGATCAGCGGGTTGTCCACATCCAGGCGAGTGAGCTCAGCGGCCAGTTGTTCGATGGCACCTGCACCTGTGAGCAGTTTGTGGGCGATCTTGAATGAGGAAGTACTCATGTGCGCGGCCTCTTATTCGGAAATGGGCTGGCACAAGAGTAGCTGGGGATTTTAGGTTGCCCAGCATTCAGGATCTGAATGGTCACGATCCATGTGGGAGCTGGCTTGCCTGCGATAGCGGTGTGTCAGCAACAGCTGAGCAAGCTGGCCCACCGCTATCGCAGGTAAGCCAGCTCCCACATTTGAACCGGTTTCGGTCAGTTAGACTTGGGCGGTGCGCAGTTTTTCGCTACGGCCGCGCAGCCATTCCAGGGTCAGCAACAGCAGCACCGAGAAGGCAATCAGCAAGGTCGCGGCGGCGGCAATGGTCGGGCTGAGGTTCTCGCGAATCCCGCTGAACATCTGCCGTGGCAACGTCGCTTGCTCAGGCCCGGCGAGAAACAGCGTCACCACCACTTCATCAAACGAGGTGGCAAAGGCAAACAACGCCCCGGAAATCACCCCCGGCGCAATCAGCGGCAAGGTCACCCGGCGAAACGCGGTCAACGGCGATGCCCCCAGACTGGCCGCCGCCCGCACCAGGTTATGGTTGAACCCCTGCAACGTCGCCGACACGGTGATGATCACAAACGGCACGCCCAGCACCGCATGCACCACGATCAGCGAGAAGAAACTGTTACCCAACCCCAGCGGCGCAAAGAACAGGTAACTGGCCACGCCGATAATCACCACCGGCACCACCATCGGCGAAATCACCAGGGCCATCACCAGCGCCTTGCCGGGGAAGTTGCCGCGCGTCAGGCCAATCGCCGCCAGCGTGCCAAACACCATGGCCAGCACCGTGGCCGCCGGGGCGACGATGATGCTGTTCTTCAGCGCCCGCATCCATTCGGCCGAGGCGAAGAAGTCCTGGTACCAATGCAGCGAGAAGCCTTGCAGCGGGTACACGAGGAAACTGCCGCTGTTGAACGACAGCGGGATGATCACCAGCACCGGCAATATCAGGAACAGCAGAATCAAGCCGCAGAGAATCCGCAAGCTGTAGAACCACACCCGCTCAACGGGCGACATATAAGGGCTCAGCATCGCAAGGTCTCCTCAGCTCAGGCGCAGGCGGCTGGCGCCCACCAGCCGGTTGTAGATCAGGTACAGCACCACGGTGGCCAGCAGCAGCAAGCCGCCCAACGCCGTGGCCATGCCCCAGTTGATGCTGGTGTTGGTGTAGAACGCCACGAAATAGCTGACCATCTGGTCGTTCGGGCTGCCCAGCAAGGCCGGGGTGATGTAGTAACCAATTGCCAGGATGAACACCAACAGGCAACCGGCGCCGACGCCAGCGTAGGTCTGCGGGAAGTACACGCGCCAGAAGCTGGCGAACGGATGGCAACCCAGGGAAATCGCGGCGCGCATATAGGTCGGCGAGATGCCTTTCATCACGCTGTAGATCGGCAGGATCATGAACGGCAGCAGGATGTGCACCATGGAGATGTACACCCCGGTGCGGTTGAACACCAACTCCAGCGGTTTATCGATCAGGCCCATGCCCAGCAGCGCACTGTTGATCAGCCCGCCCGATTGCAGCAACACGATCCACGCCGCCACCCGCACCAGGATCGAGGTCCAGAACGGCAGCAGCACAAGGATCATCAGCAGGTTGCTCTTACGCGCCGGCAAGTTGGCCAGCAGGTACGCCAGCGGATAGGCCAGCAGCAGGCAGATCGCGGTGATGACCAGGCCCATCCAGAAAGTGCGGGCGAAGATGTCCAGGTAGATCGCCTGGTCCGGCGTGGCCGGGGCCACTTCGCCGAGGTCGTCGATGCGGTGATCGACGGCCGCCAGCAGATAGAACGGCGTCAGGCTGCTGGTATTGCGCCGGATCGCCTGCCAGTACGCCGGGTCGCCCCAGCGTTCGTCGAGACTTTCCAACGCTTCTTTATAAGAGGCCGGCGCTTCGGTAAACGGCAGCGCCCGCGCGGTTTTGGTCAGCAGGCTGCGATAGCCGGCCAGTTCCATGTTCAAGCGTTTGGACAAGTCGCCCAACGTCTGGTTTTTGCGCGCCTCGCCCAGGTCCTCACTGAGGGCCTGATACACCGGTTCGCCCGGCAGGCCGCGACCGTCCCAGGCCGTGACCGCCACCACGGTACGCGGCAAGCCGCCCACCACTTCCGGGTTGCCGACGCTCTTGAACAGCAGCGCAACGATCGGCACCAGGAACACCAGCAGCAAAAACAGCACCAGCGGCGCAATCAAGGCCTGGGCCTTCCAGCGGTTGACCCGCTCGGCACGCGCCAGGCGCTGCTTGAGGGTGGGGCTGTTGACCTCGTTCGAGGGAACGGCGATGGCCATGGCTAACTCCGGGAAATCTATAGTAGATGCCCTGTGAACCGGGCTTTCTGTGGGAGCCGGGCTTGCCCGCGATAGCATCGACTCGGTACATCAGATGCACCGAGGTGTCTGCATCGCAGGCAAGCCAGCTCCCACACAGGCCTGTTTTCACAGGGATTTAGTCGGTGTTACTTGGCAGCCCAGGAGTTGAAGCGCTGCTCCAGCTGCTCGCCGTTATCCGCCCAGAAGCTCACGTCGATCTGCACCTGGTTGGCGATGTTTTCCGGGGTGGTCGGCATATCCTTGAGGATGTCCTTGGCCAGCAACGGTACGGCCTGGGTGTTGGCCGGGCCGTAGGCGATGTTTTCCGAGTAGGTCTTCTGCTGCTGTGGCTGTACGGAGAAGGCGATGAATTTCTTCGCCGCTTCTGCACGGTCTTTCGCCAAGCCTTTAGGGATGGCCCACGCGTCGAAGTCGTAGATACCGCCGTTCCACACCACCTTCAGGTTGCTTTCTTTCTGCACCGCGGCGATGCGGCCGTTGTACGCCGAGCTCATGACCACGTCACCCGAGGCGAGGTACTGCGGCGGCTGTGCGCCGGCTTCCCACCACTGGATCGATGGTTTGAGTTCGTCGAGTTTCTTGAACGCGCGGTCCTGGCCATCTTTGCCGGCCAGCACTTTGTAGACGTCCTTCGGCGCAACGCCGTCGGCCATCAGGGCGAATTCCAGGGTGTACTTGGCGCCTTTACGCAGGCCGCGCTTGCCCGGGAATTTCTTCACGTCCCAGAAATCAGCCCAACTGGTGGGTGCGCTCGCCAGTTTGTCGGCGTTGTAGGCCAACACCGTGGACCACACGAAGAAACCCACGCCGCACGGCTGAATCGCCCCCTTCACGTAATCGGCGGTGTTGCCAAACAGTTTCGGGTCCAGAGGCTCGAACATGTCTTCGTCACAGCCACGGGACAGTTCTGGCGATTCCACTTCCACCAGGTCCCAGGACACGCTCTTGGTGTCGACCATGGCCTTGACCTTGGCCATTTCACCGTTGTACTCGCCAGCGACGATCTTGCCGTTGCCCGCGCTTTCCCACGGCGCATAGAACGCCTTGACCTGTGCCGCCTTGTTCGCGCCGCCAAAGGACACAACGGTCAGGTCCGGGCCGGCCATGGCGTGTGTGGCGCCCAGCAAACCGATCGCCAGCGCCGAATACTTCAAGGATTTCAACATTGTTGTTCTCTCCACGTGCAGGGTTGGTGAAGCCATGGGGGCGATCAATTCGCCTCTAGAAGTGGGTCGAGTGCGCGAACGTGCTCGACTTGCCAGCCAATCGGAACCACGTCGCCGACCGCCAACGCTGGGTCCAGCTCGGCAATCGGTTGTTTCACAAAAAAATCGCTCTTGCCGCAGACTTCCAGGCGCACACGTACGTGGTCGCCCAGGTAGATGAATTCGGCCACACGGCCGGAGAAGCGGTTGACGCAGCTTTCGCTGGAGCCATTCAAGCTGACGCGCTCCGGGCGTACCGACAGGGTCACCGGGCCGCCGATCTGGCCGACGTTGACCGCCAGCGCCTCGACTTTCTCGCCGCGCGCCAGTTCCACCACGCAACGCTCGCCGGTGTGGCTGTGCAGGCGACCATTGAGGCGGTTGTTCTCGCCGATGAAGTTGGCGACGAAGGTGTTCTTTGGCTCTTCGTAGAGGGTGCGCGGCGCGGCGATCTGCTGGATCTCGCCTTGGTGGAACACGGCCACGCGGTCAGACATGGTCAGCGCTTCGCCCTGGTCGTGGGTCACGTACACCACGGTGACGCCGAGGCGCTGGTGCAGGTGCTTGATCTCCATCTGCATGTGTTCGCGCAGTTGCTTGTCGAGGGCGCCGAGGGGTTCGTCCATCAGCACCAGCTGCGGTTCGAACACCAGCGCCCGGGCCAGGGCCACGCGCTGTTGCTGGCCACCGGACAATTGCGCCGGATAACGCTGGGCGAAGGCATCGAGCTGGACCATGCTCAGCACGCGTTTGACCCGCTCGCTGATATCGGTCTTGCTCAAGCCGCGCACCGACAGCGGGAACGCCAGGTTCTCGGCGACGGTCATGTGCGGGAACAGCGCGTAGTTCTGGAACACCATACCGATGTCGCGCTTGTGCGGCGGCACGTTGTTGATGGAACGCCCAGCCAGCTGGATTTCGCCGGCGGTCGGCGTTTCAAAGCCGGCGAGCATCATCAGGCTGGTGGTCTTGCCCGAACCGGAAGGCCCGAGCAAGGTGAGGAACTCGCCCTTGCGAATCTCCAGGTTGAGGTCTTTGACGATCAGGTTCTCGCCGTCGTAGCTCTTCTGCACGCCACGAAAGCTGACCAGGACCTCATTTGAATCCACCTCGCTCATACCCGCACCTTTGTGTTTTGGACTGCTGTGGCACAAGCGTAGTCCAGGCGCGAGGCCCCGGAAATCGGGGGCCGGGAGAGAATTGCATCAGCCGGATGGAAGGCTGGGGGTAGGGATCGCCCTACAGGGATGGCGGGGATGGGACAGTGCGGCCGCAAGGGGTTAGCTGCAAGCGGCAAGAATGGGTTCGGCGGGGTTTTGGCGGTGTCGTTTTTGGGTATGTGGTTAGAGAAGCTTGTGCTCCATGGCGTACTTCACCAGTTCCGCGAGGGAGGTGATGTTGAGCTTTTGCATCAGGCGCGCCTTGTGGGTGCTGATGGTCTTGCTGCTCAGCGCCAGCTGCTGGGCGATGTCATTGACGTTGGCGCCCTGGGCCAGGCGCTCGAACACCGAGAACTCACGCTCCGAGAGCAATGAGTGCAAGGGCCGCGTATCGGTGAGGCCGACTTCAAAGACCATGCGGTCCGCCAAATCCGGGTCGATATAACGCCCGCCCGCCGCCACCTTGCGAATCGCCGTGAGCAGCAGCGCCGGATCGCTGTCCTTGGTCGCATAACCTGCGGCGCCGACCTTCAACGCACGCGCGGCCATTTGCGCTTCGTCATGCATCGACAACACCAGAATCGCCGGCGGATTACTCAGCGCGCGGATCCGCGCAATCGCTTCCAGGCCGTTGACGCCAGGCATCGAGATATCCAGCAACACCACCTCGCACGGCACATGGCGCAAGGTCTCCAGCAACTGTTCACCATTGCTTGCCTCCCCCACCACCAGCAGGTCTTTGGCCAGGCCGATCAATTGCTTGATGCCTTCTCGAACGATGGTGTGGTCTTCGGCTACCAGTACGCGAATCACAGGGACTTCCTCTTAGCGTTATGCATCCAACGGCACCGTGACACTCAGGGTGGTGCCCTCCCCCAACTCGCTGTCCAGGCGCAACTGCCCGCCCATGATCAGCACCCGCTCGCGCATGCCCACCAGGCCAAACGACACCGGGCGGCCCTGGGCCGGGATGAAGCCGACGCCATCGTCGCTGATGGTCAGCCGCAGGTGCGCGCCTTCCACCGTCAGGGTCAGTTCGACAGTATGCGCCTGGGCATGGCGCATCACATTGGTCAGCGCCTCTTGCAGGATACGGAACAGGCCGATGGCCTTGGCATCGCTCAAGGCCGGCAGGTTATCCGGGACCTGCACCAGGCAGGGGATTTGTGTGCGGGCTTCGAAACGCCGCGCCTGCCATTCGATAGCCGAGGCAATGCCCGCGTCGAGAATCGGCGGGCGCAAGGCCGTCGCTACGTCGCGCACCAGCTGGAACAGTTGGGCGATCAGGCGCTTCATGCTGTTCAGGCGCTCGTGCAGGCCAGGGTCCAACTGCGCGTAGGCCAGTTCGCACATGGACGTCTCCAGCTTGAGCACGGTGAGCATCTGCCCCAGTTCGTCGTGGACTTCGCGGGCAATGCGCGCCTTTTCTTCTTCGCGCACGGTTTCCAGGTGGGCGGACAGTTCGCGCAATTGCGCCTCGCTTTGCAGCAAGGCGGCAACGTAGCGGCGGCGCTCGGTCACGTCATTGAGGTAGACCACCAGGTATTCGCCGTCGGCAAAGCGCAAAAAGCTCAGCGACACATCGGCGGGCAAGAGGCTGCCATCGGCACGCCGGCAATCGGTGGCGAAGTTCTGCGGGCCGTCTTCGCTGGCGCGGGCGCGCTTCCACAGGTTGAGCCAGCGGTCCATGTCCAGCGTCGGATCAAGCTCCGCCAGCGGCCGCTCGATCAACGCGCCGGGGCCGTAGCCGAGCATGCTTTCGGCCGCGCGGTTGGCGTAGCGCACGTGGCTGTCCCAGTTGACCCAGAGGATGCCGACGGTGCTTTGGTCGATGGAAAACTGCGTCAGCCGCAACGCTTCGGCGCCCGCTGCGCGCGCGGCGCTTTCTTCCCGTGCGCCGAGCAAACTGTGCTCCAGGCCGTGCAACTGGCGACGCTGCCAGAACACCGCCGCCAGGCTGGCCAGCAGCATTAGGCCGAGTAACAAGCTGAGGTTTTGCCACAGCCCCGGCGACTCCGACAAACGCGGGTATTTGGGTTGCAGCCAGCGGTTGTGCAGTTGGTCGAGGTCACGGGCGGGGATCGCGCGCAACGCGCTTTGCATGATACCGGCCAGTTCCGGCCATTCCCGGCGTGTGGCTACGCGCAGCAATTGCGGCAGGCCGATGTCGCCCACCACGGCCAGCCCGGCAAATTCGGCTTCGCCCGACAAGCGGCTCAATTGCGCCTCATCCACCACGGCGTAGCGCGCCTGCTGGCTGACCAGCAACTGCAACGCCTGGCGTTCCATGGGCACGCCTTGCAGGTTCAGCTTGGGATACGTGCTGCGCAGATAATCGGCAACGGCACTGGGCATGCGCACGGCGATGCGCGAGAGTTCGTCGAGCTTTTCCAGCTCGACGGCACCGCCACCGTCACGGATGCCGACGATATGCTGGGGCACGCGCATGTACGGGTCGCTGAACAACCACAGGCGCAAACCGGCCGGGGTTTGTTGCAGGCCGGGGGCGATGTCGACCTCACCGTCACGCACGGCTTCTTCCAACTGTTCCTGGGTGGGAAAGTTGCGCCAGCTCAGCTCGATGTTCAGCGCCTTGGCCAGCCACTGCATCAGCTCGACATTGGCCCCCGACAAGCGCTGCAAGCGCCGATCGTATTGCGCGTAGGGCGCCTGCAACACCAGGCCCACCCGCAGCTCCGGGTGCGCGGCCAGCCATTCCCGTTGCCCTGCGTCCAGTTGCGCTGGCGGCACCGCAGGCGCAGAGGTGGCCCCCGCGATCAAGGGAAACCACAAACAGCCGATAACCAGCAGACAGCGAAAACCCATGATCCACGTCTCACATCACTGACAAATACAGACCAACCCATTAGGCTGCTGGAATCTCTTCTGGCCGGAAATCAACGATGCCATCTCGAAACCGTTCAGCAGTGCCAGCATTGTGCCTGTCGTTACTCTTTACCAGCGGCTTTTCTGTGCAGGCCGCCGACACGCCCGCGCCACCCGCCGAAACAGCCGCCATCCGCCAGCCCCTGGCCGAACGCGGCCAGGAAGACGCCGCGGCCCTGGAACGCCAGGTGCCACGAGAGGAACAGCAACAATTGCAGGGCGGCAGCGACACCTTCCTGGCCCTGTGGAAGCCGGCCAACAGCGCCGAGCCCGAAGGCGTGGTGATTATCGTACCGGGCGCCGGGGAAAGTGCTGACTGGCCGCAAGCAATCGCACCGCTGCGGCGCAAACTGCCCGACGCCCACTGGGGCACCCTCAGCCTGTCGTTGCCGGACGTGAACCTCGACACCCTGCCGCCGCGCCTGATCGAAGCACCCAAGGCGGCGGTGGATACCAGCAGCAAAGACGGCAGCACCGCCGCCAAGCCCATCGAACAAGCCGCCAGCGCCGAAGCCGAAGGCACCGACCCCGCCGTGGTCGCGGGTGCGGACGAGCAAGACAAGACCGATGCCAAACGCATCTTCGACCGCATCGATGCCGCCGTCGCCTTCGCCCAGACCCAAGGCGCGCGCAGCGTGGTGCTGCTCGGCCATGGCACCGGCGCGTGGTGGGCTGCGCGTTACCTGGAAGAAAAACAACCGGCGCAGGTGCAGAAACTGGTGATGGTTGCGGGCAAGTCGCCAGTGGGTCGCCAGCCGGGCTTGCAGCAACTGGCGCCGACACTGAAAGTGCCGACGGCGGATGTGTTCTATCAAGACACGGCCCAGGAGCGCAAAGCGGCACTGGAGCGTGTGCAGGCGGCCAAGCGTTCGAAGAATGACGGCTACAAGCAGGTTTCGCTGAAGACCGTGCCGGGGAACAGTTCGGCGGAGCAGGAGCAGCTGTATCGGCGGATTCGCGGGTGGTTGAGCCCGCAGGCAAGCGCCGACTGATCCTGACCTGGAAACCCGATCAAAATGTGGGAGCTGGCTTGCCTGCGATGGCGGTG
>NZ_ANNV01000184.1 GCF_000346755.1 Pseudomonas sp. CBZ-4 | reverse complement strand
CTATCGCGGGCAAGCCCGCTCCCACAGTGGTTGATCTGTTCCCATATGCTGATGTGTGCACACGGTCAAATGTGGGAGCTGGCTTGCCTGCGATAGCGGTGTGTCAGCCAATGAATCTGCTGCTGATAGACCGCTATCGCGGGCAAGCCCGCTCCCACAGTGGTTGATCTGTTCCCACATGCTGATGTGTGAACACGGTCAAATGTGGGAGCTGGCTTGCCTGCGATAGCGGTGTGTCAGCCAATGAATCTATTGCTGATAGAGCGCTATCGCGGGCAAGCCCGCTCCCACATTTGAAATGTCTTATGCCTGATAAAGCTCGGCTGTCAGAGCGGCGTCAACACATTCATCACCGTATCCAACGCCACCCGCGTGTCATCCAACTGCACCAGCGACGCATGCCGCGCACCCAGTGCATCGCGGTTCTGGATCGCGGTGAGGATCGCCTTGTGCCGAGGCAGGCTCAGCCCCTGGATATCCGGGCGGCGGTTGGTGATGTTGATCGACTCGCGCAGCGGCAGCGAGAGCATGTTGCACATGTAGGCCAGCAGGTCGTTGCGCGTGGCGTCGGCAATTGCGCGGTGGAAGTCCAGGTCGGCCTGCAACAGCTCTTCGTGGGTCTTCGCCGTTTCCATGCCCAGGTAGGCTTTTTCGATGGTGGCGATGTCTTCATCGGTGGCGGTGGTCGCGGCCATGGCGGCGATCTCCGGTTCGAGGATGCGTCGCACACCGGCCAGGGTGTTGAAGAATTCGCTGTGGGGCGTGGACTGCATCAGCCAGGACAGCACGTCCGGGTCGAGCAAATGCCATTTCAAGCGTGGCCGCACCACCGCACCCACCCGTGGCTTGGAATACACCAGGCCCTTGGCGCTGAGCACCCGCGTGGCTTCGCGCAACACCGAGCGGCTGACCTTGTACTCCTCGCAAAGCGTGGCCTCCAGGGGCAGCTTTTCTTCGGGCTTGAAGCGCCCGGAAACGATGTGCATGCCCAAGTCCTGAACGATCTGGGCATGCATGCTCTTGCGCGGCTTGGGCGGCTGGTGATCCATAACGACGGGAAGGCTCTGACTTAAAGACGCGGCATCATAGCATCCCAATTAGTGGGAATGCCGGGGGACTTCCGCCCCGCGGCAACCCACCAGGAAGTCAAAGTCGCAGCCTTGGTCCGCCTGCAATACGTGGTCGATATACAGCTGTCGATAACCGCCGACGATCATTTTTTGCGGTGGCGCCAGATCCGCCATGCGTGCCGCCAGCTCGGCGTCGGGGATGTCCAGGTGCAGGCGACCGTTGGCGCAGTCCAGTTCGATCCAGTCACCTTCCTTCACCGTAGCCAACGGCCCGCCCGCAGCGGCTTCCGGTGCCACGTGCAAGACCACCGTGCCGTACGCCGTGCCGCTCATGCGCGCGTCGGAAATACGCACCATGTCTGTCACGCCCTGGGCCAGCAGCTTGGCCGGCAGGCCCATGTTGCCCACCTCGGCCATGCCCGGGTAACCCTTGGGCCCGCAGTTTTTCATGACCAGGATCGAGTTGGCGTCCACGTCCAGCGCCGGGTCGTTGATGCGCGCCTTGTACATGTCGAAGTTCTCGAACACCACCGCACGGCCGCGATGCTGCATCAGCTCCGGGCTGGCGGCGGAAGGCTTGAGCACCGCACCCAGCGGCGCCAGGTTGCCGCGCAATACGCAAATGCCGCCGTCGGCGCGGATCGGGTTGTCGAGGGTGCGGATCACTTCGTCCCTGCCGTAGATCGGCGAGTCCTTGGTGTTCTCGCCGAGGGACTTGCCGTTCACCGTCAAGGCATTGGGATGGGGGATCAGGTTGGCTTCACCGAGGCGACGCAACACCGCAGGCAGGCCGCCGGCGTAGTAGAACTCTTCCATCAGGAAGCGCCCCGACGGCTGCAAGTCGACGATGGTCGGCATGCCACGGCCCATGCGAGTCCAGTCGTCGAGGTCGAGTTCGACACCGATGCGCCCGGCGATGGCCTTCAAGTGGATCACCGCGTTGGTCGAACCGCCGATGGCCGCATTCACCCGGATCGCGTTTTCAAACGCCTCTTTGGTGAGGATCTTCGACAGCTTCAAGTCTTCACGCACCATCTCCACCGCACGCATGCCGGACATATGCGCCAGCACATACCGCCGCGCATCCACCGCCGGAATCGCCGCGTTATGCGGCAACGAGGTGCCCAGCGCTTCGGCCATGCACGCCATGGTGGAGGCCGTGCCCATGGTGTTGCAGGTGCCCGCCGAGCGCGACATGCCGCCCTCGGCCGCAAGGAAATCATCCAGGGTAATGGTGCCGGCCTTGACCTGCTCGCTGAGCTGCCACACCACGGTGCCCGAACCAATGTCCTGGCCCTTGTGCTTGCCGTTGAGCATCGGCCCACCGGTGACCACGATCGCCGGCACGTCGCAACTGGCGGCGCCCATCAGCAGGGCCGGGGTGGTTTTGTCGCAGCCGGTCAGCAGCACCACGCCGTCAATCGGGTTGCCGCGAATCGCTTCTTCCACGTCCATGCTCGCCAGGTTGCGGGTGAGCATGGCGGTGGGGCGCAGGTTGGACTCGCCATTGGAAAACACCGGGAACTCCACCGGGAAGCCACCGGCCTCGATCACGCCGCGTTTGACGTGCTCGGCGATCTGGCGGAAATGCGCGTTGCACGGCGTCAGCTCCGACCAGGTATTGCAGATGCCGATGATCGGCTTGCCATGGAACTGATGGTCGGCGATGCCCTGATTCTTCATCCAGCTGCGGTACATGAAGCCGTTCTTGTCGGCGGTACCAAACCACTGGGCGGAGCGTAGGCCGGGCTTTTTATCAGACATGATCGATTCTCTTATTGTATGACTATATGTTCTGTGCGTGCTTAAACATAAGCGCAAAAACGCCTATTTGGAAGAGTTGTTTTGCAAATAGTCATACTATATAGTCGGTCTCAACTGAGGTATGGCCCTGGCGGATTTCCGCGAGAGGCGTGCCCCGAGCTTCTATAAAAACAACAATGTGGAGATCGACCCCCATGAGCCAGGAACTGCGGCTTATTCGGCGCATCACGCTGAAACTGATTCCCTTCCTGATCCTGCTGTACCTGATCGCCTACGTGGACCGTTCCGCCGTGGGCTTCGCCAAGTTGCACATGGGCGCCGACATCGGCATCGGTGATGCCGCCTATGGCCTGGGCGCAGGCCTGTTCTTTATCGGCTACTTCCTGTTCGAGATCCCCAGCAACCTGATGCTCGACCGCTTCGGCGCGCGGCGCTGGTTTGCGCGGATCATGATCACCTGGGGTGCGATCACCATCGGCATGGCCTTCGTGCAGGGGCCGCACAGCTTCTATGTGATGCGCTTCCTGCTCGGCGCGGCGGAGGCGGGGTTCTTCCCGGGCGTGCTGTACTACATCACCCAATGGTTCCCGGTACGCCATCGCGGCAAGATCCTCGGGCTGTTCATCCTGTCCCAGCCGATTGCGATGATGATCACCGGGCCCGTGTCCGGCGGCCTGCTGGGCATGGACGGCATCCTCGGCCTGCACGGCTGGCAATGGTTGTTCATCGTGATTGGCACCCCGGCGATCCTGCTCACCTGGCCGGTGCTGCGCTACCTGCCGGACGGCCCCAAGCAGGTCAGCTGGATGAGCGATGAGGAAAAAGCCTGGCTCACCGGCGAACTCGCAAAAGACCTGCAAGCCTACGGCCAGACCCGCCACGGCAACCCGTTGCATGCCCTCAAGGACAAACGGGTGTTGCTGCTGGCGCTGTTCTACTTGCCAGTGACCCTGAGCATCTACGGCCTGGGCCTGTGGCTACCGACCCTGATCAAGCAGTTTGGCGGCAGCGACCTGACCACCGGCTTCGTCTCCGCCGTGCCCTACGTCTTCGGCATCATCGGCCTGCTGATCATCCCGCGCAGTTCCGACCGCTTGAATGATCGCTACGGCCACCTCGCCGTGCTCTATGTGCTCGGCGCCATCGGCCTGTTCTTCAGCGCGTGGCTGAGCGTGCCGGTGCTGCAAATGGCCGCGCTGTGCCTGGCGGCGTTCGCGCTGTTTTCCTGCACGGCGGTGTTCTGGACCTTGCCGGGGCGTTTCTTCGCCGGCGCCAGTGCGGCGGCAGGCATTGCGCTGATCAACTCGGTGGGCAACCTCGGCGGCTACATCGGCCCGTTCGTGATTGGTGCGCTCAAGGAATACACCGGCAACCTCGCCTCGGGCCTGTACTTCCTGTCGGCGGTGATGGTGTGCGGGCTGATCCTGACCTTGGTGGTGTACCGCGTGCTGGAACGCAAGCACGTGCTGCCCGCCGACCAATTCGCCGCCAGCGCCCGTGGCGCTTCACGTACTTGATTCAAGGAGAAGATGCATGCGTTTAGTTCAGTTTGAATTGCCCAACGGTGAGCGCCGGGTCGGCGTGGTGGACGGCAACACGCTGCGCGAGGTTAAGGCTGCGCGCAGCGTGCGTGAACTGGCCCTGGCGGCCATCGAAGCCGGTGTCGGCCTGGCCCAACAGGTCGACAGCCTGGGCCTGGGTGCCAGCCATGACTACGCGGCACTGCTGGCCGACTTGAAGATCCTGCCGCCGCTGGACCATCCCGACCCCGCCCATATGCTCATCAGCGGCACCGGCCTGACCCACCTCGGCAGCGCGTCGGCCCGCGACAAGATGCACCAGGGCGCAGACGAAACTGCGCTGACCGACACCATGCGCATCTTCAAATGGGGTGTGGAGGGCGGCAAACCGGCAGCGGGCGTTGCCGGTGTGCAGCCCGAGTGGTTCTACAAAGGCGACGGCAGCATTGTCGTGCGCCCCGGCGCCGCGTTCCCGGTGCCACCGTTTGCCGAAGACGCCGGTGAAGAACCGGAGATCGGCGGCCTGTACGTGATCGGCCCGGACAGCCAGCCCTATCGCGTCGGCTTCGCGGTGGGCAACGAGTTTTCCGACCACGTCATGGAGCGCAAGAACTACCTGTACCTGGCCCATTCCAAACTGCGCAGTTGCAGCTATGGCCCCGAGCTGCGCGTCGGCGAATTGCCGCAGCACCTGGCGGGCAGCAGCCGCATCCTGCGCGACGGCGAAGTGATCTGGCAGAACGAGTTCCTCAGCGGCGAAGCCAACATGTGCCACAGCCTGGACAACCTCGAATACCACCACTTCAAATACCGCCAGTTCCTCAGGCCGGGCGATGTGCATATCCACTTCTTCGGCACCGCCACGCTGTCATTCGCCGACGGTATACGTACCCAGCCGGGGGATGTGTTCGAGATCAGCCAGGCAGAGTTCGGCGCGCCGCTGGTCAACCGTGTCGGCAGCAGCGACGCGGCATTCGCACCCGGCAACGTCATCACCCTTTAAGGAGCCCCTTCATGTCCCAGTTTCTCGGCCACAACTACATCGGCGGCGAGCGCAGCGCCAACGGCAGCGTGACCCTCAAGAGTGTCGATGCGAGCACCGGCGAAGCCTTGCCCCAGGATTTCTACCAAGCCACGCCGCAGGAAGTCGACGCCGCCGCCAAGGCCGCCGCGCAGGCGTATCCAGCCTATCGCGCCCTGAGTGCGGCGCGGCGGGCGCAGTTTCTCGATGCGATCGCCGATGAGCTGGATGCGCTGGGCGACGATTTCGTCGCGCTGGTCTGCCGCGAAACCGCGCTGCCCGCCGCCCGTATCAAAGGCGAGCGCGGGCGTACCAGCGGCCAGATGCGTTTGTTTGCCACGGTGCTGCGGCGCGGCGACTTCTACGGCGCGCGCATCGACAAGGCCTTGCCCGAGCGCCAGCCACTGCCGCGCCCGGACCTGCGCCAATACCGCATCGGCCTCGGCCCGATGGCGGTGTTCGGGGCGAGCAATTTCCCCCTGGCGTTCTCCACGGCGGGCGGTGATACCGCCGCTGCGTTAGCGGCTGGTTGCCCGGTGGTGTTCAAGGCCCACAGCGGGCATATGGCGACGGCCGAATGCGTGGCCGATGCAATTATGCGTGCCGCCGAATCCAGCGGGATGCCGGCCGGTGTGTTCAATATGATCTTTGGCGGCGGCGTCGGCGAGGCCCTGGTCAAGCACCCGGCGATCCAGGCGGTGGGCTTTACCGGTTCGCTCAAGGGCGGTCGCGCCTTGTGCGACATGGCCTCGGCGCGCCCGCAGCCGATCCCGGTGTTTGCCGAGATGTCCAGCATCAACCCGGTGATCGTCTTGCCCCAGGCGCTGCAGGCCCGCGCCGACACCATCGCCCGCGACCTCACTGCGTCGGTGGTGCAAGGGTGCGGCCAGTTCTGCACCAACCCAGGCCTGGTGATCGGTATCGCATCGCCGGCATTTACCGCGTTCACCCAACAGGTGGCGCAATTGATCGGCGATCAACCGGCGCAGACCATGCTCAATGCCGGCACCCTGGGCAGCTACGGCAAGGGCCTGGAAAAACTCCTCGCGCACCCCGGCATCGAGCATCTGGCGGGCAACCCACAGGCGGGCAATCAAGCCCAGCCGCAGCTGTTCAAGGCCGATGTGCGCCTGCTGATCGATGGCGATGAAGTGCTGCAGGAAGAAGTCTTCGGCCCCACCACGGTGTTTGTCGAAGTGGCTGACAGGGCCCAGCTCAGCGCCGCCCTGCATGGCCTGCACGGCCAACTCACGGCGACCATTATTGGCGAGCTGAATGACCTGCAACAGTTCGCCGAACTGACGCCACTGCTGGAGCAGAAAGTCGGGCGCATCCTGCTCAACGGCTACCCCACTGGCGTCGAAGTCTGCGACGCGATGGTGCACGGCGGCCCGTATCCTGCGACCTCCGACGCCCGTGGCACCTCGGTCGGCACCCTGGCCATCGACCGTTTCCTGCGCCCGGTGTGCTTCCAGAACTACCCTGATAGCCTGCTGCCGGATGCGTTGAAAAACGCCAACCCGTTGCGTATCCAACGGCTAGTGGATGGCACGCCGTCGCGCGATCCGTTGTAAAACGCAGACCTGAGAACAACAAAAAATCCAGGAGGCACCATGTCGTTTCACGCCGTTACCGAACACCGTGCGCAACTGGGGGAGGGCCCGTTCTGGGACGTGCCGACCCAGGCGCTGTACTGGGTGAATATCGCCGGCAAACAGGCGCTGCGTTTTATGGGCGGGCAGTTGCGGGTGTGGCAGTTGCCCGAGCCTGTCTCGGCATTTATCCCGTGCGAGCGTGGCGATGCGTTGGTGACCTTGAGCAGCGGCGTGTATCGCCTCGACCTCGACAGCGAAGCCTTGACCCTGCTGTGCGTGGCCGACCCGCAACCGGGCAACCGTGGCAATGAAGCGCGCTGCGATGCCCAGGGCCGCCTGTGGCTCGGCACCATGCAGAACAACATCGGCGTAGACGGTGAAGACCTTCCGGTGACACGGCGTTCCGGCGGCCTGTTTCGTATCGACGCCGACGCGCGGGTCACGCCGTTGCTCAGCGGCCTGGGCATTCCCAACACCTTGCTGTGGAGCGACGACGGCAGCCTTGTGCATTTTGGCGACAGCCTGGACGGCACGTTGTACCAGTTTGCGATCCAGGCGGACGGCCAACTTGGCGCCGCCGATGCCTGGTTCGGCCCCCACGCACGCGGCGGGCCGGACGGCTCGGCGATGGACGTCGAGGGCTATATCTGGAACGCCCGCTGGGACGGCAGCTGCCTGCTGCGCATCGCGCCGGATGGCGGGGTGGATCGCGTCATCGAGCTGCCCGTCAGCCGGCCCACCAGTTGTGTATTTGGCGGGCCAGACCTCACCACTTTGTATATCACCAGCGCCGCCAGCCCTTTGGAGCATCCCCTGGACGGTGCCGTGCTGGCAATCGAACTCGACGTGCCAGGCAAGCCCTGTCACCGCTTTGCCGGTTAACCCCCAAGACTTAAAAACAACAACAAGGAGTCACCGTATGAATCGTCGTCGTGGTATCCGTTCCCTGTGCTGCGCCGCTGTGGCGGTCTCGGCCATGAGCTTGAGCGGGCTGTTGCTGGCCGCTGAAGAAGTGAAGATCGGCTTCCTGGTCAAGCAGGCCGAAGAGCCGTGGTTCCAGACCGAATGGGCCTTTGCCGAAAAAGCCGGCAAGGAACACGGGTTCACGGTGATCAAGATCGCCGTGCCCGATGGCGAGAAAACCCTGTCGGCCATCGACAGCCTGGCCGCCAACGGCGCCAAGGGTTTTGTGATCTGCCCACCGGACGTGTCCCTCGGCCCGGCCATTGTCGCCAAGGCCAAGGCCAACGGCCTCAAGGTGATCGCAGTGGACGACCGTTTTGTCGATGCCAAGGGCAACTTCATGGAGGACGTGCCTTACCTGGGCATGGCGGCGTTTGAGGTCGGCCAGAAACAAGGCGCGGCGATGGCCGCCGAAGCGAAAAAGCGCGGCTGGGATTGGAAAGACACCTACGCCGTGATCAACACCTTCAACGAACTCGACACCGGCAAAAAGCGCACCGACGGCTCGGTCAAATCCCTGGAAGAAGCGGGCATGCCCAAGGACCATATTCTCTTCACCGCCGCTAAGACCCTCGACGTGCCGGGCAGCATGGACGCCACCAACTCGGCCCTGGTCAAGCTGCCCAGCGGCGCGAAAAACCTGATCATCGGCGGCATGAACGACAACACCGTGCTCGGCGGCGTACGCGCCACGGAAAGCGCCGGCTTCAAGGCGGCGAATGTGATCGGTATCGGCATCAATGGCACCGACGCCATCGGCGAACTGAAAAAGCCCAACAGCGGTTTCTTCGGCTCGATGCTGCCAAGCCCACATATCGAGGGCTACAACACCGCGTTGATGATGTACGAATGGGTCACCAAAGGCACGGAACCGGCGAAGTACACCGCCATGGATGAAGTGACGCTGATCACCCGCGACAACTTCAAGGAAGAACTCACCAAAATCGGGTTGTGGCAATGACCGCTGCGGCCCTGCGCTTTGACGGCATCGGCAAGACCTTTCCCGGGGTCAAGGCGCTGGACGGCATCAGCTTCAGCGCCCAGCCCGGGCAGGTGCACGCGCTGATGGGGGAGAACGGCGCGGGCAAGTCGACGCTGCTGAAAATCCTCGGCGGCGCCTATATCCCGAGCAGCGGCACGGTGCAGATTGGCGAGCAGACGATGGCCTTCAAGTGCGCGGCCGACAGCATCGCCAGCGGCGTGGCGGTGATTCACCAGGAGCTGCACCTGGTGCCGGAAATGACCGTGGCCGAGAACCTGTTCCTCGGGCACTTGCCGTCGCGGTTTGGCGTGGTCAATCGGGGGCTGCTGCGCAAGCAGGCCCTCGCTTGCCTCAAGGGCCTGGCGGATGAAATCGACCCAGAGGAGAAGTTGGGGCGGTTGTCCCTGGGCCAACGGCAACTGGTGGAAATCGCCAAGGCGTTGTCCCGTGGCGCCCATGTGATCGCCTTTGACGAACCCACCAGCAGCCTGTCGGCGCGGGAAATTGACCGCCTGATGGCGATCATCACGCGCCTGCGCGACGAGGGCAAAGTGGTGCTCTACGTGTCCCATCGCATGGAGGAGGTGTTCCGCATCTGCAACGCGGTGACGGTGTTCAAGGACGGCCGTTTTGTGCGCACCTTCGACGACATGAGCGCACTGAGCCATGACCAGTTGGTGACGTGCATGGTCGGCCGCGATATCCAGGACATCTACGACTATCGCCCGCGTGAGCATGGCGACGTGGCGCTCAAGGTCGACGGTCTGCAAGGCCTCGGCCTGCGTGAGCCGATCAGCTTCAACGTGCGCAAGGGTGAAATCCTCGGCCTGTTCGGACTGGTCGGGGCAGGGCGTACTGAACTGTTCCGCCTGCTCAGCGGCCTGGAGCGCGCCAGTGCCGGAAGCCTGGAACTGTGCGGCGCGCCGTTGCACCTGCGCTCACCGCGCGACGCCATCGCCGCCGGCGTGCTGCTGTGCCCGGAAGACCGCAAGAAGGAAGGCATCATCCCGCTGTCCAGCCTCGCCGAGAACATCAATATCAGCGCCCGTAGTGCCCATTCCGCGTTCGGTTGGCTGTTGCGCGACGGCTGGGAAAAAGGCAACGCCGACCAGCAGATCAAGGCGATGAAGGTCAAGACGCCCAACGCGCAACAGAAAATCATGTACCTGTCCGGTGGCAACCAACAGAAGGCGATCCTCGGGCGCTGGCTGTCGATGCCGATGAAAGTCCTGCTGCTGGACGAGCCGACCCGCGGCATCGATATCGGCGCCAAGGCGGAGATCTACCAGATCATCCATAACCTCGCGGCCCAGGGCATTGCGGTGATCGTGGTGTCCAGCGACCTGATGGAAGTGATGGGCATCAGCGACCGCATCCTGGTGCTGTGCGAAGGCGCGCTACGCGGCGAACAAACCCGCGCCCACGCGACTGAATCCAACCTGCTGCAACTGGCTTTGCCGCGCAGCGTGGCGAACTGAGAGACGACTATGACCACTCAACACAACGCGTTGCCCACGGCACGCAAACCCCTGGACCTGCGCGCACTGCTCGACAACTGGGCCATGCTGCTGGCGGCGGTGAGTATCTTTTTGCTGTGCGCGTTGCTTATCGACAACTTCCTCTCGCCGCTGAACATGCGCGGCCTGGGCCTGGCGATTTCCACCGTCGGCATTGCCGCGTGCACCATGCTGTTCTGCCTGGCGTCGGGGCACTTCGACTTGTCGGTGGGCTCGGTGATTGCCTGCGCCGGGGTGGTCGCGGCCATCGTGATGCGTGATACCGACAGCGTCATGCTCGGCATTGGCGCGGCACTGTTGATGGGCCTGGTTGTTGGGCTGATCAACGGCATCGTGATTGCCAAGCTGCGGGTCAACGCGTTGATCACCACGCTGGCGACCATGCAGATCGTGCGCGGCCTGGCCTACATCTTTGCGAATGGCAAGGCGGTGGGTGTGTCCCAGGAGCAGTTCTTCGTGTTCGGCAACGGCCAGTTGCTGGGCGTGCCGGTGCCGATCCTGATCACCATCCTGTGCTTCCTGTTTTTTGGCTGGCTGCTCAACTACACCACCTACGGGCGCAACACCATGGCTATCGGCGGCAACCCGGAAGCGGCGTTGCTCGCGGGGGTGAATGTGGACCGCACCAAGATCCTGATCTTTGCCGTGCACGGCCTGATCGGCGCGCTGGCCGGGGTGATCCTGGCGTCACGCATGACCTCGGGCCAGCCGATGATCGGCCAGGGTTTTGAGCTGACGGTGATCTCGGCGTGCGTGTTGGGCGGGGTGTCGTTGAGTGGTGGGGTTGGCATGATTCGGCATGTGATTGCCGGGGTGCTGATTTTGGCGATTATCGAGAATGCGATGAACCTGAAGAATATCGATACGTTCTATCAATACGTGATCCGTGGCTCGATCCTGCTGCTGGCGGTTGTAATCGACCGCATGAAACAACGCTGATTCCTGTGGGAGCTGGCTTGCCTGCGATAGCATCACCTCGG
>NZ_ANNV01000183.1 GCF_000346755.1 Pseudomonas sp. CBZ-4 | reverse complement strand
AGTGATACCGAGGTGATGCTATCGCAGGCAAGCCAGCTCCCACAGTCTAGGTCAGCCTCCAGGGGCATTTAGGCGCGCGTACTGATCCTGGCTAATCCAACCAATAAACGATCGATTCTGCGCATTGATAAACTCAACCTGCGCCCAGCCATCCTTGACGGCCAACACGCCCACCACATCATCCTTGACGATATACGGACGCTTGGCCGCCTTGGCCCCCGGGGTTTTCAGCAGGAAAACCTTATCGACGGACACCGTCACCAAGCCAATCCACTTTTTATTCGCGGTCTGGGTCAAATCCAACCCGGTGGCAATCTCCGGCATCAGCACATTCATGCAGCCGGGATGCTGGCGGCCCTGCTCCACGGTCAAGGTCACGCCGTCGGCGGACGGTGTCACGCTGCCAGGGTAGGCATCGACGAGCCAGGTGGTCAGCACGCTCCCGTTGCCTTGTAGGTAGAACGCACACTTGCTGACGCCCGCTCCCAGTTCTTCCGCGTAAAAACCTTCCACCTGATGCTCGGGCGTCACCGCCAGCATCAGCCCTTCATACATGCCCGAATGCAGCGCAGGCGCACCCGCAAATGCCGGGGCCACGGCACACAGCGACAACACACCCATCGCCAGAAAACGGATCATCTTATTTTTTCCCTTCAAGTGTGTTGTAGGCTTTTTCGATAAGCACGTCATAGTTACCGTAATCCTTGCCGTTATAGTTACGGGCCATGGCCACGTAATCCTTGTCTTTCATGGCCTTCATCAGTGCCGGGCTCTGGCTGCAAAAACTCAGGAACGCCCTTAGTTGGCTGCCGGCATTGATCTTCAATGCCGCGACAAACTCAAACACCGTCTTGTAACCGCACGCCGCGAAGTTGAAGCCCATGACCTGAAACATGCCCCATGACGCCGACATCAACGCTGCTTCCTGATCCAACGCAAAGGCGGTGGCCATGGTCTCCCAGGCCTTGACCTGATCCTTGTTGTTGACCTGCCACTGCGGCCCGGCTTTGCGCACATAGGGATACGACAGCAGCGGATGCGCCTGGTCGTAGATGTGCTTGGTGTACTTGCGAAACAGGTGCCCTTCAAAGGCGATCACCGGCAACTTCGCCGGCCCGAAGCCCGAGCGCCCGCCCGATTCGACTGTGGCAAAGGCCTTGATGATATTTACCGAAATGCCATTGCCCAACTGCTTGGCGGCGTTCTGGAAGTCCGTTTCAGTCAGGGTCATGCCCCCGTCGCACGTAGCCTGGAGCACCAGTTGGCGGTTGCGCCGCTCGGCCTCGACCATGGCGCGCATGCGGTCCAGGTACACATTGACCGTGGCCTGCACCGCATCGCCCTGGTTATTGCCGAACACATTGAGAAAGCTCGGAATGCGCATCGCCGGGAACGCCTTCACAGGCACTTTCACCGCTTCTTCGATCAGGCTGTTGAAGGTGCGACCCGTGGGATCGATCACCCCATCGGGGTGCGCGTACTTGAGATGACGGAACTGATACTGGCTGATGCACTGCACCAATTGGCCGTCGCACTTGCCGTTCTCGGCCAGCGGAAAACCCAGCTTGGGAATGATCAGATTGAATAAATACTGGATGCACTGCACATCGGCGGGCAAGTTGCGGGCTTTACCGGGAGCGCCCACCGACGCACTGATAAGTCGGGGCAACCCTTGCAGGCTTTTCATCACAAACATCCTTGTTAGTTAAAGAAGTGATGGCACTTCAATATCAATTCCGCGCTCTTGTCACATTCTGAAACAAGCGGCCGGCGCAAACTAACAAGGTGGTTTTGGCTTGTAAAGTGGGAGGATCGAGAGTTGTGAGATAGCAATCGAATGGTATACGACGATCGACGACTTTCAGGCTACTGCCCCGAATGCCCTCCCGGTAGAGTCCGGCGGTGGTGCTTCTGCCAAGCTAGGTTTGCTTAGCATTTTCATCATTTCCCTTTAGTATGCTGTACCCCCCAAAAACGCAGAGGGATACACCCTATGCTTGGTCAGATAATCGAATCGGAGAAACAACTGTGAGGCTCGACAAACTGCGCGTGCAGAACTACCGCTGCTTTGGAGAGTTCGAGATCGACTTCGACCCTCATCTGACCGTATTGATCGCCTCCAACGGAGGTGGTAAAACCACCATTCTGGATGCCGCGCGAGTTGCCCTATGGCCTTTTGTCAAAGGCTTTGACTTGGGGAGCCAGACCGGAAAGTCCGCAACAATCCAAATCGACGACGTACGTCTTGCCCACCTTGCCAGCGGCAACATGGAGCCTCAGATTGCCAGTGTGATCGAAGCATGGGGGCCTTGGTCACCCAGTGAAACTGATAACAACTGGTTGCAGCAGCGTACGAGCCTGAAGAAATCAACCAACACCCTTGGTGATATCGGCTCGAAAGCACTGACGGGATACGGCAAGTCTCTTCAGGAAAAAGTACGGAGCGATGAGCCCGTCGTGTTGCCACTGGTTACTTATCTGGGGACCTCGCGCCTTTGGTTCGAGGGTCGCTTCACTTCGGCAGCTGCCCAAACCACTCTCGATAAAACTGAGTATTCCAGAACATCGGGGTATCTGAACTGTCTTTCCTACTCGTCGAGCTTCAAAACCTTTACTGCTTGGTACGTCTGGATTTATCGCAGCTATCGGGAAGCTCAGGTAATCGCGCTTGAGCGCAATGCAGCGATGTCCGTTCTTGGTGTTCGATTCGGGCAGATCATCAAGTCCGTCAAAGAAGCGATTGATCGATTGATACAGGCCCCGACAGGCTGGCATAGCCTGGAATACAGTGAGAGCCATCAACAACAACTGATCATGCATCATCCAGAACAAGGAATATTGCCGGTAGAGATGCTCAGTGACGGACTGCGTAACGCCATTGCAATGGTTGCTGACTTGGCCTTTCGTGCTTGCAAGCTCAACCCTCAGCTGGGAGATCAGGCGCCTTTGCAAACGCCGGGCATTGCGTTGATCGACGAGGTGGATATGTTTCTCCACCCTCATTGGCAACAGACAATCCTGGGCTCATTGCGTGAAGCCTTCCCAGCTATGCAATTCATTGTCACAACGCACAGCCCACAAGTCCTAAGTACCGTGCGGCGCGAAAACATTCGAGTCATTGGTAAGGATGTGCAGGGCAACTTGATCGCCTCGCCACCACTGGCGATGACCTATGGCGAGCCGAGCAGCAGCGTTTTACATAGCGTCATGCAGGTAGATCCTCAGCCTCCGGTCATCGAAAAGCCCGATTTGTTAAAACTCACGGAATGGGTAGACAAGGGGCGCTTCGACGAGCAACCGGCGATTGAATTGATGACGCAGCTTACAAACGCATTAAGTGAACAACATCCCCAGCTTCAGCGCCTCCAACGCAGTATCAAACGGCAAAGAGCACTAAAAAAATGAGGGCCGTTCACAAACAGGGCCAAGGCCCGTATCAACTGAATAACTCACATGCAAACCCACCACAGACGGCCAAGGCCGCGGACAGCCGATGGTCAGGGTTTGGCTATAAACAGCAGGTACTTGGCTACCTGCTTGAAGAGCAATATGGTCTGTGTTGCTACAGTGAAATTCGACCCGACCAGCTCAGCCTGGGGCTGCATATAGAGCATGTCGAAAACAAAAGCCAAAACCCACAGCGTACGTTCGATTACGACAACCTCGCGGCCTCAGCACTAGACAGCGAAACAGATCTGCATCACTTCAAAGGCCGGGCGTCAGAAGTCTTTGGCGGACACGCCCTTGGGAAATCGGATTCAGTTGATATCCAGCGCTTTGTGTCCTGCCATCAAGCTGATTGCAGCCGTTTTTTTTCCTACCTGTCCGATGGACGGATTGTCCCTGCTGACGGCTTATCTGCTCAGGATGAAGACCGAGCCCTCTACACCATTGACTTGCTCAACTTGAATAGCTTCGTCCTGAAGGACTTACGCCAGCAATGGTGGGACGAACTGTCGGTGCTTTTCGATGATCATGTTGAACAGGATATGAGCCTCTCCTGCCTTGCAGGCATTGACCTCGTTCCTCGTGGGAAACAACTGAGCCCTTTCTTCAGCATCACACGGAACTTCTTTGGCAGCATTGCTGAAGAAGTACTGGAGGAGAATGCCCCCCACCTGAGATGAACTGGAAAACTGTGAAATAGCCGTCACAACTGCGCAATAAACCGGCCAGGTGACTGAATAAAGATTTTTGATTTGGCGCAGAAGAGGTACTGCAAGGGAGAGCGTTATGGAGGCAACCCCACCAGCCACACCCCGGCACACAATGTTCCCGCTGTGGCTGCTGCCTTCCGGCTCTGACCAGGTTCACGGGTAATCGTTGCGGGGGGACCGATGGGGTCACCATAACGACGCCTGCCTCTCGGCAAGCGGGGCCATTGTACCGATCTCATCGGAAGTTACAACCGTTGGTGCTGGAATAAAAACATCTGGCGGTTCAAGCACTTGCCCACGGCCTCAGCCAGTACATCGCCCCCTGTGGGAGCTGGCTTGCCTGCGATGCAGGCACCTCGGTGTATCTGTTGGACTGAGGTGATGCTATCGCAGGCAAGCCAGCTCCCACAGAAAAGCCAATTCATTGGGCCTGGAGGACTTGGTCCGCCCGGCCGCCCTCTTCCTGGATCACCAGATGGATGAAGTGCAGCTTGGCGATCACCGCCGGTGGCAGCACGAAGGGATAGAAATCCGGCTGGCCCATGCTGCGCGACAGTTCGTTGAGCATGCCGGCCAGTTCGATCCAGGCGTTGACGAACGACAGGAACGCCACGCCGCCCGGATGTTCGGGGTCGTAGAGGGTGCTGAGGGGGAATGGCTGGTAATCCAGGTCCATCTCGCGGGCGCTCATGCCAAAGCCCAGCGCGGTGTCGACGGCATCCATCATGTGCAGGTAGTGGGCCCAGGTTTCGGCCCAATCTTCCCAGGGGTGCATGGTGGCGTAGGCGCTGACGCAGGTCTGTTGCCAGTCGGGGCGCGGGCCGTTCTGGTAATGCTGGTCGAGGGCATCGGCGTAGCTGGCGCGTTCGTCGCCGAACAGGCGGCGAAACGGTTCAATCCAATGGGTATTGGCGATCAGGCGATCCCAGTAGTAATGGCCGACTTCATGGCGAAAATGCCCTAGCAAGGTGCGGTAAGGCTCACGCATCTGTACACGAACTTTCTCACGATGGGCGTCGTCGGCTTCCTTGATATCGAGGGTGATCAGGCCGTTAGCGTGGCCGGTCATGGGCGCGTTGCCTTCCAGGTCGATACCGACAAAATCGAAGGCCAGGCCGCTGTCTTCGTCGACGCTCTTGGGCACCACTTGCAAACCGAGGCTGATGAGCTGGGCCACCAGGCGGCGCTTGGCGATCTCCACTTTGCGCCAGCGTTCGGGGTTTTCCGGGATAGACAGGTCGGGGATGGTGCGGTTGAGGCTGCACGCCACGCACAGTGGCGCGGTGCTATGGGCGGGGATCAGCCAGTTGCAGGCGGCCGGAGTGTCGAGGTTGGCGCAGCGGCGAAAGGCGCCGGCTTCCAGGTTGCCGTCTTGTAGCCAGGTGCCGACCACGGGGCCGGGTTGCAGGGAGGCGAGCCGGCTTTGTTGCGGTTGATAGCCCAGCAGGGCCTGACAGGCCAGGCATTGGCTGTTGCGAAAGAACAGGGATTGGCCGCAGCGGCATTGCCACACTTTGCCGTCGCGAGAGGGGCCGGCCACGAAGGGGGCGGCGATGCGTGAACTGAGCTGCTCGAAGTAGCGGAACATGGCGATCTCTCCCTGGGTGACTGAGACTAGATCATTTGCCGCGTAAGATCGTTCCCACGCTCTGCGTGGGAACGCCTCTTGTGACGCTCAGCGTCACGCTTTGGGCGCAGAGCGCCCGTGGCTGCATTCCCACGCGGAGCGTGGGAACGATCTTCGTCAGACGGTGATGTTGTGCTTGGCCAGGAAGGCGACGAAGGCTTCTTCGTCGAGAACCTTGAGGCCCAGTTCGCTGGCCTTGGCCAGTTTCGAACCGGCGCCCGGCCCGGCCACCACGCAATGGGTTTTCGCCGAGACGGAACCCGCCACCTTGGCGCCAAGGCTTTCGAGTTTGTCCTTGGCCACGTCGCGGCTCATCAGCTCCAGGGAGCCGGTGAGCACCCAGGTGTGACCGGCTTCCGGCAAGCCTTCGACGACCTTCTTCTCGCTGTGCCAATGCATGCCGAAGTCCTTGAGCTGCTGCTCGATGGCCAGGGCACGGTTGGCGTTGTCAGGATTGTCGAAAAACTCACGCACGGCTTTGGCCTGCTTCTCCGGCAGCGCCTGGCGCATGTCCAGCCAGTCAGCCTTGATCACGCCTTCGAGGCTGCCGAACTTGTCCGCGAGTTTCTGCGCAGCGCCCGGGCCGACGCTCGGCACATGCAGCTTGTCGAGCAAGCCGCCCAAGGTGGTGCTGGCGGCGAACTCGGCGCTCAGGTCGCCCTGCTCCTGCAATTGCAGGCCGCACTCGTCCGGCGACAGCAACGCGCCGATCACTTCCTGGTTATGGCTGTCCTCAAAGAAGCTGTGGATCTCGTGCGCCACTTCCAGGCCCACGTCCGGCAAGTACGTCAGCACTTCCGGCAAGGCCTTCTGCACGCGCTCCAGGGACGCCAGGGAGCGCGCCAGCACCTTGGCCGTCTCCTCGCCCACGTCGGGGATGCCCAGCGCATAGATAAAGCGCGCCAGGGTCGGCGTCTTGCTGTTTTCGATGGCCGCGATCAGCTTCTTGCTGGAGATGTCGGCGAAGCCTTCCAGGTCGATGATCTGCTCGTACTTGAGCTTGTAGAGATCCGCCGGCGAGCCGATGAGTTTTTCGTCCACCAGTTGCTCGATGGTCTTGTCGCCCAGGCCGTCGATGTCCATGGCCCGGCGCGAGACGAAATGGATGATCGCCTGCTTGAGCTGCGCGCCACACGCCAGGCGCCCGACGCAACGGTACACCGCGCCTTCGCTGACGGTTTCCTTGCCCTTGCTGCGTTTGACCAGCTGGGTGCGTTCCACATGGGAACCGCACACTGGGCAGCTTTCGGGGATCGGCACGGCGCGGGCGTCTTCCGGGCGGCGTTCGAGCACCACGGAGACGACTTGCGGGATCACGTCCCCGGCGCGGCGGATAATCACGGTATCGCCGATCATCACGCCCAGGCGCGCCACTTCGTCCATGTTGTGCAAGGTGGCATTGGACACGGTCACGCCCGCGACCTTGACTGGCTTCAAGCGCGCCACCGGGGTGACGGCGCCGGTGCGGCCGACCTGGAACTCCACGTCGAGCAGTTCGGTCAGCTCTTCCAGGGCCGGGAATTTATGCGCGATGGCCCAGCGCGGCTCACGGGCGCGGAAGCCCAGCTCGCGCTGGTAGGCAATGCTGTTGACCTTGAACACCACGCCGTCGATCTCGTACGGCAGGCTGTTGCGGCGCTCGCCGATGTCGCGGTAGTAATCCAGGCAATCCTGAATGCCCTTGGCCAGTTTCAGCTCGTGGCTGATGGGCATGCCCCACTTTTGCAATTGTTGCAGGTTGCCGATATGGGTGTCGCTGATGTCGGTGGTCACGCCGTAGCAGCAGAACTCCAGCGGGCGGCTGGCGGTGATCTTCGAATCCAGCTGGCGCAGGCTGCCGGCGGCGGCGTTGCGCGGGTTGGCGAAGGTCTTGCCGCCGACTTCCAGCTGCGAGGCGTTGAGCCGCTCGAAACCGGCCTTGGACATGAACACTTCGCCGCGCACTTCGAGGGTCGCCGGCCAGCCGCTGCCGTGCAGTTTCAACGGGATATTGCGCACGGTGCGCACATTGACGCTGATGTCTTCGCCGGTGGTGCCGTCGCCACGGGTGGCGCCGCGTACCAGTTCGCCATCCTGATACAGCAGGCTGACCGCCAGGCCGTCCAGCTTGGGTTCGCAGCTGTATTCCACGGTGGCGCCACCGCCAAACAGATCGCCCGCCGGCAGGTCGAGGCCCTCGGTAACCCGGCGATCAAATTCCAGCATGGTGGTTTCATCGAATGCGTTGCCGAGGCTGAGCATCGGCACTTCATGCTTGACCTGGGTGAACGCCGACAACGCCGCACTGCCCACCCGCTGTGTCGGTGAATCCCGCGTGACCAGCTCCGGGTGCTCGGCCTCCAGGGCCTTGAGCTCGTGGAACAAGCGGTCGTACTCGGCGTCCGGGATGCTCGGCTCGTCGAGGACGTGGTAACGGTAGTTGTGCTGATCCAGTTCAGCGCGCAGTTCGAGGATGCGGGTGTGGGCGGCGGTCATGGGTGTTCTCTCATAAAGCAAAAGAGCAGCCGAAGCTGCTCAAATGTTGGTGCGCTTATTCTACTCAGCGTTTTTGTGTCAGGGCGCGACGCTCGAACTCGACGATGCGCTGACGGTAATGTTCGATGGTCTGCGCAGTGAGGACGCTGCGTTGGTCGTCCTTCAGCTCGCCGTTCAGTTCCTGGGACAGCTTGCGCGCTGCAGCCACCATCACGTCGAACGCTTGTTTCGGGTGACGCGGGCCTGGCAGGCCGAGGAAGAAGCTCACGGCCGGGGTGCTGAACAGGTCGATGTCGTCCAGGTCAAAGGTGCCCGGCTTGACCGCGTTGGCCATGGAGAACAGCACTTCGCCGTTGCCGGCCATGCTTTCGTGACGGTGGAAGATATCCATCTCGCCAAAACGCAGGCCGCTTTCGAGGATGTTCTGCAACAGCGCCGGGCCTTTGAAACCGGCAGCGTCGCGGCAGATCACGCTGATCACCAGCACTTCTTCAGCGGCTGGCTGGTCGTTGACCGATTGGCGCGGCGCGGGCTTGCCGACGTTTTCATCCGGGAAGTCATCGTCGCGGCTGCTGAAGCTCGGGCCGTCATCGACGTCGAGGTTCAGGTCGCCCTGATGCGGCTCGGCCACGGCGGCACTGGCACGCTTGCCACGCTTGGACGATGGCTCGCGGGCTTCACGCAACGGCGCGCTCATCGACGGCAGGTCGTGCTCGTCCAGTTGCGGTTCTTTATGGGTATCCAGCACACGGGGCGGCCCCAGCAGCTCGGCGGCGCCGTCGTCGTCTGGCAGGTTGGACAGGTTGCGGTCCAGGCGAAACTTAAGCTTGCCCTTGCCGCCGCGCATCCGGCGCCAGCCATCAAAAAGAATACCGGCAATGACAATAATGCCGATGACGATCAGCCACTCGCGCAGACCGATTTCCATGTAATCCCGTGCCTCTAATAAAAATGCTGAAAAATAAGGGGTTTAGCACCGTGCAAACCGCTTTAAAACGTGGCGCCAACTCTATGTTCTGACTGACGTTTTGCCCACGCACACGAAAAATTGACATTAAACTAGCACGACCAAAGATAACTTTACACCGTCTGTCAAAATGCCTTGAACAATTATGTCGTTAGGCCATCTTTGCCAGACCGGTAAAACACCTTACATCCTGCTGAAAATTCTCTTTCGAAGCCTGGGTCAGGATTCCACCATCGCCATTGCTTCTTCCACATCCACCGCCACCAAGCGCGAACAACCCGGTTCATGCATCGTTACACCCATCAACTGATCCGCCATTTCCATGGCGATCTTGTTGTGGGTGATATAGATGAACTGCACGGTCTGGGACATCTCTTTGACCAGTCGTGCATAGCGTCCAACGTTAGCGTCATCCAGCGGTGCGTCAACTTCATCGAGCATGCAGAACGGCGCCGGGTTCAACTTGAAGATGGCAAATACCAGGGCCAATGCGGTCAGGGCTTTTTCGCCGCCGGACAACAAATGGATGGTGCTGTTCTTCTTGCCCGGAGGCCGCGCCATGATCGTTACCCCTGTATCGAGTAGATCTTCGCCCGTCAGTTCCAAGTAAGCGCTGCCACCGCCGAAAACTTTCGGGAATAACGCCTGTAAACCGCTATTAATCTGATCAAAGGTATCTTTGAAACGGTTGCGGGTTTCCTTGTCGATCTTGCGGATCACGTTTTCCAAGGTATCCAGGGCTTCGACCAGGTCGGCGTCCTGCGCGTCCAGATAACGTTTACGCTCGGATTGTTGCTGGTATTCGTCGATGGCCGCGAGGTTGATCGCGCCCAGACGTTGAATGCGCGCAGCAATCCGCTCAAGTTCTTCTTCGGCGTCTTTTTCGTTGGCCTGGGTGGTCAACGTGTTGAGCACGCCGTGCAAGTCGTAGCCGTCTTCCAGCAACTGGTCTTGCAGGGTCTTGCGGCGCACGGTCAGGGCTTGCCATTCCATGCGCTGTTGTTCGAGTTGGCCGCGGATCAACTGGGATTGCTGCTCGGCCTGGGTCCGGCGTTTTTCGGCATCACGCAGTTCGCGGTCGGCGTCTTCCAGGGCGATTTGAGCGGTCTTGAGTTCTTCGTCGACGGTCATGCGCTTGTCGAGCAACTCTTCGAGCTTGAGCCGCAACTCTTCCAGCGGCGCTTCGCCCTCTTCCAGGTTGAGGCTCAGCTGTTCGCGTTTTTCGGTGAGGCGTTCGGACTGCATCTCCAGGCGTTCAAGGGCCTGGGCGGTAGACGCGTGCTGGGCCTTGAGCGAGCCGAGGCGCACCGCCAGTTGGTGGGCGTGATCCTTGTGCTGGCGGGCTTCCTGGCGCACGCGGTCGAGGCGTTCGCGCAGGCTGTCGCGCTGGGCCAGCAACAGTTCGCGCTGCTCGGTGTCGAGGGCCATGCTGTCGAGGGCTTCCTGCAACTGCAGGCGCGCTTCGCCGATCTGTTCGTGTTCCAGGGCGCGCTGCTCGCCCATCTCGGCGACTTCTTCGTCGAGGCGGGTACGGCGCAGGGTCAGCTGTTCGGCCTTGGCCTTGCTCGCGGAAAGCTGGGCCTTGAGTTCACCTTGCTGGCGCGCTTCGTCCTGCAACAGGCGGCGCAGGTGTTCGCGACCGGTTTCTTGCTGGCGCTGGGTGGCGCGCAGGGTTTGCAGTTGGGTTTCCAGGCTTTCCAATGTCGCTTCGCGCTCTTCGCGCTCGGCGATCAGGTTGACGATTTCCTGGCCACGGGCCAATACACCGCTTTCCGCTTCGCTGGCGCGGCGCACCCGCAGGAAGTGCCGGCCGACCCAGTAACCGTCACGGCTGATCAGGCTTTCGCCGGCCGCCAGTTGACCGCGTTGGGCCAGGGCTTGCTCAAGTGATTCAACCGGCTTGACCTGGCCCAGCCACGGCGACAGATCAATCGCCGCCTCAACCTTGTCCAGCAAGCTGCCGGGCACCCGCTGGCCATCGGCAGCAGGGCTGAGCAAGCGCAGGTCGCCCTGGGTAAAACCGGCCAGGTCGAAACCGCCAAAGTCATCCACCAGCACGGCTTGCAGGTCGGCGCCCAGCACGGTTTCCACCGCCAGCTCCCAACCCGCTTCGACTTTCAAACCCTCGGCCAGGCGCGGGCGCTCGGCCAGATGCTGGTCGCGCAGCCATTCGGCGGTGCCGGTGCCGGGGTCCAACGCCGCTTGTTGCAACGCTTCAAGGGACGCCAGCCGGCCGTTAAGCCGCTGCAAATCGCCCTGGGCCTGCTGCTGCGCCTGGGTCGCCTGTTGCAGTTGCTGACGCAGTTGCTCCAGGCGCTCCACTTGTTGTTCTTCGCTGGCTTCCAGCTCCTCAAGCGTCATTTCGCTTTCGGCCAGTTGCTCGCTCAGCTCCATGATCGCCGCGTCTTCCGGGTCGGCGGCGAGCAGCACGCGCTCTTCCTGCAAGCGGCGCTGGCGCTCGGCCAAACGCTCCATGCTGGTTTCCAGTTGCTGGATGCGCGACTGCTGCACTTCGGCCTGGCGGCGCGGCTCGGCGGATTGCAGGTTGAACGTGTCCCACTGCTCCTGCCAGCCGTGCATGGTGCTTTCGGATTCTTCCAGGGCGGCGGCGGCTTCTTCGGCGGCAGCGCTGGTGACTTCCTGCTCGGGGGTGAGCATGTCCAGTTCTTCACCGAGGGTCAGCAGCAAGGTACGGTCGTGACCCAGGTGGGATTCAGTCTCCAGGCGCGCGCGTTCGGCTTCCTTCAAGTCATCCTGCAACTGGCGCAAACGCTGCTGGCCGTGCTGGATGCTCTGCTCGACGCGGGCAATATCGCCGCCCACCGAATAGAAGCGGCCCTGCACCAGATTGAAGCGCTCGGACAAATCATGGTGCCCGTCACGCAGGCGTTCGATGCTGGCGTCGGCATTGCGCTGTTCGGCCACCAGCGCTTCAAAGCTGATTTCCTGGGTGCCGATGATCGCCTCGCGCTGGCCGACCTGCTCGTTCAACGCCTGCCAGCGCAGGGCCGACAGTTGGGCCTTGAGCTGGCGCTCTTCGCCCTTGTATTCCTGATACTTCTCGGCCGCCTGGGCCTGGCGGTGCAGGCGCTCCAACTGGCGCTCCAGCTCTTCGCGCAGGTCCGTGAGGCGGGCGAGGTTTTCGTGGGTGCGGCGGATGCGGTTTTCGGTCTCGCGGCGGCGCTCCTTGTACTTGGAGATGCCGGCCGCTTCTTCGATAAAGTTGCGCAGGTCTTCGGGCTTGGCTTCGATCAGCTTGGAGATCATGCCCTGCTCGATGATCGAGTAGCTGCGCGGGCCTAAGCCTGTGCCGAGGAAAATATCGGTGATGTCCCGACGGCGACACTTGGTGCCGTTGAGGAAATAACTGTTCTGGCTGTCGCGGGTCACTTTGCGGCGAATGGAAATTTCGGCGTAGGCCGCGTACTCGCCAATCAAGGTGCCATCGGAGTTGTCGAACACCAGCTCGATGCTGGCCTGGCTCACGGGTTTACGGCTGGTGGAGCCGTTGAAGATGACGTCGGTCATCGACTCGCCGCGCAGGTTTTTTGCCGAGCTCTCGCCCATCACCCAACGGACGGCGTCGATGATGTTCGACTTGCCGCAACCATTGGGCCCGACCACCGCCGCCATATTACTGGGGAAGTTCACCGTGGTCGGGTCGACGAAGGATTTGAACCCCGCCAGTTTGATGCACTTGAGCCGCACGTTTAGGCGTCCGCCAACGCAGCGATGACCAGCGAGCAGCTGCGTTCGCCGTAGGCCGACAGCACCTGGCGAATCTGTGGCAGGTCACGGGCGAGGACGGCGGCGAGCAATTGCTCGAACAACACCAGGTATTCGCTCATGGACGCCTTGCGCTGATCCAGGGCCAGGTAATAGGCGCGGTTCATCGCCGGTTGCAGGTTTTCCACGGTTTCCTGCAAATACGGGTTGTTGGCAAACGGGTACGCGGCGCGCATCACGTTGAAGCTTTCTTCGACGAAGGCGCGGATGTCCTGGCGCTCGAAATTGCTCACCAGGCGCTGCTGGATCTGCACGAAGGGCGCCATGTCGGCCTGGGTCTGCCAGCCTTCGGCGACCGCATTGCCGAGCAGGATGTACAACTCGCCCATCAGCGTGCACAGGCTCTGCACCTTGTGCGCGGTGAGTTCGGTGACGTGGGCGCCACGGCGCGGCAGGATCGCGATCAGGTGGCGGCGTTCGAGGATCAGCAAGGCTTCGCGCACGGAACCACGGCTGACATTGAGTGCCAGCGTGACCTTTTGCTCCTGGATCCGCTCCCCAGGCTTGAGTTCGCCGCGAATGATGCGTTCGGCGAGGTGGTGAGCGATTTGCTCGGCGAGGCTGTCCGGCGCCTTGAACGTCATGTTTTACCTTCAAAATCTTCTATCGATACAAGCGCGGCAGTGTAGCGCATTGGCCCGCTGATGGCGCTACGCCCACCGTGGCGAATTTGGCACGGAATAAGCAGCGCTGAAAACGCAAAAGCCCCTGAAAACGCCGGTTCCAGAAGACTGGACCATAATTGAAAGTGTTGCGACCGGATTTTCTTGACCTTCTGGTCAGAAAATCGTTGACCGAAAAGTCAGACATGACTAGATTCGGCGCAAAGCGGTTAACAACAATAATGAGTCTGCGAGGCCTTCCGTGATCCAGTTTTTACTTAACCAGGAACTCCGTAGCGAGCACGCCCTGGACCCCAATCTCACCGTGCTCAACTACCTGCGTGAGCACCTGGGCAAATCCGGTACCAAGGAAGGCTGCGCCAGCGGCGACTGCGGCGCGTGCACCGTGGTGGTCGGCGAGCTGCACACCGATACGCAAGGCGCGGAGCAGATTCGTTACCGCAGCCTCAACTCGTGCCTGACGTTTGTCTCGTCCCTGCACGGCAAGCAATTGATCAGCGTCGAAGACCTCAAGCACCAGGGCCAACTGCACAGCGTGCAACAGGCGATGGTCGAGTGCCACGGCTCGCAATGCGGCTTTTGCACCCCCGGCTTCGTCATGTCGTTGTTCGCCCTGCAAAAGAACAGCGACGCCCCCGACAACCAGAAAGCCCACGAAGCCCTGGCCGGCAACCTGTGCCGCTGCACCGGTTATCGGCCGATCCTCGCCGCCGCCGAACAGGCCTGCTGCAACAAGCCACAGGATCAGTTCGACAGCCGCCAGGCCGACACCATCGCCCGCCTCAAAGCCATCGCGCCGACGCAGACCGGCGAACTCAACAGCGGCGACAAACGCTGCCTGGTGCCGCTGACCGTGGCCGACCTGGCCGACCTCTACGACTCCTATCCGCAAGCCCGTCTGCTGGCCGGCGGCACTGACCTGGCGCTGGAAGTCACCCAGTTCCACCGCACGCTGCCGGTGATGATCTACGTCGGCAACATCGAAGAGATGAAGCGCATCGACGACTTCGCCGATCGCCTGGAAATCGGCGCCGCCACCGCCCTCTCCGATTGCTACACAGCACTGCACCACGAATACCCGGACTTCGGCGAGTTGCTGCACCGCTTCGCCTCCTTGCAGATCCGCAACCAGGGCACCCTCGGCGGCAATATCGGCAACGCTTCGCCCATCGGCGATTCGCCGCCGCTGCTGATCGCCCTCGGTGCGCAGATCGTGCTGTGCAAGGGCAACACCCGGCGCACCTTGGCGCTCGAAGACTACTTCATCGACTACCGCGTCACCGCGCGCCAGGACAGCGAGTTCATCGAGAAGATCATCGTGCCGAAGGGCCACGCGCTGTTCCGCGCCTACAAGGTGTCCAAGCGCCTGGACGATGATATTTCCGCCGTCTGCGCCGCGTTCAACCTGAAGATCGACAACGGCGTGATCCGCGAAGCCCGCGTCGCCTTCGGCGGCATGGCTGCCACGCCAAAACGCGCAAAAAGCTGTGAAGCCGTGCTGGTAGGCGCCACCTGGAACAGCGCCACTGTGGAGAAAGCCTGCGCCGCCCTGGCCGAGGATTTCACCCCGCTGTCGGACTTCCGCGCCAGCAAGGAATACCGCCTGCTCAGCGCGCAGAACCTGCTGCGCAAATACTTCATCGAACTGCAAACGCCGCACATCGAGACTCGGGTGACCGCTTATGTCTAACCATCACGCCGTCGTTAAAACCCAAGCCGAACTGGCCGAGCTGTTCGCCCAGGACCTCACCTCCGGTGTCGGCCGCAGCGTCAAGCATGACAGCGCCGCCAAGCATGTTTCCGGTGAAGCGCAGTACATCGATGACCGCCTGGAATTCCCCAACCAGCTGCACCTGTATGCGCGCATGTCCGACCGCGCCCACGCCCGCATCATCAGCATCGACACCGCGCCCTGCTACGCGTTTGAAGGCGTGCGTATCGCGATCACCCACGAAGACGTGCCCGGCCTGAAAGACATCGGCCCGTTGATGCCTGGCGATCCGCTGCTGGCCATCGACACGGTGCAGTTCGTCGGCCAGGTCGTGCTCGCCGTCGCCGCCCGTGACCTGGAAACCGCACGCAAAGCCGCGATGGCGGCGGTGATCGAATACGAAGACCTGGAACCGGTGCTGGACGTGGTCGAGGCCTTCCGCAAGAAACACTTCGTGCTCGACAGCCACACCCACCAACGTGGCGATTCAGCCAGCGCACTGGCGTCGGCGAAAAACCGCATCCAGGGCACCCTGCACATCGGCGGCCAGGAACACTTCTACCTGGAGACGCAGATCTCCTCGGTGATGCCCACCGAAGACGGCGGCATGATCGTCTACTGCTCCACGCAAAACCCCACCGAAGTGCAAAAACTGGTGGCCGAAGTGCTCGACGTGTCGATGAATAAAATCGTCGTGGATATGCGCCGCATGGGCGGCGGTTTCGGCGGCAAGGAAACCCAGGCCGCCAGCCCCGCGTGCCTGTGCGCCGTGGTCGCACGCCTCACCGGCCAGCCGACCAAGATGCGCCTGCCGCGTGTCGAAGACATGCTGATGACCGGCAAGCGCCACCCCTTCTATATCGAATACGACGTGGGCTTTGACGACAGCGGCCGCCTGCACGGGATCAACCTCGACCTGGCCGGCAACTGCGGCTGCTCGCCGGACTTGTCCAACTCGATTGTCGACCGCGCGATGTTCCACTCCGACAACTCGTATTACCTGGGCGATGCCACGGTCAACGGCCACCGCTGCAAGACCAACACCGCGTCCAACACTGCCTATCGCGGCTTCGGCGGCCCACAAGGCATGGTCGCCATCGAAGAGGTGATGGACGCCATTGCCCGCCATCTGGCCCTCGATCCGCTGGCGGTGCGCAAGGTCAACTACTACGGCAAGACCGAGCGCAACGTCACCCACTACTACCAGACCGTCGAGCACAACCTGCTCGAAGAGATGACCGCCGAGCTTGAGGCCAGCAGCCAATACGCCGAGCGCCGCGAAGCGATCCGCCTGTACAACGCCCACAGCCCGATCCTGAAAAAAGGCCTGGCGCTGACCCCGGTGAAATTCGGTATTTCGTTTACCGCCAGTTTCCTCAACCAGGCCGGTGCGCTGATCCACATCTACACCGACGGCAGCATCCACCTGAACCACGGCGGCACCGAGATGGGCCAGGGCTTGAACACCAAGGTCGCGCAGGTGGTGGCCGAAGTGTTCCAGGTGGAAATCGACCGCGTGCAGATCACCGCCACCAACACCGACAAGGTGCCCAACACCTCGCCGACCGCCGCCTCCAGCGGCGCCGACCTGAACGGCAAGGCCGCGCAGAACGCCGCCGAAATCATCAAGCAGCGCCTGGTGGAATTCGCCGCGCGCAAGTTCGATGTGAGCGAAGCGGATGTGCAATTCCACAACGGCCACGTGCGCGTGCGCGAGCAGATCCTCACGTTCGAGGCGCTGATCCAGCAGGCGTATTTCGCCCAGGTGTCGCTGTCGAGCACCGGGTTCTACAAGACCCCGAAAATCTTCTACGACCGCAGCCAGTCGCGCGGGCGGCCGTTCTACTACTTCGCCTTCGGCGCGGCGTGCTGCGAAGTGATCGTCGATACGCTGACCGGCGAATACAAGATGCTGCGCACCGACATCCTCCACGACGTGGGCGCTTCGCTGAACCCGGCCATCGACATCGGCCAGGTGGAAGGCGGGTTTATCCAGGGCATGGGCTGGCTGACCATGGAAGAGCTGGTGTGGAACAACAAAGGCAAGCTGATGACCAACGGCCCGGCCAGCTACAAGATCCCCGCGGTGGCGGACATGCCGCTGGACCTGCGGGTGAAGCTGGTGGAAAACCGCAAGAACCCGGAAGACACGGTGTTCCATTCCAAGGCCGTGGGCGAGCCGCCGTTCATGCTGGGGATTGCCTCGTGGTGTGCGATCAAGGATGCGGTGGCGAGTTTGGGTGACTATCGGTATCAGCCCAAGATCGATGCGCCGGCGACGCCGGAGCGGGTGCTTTGGGGGTGTGAGCAGATGCGGCAGTTGACGGCGGCTTCGCCTGTGGAAACTGAAACCGAGTTGGCTTCGCTTTAGGACCGAGGTGCTTGCCTGCGATAGCGGCCTGACTGACAACAGCAATGTTGAGGTAGACATGAACAACTGGATCAGCGCCCTCGCCCACCTGCAAGCCAGCGGCGAACCCTGCGTGTTGGTAACCATCATCGAAGAACTCGGCTCCACCCCGCGCAACGCCGGTTCCAAGATGGTCATCAGCGCCGCCCAGACCTTCGACACGATCGGCGGCGGGCATCTGGAATACAAGGCGATGCAGATTGCCCGGGACATGCTCGTGCGTGGCCAGCAGAACACCCATCTGGAGCGCTTCAGCCTCGGTGCGAGCCTGGGCCAGTGCTGCGGCGGCGTGACCGTGCTGCTGTTCGAGCCCATGGGCCAGGTGCAGGCACAGATCGCGGTGTTTGGCGCCGGCCATGTCGGCCGTGCGTTGGTGCCGCTGCTGGCGAGCCTGCCGTGCCGGGTGCGCTGGATAGACTCTCGCGAGCAGGAGTTTCCAGCACATATCCCCGACGGCGTGCGTAAAATCGTCAGCGAAGAGCCGGTCGATGAAATTGCCGACCTGCCGGTGGGCAGTTACTGCATCGTCATGACCCACAATCACGCGCTGGACCTGGAACTCACCGCCGCCCTGCTCAAACGCAATGACTTCGCCTACTTCGGCCTGATCGGCTCCAAGACCAAACGGGTCAAGTTCGAACATCGCCTGCGTGACCGCGGCTTCGACGCCGCACAGTTGCAACGCATGCGCTGCCCCATGGGCCTCACCGAGGTGAAGGGCAAGTTGCCGGTGGAGATCGCGATCTCCATCGCCGGCGAAATCATCGCCACCTATAACGCCAATTTCGGCCAGCACACCGCCAGCGCCGAACCGATTGCCAAACTGCTGCCGGCGTCGCGTCGCAGCCAAGCCATTTGAATCGAGATGACCATGCCTTTGACTCGCAAAGCCTACCGTGCCGCCATTCTGCACAGCATCGCCGACCCCGCCGAAGTGGGCATCGAAGCCTCTTATGAGTATTTCGAAGACGGCCTGCTGGTGATCGAAAACGGCAAGATCAGCGCCGTCGGCCATGCCAGCGATTTGCTGCCGACCCTGCCCGCCGATATCGACATCACCCATCACCAGGACGCGTTGATCACCCCCGGCCTGATCGACACCCATATCCACCTGCCACAGACCGGCATGGTCGGCGCCTACGGCGAGCAGTTGCTGGACTGGCTCAACACCTACACCTTCCCGTGTGAAAGCCAATTCGCCGACAAGGCCCACGCCGAGGAAGTTGCCGACATCTTCATCAAGGAACTCCTACGCAACGGCACCACCACCGCCCTGGTGTTTGGCAGCGTGCATCCGCAGTCGGTGGACGCATTTTTTGAAACGGCCGAAAAGCTCGACCTGCGCATGATCGCCGGCAAGGTGATGATGGACCGCAACGCCCCGGACTATCTGACCGACACCGCCGAATCCGGCTACCAGGAAAGCAAGGCGCTGATCGAGCGCTGGCACGGCAAGGGCCGCCTGCACTACGCCGTCACGCCACGCTTTGCACCGACCAGCACGCCGGAACAACTGGCGCTGGCCGGGCAACTGCTGGGGGAATACCCGGACCTCTACATGCAGACCCACATCAGTGAGAACAAGCAGGAAATCGAGTGGGTAAAAGAACTATTCCCTGAGCGTAACGGTTACCTGGATGTGTACGACCACTACAAATTGCTCGGCGAGCGCTCGGTGTTTGCCCACGGCGTACATCTATGTGACGACGAGTGCGCGCGGCTGGCGGAGACCGGTTCGGCGGTGGCGTTCTGCCCGACGTCGAACCTGTTCCTCGGCAGCGGTTTGTTCAACCTGCCGATGGCGGAAAAGCACAAATTGAATGTAGGACTGGGCACGGACGTGGGCGGCGGCACCAGCTTCTCGCTGCTGCAAACCCTGAACGAAGCCTACAAGGTCATGCAGTTGCAGGGCGCGCGGTTGAGCCCGTTCAAGTCGCTGTATCTCGCCACCTTGGGCGGCGCGCGGGCGCTGCGCCTGGAAGACAAGATCGGTACCTTGCAGCCGGGCACGGATGCGGACTTTTTGGTGCTGGATTACAACGCTACGCCGCTGCTGAGCTATCGCTTGAAGCAGGCCAATGACATTGCCGAGACGTTGTTTGTGCTGATGACGCTGGGGGATGATCGGACGGTGTTGCAGACGTATGCGGCGGGTGCTCTGGTGCACCAACGCTGATTTCAGAACCACCACAAAACAAATGTGGGAGCTGGCTTGCCTGCGATGGCATCACCCGGGGCTAACTGAAAGACCGAGGTGTCTGCATCGCAGGCAAGCCAGCTCCCACAAGAGCCAGCTCCCACACAAGCTCAGCGCCCACATTGTTGATCGGGTTTACAGCTTTACAGACGAGCGCCCCGGCTTCTTGGTCTGCAACAAATGCGAAAACACCGCATGCAAATCATCCGACGCGCTTTCCTCATCGAGGTTGAGCTTGCTGTCGATGTGATCCATGTGATGCATCATCAGATCCACCGCCAACACCGCGTCCCGCGCTTCGATCGCGTCGATCAACTGGGTGTGCTCATCGTACGAGCAGTGCGAGCGGTTGCCGCTTTCGTACTGGGCGATGATCAGCGACGTCTGGGACACCAGGCTGCGCTGGAAGCTGATCAGCGGCGCGTTCTTCGCTGCTTCGGCCAACTTGAGGTGGAACTCGCCGGAGAGACGGATACCCGCACCGCGGTCGCCACGGGAAAAGCTGTCGCGTTCGTCGTTGACCATCTGGCGCAACTCGGCCAGTTGCTCGGCCGTGGCATGCTGCACCGCCAGTTCGGTGATCGCGCGCTCCACCAGACGCCGCGCCATGAAGACCTGGCGGGCCTCTTCGACACTCGGGCTGGCCACCACCGCACCGCGATTGGGCCGCAGCAACACCACGCCTTCATGGGCCAGGCGCGACAGCGCGCGGCGAATGATGGTGCGGCTGACGCCGAAGATTTCGCCCAGTGCCTCTTCGCTCAATTTGGTGCCGGGTGCCAGGCGTTGTTCGAGGATCGCCTCGAAGATATGCGCGTAGACGATATCGTCCTGGGTTCCGCTGCGACCGGCCTTGCCGGCTCGCGGTTGTTTCTTGAGAGGTTGCAACTGTTCGTTCATGGGCACTCGGGTCGGGAGAACGGCGGCGAAATAACGGTAATACGGCAACAACGTGTTGCTGGCAAGTATCACCTAAAAACAGCGCACATTGTACACAACCGCATGCGCCAACACACTGTACGGCTGTTTGTGGCTTCGGCTGTATTGCAATGAGTGGTTACGTTTGAGTTTAGGCTTGAATTCGCTTTTTCATAGGTAGAAGGAACACCGCTCCATGACCGATGCCACCCAAGCGCCTCTGCGCCCGCTGGCCGACACGTCTCCATCGGCCGTCGTCGCCGGTTTTATCGCCATGATGACCGGCTACACCAGCTCCCTGGTGCTGATGTTCCAGGCCGGACAAGCCGCCGGCTTGACCACGGCACAGATTTCTTCCTGGATCTGGGCGATTTCCATCGGCATGGCGGTGTGCAGCATCGGCTTGTCGCTGCGCTACCGCACGCCTATCACCATTGCCTGGTCGACGCCCGGCGCGGCGCTGCTGATCACCAGCCTGGGCGGGGTGAGTTATGGCGAGGCGATTGGCGCCTACATCACCTGTGCGGTGCTGGTGACAATCTGCGGGTTGACCGGCAGCTTTGAAAAACTGGTCAAACGCATTCCGGCGTCCTTGGCGGCCGCCTTGCTGGCGGGGATCCTGTTCAAGATCGGCAGCGAGATCTTCGTCGCCGCCCAACACCGTACCGGCCTGGTGCTGGGGATGTTTTTCACTTACCTGATCATCAAGCGCCTGTCGCCGCGTTATGCGGTGCTGGCTGCACTGGTGATCGGCACCGTATTGTCCGGGCTGATGGGCCTCCTGGATTTCAGCGGCTTTCACCTGGAAGTGGCGACGCCGGTGTGGACCACCCCGCACTTCTCCCTGGCCGCGACCATCAGCATCGGCATCCCGCTGTTCGTGGTGGCGATGACCTCGCAAAACATGCCGGGCGTCGCGGTGCTGCGGGCGGACGGGTACAACGTGCCCGCCTCCCCGTTGATCACCGCCACCGGCCTGGCCTCGCTGGTGTTGGCGCCCTTCGGCTCCCACGGCATCAACCTGGCGGCGATCAGCGCGGCGATCTGCACCGGGCCCCACGCCCATGAAGACCGCAACAAGCGCTACACGGCAGCGGTCTGGTGCGGGGTGTTCTACGGGATGGCCGGGGTGTTTGGCGCGACGCTGGCGGCACTGTTCGCCGCCTTGCCCAAGGAACTGGTGCTGTCGATTGCGGCATTGGCGCTGTTTGGCTCGATCATCAATGGCCTGAGCATCGCCATGAATGAGCCGAAGGAACGGGAAGCGGCGCTGATCACCTTTATGGTCACGGCGTCTGGCTTGACGCTGTTTTCCATCGGCTCGGCGTTCTGGGGGATTGTCGCGGGGGTGTTGACGCTGCTGATTCTGAATTGGCGCAAGGCATAAAAAAACGGCGACCCTCAGGTCGCCGTTTTTTTCAGTATCACTTAGCCGCGTTGATCGGCTTTTCCGGATACCACACGTCCAGCAGCGGGCTGACTTCAGCCTTGGTCAGCTCGGAACGGGTTTTCAGCCAGGCTTCAACAGCAGCACGTTGCTCTTCGGAGACCGAGCCACGCTTCTGCAGGCAAACCAGACCGTAGTCATCGCCGCCAACATAACCCAGACCGTTGGCTTCCATGGCTTCGTTGATGAATGCTTCGAGGAAAGCGTCGATAGCTTCTTCACTCAGGCCTTCGTTGAAGTCCAGGTTCAGTTCGAAACCCAGCTCTTGAAATTCATCAACGCACAGTTTTTTGCGCAGACGCTGGGAACGGTTAGTCGCCATTGGAACAATCCTCTTAAGTAATAACGGGCGGCACTTTAGCAGTTTAAGGCGGCGATTGCCCGACTCTCTGGGACGGGCGGCAAATTGCCTGCAAAAAAACGCCGATTTCCAGCTATCGTTCAGCTACAAGAGGCCCCACCTTGGGGCATAATGCCGACAATTTCGTGACCAATGAGGGATTTTTCTTATTTACCCCTCGCCTTTTTCACCCTCCTCAGCAGTAGGGTTTTATTCTTTATGATCAAATCTTTGCGTCCATTGCTCCTTGCCGGCCTTCTTCTGCCGCTGGCCTTCTCTGCCACCGCCGCCACCGTCAACAACACCCTGCCACCCAACGTCCAGCAGGCACTGTCCAAAGCCAAGCTGCAAAACAACGCACTGTCCCTGGTGATGATCCCCCTGAACGGCCCGGGCACGCCGACCATCTTCAACGCCGACGTCTCGGTCAACCCGGCCTCCACCATGAAGCTGGTCACCACCTACGCCGCCCTGGAAATGCTTGGCCCCAACCACCAGTGGAAAACCGAGTTCTACACCGACGGCACCCTGAGCGGTGGCGTGTTGCACGGCAACCTGTACCTCAAGGGCGGCGGCGACCCCAAGCTGAACATGGAAAAACTCTGGCTGCTGATGCGCGACCTGCGTGCCAACGGCGTGCAGCAAGTCACCGGTGACCTGGTGCTGGACCGTGCCTTCTTCAAACAGCCGCTGTTGCCCGAGTTCAATGACGACGGCAACGACGAGAACAAACCCTTCCTGGTCAAACCCGACGCCTTGCTGGTCAACCTCAAGGCCCTGCGCTTCGTGACCCGTAATGACTCAGGCCGGGTCATCGTGTCCGTCGAGCCGCCGATTGCCAGTATCCGTATCGACAACCAGGTCAAAGTGTCCAACACCAAGCAGTGCACCGGCGACGTGCGCTACAACCCGGTCACCGCCGCCGATGGCAGCGTGACGGTCACCGTCAGCGGCCAACTGGCCGATGGCTGCAGCTCGCAGACTTATCTGTCGCTGCTCGACCACGCCACCTACACCGCCGGCGCCGTGCGGGCGATCTGGCAGGAACTGGGCGGCAGCATCCAGGGCCGCGATATCCAGGCGCCGGTGCCGAAGGACGCCAAGGTCCTGGCCCGCGCGTTCTCGCCGGACCTGGCGGAAATCATCCGCGACATCAACAAATACAGTAACAACACCATGGCCCAGCAGTTGTTCCTGAGCCTGGGCGCGCAGTTTCGCAACGATGCCGACGGCGACGACGCCAAGGCCGGCCAGCGCGTCGTGCGCCAGTGGCTGGCGAAAAAAGGCATTACTGCGCCGCACCTGGTGATGGAGAACGGGTCCGGCCTGTCCCGCGCCGAACGGGTCAGCGCCCGGGAAATGGCGGCGATGCTGCAGGCCGCGTGGAAAAGCCCGTATGCGGCGGAATACATCAGCTCGCTGCCGATTGCCGGCACCGACGGCACCATGCGCAAACGCCTGAAGACCACCGCCATGCGCGGCGAGGCCCACGTCAAGACCGGCACCTTGAACACCGTGCGCGCCATTGCCGGGTTCAGCCGCGACAACAACGGCAACACCTGGGCAGTGGTGGCAATCCTCAACGATCCGAAGCCGTGGGGCGCTTCGTCGGTACTGGATCAAGTGCTGCTGGACTTGTATCGCCAGCCGAAACTGGCGGCGGCTGCGCCCGTTCTCTGACCCCGGAAGGCAGAGTGTCAGTTTGCATATGAGTGACTGATACACCGCCATCGCAGGCAAGCCAGCTCCCACAGTGGATTGGGTTCACAAAGCAAAATGGGTGTGAACCCGATCAAAATGTGGGAGCGGGCTTGCCCGCGATGGCAGAGTGTCAATTTGCATATCTGTGACTGACACGCCGCTATCGCAGGCAAGCCAGCTCCCACAGTGGATTGGGTTCGCAAAGCAAAAGGGGTGTGAACCCGATCAAAATGTGGGAGCGGGCTTGCCCGCGATGGCGATCGCTCAGTCACCCATCAGTTGACTGACCTGCCGCTATCCCGGGCCTCCACCCGATCCCGACCGGTCTGCTTGGCGACATACACCGCCGAGTCCGCGCGCAGCAACAAACCGTCAATCCCTTCATCAACGCGCCAACTGGCCACGCCAAAGCTCGCAGTAACAATACCGACCGGCTCCATCGGCTCGCTGCGCAACGACTGCCACAACTCCATCGCCAGGCTGTAGGCCTGCTCGCCATCGGTGTTGGGGCACAGCACCATGAACTCTTCCCCACCCAGGCGGCAGAACACGTCGGTACGCCGCAGGCGCACGCTGATGCGCTTGCACAACTCCTGCAACACGCCGTCGCCCACGCCATGCCCATGCTGGTCATTGATCCGCTTGAAGTGGTCGATATCCAGCATGATCAGCGACAGCGACCCCGACACCCGGTTGAGCCGCACCATCTCGGCCTTGAGGCGATCCTGGAAATACCGACGGTTATGAATACCCGTCAGGGAGTCGGTAATCGACAGCGCGCGCAGCTCCTCCTCAACCCGTTTCAGATCAGAAATATCCGACACATAGCCATGCCACAGCGTACCGCCTCCGGGTAGCTCTTCCGGCGTAGCTTCGCCGCGAATCCAGCGCACGCCCCGCTGCGGCAACTGCACGCGATACTCTTCACGCCAATGGCTCAATTGCAGCGCCGACAAGCGAATCGAAGCCCGCACCCGCTCGATGTCCAGTGGATGAATACGTTCCAGCGCCTTGCTGGCGTCCAGTTGCAACACCCCCGGTTCAATCTCGTAGATATCGCGGATGCCATCGCTGGCGTAGATAAAACGCCAGTTGTCCTTGGGCTCCAGGGTGAACTGGAAGATCCCGCCGGGAACATGGGCGCTGAGTTTTTTCAGCAGGCGATCCCGTGCAGCCAAGGCTTCGTAGGCACGCTTTTGTTCGGTGACGTCCAGGTAAATCGCCAAGTGCCCCACCCACAAGCCATGGTCATCCAGCAACACCGTGGCCAGCATATTCACCGTCAACTGGCTGCCATCCTGGCGTTTCAAGGTCCACTCGCGGGCCTCGTGCTGGTGGTCAGGGCTTTCTACCAGCATCGCCTGGCTCGGCGGGATGCGCTTGCCCATGACCATGCTCAGGCTGGCGGCGCGCGCGTCCAGCTCGGGGGCCAGGTGCAGGCTTTCCAGGGTCAGGCGGCCCAGCACTTCATCGGACTTGAAGCCCAGCATCTGCTCGGCGCCGGCATTGAACGTATTGATCACGCCGCGCAGGTCGGTGGCAATGATCGCCACCTGGGTCGCCGCGTTCAGCACGCTGCGCAACTGACCATGGGCGCCGCGCAACTCAAGCTCGCTCAGGCGCAATTGCTCGGTGCGTTGCTCGACCATTTTCAGCGCGCGCTGACGCTGGCTGACCAGCACATACAGCAACGCGCTGAGCAGCAGGCTGAGCAGGCCGCCCATGGTCAGGATCGTGTTCATCGAAGAGTGGTTGGCCTGGTCGAACACCTGGCTCGCTTGCAGGCTCAGGGCGTAGACGTGATCGCCCAGGGTCAGCCGGCGCGCGGCGGCCAGGTCGCTGCTGCCTGGTGCATTGCTGGATGCATAAAGCACGCGCTTCTGGGTGTCGGAGGTGTCGATGATCTGCATCACCAGGTTGTCGCGGTTGGGTTTGGGCAAGCCATCGGCCACCAACTGCCGCATGCTGATCACCGCCATCACGAAGCCATAGGCTTCGGGCTGGGATTGCTGGCTGTCCGGCAGCTTGCTGACGGGGGCTACCAGCAATACGCCAGCGGCATAGGACGGTTCCACCCCCACCAGTTGCATGGGTTGCGACACCGCCATCTTGCCGGTCTTCAGCGCACGCTCAAGGGCTGAACGGCGCAGTGGCTGGGCCAGCAGGTCAAAGCCCAATGGCGAACCGAGCAGGCTCTGGGTCTGGCTGTAGAGCACCGGCACGTATTCATCGCGCTCGGGCGCTGGGGCCAACTCGCCCGTGGCGTCCAGCTCGCGAATGACAAAAGGCTTGCCGCGTTGGCGTGACACCTCCTGCTCAAACGCGCTGCGCTGATCGCGAAACACCCGCGGCGCCCAGGAATAGGCACGGGCGCGCAGCAGCAGGGGTTGGGCGAAGCCGTCGAACTCTTCACGGGATACGTCGCCGGAATTGACGAAGAAACGCCGCAGACTACCCAGGCGTTGCTCCTGGTCCTCAAAGCGCTCTTGCAGGCGGCTGTAGCGTTCATTGACCAGCAACTGAAAGCGCTGGCGCAGCTGTTGCTGATAGAGGTTGGACGCCGCCCACGCGACAATCAGCGTCAGCGCAGCCCCCGCCAATAACACCACCAATGCCACCAGCCAAGCCGATGCCTGCTCACTGATAAAACCAAGGATTTTCGGGCGAACGGCTTGCAACGGCATAGGCAACACTCACAACGCCAGCGTGCGGGGGGTGTCACTTTGGCTAGGCGTTAAGTTATAGCCATCGGGCCTGTATTTGACCAGCGTAAAAAAGCCGCAAGGCCGGAATATTCCAGGCTTGCGGCTTTAAGTGACGGCGATCAGCGCGCGGTGATTTTCCACGCCCGGTGGATCTTCGCGTTACGCGCGAAATCCGGGTCGATGGTCTTGTCGCTGATTTCCTCGACCGCGTAGCGTTCGCCGAGGTTGTCCTCCAGCGCGAACTTGCGGAAGTTGTTCGAGAAGTACAGCACGCCGCCCGGTGCCAGGCGGGCCATGGCCAGGTCGAGCAACTGCACGTGGTCACGCTGCACGTCGAAGATGCCTTCCATGCGCTTGGAGTTGGAGAAGGTCGGCGGGTCGATGAAGATCAGGTCGAACTCATCGCGGCTCGCTTCCAGCCATGCCATCACATCGCCCTGCTCCAGACGGTTCTTGTCGGAGAAACCGTTGAGGGAGAAGTTGCGACGCGCCCAGTCCAGGTAAGTCTTCGACAAATCGACGCTGGTGGTGCTGCGCGCGCCGCCCTTGGCTGCATGCACGCTCGCGGTGGCGGTGTAGCAATACAGGTTGAGGAAACGCTTGCCGGCGGCTTCTTTCTGGATGCGCATGCGCATCGGGCGGTGGTCGAGGAACAGGCCGGTGTCGAGGTAGTCGGTGAGGTTGACCAGCAGCTTCACGCCGCCTTCACTGACTTCGGTGAACTTGCCCTGGGCGCTCTGGCGCTCGTACTGCTTGGTGCCGCTCTGACGCTCGCGGCGTTTGACGACCACGCGGCTCTTGTCGATGTTCAGCGCCTGGGGAATCGCGGCCAGGGCATCGAACATGCGTGCGGAGGCTTTTTCCGGGTCGATGGACTTCGGCGCGGCGTATTCCTGGACATGGACCCAATCGTGGTACAGGTCGATGGCCATGGAGTATTCCGGCATGTCGGCGTCGTACACGCGGTAGCAGTCAACGCCTTCACGCTTGGCCCACTTGCCCAGCAACTTGAGGTTCTTTTGCAGGCGGTTGGCGAACATCTGCCCGCCTTCGCTCAGGCGCGCCTGTTCAACCACTGGCGCCGGGGCTGGCTTGATCGGGTTGCCGTTCTTGTTGTACTGGCGCTCTTGTGGCTCCACCGGGGCTTGATCGTAAGCGGCTTGCTCACGTTCGGCCTGGCGCTGCTCCGGGGTGCGGCGCTCGCCGGTGACGAACTGGTCCGGGTTGACCTTGATCAGCAGCAATTTGCACGGCAACGCGCCGTTCCAGAACGAGTACTGCTTGTGGCTGCGGATACCCATGCGCTTGCCCAGGTCCGGCGCGCCGGTGAACACCGCCGCTTCCCAGCCCATGCACGCCTGGCGCAGGCGTTCGCCAAGGTTCTGGTAGAGGTACAACAGGCTGGCTTCGTCACCCAGACGCTCGCCGTACGGCGGGTTGCAGATGACCAGGCCTTTCTGGTTCTGGTCCGGGCGCGGCTCGAAGGTGCCGACTTCACCCTGGTAGACCTTGATCCAATGGCTCAGGCCGGCGCGCTCGATGTTGTTGCGCGCAGGCTGGATCAGGCGCGGGTCGGCTTCATAGCCACGCACCCACAACGGCGGCTTGTTCATGCCGATAGCGGCACGCTCCGACGCTTCGGTGTGCAGTTTCTTCCACAGCGCCGGGACGTGACCGAGCCAGGTGGTGAAACCCCACAGCTCACGGTTCAGGTTGGGCGCCATGTCGGCAGCGATCATCGCGCCTTCCACCAGGAAGGTGCCCACGCCACACATCGGGTCAGTCAGCGCGCCGCCTTCGGCAGCAATGCGCGGCCAGCCGGCACGGATCAGGATCGCGGCCGCCAGGTTTTCCTTCAACGGCGCAGCGCCCTGCTGCAGGCGGTAGCCGCGCTGGTGCAGGCTGTGGCCGGAGAGGTCGAGGGACAGGATCGCTTCGCCACGGTCCAGACGCAGGTGAATGCGCAGGTCCGGGTTGATCTTGTCGATGGACGGACGTTCGCCGGTCGGGGTTCGCAGCTTGTCGACAATCGCATCCTTGACCTTCAGCGCGCCGAAGTGGGTGTTGTCGATGCCCGAGCCGTGACCGCTGAATTCCACGGCGAGGGAACCGTCGGGGACCATGTGCTCGGCCCATTCGATATCCAGCACACCGTGGTAGAGGTCTTCGGCGTCCTTCATCGGGAAGCGCTTGAGTACCAGCAACACGCGGTTGGCCAGACGCGACCAGAGGCACAGGCGGTAGGCGGTTTCCATGTCGGCCATGCCGCGCACGGCCGAGGTGTGCTCGCGGGCTTCCTCAAGGCCAAGCCCGACGGCTTCCTCGATCAGCAGGCCTTCGAGGCCCTTGGGGCAGGTGAGGAAGAGTTCAAAACGGTCCGACATGGGGCATTCCAGGCTTTTCAGCAATAAATGAACGGGCGACGCATCGCCGGCTCGGTTTTCAATCAAGCACTTTTCTTGAAGAGTGCTCGCGTGGCACGAATGTGCCGTCCCACCCCGCCTGCCAGGCCTTTAGGCCGTGGTTGACGGGGCAGATAGATAATGTGGCGTAACAAAAGGAAATATTCCGACCCTTCGTCGAATAGTAACCGACTGCAACGGGCGGACATTCTCACTAAAGGATTAAACCCATCCTCTTTGCAGGCTGCATCATAGCTGGCTTTGCCCATTAAATGGGGCGAAAAGCCACCCTAGCTTATGGCTATAGCATCGTTATCGTTACGTGCTTATGACAAAACGATCATTGAATCCATGTGACCTATTGGTTAGAACTCAACACAGGTTGGCGCCGTAACGACGCCGACACATAGGCTCGCCACGCCGGCAGCGAGCCCACCAACGGCAGAAAAACTCTGCCCGGCCCCAGACGAGGCCGAAGGATATCAAGACAGTCAACAAGTGAGGGAAACACCCTATGAGAAGACTTAAGCGTGATCCGTTGGAAAGAGCATTTTTACGCGGATATCAATATGGCGTTCATGGCAAATCCCGTGAGCTTTGCCCATTTACTCTACCGTCGGTACGCCAAGCCTGGATCAACGGCTGGCGAGAAGGACGCGGCGACAACTGGGACGGTATGACTGGCACTGCGGGAATCCACAGACTCAACGAACTTCACGCCGTCGGCTAATCAGGGCATTCAATTCCGACATACACTGTTGAAGATGTAACGACTTAACCACGCACGTCCTATCCGGGCGGCGGGCTTCGGCCCAGGGGGCTCCTTTATGGAGCCCTTTTTATTGGCTGAAAATTACTGTGGGAGCGGGCTCCCACAGTCAAGGCATCAGCGCAGTGCCGCAATCGCATCCACCGACTGGCGAATCAACGCCGGGCCCTTGTAGATAAAACCGGAGTACAACTGCACCAGGCTGGCGCCAGCCGCGATCTTCTCGGCCGCATGCTGGCCTTCGGTGATGCCACCGGCGGCGATGATCGGCAAGCGCCCGGCCAGTTCGGCTGCCAGGACCTTGACGATATGGGTGCTCTGCTCACGCACCGGCGCGCCCGACAGGCCGCCCGCTTCGTCACCATGGGCCAGGCCTTCGACGCCAACACGGCTGAGGGTGGTATTGGTCGCGATCACTGCGTCCATGCCCGAGTCCACCAGGGCCTGGGCCACCAGCACGGTCTCTTCGTCGCTCATGTCCGGGGCAATCTTGATTGCCAACGGCACACGCTTGCCATGGCGCACGGCCAGGTCTTCCTGGCGCTGGCGCAAGGCTTCGAGCAATTGTTTGAGGGAGTCACCGAACTGCAGGCTGCGCAGGCCCGGGGTGTTGGGCGAGCTGACGTTGACGGTGACGTAACTGGCGTGGGCGTAGACCTTGTCCAGGCAGATCAGGTAGTCATCCACCGCACGCTCCACCGGCGTGTCGAAGTTCTTGCCGATGTTGATGCCGAGGATACCCTTGTACTTCGCCGCCTGAACCCGCGACAGCAAGTGATCCACGCCCAGGTTGTTGAAGCCCATGCGGTTGATGATCGCTTCAGCTTCCGGCAGGCGGAAGATACGCGGCTTGGGGTTGCCCGGCTGTGGACGCGGGGTCACGGTGCCGATCTCGACAAAACCGAAACCCAGCTGCGCAAAGCCATCGATGGCCGCACCGTTCTTGTCCAGGCCAGCCGCCAGCCCGACCGGGTTGGGGAAGTCGAGCCCCATCACCGATACCGGCATCTTTGCCGGTGCCTTGCATACCAGGCCATTGAGCCCCAGGCGGCCACCTGCACCGATCAGGTCCAGGGACAGATCGTGGGAGGTTTCCGGGGAAAGTTTGAACAACAGCTGGCGGGCCAGGGTATACATGGGCGGGCTAGACTCGGATGGCGGCGAAAGGTGGCGACGATTATAGCCGGGGTGGCGGGCTGCATGCGAGGCGTGCCGTCAATCGTCATGGGCGATTGGCAACCAGCTCTTCGTAGCGTGCCCAGATCTTCTGCGCGTATTGCAGGCGCAAGGCATCACGTTTGGGGCCTGCCCCGCCACCGACGTTATAGGAGCCGACAGCCGTCCAGTTGTAACCAAAGCGCTGGATGAACTCGGTAAGAATCGACGCTGCCACCTCCACCGAGAGACACGGCTCGCTCAACAACCGTTCTTCCGTAATGCCCAGCTTCAGCAGGCGGGGCAGATGAATGCTGTTGATCTGCATCAAGCCGATATCCCGCGTGCCATTGCTGTTGGCATTGTTGATGGTCTGCGCGCGGTAACCCGACTCGACAGCAGCGATGGCCTGCAGCAACTCCGGCTCAAGGTCGTAACGGCTGGCCACTTCATCCCAGCAGTATGCCAGCGCCGGGCTGCTGCCCATCAACAGGCTCAACAACAGACTTTTCCCCCAGGTTTCAAACATTGTTGACCTGACCACACACCGCACACACATGCGCCACCTGCTTCGCATCAGCACTTCCCGCCTGCACCGGACAAGTAAACCGATACCCCCTGCCATAGATCGTCTTGATAAAGCCCTTGTCGGCTTTCAAGTGCTTGCGTAACGAGTAAATGCATCGTGTCAGCGACTCCTCGGCCACCTCGCCTCTGGGCCATGCGAGTTCCAGCAAGCGGTCCTTGGTCATCAACGTGCCACCAGACCCCAGCAGCAACCGCAGCACCAAACCCTCCTTGGGTGGCAACTGAACGTCTGTCCCTCCCCCCGTCAACCGACCATCGCCATGCAAGGTCCAACGGGCAAAAACAAGAGACGTCGCTGACCCGTCAATCACGACCGCCATACGCACCTCTGCATCCAACTACTGACATTGAAATCCTTATTCCCTGTACTGGCTCACCCGCCAACATCACGACTATAAGAAGCAGTCCTACACCTCGCCCTAGGGAAAAACCCATTCATCCAGCGCTTTTCGCAGGTGCTCAGTAGGACGATTCTTTATCCAGCCTTACCGAGCGACCCAATCCTGGTAAACCTCATGCAACTCAACACCCAATCGATCCTCCAATTGCACCAACTCTCCCAAAGCCATCAACTGACCATTGACCCGCACCTCCACACAGCGAATGACTTCAGGTGTCAGCGGCAACACCTTGCCCACTGCAAACGCCGCCAGACGCTTGCGACTGATCAGTTGCTCTTGCAGGAGTATTTCCAGGTGCATGGACAAGCGCCCTATTCATGGAGAAATTTCGCGACCCCGTTGCATGAACGCGCGATGCACACGCTCATGCTGCTCCGCCGTCAAGGGTGATGGCCCGGGAGGGGCCGTCTGGGTCTTGAGTTCGTTGTGGTCGGCACCGACCTGCCACAACGAGACCTCATCCGGCCGGGTGAGCACATCCAGCTCCGCGACCCACTGCTTGATAAGGCTCACCTGGTCGGGCTTGCCCTGGATCAGCAGGCTGTTGGTGTCTGGATAGGCAATGAACGTAAGGCTGCCGTCAGCCAGTTGCGTCTTGTGCTCGCTGGACAACCGGGCTTCGATCATCGAAGCCATCCCCGGCACGCTGACCGTGTCCGCACCCACTCCAAATTGACGATCAGCGACGTTGACATTGAACACCTGCACCACGCCAACGGCGGGCAACTCCACGCGCGGCTGGGCAGGTGGCCGATCCATCAATTGCGCCATGCGCAGCACCTGATCGACATAGCTTGGCGGCCCCGTGACGGAGAACATGCGTTCCGCGCTTTTATGCAAGGGATAGCTGGACTCATCCAGCCCCGTACGACGCATCAGGCCCCGCAGCCTGTCGACGGAAATGTGCCGCAACGCCACCACCGAGCTCCTCACCTCATCGGCTTCGTAGAGGTACAGGACTTTCCCATCGCGATGCCAGATCAGGCCCTCCTGCATGGCCAGTACCTCCAGGACCTGTTGCGGCGCATCAAAATCAAACAACCCACTGACGTGCAGGCGAGCGACTTTGCGGCTGAGCACCACTGACAAGCCCAGTGGCACCGAGAGCGCGGTAAAAAAACGCTGCAGGTTCTCCTCCTGCGCCCGGTAGGGCTCGCCCCTGGCTGCGCAGGTGCCCAGCGCTAACGCAGCGCACAACAACCAGCTGCACAGCCGGTGGCGGGTCATCCTTGCAGGGAAAGCACTCTTCACCTTGGTTATCTCGGCAGCCTGGCGTGACAAAGCGGCCATACTGAGAGCCAGCCAGTTTTCAATCTTGACGGAAAACTGACGGCACACCTCCCCCCTGCCCATGGCATGTGCATTGCTACATACACTCATCAGAGCGCGCGCCAACGAAGGCACGGGCCTACGGACAAAGGCGTCGTTACCCTGCAATGGCCTCTAGCGCCATCCGAGGGAACGACGCTTTTTTTTCAGAGAAAAGGCAGGTGTTGATGAACGAACCGGCAGATAACCACCTGAAAAGAGACCCACTGGCCTGGGTCAACGGCAGTGACGCGCCGGAGAAGAGCAGCCTCGACCTGGGCTTCATGGCCCTGAGTGATTGCGCCTCGCTGGTGGTTGCCGCCACCCAGGGCTTCGCCCAACCCTATGGCCTGACACTCAACCTCAAGCGCCAGGCGTCATGGGCCACCCTGCGCGACAAACTGGTCAGCGGCGAACTGGACGCCGCCCACAGCCTGTACGGCCTGATCTATGCCGTGCACCTGGGCATCGGCGGTGTAGCGCCCACCGACATGGCGGTGCTGATGGGGCTGAACCAGAACGGCCAGAGCATCAACCTGTCTCACCGCCTGCAACAGCAAGGCGTGGTCACTCCTGAGGCACTGGATCGCCATGTGCACCAAAGCCGCACAAAACTGACCTTCGCCCAGACGTTTCCCACCGGCACCCACGCCATGTGGCTGTATTACTGGCTGGCGAGCCAAGGCATCCACCCGCTGCAGGACGTCAACAGCGTGGTGGTGCCGCCGCCGCAAATGGTCGCGCACCTGCAAGCCGGGCGTATCGATGGTTTTTGTGTCGGCGAACCCTGGAGCGCCAGCGCGGTGCAACAAAACCAGGGCTTTACCTTGGCAACCACCCAGGCGATTTGGCCAGACCACCCGGAGAAAGTCCTCGGCTGTACCCAGGCGTTTGTCGAGCAATACCCCAACACCGCCCGCGTGTTGGTAATGGCCATCCTCGAAGCCAGCCGCTTCATCGAACAGAGCCAGGAAAACCGCCGCTCCACCGCCCAACTGCTCAGCGCCCGCGACTACCTCGACGCGCCGCTCGACTGCATCGAACCCCGCCTGCTCGGCACCTATGACGACGGCCTCGGCCACCAATGGCAAGACCCCCATGCCCTGCGTTTTTTTGCCGATGGCGCGGTGAACCTGCCGTATCTCTCGGACGGCATGTGGTTCATGACCCAATTCCGCCGCTGGGGCCTGTTGCGCGAAGACCCGGACTACCTCGGAGTTGCCCGCCAGGTGCAGCAATTGACGCTGTATCGCAAAGCCGCCAGCGCCGTTGGCGTCACCCCCATCGCCCAGGACATGCGCAGCAGCCAATTGATCGACGGCAAGCTCTGGGACGGTTCCAACCCCGCCGCCTATGCGCGCAGTTTCCGTCTGCACGCCATGACTGATCCTACCGGCCGCCAGGCCCAGCGCTGACAGGAAGACCGATATGCTGCGAATCCTGTTGATCAATGACACCCCGCGCAAAGTCGGGCGGCTCAAGGCTGCGCTGATCGAGGCCGGGTTCGAGGTGATCGATGAGTCCGGCCTGACCATCGACCTGCCCGGGCGCGTCGAAACGGTGCGCCCGGACGTGATCCTGATCGATACCGAGTCACCCGGCCGTGACGTGATGGAACAAGTGGTGCTGGTCAGCCGCGACCAGCCTCGGCCCATCGTGATGTTTACCGACGAGCACGATCCCGATGTGATGCGCCAGGCGATCAAGTCCGGCGTCAGCGCCTATATCGTCGAAGGCATCCAGGCCCAGCGCCTGCAACCGATCCTCGACGTGGCCATGGCGCGCTTCGAGAGCGACCAGGCCCTGCGTGCCCAGTTGCAGGCCCGCGACCAGCAGTTGGCCGAGCGCAAGCGCATCGAACTGGCCAAGGGCATGCTGATGAAAATGAAGGCCTGCAATGAGGAAGAGGCCTACACCCTGATGCGCCGCCAGGCCATGAGCCGCCAGCAGAAACTGATCCAGGTGGCGGAGCAGATTATCGCCATGAGCGAGTTGCTCGGCTGATCTGGCTCAGCTCTTGCTAAAGGATCCCTACAGGTAACCAACGGCGGTTGCCCCTCCACGACAAAGACGTCGCACATCCGGTTTGCCCCTCGCGAACCCGGTGGCGGCGTTTTTGCGTTTTGGCCCCAGAACCTGGGGCCGGTGGGGCGGCCTTCGCCGGCGGCTCCATCACCAGGCCTTCTTACAAGACTCCCAACCGTTGAGGTGCGTGATGAAATCAAGCTTCTGGAAATCCGGGCACACCCCGACCCTGTTTGCCGCGTTCCTGTATTTCGATTTGAGCTTCATGGTCTGGTATTTGTTGGGCCCGCTGGCGATCCAGATTGCCGCCGACCTGCACCTGACCACACAACAACGCGGCCTGATGGTTGCGACGCCGATCCTCGCCGGCGCGGTGCTGCGTTTTTTGATGGGCATGCTGGCCGACAAGCTGTCGCCCAAGACCGCCGGCCTGATCGGCCAGGTGATCGTGATCGCGGCGTTGTTCGGCGCCTGGAAACTCGGGATTCACAGCTACGAACAAGCCTTGCTGCTGGGTGTGTTCCTTGGCATGGCTGGCGCGTCGTTTGCGGTCGCCTTGCCACTGGCGTCCCAGTGGTACCCCGCTGAACACCAGGGCAAAGCCATGGGCATCGCCGGTGCGGGCAACTCCGGCACCGTGTTTGCGGCGTTGCTGGCGCCAGTGCTGGCCGCCGCGTTTGGCTGGAGCAATGTGTTCGGTTTTGCCCTGATTCCCTTGATCCTGACCCTGATCGTCTTCGCCTGGCTCGCGCGCAACGCCCCGGAACGGCCAAAAGCCAAAGCCATGGCCGACTACTTCAAGGCCCTGGGCGACCGCGACAGTTGGTGGTTCATGTTTTTCTACAGCGTGACCTTCGGCGGCTTTATCGGCCTGGCCAGCGCCCTGCCCGGCTATTTCAACGACCAGTACGGCCTGAGCCCGGTGGCGGCCGGCTACTACACCGCCGCCTGTGTGTTCGGCGGCAGCCTCATGCGCCCATTGGGCGGCGCCCTGGCCGATCGTTTCGGCGGGATTCGCACCCTGCTCGGCATGTACGGCGTGGCGGCGGTCTGCATTGCCGCAGTGGGCTTCAACCTGCCGAGTTCCTACGCGGCCCTGGCGCTTTTCGTCTGCACCATGCTCGGCCTCGGCGCAGGCAATGGCGCAGTGTTCCAATTGGTACCCCAACGTTTCCGCCGCGAAATCGGCGTGATGACCGGCTTGATCGGCATGGCCGGTGGTATCGGCGGCTTTGCCCTCGCGGCGGGCATGGGCGCGATCAAACAGAGCACCGGCAGCTATCAATTGGCCCTGTGGCTGTTCGCCAGCCTCGGCGTGCTGGCCTGGTTCGGCCTGCATGGCGTGAAACGTCGCTGGCGCACCACCTGGGGCTCGGCCGCCGTAACGGCCGCGCGCGTCTGATGAGCCTGCGACTGAGCATCGCCCACGCCAGCGCCATCGGCCCACGACCGGAAAACCAGGACGCGCTGCGGGTGGTCACGCCCGTGGCCGAACTGGCCGCGAGCAAAGGCTACCTGTGCGCGCTGGCCGACGGCGTGAGCCAATGCGCCGACGGCGGCCTGGCCGCCCGTTCGACCTTGCAGGCGCTGGCCCTCGACTACTACGCCACGCCGCAGACCTGGGGCGTGGCCCAGGCGCTGGAACGCTTGCTGCTCGCGCAGAATCGCTGGTTGCAAGCCAATGGCAGTGGCCAGCCGCTGCTGACCACCCTCAGCGCCCTGGTGTTTCGCGGCCAGCGCTTCACCCTGGCCCATGTTGGCGATTGCCGGGTGTATCGCTGGCTGGAGGGCGAGCTGCAACGCATCAGCGAAGACCATGTGTGGGAACAGCCGGGCATGCAGCATGTGCTCAAGCGCGCCCTCGGCCTGGATCAACACCTGGTGCTGGATTTTCTCGACGGCGAACTGCGTGAGGGCGAGTGCTTCCTGCTGGTCAGCGACGGTGTGTGGGCCACCTTGGGCGACAACAGCATCAGCACGATCCTGCGGGAGCAAAGCGACCTCGACCTGGCGGTCAACACCTTGGTCAACGCCGCGCACCTGGCCGGCAGCCAGGACAATGCCAGCGCCTTGCTGGTGCGGATCGACACACTCGGCGCCGCGACCCTCGGCGATGCACTGGTGCAGTTGCAGCAGTGGCCCCTGCCGCCGCGATTAAAAGCCGGACAACACTTCGAAGGCTGGCAAGTGGAAAGCCTGCTGGCCCAGAGCCAACAGTCACTGTTGTACCGGGTGCGCGATGCCCAACAGCAACCTTGGCTGCTGAAAACCCTGCCGCTCAACCGTGACGACGACAACGATGCGGGCCAGGCCTTGCTGTCGGAGGAATGGTTTCTGCGCCGGGTCGCCGGGCGTGCGTTTCCTGAAGTCCATGCCGCCAGCGCGCGTCAGCATTTGTACTATGTGATGCGTGAATATTCGGGGCAAACCCTGGCGCAGTTGTTCCAGCAACAAGGCCCATTGCCCCTGGCGCAATGGCAGTCCATCGCCGAGCGGTTGGTGCGGGCGGTGGGCCTGCTGCATCGGCGACAGATCCTGCACCGCGACATAAAACCGGAGAACCTGCTGCTGGGGGACGACGGCGAACTGCGTGTGCTGGATTTCGGCCTGGCCTACTGTCCGGGGCTCTCGGAAGACCGCGCCCACTTGCTGCCCGGCACCCCGAGCTTTATCGCCCCCGAGGCCTTCGGCGGTGAACTTCCTACGGCCCAGCAGGATTTATACAGCGTTGGCGTGACGCTGTATTACCTGCTGACCGGGCATTATCCCTACGGTGAGATCGAAGCCTTTCAACGGCCGCGCTTCACCCAGGCCGTCAGCGCCAGCCGCTACCGTCCCGACCTGCCCGAATGGCTACCCCTCTGCCTGGAACGGGCAGTGGCCGCTCACCCCACACAACGTTACGAAACGGCCGAGGAATGGCTGCGGGCCCTGGAGCAGGCCGATCGCCGCGAATTAAGCGTGCGCCCCAGGCCGCTGCTGGAGCGTGAACCGCTCAAGGTCTGGCAAACCCTGGCGGCCGTGTCTTTGCTGTTCAATCTGGTGCTGTTGTACTGGCTGTTGCACCACTAGAGGGCGAAACAAGCTCGCCGGATCCGGCGCAAACCCAATAAAAACAGGGGCAGGCCAACTTGGCACAAGCACTGCATTAGCTCCTTCAACAACACACATATAGCCGCCCCTTCAACGACGAAGGGCCGTGCTTCCCGACAGAACGGGACCAGGACAAAGGCGTCCTCGCTAGCTAGCTAGCGGGGGCGCCTTTTTTGTTTGCGCGTGATTTGTCGAGCCATTGCGGAGAACGACATGAAAAAACTCAAATTGGTGATGATCGGCAACGGCATGGCCGGGGTTCGCACCCTTGAAGAATTGCTCAAGCTGAGCAGCGACCTGTACGACATCACGGTGTTCGGCGCCGAGCCCTACACCAACTACAACCGCATCCTGCTGTCGCCGGTGCTGGCCGGTGAACAGACCTTTGAAGAGATCGTGCTCAACGACCTCAGCTGGTACCTGGATAACCACATCAAGCTGCTGCTCAACCGCAAAGTGGTGCAGATCGACCGCGTCAAACGCGTGGTGATCGCCGAAGACGGCAGCGAAGCCGAATACGATCGCCTGCTGATCGCCACCGGTTCCACGCCGTTTATCCTGCCGATCCCTGGCAACACCTTGCAGGGCGTGATCGGCTACCGCGACATCGCCGACACCCAGGTCATGATCGACACCGCCAAGACCCACAAGCATGCGGTGGTCATCGGCGGCGGGCTGCTCGGCCTGGAAGCCGCCAACGGCCTGATGCTGCGCGGCATGCACGTGACCGTGGTGCATATCGGCGAGTGGCTGCTGGAGCGGCAGCTGGACAAGACCAGCGGCCAGTTGCTGCAAACCGAGCTGGAAAGCCGTGGCCTGGTGTTTCGCCTGTGTGAACAGACCCAGGCGCTGCATGACGCCGGCAATGGCCGCGTCGGCTCGGTGCAATTCAAGAACGGCGACATCATCCCCGCCGACCTGGTGGTGATGGCTGCCGGCATCCGGCCCAACACCGAACTCGCGGAAAAATCCGGCATCCCCTGCAACCGTGGGATTCTGGTCAACGACACCCTGCAAACCTACGACCCGCGCATCTATGCGATCGGCGAGTGCGCCAGCCATCGCGGGATCGCCTACGGCTTGGTGGCGCCCCTGTTCGAACAGGCCAAGGTCTGCGCCAATCACCTGGCCCAGCTGGGTTTTGCCACCTACAAGGGCTCAGTGACCTCGACCAAGTTGAAGGTCACCGGTATCGACCTGTTCTCCGCCGGTGACTTCATGGGCGGCGAAGGCACCGAGACCATCACCCTCTCCGACCCGATTGGCGGCGTGTACAAGAAGCTGGTGATCAAGGACGACATCCTGGTCGGCGCCTGCCTGTACGGCGACACCGCCGACGGGGGGTGGTATTTCCGCCAGATCCGTGAGAACCACGCCATTGGCGAGATCCGCGACCACCTGATGTTCGGCGAAAACGCCCTGGGCGACGTAGGCCACCAGGGCCAGGACAAGGCCATGAGCATGGCCGACAACGCCGAGGTCTGCGGCTGCAACGGCGTGTGCAAGGGCACCATCGTCAAGGCGATCCAGGAACAGGGCCTGTTCAGTGTCGATGAGGTGAAAAAGCACACCAAGGCGGCCAGCTCTTGCGGCTCCTGCGTCGGCTTGGTGGAACAGATCCTGATCAACACCGTCGGCGGTGCGGCTGACGTCAAACCAAAAAGCGAAAAAGCCATCTGCGGTTGCAGCGACCTCAACCACGGGCAGATCCGCCAGGCCATCCGCGACCAGCACCTGCTGACCATCGCCGGCACCATGAGCTACCTCAACTGGCGCACGCCCAACGGCTGCGCCACCTGCCGCCCGGCGCTGAACTACTACCTGATTTCCACCTGGCCCGGCGAAGCCAAGGACGACCCGCAATCGCGCCTGATCAACGAACGGGCCCACGCCAATATTCAGAAAGACGGCACCTACTCCGTAGTCCCACGGATGTGGGGCGGTGTGACCAATCCTTCGGAGCTGCGCCGCATTGCCGACGTGGCCGACAAGTACAACGTGCCCATGGTCAAGGTCACCGGCGGTCAGCGCATCGACTTGCTGGGGATCAAGAAACAGGACTTGCCGGGCGTGTGGAAAGACCTCGACATGCCGTCTGGCCACGCCTACGGCAAATCCATCCGTACCGTGAAAACCTGCGTGGGCAGCGAATTCTGCCGTTTCGGCACGCAGAACTCCACGCAACTGGGCATCGAGCTGGAGCATGACCTGTTCAATATGTGGTCGCCCCACAAGGTCAAGCTGGCGGTGTCCGGTTGCCCACGCAATTGCTCGGAAGCCGGAATCAAGGACGTAGGAATCATCGGCGTCGACTCCGGCTGGGAGATGTACATCGGCGGCAATGGCGGGATCAAGACCGAGGTCGCGGAGTTTTTCGTCAAGCTGAAGACCGCCGAAGAAGTACGCGAATACAACGGCGCCTTCCTACAGCTGTATCGCGAAGAAGCCTTCTACCTTGAGCGCACCGTGCACTACCTGCAACGGGTCGGCATGGAGCACATCAAGAAAGCCGTGCTGGAAGACCCCGCGCGCCGCCAGGCCCTCAATGAACGCCTGCAGTTTTCCCTGTCGTTCGAACAAGACCCGTGGAAGGAGCGCCTGGAACAGCCGCTGCTGAAAAAGGAATTCGATGTCATCCCTGTCCAACAGCTGGAGGTGCCGGCATGAACTGGCTGAATATCTGCGCCCTCGACGAGATCAACGTATTGGGCTCGCGCATCATCCAGGGGCCCAAGGGCGATATCGCGATTTTTCGTACCAGTGACGATGAAGTATTCGCCCTCGACGACCGCTGCCCACACAAGGGCGGCCCGTTGTCCCAAGGCTTGATCTACGGCAAGCGCGTGGCCTGCCCGCTGCACAACTGGCAGATCGACCTGGCGTCCGGCGAAGCCCAGGCGCCGGACATCGGTTGCGCCCACCATCACCCGGCCCGCGTGGAAAACGGCCGGGTGCTGCTGGCCCTGCGGGACGCCGTGTGATGAACCGCCAGACCACCGCGTCCACCTGCTGCTATTGCGGCGTGGGTTGCGGCGTGCTGATCGAACATGACGGTGCGCAGATCCTCGGGGTAAAGGGCGACCCGAGCCACCCGGCCAATTTCGGCAAATTGTGCAGCAAGGGTTCCAGCCTGCACCTGACCGGCGACCTGTCCGCCCGCGCCTTGTACCCAGAACTGCGCCTGGGCAAAGGCATGGCCCGGGCGCGCACCGACTGGGACACGGCCCTGGATCACGCGGCAAACGTGTTCGCCGAGACCATCGCCGAACACGGGCCGGACAGCGTGGCCTTCTACATCTCCGGGCAACTGCTGACCGAGGACTACTACAGCTTCAACAAGCTCGCCCGGGCCTTGGTGGGCACCAACAATATCGACAGCAACTCACGGCTGTGCATGTCCTCGGCAGTGGTCGGCTACAAACGCAGCCTGGGGGCCGATGCGCCGCCATGCAGCTATGAAGACCTGGAAAGCAGTGACTGCGTGATGATCGTCGGCAGCAATATGGCCTACGCCCATCCGGTACTGTTCCGACGCCTGGAAGAAGCCAAGGCACGCCGCCCGCAGATGAAAGTGCTGGTGATCGACCCACGGCGCACAGACACCTGCGATCTGGCTGACCTGCACCTGGCGATTTTGCCCGGCACCGATGTGGCGTTGTTCCATGGGATTTTGCATCTATTGCTGTGGGAAGACTGGATTGACCGCACGTTTATCCAGGCCCATACCGAGGGTTTGGCCGAGCTGAAACGCCTGGTCCATGACTACACGCCGCAGATGGTCACGCAGCTGTGCGGGATCAGCGTCGAGCAACTGCGCTTGTGCGCAGAGTGGGTGGGCACCTCCAGCAGTTTCCTGTCGCTGTGGTGCATGGGGCTTAACCAGTCCACCGCCGGCAGCGCAAAAAACAGCGCGCTGATCAATCTGCACCTGGCCACCGGGACTATTGGACGGCCGGGTTGTGGCCCGTTTTCCCTGACGGGCCAGCCGAATGCCATGGGTGGGCGCGAAACGGGCAGCTTGTCGAACCTGCTGCCGGGGCATCGGGAGGCGGCGAACCCTGAACATCGCGCAGAGGTCGCGGCGTATTGGGGCGTGGCGTCGCTGCCCGCCGCCGTTGGGCTGAGCGCGGTCGAGCTGTTCGAGCAGATGCAGGCGGGCAAGATCAAGGCCGTGTGGATTGCCTGCACCAACCCGGCCCAATCGCTGCCGGACCAGAACGCCGTGCGCGCGGCCTTGGCAACCTGCCCTTTTGTGGTGTTGCAGGAAGCCTTTCACACCACTGAAACCGCAGCCTATGCCGACCTGTTACTGCCCGCCGCCAGTTGGGGGGAGAAAGAAGGCACAGTGACCAACTCCGAACGGCGTATTTCCCACGTGCGCCGCGCCATCGCCCCACCAGGGGAAGCGCGGCCGGACTGGGCAATTACCGTGGATTTCGCACAGCGTCTGGAGCGTCGTTTACGCCCGGGGCGGGACAGCCTGTTTGCCTTCGCGCAGCCAGCGCAGATTTTTGAGGAGTACAAACGGCTGACCCACGGACGCGATCTCGACCTGTCGGGCATCAGCCACGCCTTGCTCGACAAGATCGGCCCACAGCAATGGCCGTTTCCTACAGGTGCACAGGCTGGCACGCCACGCTTGTACACCGATGGCCACTTTCCTACCGCCAGTGGGCGTGCACAGTTCGTCGCCGACCCTTACCGCGCGGCCAAGGAACAGCGTGATGCACGCTTCCCCCTGACCCTGATCACCGGCCGCCTGCGTGACCAGTGGCATGGCATGAGCCGCACCGGCACCGCCGCGCAGCTGTTCGGACACGTCAGCGAGGCATTGTTGAGCCTGCACCCAGACGAAATGCGCCGCCATCGCGTGAAAGACGGTGATCTGGTCAACCTGAAAAGCCGTCGCGGCCAAGTGATCGTGGCGGTCAGCGCTGACGACAGCGTGCGCCCTGGCCAGGCATTCCTGCCGATGCATTGGGGGGATCGTTTTCTCAAGGGCGGCGTGAATGCCCTCACCCAACCGGCGTTCGACCCGCTGTCGAAACAGCCGGAACTCAAGCACAGCGGTGTGCGCCTGGAGGCGGTGAACCTGCCGTGGCAGTTGTTCGCCTTGATCGAAGGCGATGTGCAGCAACACTTTGCCGCGTTGCGCCCGCTATGCGAGGCGTTTGCCTACGTCAGCCTGAGCCTGGCCGGACGCGAGCGCCCGGCCCTGCTGTTGCGTGCGGCGCACAGCGAAGCGCCCGACCTGCAACTGCTGACGCGTATCGACCAATTGCTCGGGCTCAATGACGGCCCGGTGATGGCCTATGACGACCCGCGCCGTTCCATTGGCAAGCGCGTGAAAATCGAAAAAGGCCGCATCACCGCGTTGCGCCTGGCCGGGGAAACCCTGGCGCGCCACTGGCTGCAAAGCCTGTGGCTGGAGGGGCGTACCGACGATCAACTGCGGCGCTGGCTGTTGGCGCCACTCAGTGCACCGCCGGGGGGGGCGGCGGCCAGCAGCAAGGTGGTGTGTAACTGCAAGAACGTCAGCGAGAACGCCGTGTGCGCGGGCATAACCCGTGGCCTGGACCTGGACGGGCTCAAGCGGGAGCTGGGTTGCGGCACGCAATGCGGCTCCTGTGTACCGGAAATCAAACGTCTGTTGGCCAGCCATCCGCAGCCAATCGCAATCAGTGTGTGAGGGAGAGAACATGAGCGCAAAAGTCTGGCTGGTGGGCGCAGGGCCCGGCGACCCCGAGTTGCTGACCCTCAAGGCGGTAAGGGCGATGAATGAAGCCGATGTGGTGCTGATTGATGATCTGGTCAACCCGATGGTGCTGGAACACTGTGCCGGTGCACGGGTGATTACTGTGGGAAAACGTGGCGGTTGTCGCTCGACGCCGCAGGATTTTATCCACCGCCTGATGCTGCGTTATGCGCGCCAGGGCAAGTGCGTGGTGCGGCTCAAGGGCGGCGACCCGTGCATTTTCGGCCGGGGTGGCGAAGAGGCGATGTGGTTGCGTGAGCGTGGGGTCGAGGTGGAGTTGGTCAACGGCATCACCGCCGGCCTGGCGGGGGCGACGAATTGCGCGGTGCCACTCACGTTGCGCGGTGTCAGCCGGGGCGTGACGCTGGTGACGGCGCATACCCAGGACGACAGCAGCCTCAATTGGCGGGCGCTGGCCGAGGGCGGGACGACGTTGGTGGTGTATATGGGCGTGGCGAAGCTGGAGGAGATTCGCCAGCAATTGCTGGAGGGCGGCATGGCCGAGGATATGCCGGTGGCGATGATTGAAAACGCCTCGTTGCCCCAGCAGCGCGAGTGCCGCAGCACGCTGTCGCGGATGCACGAAGACGCCCAAGACTTTGCCTTGAAAAGCCCGGCCATCCTGGTGATTGGCCAGGTTGCGGCCAGCGGGCAAGCGGCCTATGTGGCGGCAGCGGCCAGCGCCTGAGGCAAATTGCAGGCAAAAAAAAGCCCGGCCTAAGCCGGGCTTTTTTCTACCACTCAGCTAATTACTTAGCTTGAGTTTCAACCGCTGCTTCTACGCGACGGTTAACAGCACGACCAGCTTCAGTTGCGTTATCAGCAACTGGGCGGGATTCGCCGTAACCTACGGAAGTGATACGGCTAGGAGCAACGCCGTCTTTAACCAGGACTTGCTTAACAGCGTCAGCACGACGCTGGGACAGCTTCTGGTTGTAAGCGTCTGGACCTACGGAGTCAGTGTGACCAGCCACTTCTACGCGAGTGTCTGGGTACTGAGCCATGAAGTCGGCCAGGTTTTTCACGTCGCTGTAGCTGTTAGGCTTAACAACGGATTTGTCGAAGTCGAACTTAACGTCCAGCTCAACACGAACAACCTGAGCAACCGGAGCTTCTGGCTCTGGAGTTGGCTCTGGAGCTGGTGCTGGGGTAGGAGCTGGAGCTACTGCGCCAGCGTTGCCGCCGAAGTTTACGCCCAGGCCGACCAGTGCGGAGTAATCCCACTTGCCGTTGTCCAGGTTGTAGTCAGATTCAACACCGGCACGAGCGTACAGGTTGTTGGTGAAGTAGTACTTCACACCGGCGCCAGCGATAGCCAGGGTCGATTGATCGCGACCGCTGTGGCCGTCAGCTTTGACGTTGCCACGGCTCTGGTGGCCGAAACCGCCTTCAACGTATGGACGCAGGCTGTCAACGCCAGCCTGACCGAAGTGGTACTGAGCAGTCAGGCTGCCAGTGTCACCTTTGATCTTCTGGTTGCCAGTGCCGTCGTTCGAACGGGTGTGGTTAGTCTTGTCGTACGACAGGTTCAAGGACAGGTCGTCGGTCAGGAAGTAACCAATGCGAGCGCCAGGGTTGAAGCCGTCTTCGATGTGCTTGACGCTATCGTTGTACTGCTTCTTGTAGAACAGCTCGCCTTCAACTGCGCCTTGGCCTTGTGCCAGAACGCCGAAAGAAGTAGCGGCAATAAGAGAACCAATGGCCAAGCCCAAGGTGTTTTTCAGTTTCATCCGTTAAATCCCCATCTGGTGATTGTAAAGCAGTCCCACAAACCGGGGGACAACTCGGCGACAAGTCTAACAGAACTTGCCTACACGTAAGAGATATTTGCCACGCACTAAGTTTCAGTCTCGCCCGCAAATTTCTCACGTAATTTATCTAGAGCACGTTTGTAACGCATTTTTGTAGCACTCAAACCCATGTGCATGATGTCAGCGATTTCCTGAAATTCCAGTTCTGCGACAAATCGTAGCACCAGAATTTCGCGGTCAATCGGGTTCACATACACCAACCAGCGATCGAGTCCAGCCTTGTCCTCGGGTGCCGGCGTCTTTTCTTCAGACGCCTCCTCAAGGGGGTCCAGACTCAAGGCGTCCATCAAGCGACGCTTTCGCCGTTCCTTGCGATACTGCGTGATGCACTCGTTGTACGTGATGCTATATAGCCATGTCTTGAACTTCGATTTGCCCTCGAAGTTCTTCAAGCCATACAGCACCTTGAGCATCACTTCCTGACAGACATCATCCGCATCTCTATCGTTCCCTAAATACCTTGAACAAACGTTGAACAGAGTGCCTTGATATCTGCGCATCAATTCTTCGTACGCGCGAGTTACGTGAAACAGCTCCGTGTGCGAGCGCGCGACCAACTCCTCATCAGAGAGCTCACGGGGGTCATAGCGCGTGGACAGCGTTTGGGCTTTATTCAAAACAAGTCGTGCCGACAGTCAGGTCAATGTCCGCTACAGCCCGGTCAGCCGGGTTTGCGGCGGCGTACATTAGCAGGGTTTGCCGGGTTAGCGGCTACTGACCTGCTGCTCAAGGAGGATCCGATTGGACAGCGACACCAGGTCGCCGTCATCGGTCAGCACCGTCGTCTTGACTGTGCCGATCTCCTCGATTTGCCCTTCGACCTCGCCTACACGCACCTGTTGCCCAACCTGATACAACTCACGCACATAGATTCCCGCAAGAATCTGGCCGGCAATTTCCCGGCTTCCCAAGCCCATGGCCAGCGCAACGGCCAGACCAACGGTAATCAAAACGATGACAATCACATGGTTGAGCAGGTCAGTCTTGACCTCCAACTGGCTGATCGCGACCGAAATACTGATGATGATCACCAGGCCCTGGGCAATTCGCCCCAGGCCAGCGGCATAGTCCAGCCCCACGCCTTCAGCGGCACCGCGCACCAGGCCGTTGGCCAGTTGCGCCAGTAAAACGCCTACCAGCAGTACCAGCGCGCCGCCGAAAACCTTCGGCAAATACAGCGCCAGCATGTCGAGCGTAGCTGAAACTCGCTCAAGGCCAAGGGATTGAGCCGCAGAAACCAGAAAAATCAGCAAAACGAACCAGTAGACGATCTTACCGATCAGTGTCGAGATCGGCACTTGCAGCCCGGCACGCCCCAGCAGCTTGGTCAGGCCGGTGCCTGCCATCAGGCGGTCGAGGCCGAGTTTGGCGAGCAGCTTGGACAGCAGGGTGTCGAGCAGCTTGGCCACGACAAAACCCAGCAATACCAGGACCAGAGCCCCAAACAGGTTGGGAATGAAGTTCGCCACCTTGGTCCACAATGCGGTCATCGCGGTGACCAGGCTCTGGGTCCAGAGATCAAGTTCCATATTCAATCAGCCTTATCAGCAGTGCGAGCAAGAGGTTTACGACGGGAAACCGGTGATACGTGGGCCGAACCGTTGTTCAGGGCCATCATCAGCGCCGGCAGCCAACGCCCGAGCAGACCGAACAAATCACCCGCCCCTACCTGACGGTTGGCGGTTTTCAACACGCGGCCCAGGCAGGCATCGTCGTCACGGTTGGACGGCGAAGCATTGAGCATGTCACGCAAAGACTGTTCGAACGGATCGTGCATAAAGACCTCTCGCAAGTGTTTTAAAAGACGAGGGTTAAATTCTTGGGGTCACATAGGACCCTTCCTACGTTCAGCTCATATTCAGCTCAAACCCAGCGCAATCGTCGAAATAGCCACCATTGTCCCAGTGCCACCGACACCATCAACAAGCATGCAATCACAAACCCATAGGGGCTGGCGGAGAACGGAATCCCGCCCACATTGATCCCCAGCAAGCCGGTCAGAAAGCTCATCGGCAGGAAGACCCCGGTGATGATGCCAAAACGGTACATCGTGCGATTCATCCGCACGCTCAAGCGCCGGTCTTCGGCTTCCAGCACAAGCCCCACGCGCTCCCGGGTCAATTCAAGCTCTTCCAGGTAGCGGGTCAGGCTGTTGTTCAATTCGTTCCAATAGTCGGCATCGTCGTCGCAGAACCACGGCAATTTGATCCGCGTCAGCTGGGCAAAAATATCCCGTTGCGGCGCGAGGAATCGCTTGAGCCCGGCCGCTCGCCGACGGATCTGCAAAACGCTGCCGTGTTCCGGGGTATACCGTTCGTCGGTATCGAGTTTTTCTTCCTCGGCATCGACGATTTCGGACAGGTCCGTGACCAGGTCCTGCACTTTATTGGTCAGGTACTGCGCCATATAAAGGATAAGTTCTGACGCTGTTTTAGGACCTTTGCCATCCGCCAATTGCACCAACAGCTCATCGGTGGCGCGCAATGGCCGCAAACGCAGGGAAATCACGCGACTGGCTGCCGCGAAGATGCGCACCGAGACCATGTCTTCCGGCTCGGCACCCGGGTTGAGGTTGACCCCGCGCAGGAACAGCAGCAACTCGGCGTCCGGCAGCGGCAACAGGCGCGGGCGGGTGTTCTCCTCCAGCAGCAGGTCACAGGCGAATTCGCTCAAGCCACTGGATTTGCGCAGCCAGGTCTGCGTCTGGGGATGGCTGCGATCCCAGTGCAGCCACAGGCTTTCTTGGGGCTGCAGTTGCAAGTCGTCGAGCTCAGTCCGGGCAATCGAACGCGCACCGCCTTTACCGTCCAGCACCAGGGCGTGCACCAGCCCCCATTGCGCGTTTTCTTCCTCGAACATCCTCACCCCATCGGCTATTGCGGTTTATTCAGGCATTTTCAGCGGGCTTGGCGACACGATCACGCCATTGTTGTCGGCGTAGATGTATTCACCCGGGCGGAACGTCACGCCGGCAAACGTGACCACCACGTTGAGGTCACCGATACCGCGCTTGTCGGTCTTCATCGGGTGGCTGGCAAGCGCCTGCACCCCCAGATCGGTCTGCGCGATGACATCGACGTCACGGATGCAACCGTAGATCACCAGCCCTTCCCAACCGTTTTTCGCAGCCTTTTCGGCGATCATGTCACCCAGCAAGGCGCGGCGCAGGGAACCACCACCATCGACCACCAGCACCTTCCCAGCGCCCGGCTGCTCGGCTTGCTCCTTGACCAGCGAGTTGTCTTCGAAGCACTTGATAGTGACGATCTCACCACCAAAGGAGTCTCGGCCGCCGAAGTTGCTGAACATCGGCTCGACGACCTGCACCAGCTCCGGGTAGGCGTCGCACAGGTCGGGGGTCACGTAATGGTTCATCGAAAAAATTCCTTTCTGTCAAAGAAGTGTCTTTCAAGGAAGTACCGGTCGAAGCCGGTGGGAAACATCCCACCCGCGCCGCCGCAACGCAATAGCCACTGCGCGACTGAATATGACCAGAAGCGTCCGGCGCGTCATATCTTAGCCGTAACCGTAATGGAGCGAAACGCCCGTGGCTGAGCGTTGCCTCAAACCTGGGCGACGGCCCCGGCCAAAGGTGTAAGCGGGTCCTTCAACCACTGCGCCACCAGCGGCCACACTTCAGCTTGTGCCGCCTTGCTGACCAGCATCTCTACGTGGCCGAAATCCCCGCTGAAACCCTGCTGGCGCCCCAGGCACAGGTATTGGCGATGCTCGGAGCCCACCTGTTCGAACAGCTTGCGACAGGCCCAGTCCGGGTCTTGAAGGTCGCCGGCAGCACTGACCGCCAAGAGCGGCACCTCGACGTCGGCCAGGCCTTTCCACCAATCATTCTTACCTTCGCCAAACCGTCCGAACAAGCCGTTCCAGCGCATGGCCTCGATCAGCACGCCCGCCGGTTCGTCCTCCGGGCCGCGCTTGAACCGTGTGCCGGAAATCTCGCCGAAGCGTTTCAACAGCAAGCGGCCGGTCCACTCCAGCGGCGGCAGTTTCAACGGCCAATGCGTGCGACTGACCTGACAGCCAAACAGTGCCACCGAAGCCGCTGCCGGCGCGCCCAGGTGTTGCCCACCCAGGGCGGCAGCCAGGCTGGTGGCGCCCAACGAATGACCGACCCAATGCGGGATCTGCCCGCTTTGCTCACGCACAAACGCCCCAATGGCCGGCAAATCGTAGCGCGCATAGTCCGCGACACGATTGCGCGCGTAGTCATGATTGCGCTTGGACAGGCCATGCCCACGCATTTCCGGGATCCACACGTCAAACCCCTGGCGTGCCAAATGGGCGCCCAGGCCGAGCCCCTTGGGCGAATACCAGAAGCGTCGGTTGGAAAAACTGCCGTGCAACAAAATAACGGGGATGCCCCGGTTTTCCGGGACATCGGCCAGCCCCAAACGGGTAACCGCCAGCTCGACGGTGCCGTCGGGGCTGTTACCGGGTTTGAGGCGATAGACATCTTCACTCAGGTCGCCACGACGTTCAGCGCTGATCAGGGCGACGGGAAACAGGTTGCTGCTGCTTTGCATAATGCTCTTGCACAAAAAAGGGCGGCGTCCGCGAGGAGGCCCGCCCTGTACAGATAAGAATGCCGGTCACCCTCAGCGAGTGACCGGCACTTTTGACGTACCGACCTTAGGCGGACGCTTGGCCTTCCGCCAGGAAGAACCAGGTTTCCAGCACGGAATCGGGGTTCAGCGAGACGCTCTCGATCCCCTGTTCCATCAGCCATTTGGCCAGGTCCGGGTGGTCGGAAGGGCCTTGGCCGCAGATACCGATGTACTTGCCGGCCTTGTTACAGGCCTGAATAGCGTTGGCCAGCAGCTTCTTCACCGCAGGGTTCCGCTCGTCGAACAGGTGCGCGATGATCCCCGAATCCCGGTCCAGGCCCAGGGTCAGCTGGGTCAGGTCGTTGGAGCCGATGGAGAAACCGTCGAAGAACTCCAGGAACTCTTCGGCCAGGATGGCGTTGGACGGCAGTTCGCACATCATGATCACGCGCAGGCCGTTTTCGCCACGGGACAGGCCGTTTTCAGCCAGCAGGTCCACCACCTGGCTCGCTTCGCCCAGGGTGCGCACGAACGGCACCATGATCTCGACGTTGGTCAGGCCCATCTCGTTGCGCACGCGCTTGAGGGCGCGGCATTCGAGTTCGAAGCAATCGCGGAACGCTTCGCTGATGTAACGCGAGGCGCCACGGAAACCCAGCATCGGGTTTTCTTCTTCCGGCTCGTAGAGCTTGCCGCCGATCAGGTTGGCGTATTCATTGGACTTGAAGTCCGACAGGCGCACGATGACCTTTTTCGGGTAGAACGCCGCCGCCAGGGTGCTGATGCCTTCCACCAGCTTCTCGACGTAGAAACCCACCGGGTCGCTGTAGCCGGCGATGCGCTTGTCGACGCTTTCCTTGATGTCCAGCGGCAGGCCGTCGTAGTTCAACAGGGCCTTGGGGTGCACGCCGATCATGCGGTTGATGATGAACTCCAGGCGGGCCAGGCCCACGCCGGCGTTCGGCAACTGCGCGAAGTCGAAGGCGCGGTCCGGGTTGCCGACGTTCATCATGATCTTGAACGGCAGGTCGGGCATGGCATCGATGGAGTTTTGCTTGATGTCGAAGCCCAGCTCGCCTTCAAAGATGAAGCCGGTGTCGCCTTCGGCGCAGGAAACGGTGACGCCCTGACCGTCTTTCAACAGTTGAGTCGCGTTGCCGCAGCCCACCACCGCAGGAATCCCCAGTTCACGGGCGATGATCGCAGCGTGGCAGGTACGCCCGCCACGGTTGGTGACGATGGCGCTGGCGCGCTTCATCACCGGTTCCCAGTCCGGGTCGGTCATGTCGGAGACCAGCACGTCACCTGGCTGGACTTTGTCCATTTCGGACACGTCCTTGATGATCCGCACCTTGCCGGCGCCGATGCGCTGGCCGATGGCACGGCCTTCCACCAGCACGGTGCCGGTTTCTTTCAGCAGGTAGCGTTCCATGACATTGGCCGAAGTGCGGCTCTTCACGGTTTCCGGGCGGGCTTGCACGATGTACAGCTTGCCGTCGTCACCGTCTTTGGCCCACTCGATGTCCATCGGGCACTTGTAGTGCTTTTCGATGATCATCGCTTGCTTGGCCAGTTCGCTGACTTCGGCGTCGGTCAGGCAGAAACGCGCGCGATCAGCCTTGTCGACGTCAACGGTTTTCACCGAACGGCCGGCCTTGGCTTCGTCGCCGTAGATCATCTTGATGGCCTTGCTGCCCAGGTTGCGGCGCAGGATGGCTGGGCGACCGGCTTCAAGGGTGTGCTTGTGGACGTAGAATTCGTCCGGGTTCACCGCGCCTTGTACGACGGTTTCCCCCAGGCCGTAGGCGCCGGTGATAAACACCACGTCACGGAAGCCGGATTCGGTATCGAGGGTGAACATGACGCCGGCGGTACCGGTTTCCGAACGCACCATGCGCTGCACGCCGGCAGACAGGGCTACCAGCTTGTGGTCGAAACCTTGGTGTACACGGTAGGAAATCGCGCGATCGTTGAACAGCGAGGCAAACACTTCCTTGGCCGCGCGGATCACGTTTTCCACGCCGCGGATGTTCAGGAAGGTTTCTTGCTGGCCGGCGAACGAGGCGTCCGGCAAGTCTTCGGCGGTGGCCGAGGAACGTACGGCAACGGCCACGTCCGGGTTGCCGGCCGACAGTTCGGCGAAGGCGGTGCGGATTTCTTCGTTGAGCTTCTCGGGGAACTCGGCGTCCATGATCCATTGGCGGATCTGGCTGCCGGTCTTGGCCAGGGCGTTGACGTCATCGACGTCCAGTGCGTCCAGCGCGGCGTGGATCTGAGCGTTGAGGCCGCTCAGTTCGAGGAAATCGCGGTAAGCCTGGGCCGTGGTGGCAAAACCACCCGGCACCGAAACACCAGCGCCTGCAAGATTACTGATCATCTCGCCGAGGGATGCGTTCTTGCCCCCCACGTGCTCTACATCATGGACGCCGAGCTTATCGAGGGAAACTACGTACTCTACCAAGGTGATCTCTCCACTAACTGTGTTGGAAAAGCTCAGGACGCCGGCTGCTCAGTAGGAGCTTTCGCCAGCGCTTGTGGCCTGGACCTGGAAAATAAGTGAGAATGCGGCCCACTGCGGGACGGCAAAATCGCGCCTATCATATCCAAGATTCGTCATCAGCTTAAGGCCCAGGGCTCAAATGAAACGATCTGCTTTCTTTATCTCCGACGGCACCGGCATCACCGCCGAAACATTGGGTCAAAGCCTGTTGGCGCAGTTCGAAAACATTACCTTCGCCAAATTCACGCGGCCTTATATCGACAGCGTGGATAAAGCGCGGGCCATGGTACAACAAATCAATCTGGCGGCTGAAAAAGACGGCTTTCGGCCGATCATTTTCGACACCATTGTCAATCAGGACATTCGTGAGATCCTCGCGACTTCCAATGGTTTCATGATCGACATCTTCTCGACGTTCCTTGCGCCACTGGAACAAGAGCTGAGTGAACACTCCTCGTACTCGGTAGGAAAGTCCCATTCCATTGGGCACAACTCCAACTATATGGAACGCATCGAGGCGGTGAACTTCGCCCTCGACAACGACGACGGCGCCCGCACGCATTACTACGACAAGGCCGACCTGATCCTGGTGGGCGTGTCCCGCTGCGGCAAGACGCCCACCTGCCTCTACATGGCCATGCAGTTCGGCATCCGCGCGGCCAACTACCCGCTGACCGAGGACGACATGGAGCACCTGACGCTGCCTGCGGCCTTGCGTTCACACCGGCACAAGTTGTTCGGCCTGACCATCGACCCGGACCGCCTTACCTCGATCCGCAACGAGCGCAAGCCCAATAGCCGCTATTCCAGCTACGCGCAGTGCGAGTTCGAAGTGCGTGAAGTGGAAAATCTGTTCCGTCGCGAGAATATTGCACATATCAATTCCACCCACTTTTCGGTGGAAGAGATTTCCGCGAAGATTTTGGTGGAGAAGGGTGTGGAGCGTCGGTTCAAGTAGTTGTGTCGTCTGGGCTGGCCTCTTCGCAGGCAAGCCCGCTCCCACAGTTGACTGCATTTACACATCAACATGTGGGAGCTGGCTTGCCTGCGATGAACGATAACGCGGTAAACCTGCCTACAACTGAAACCGCCCTCCACCCTGCCCCAGCGCCGTCGCCAACGCATCAAACCCCGCCAACAACAGCTGGTCATCCCCCGATGTATTGCAGACACTCGCCCGAATAAACTGCGGCACCGCCGTCTGCCCTACGGCAAACGCCTCGGCCGTGGCGATCAGGTAATTATTCTGCTTGAGCTCCGCCTCGATTTCCGACGCGCGCCACGGTTCCGGGACTTCGATCCAGAAGTGCGGGCTGTTGAGGTGCGTGCGGTACTCAAGCCCGGCCAACACCCCCTCGACCAGGTTTTTGCGGCGACTGATCTCGTTGATCTGCTGACGCAACAGGTATTCCGCAGTGCCGTTTTCGATCCACTGTGTCGCCAGTTCCAGCGTCACCGGCGTGGCCATCCAGCAGGTCGAGCGCAGCGCCGCCGAAATACGGCTGACCAGCGCCGGCGGTGCGTGCACATACCCCACACGTAACCCGGCCGACACCGCCTTGCTCAGACTGCTGATCAAAATCGTACGCTCGGGCGCGAAGTGACTGAGGGGCGGTGGACGATCTTCCACCAACACGCCGTGGGCCTCGTCTTCGAGAATCAGCAGGTTGTGTTCCCGGCAGACCCGGGCCAATGCCTCCCGGCGCGAAATCGACAGGACCGCCGTCGTCGGGTTCTGAATGGTCGGCGTGCAATACAACGCCGAAACCCGGTGGTTACGACAGACTTCTTCCAGCGCACTCGGCAGCACGCCCTCTTCGTCCATCTCCAGGCCGATCAGGCGCACGCCAAGCATACGGGCTGCGGTGATCAAGCCCGGGTACGTCAATTGTTCGGTGACCACCGTATCGCCAGCGCGCAGCAACGCCATCATCGCGCAGAGCAAACCGTGCTGGCCGCCGTTGACGCAGATGACCTGCTCGGGAATCGGATGAAAGTCACGCTGCACCAGCCATTGCGCGCCGGCTTCGCGGTAACGCGGCAGGCCGGCATCGGGCGTGTACGCACTGATGTCCTGGAGGAACTTGGCGTTGGTCGCCAGGGTTTGCAGGCTCTGGGAAAGAAAGGCCGTCTCTTGCCCGGGGATATGCATGTTGCGGCTCATGTCGAAGAACTGGCGCGGCTCCTCGCTGAAGTTGCGAAAACCTTCATCACGTTGGCGCTCCATCCCACGCTTGCGCACGAAAGTGCCGTCACCCACCCGCGCCACCACCAAGCCCAGGCGTTCCAGTTCGCCGTAGGCCCGGCTGATGGTGCCGATGGTCACCCCAAGATTGTCGGAAAGCACCCGATGGGGCGGTAGCTTTCGTCCTGGTTCAATCAGCCCTTCGAGGATGCCCCGTTCCATGACATCGGACAGGCGCTTGTACTTCACGCCCTGCCCGCTGGACAACCCCTCACGCATAATTGACACCATGTCAATATTTGTTTTGACAGCCATCTTTCGCCCTAATAGTGTGCTTTTACGGGTTCAATCGCCGAATTTAATAACTCATTACAAGTTCAATATAGAGTTCAATTCCGGCTCAGGGAAGTAATAAACGATGCCAATGTCCGCCGTTCTCGAAAACGCTGAAAAAACCAAATCCCAGAAACAGTGGTTGGCCGGCCTGGTCACCAGCCTGATGTTTCTCATCGTGTGCCTGAGCTGGGGCACCACCTGGCTGGGGATCAAGATTGCCGTGGAGAGCGTGCCGCCGCTGACGTCCGCGGGCCTGCGCTTCCTGATCGCCTTCCCGCTGTTCCTGTGTTTTGCCATGGTGCGCCGCGAGCCGATCCTGTTCCCCCGGGAAAGCCGCTGGTTCTTTGTGTTCGTGACCCTCTCCTACTTCAGCGTTCCCTATTACCTGCTCAACTACGGCGAGATGCATGTGTCATCCGGCCTGACCGCCCTGCTGTTCAGTTGCATGCCGGTGTTCATCCTGATTTTCTCCGCGCTGTTCCTGCGCGAGCGCATCTACTTCTCCCAGGTGGTCGGCATCGGCATCGGTTTCGGCAGCCTCTACATGATCATCAAGAGCCAGGGCCTGCACCTGGACCACGCCGAGTTCTTCGGGGTGCTGGCGATTCTGACCGCCGCGATCATGCATGCCTTGTGCTACGTCATTACCAAGCAAAAAGGCAGCGCCATCAGCGTGATCACCTACAACACCCTGCCCATCGGCATTGCCGGGCTGATGCTGTTCGTGGCCGGGCTGTGGTTTGAGACCCCCAGCTTCGACAGCATCACCCTGCGCTCCTGGAGTGCGCTGTTCTACCTCGGGCTGGTCGCCTCGGTCGGTGGCTTCATCGTGTACTTCATGCTGCTCAAGCGCCTGAGCCCGATCATCCTGTCGTTCGTGTTCATCATCTTCCCGGTGTTCGCGGTGATCATCGGCGCCTGGTACGAAGGCGTGGCGATTTCCCGCGACCTGATGCTGTATTCGGCCATCCTGCTGGCCGGTTTTGCGATCACCAAGTTGCCGGTTGAAAAACTCCTGGCCAAGAAAAAATGACTTTCAACAGACGCGAGAGAAACATGGACGTCCTCCGCCCCAACGCCCTGGAACAGATCTACGCCCACGCCAGCCGCAGCTATCCTGAGGAATGCTGTGGGTTCGTCTTCGCCGACGGCAGTGTGCACCTGGGCAGCAATATCCAGAACGAGCTGCACCGCAAGAACCCCGAGATCTACCCGCGCACCGCCGCCAACGGCTACACCTTCTCGGTGGCCGACACCCTGCTGCTGAACAAGGCGTTTCGCGGCGACAACCCGGTGGTGGTGATCTACCACTCCCACCCCGACGTCGGCGCCTACTTCAGTGACGAAGACCAGGACAAGGCGCTGTTCATGGGCGAACCGATCTTCCCCGTGAGCTACCTGGTGGTCGATGTTCGCCAGGGCCAGGCCCTGAGTTCAAAGCTGTTTGCCTGGGATGGCAAGCATTTCGCCCTTAACCCTTTCAACGACCTGCACACGGAGTTGTCCATGAACGCTGTCTCTTTCCCCGACATTCTGGTTCGCGTGGCCAAGCTGCCGGAATCGACCCTTGAGGGCACCGGATCGACATTGCGCGAAGTCATTGAAAACCTCTGCGAAAGCCACCCGCAATTGCGCCCGCATCTGTTCCACGAAAAGAACAACCAGCTCAAGGAACACTTCCTGTTTACCGCCGAGGAAGAGCTGATCGGCGCCGACGATCCACTCCCCGGGAAAGCCCGGATCGAAGTGTTGCTCGCCACGTCCGGCGGCATGGATGTGGAGACGTTGAGCAATGAAGAAGTGCAACGTTATGTGCGCCATATCACCCTGCCGGGCGTCGGCCGCGAAGGCCAGTTGAACCTGAAGAAAGCCAAGGTGCTGATCATCGGCACCGGCGGCCTGGGCTCGCCCATCAGCCTCTACCTGGCGGCGGCCGGCATCGGCACCCTGGGCCTGGTGGATTTCGACGTGGTGGAAAGCAGCAACCTGCAACGCCAGATCGTCCACGGCAACAGCACATTGGGCATGCCCAAGGTCGAGTCCGCCAGGCAGCGCCTGCAGGACCTCAACCGCCATATCCAGATCAACGCCCACGACACCGCCCTGAATGCCGACAACGCCCTCGAGCTGGTCGGCGCCTACGACCTGGTGATCGACGGCACCGACAATTTCGACACCCGCTACCTGGTCAACGACGCCTGCGTCCAGCTGGGCAAACCCTTGGTGTACGGCGCCATCTACCGTTTCGATGGGCAGATCAGCGTGCTCAACTATAAAGGTGGGCCGTGCTACCGCTGCCTGTTTCCCCAGGCGCCGCCCGCCGAGCTGGCGCCCAATTGCAGCGCTGGCGGGGTGATCGGCGTGCTGCCCGGTGTGGTCGGGATGATCCAGGCCACCGAGGCGATCAAGTTGCTCATCGGCATCGGCGAACCCTTGTCCGGCCGCCTGATGCGCTTCGATGCGCTGGCGATGAAATTCAGCGAGATCCGCTTCAAGCGCCGCGCCGACTGCCCGTGCTGCTCGGACCTGCGCCACAGCGCAGCCCAGGCACCGGCGGTCTGCGCCGACGCCGTGCCCGGCACACCGTCACTGGCCGCAGAACGCTACATCAAGCCGCGCGTGCTCAAGCAACTGCTCGAACACCCCCGCAGCGCCGATGTACTGCTGGACGTGCGCGACGCCAGCGAGCTGGAAGTGTGCAAATTGCCGGGCGTGGTGCACATCCCCCTGGCCGAGCTGGATGGGCAACTCGACAGCCTCAGCCGTGACAACACCCACTACCTGATCTGTTATGCCGGCACCCGCGCCGAGCAAGCGGCCACCACCCTGCTGGCGGCCGGCTTTGCCAACACCAAAGTGCTGCAGGGCGGCATGAAGCATTGGGTGCGCGACGTCGAACCCGACATGCCGTTGTATTGAGCCGGGGGCTGACTGATGCTGCATAACTCCATTCTCGACGTCATCGGCCATACGCCGATTGTGCGCCTGGCGCAGTTTTCCGAAGACCTCGGCATCGAGGTCTACGCCAAGCTCGAATCCCTCAACCCTGGTGGCAGCCACAAGGCGCGCATCGCCCTGGGCATGATCCTCGACGCCGAACGCCGTGGCGTGCTGATCCGTGACGCCGGGCAAACCATCATCGAGCCCAGCGGCGGCAACACCGGCATTGGCCTGGTGATGGCGGGCAACGTGCTGGGCTACAAAGTGGTGCTGGTGATCCCCGACAACTACAGCCCCGAAAAGCAGAAGCTGCTGCGCCTCTACGGCGCCAAGGTGGTGTTGTCGGACAGCCGCCTCGGTAACAATTCCCACGGCGAAAAGTGCCTGGAACTGCAACTGGAAAACCCCAGCTACGTGATGCTCAACCAGCAACGCAACGGCGCCAACCCGCAAACCCACCGCGATACCACCGCGCCAGAGATCCTGCGCGCCTTTGGTGAGCGGCGTGTGGACTACTTCGTCAGCGGCATCGGCACCGGCGGCCACATCACCGGCATCGGCGAAACCCTCAAGGCCGCCTGGCCGGAGCTGCGCGTCATGGGCGTGGAGCCGGAAGAATGCGACCTGCTGAAAAACCAGCACGCGCCGCACCATATCCAGGGCCTGTCGATCGGCCTGATCCCCAGCATCCTCAACCTGGATGTGCTGGACGGCATGCTCAAGGTGTCGCGCCAGGAATGCATCGACATGATGAAACGCATCATGCGCACGGATGCCATCAGCCTGGGCCTGTCCTCGGCCGCCAACATGGTGGCCATTGCCAAGCTCGCCCCGGAGCTGCCCACCGAAACAGTGGTACTGACCATGGTCTACGACAATGCCGACAGCTACCTGCCCAGTTTCGAATAAGCGGTTTCCCAACCATCCAGAATGCGGGGGTGCCTCCATGGGGGGGTTTATTGACATGCAACAGCTGCACGATGAGTTGCTCACCCACCTCATCAAGACCCTGACGCCTGCGCAGATGAAGCAACTGGAACCGCACCTGGCGCCCTTGGTGCAGAACGCCGCCCAGGCCGTGGCCGAAGACTTGATCGCCTACGCCTACCGTGATCCCGCCTCGCGTGGCCGGGGTGAGCTGATCCTGGAGTCCTACGCCTCGTTCAAAGCGGTGCTGTTCTACCGCCTGGCGCATTTGGTGTGGAACTTCCCCGACCAGCTCAACGGCGTGTTTTCGCGCATGGCCCTCAAGCTCAGCAACCAGGGCAAGATCCTCTCCGGCGCCGAGATCCACCCGGCGGCGCGTATCGGCCGGCGCTTTGTGCTGGACCACGGCTACGGCACGGTGATCGGCGAGACCTGCGAGATCGGCAACGACTGCTACATCCTCTGCGGCGTGACCCTGGGTGCCCGTGGCATCGCCAATAACCCGGACGGCAAGCGCCACCCGCGCCTGGGCAACAACGTCGAGATCGGCTCCGGCGCGCGGGTGCTGGGCTATGTGCTGATCGGCGACAACGTGTTCATCAGCCCATCCTGCGTGATCACCCAGGACGTGCCCGCAGGCACCAAGGTCAAGGTGGTCAACCAGGTGCAACTGCAAAAAAACGACGAGTCCGAGCACAGCAATTACCTCGGCGCCTTCGCCCTCGACGAGCGCCTGCACGTGGTCGGCGAAATCAACGCCAACCACAAGGTCACGGTGCTCGACGCCGACTTTCACCCCTTGCAGGGCCTGATGCTGGAGCCGACGGTGAAAGAGCGCCACCACCTGCAATTTCGCCTGCACCGCATTGAAGCCGATAGCCACCTGCCGCGCCTGCCACTGAACCTGAAGGTCTGCGGCCCGGAGTTTGAAATCACCCTGCTTTCCCCCCCTGGCTTGAGTGCAATGGTGCGTCATCTGTTGCAAACCAGCCCTTTGAACGTCGGAGGTTGAACATGTCCGTGCACACCATGGAAACCCTGGCGCTGTTCGACAGCGCGCCCTACCAGAATGCGTTCAGCGCGCGGGTCATCGCCGTCAGCGAACACGGCATCGCCCTGGAGCACACGCTGTTCTACCCCACGGGCGGCGGGCAACCGGGCGACACCGGCCACTTCACCCTGGCCGATGGCACGCGGGTCGAGGTCGTCGGCACCGTGCGCGACCCGGTGCTGCGCTCGATCATCTGGCACCAGGTGGAACACTGTCCCGCACAATTGACCTCCGGCGTGCAGGTTGACGCCGGCCTCGATTGGGAGCGGCGCTACCAGCACATGAAGATGCACACCTGCCTGCACCTGTTGTGCTCGATCATCGACGCCCCTGTGACCGGTTGCAGCATCAGCGCCGACAAAGGTCGCCTGGATTTCGACCTGCCGGAAATGACCCTCGACAAGGACAGCATCACCCGCGACCTCAATGCGCTGATCGAACAGGCCCACACGGTGAAGGCCCTGTCGATGCCCGCCTCGGAGTATTCGACCCTGCTGCAAATCACCCGCACCCAGGCGGTTGCGCCGCCGGTGGTGCAAGGCTCGGTGCGCATCATCGAGATTGCCGGGGTGGATATCCAGCCGTGCGGCGGCACCCATGTGATCAACACCGAGGAAATCGGCCGGGTGTTCTGCGAGAAGATCGAGAAGAAGAGCAAGCACAACCGCCGGGTCATCCTGCGTTTTGAATAACCCTCAAGCGCCTGGGGCGCCAATGCCCCAGCCGCTTTTCGTACAGCGAACTGACAGGAAATTTATCCGCTTGTAACATTCAGAAACGTATCATCCCACCAGCAGCCATCGTCCTGATGCGCGGCTACTTGAACCTCCAGGAAAGCACACCCGCCCGTTCCCGGAGGGTCTTTCGTACAGAAGCCATGCTCACCCCATCGCCGCCCCTGAACCTGAACGCAGCAGGAATGACTGCCTATGAATAAAGTGCTCCGTCACTACATACCAGCCTCCACCTTGCGCTTGCTGCCCAATCGCTGGGACCTGGTCGCCCTGCCGTTGGTGATCGGCTTTCTGCTGTTTTTTTCCATCACCGCACGGGAAACCTGGGCGCCCATCGACACGTTGCAGAGTGAGGTCATCTCCCTCGACCCGGCCAACCTGCCGGAATACGCCATGCGCACCACCCTGCGCATGCTCGCGGCGATGGTGGCGGCGCTGGTGTTCACCTTCCTCTACGGCACCCTCGCGGCAAAAAGCCGGCGCGCCGAAAAACTCCTGGTGCCGGTGCTCGACATCCTGCAATCGGTGCCGGTACTCGGTTACATCTCGTTTACCGTGACCTTCTTCCTGCTGCTGTTTCCCGGCCGTGTGCTCGGCGCCGAGTGTGCGGCGATCTTTGCGATCTTCACCAGCCAGGCCTGGAACATGACGTTCAGCTTCTACCAGTCGCTGCGCATGCTGCCCCATGATCTGGTGGAAGTGTCCACCAACCTGCGGCTGTCCGGCTGGCAACGTTTCTGGAAGCTCGACGTGCCCTTTGCCATGCCCGGTCTGGTGTGGAACATGATGATGAGCATGTCCGGCGGCTGGTTTTTCGTGGTCGCCTCCGAAGCCATCACCGTCGGCGACAAGACCATCACCCTGCCCGGCGTGGGCTCGTACCTGGCCCTGGCCATCGCGCAGAAAGACCTGCATGCCGTGGGCTACGTGATCCTGGCGATGATCGCGGTGATCCTGATCTACGACCAGTTCCTGTTCCGCCCGCTGGTGGCCTGGGCCGACAAGTTCCGCATGGAAACCACCGCCTCCCAGGGCGCCGCGCCGCAATCCTGGGTGCTCAACCTGATCCAGCGCACGCGCATGGTCCAGCGCATCCTGCGCCCGATCACTCGCGCCATCAGTCGCATCGGCAACAAACGCTTCAGCCTGGCCGGTGGTGCGCTCAAGGCGCTGCCGAGCGAATCACCGGCAGCCTCCAAGGTGATCGATTGGGTCTGGGGCACGTTGATTGCCGTGCTCACCGCCTACGCGCTGTACCACATCGTGATGTACGTCGGCACCGAAGTGACCTTCGCCGAGGTCGGCCATGTGTTCGTGCTCGGCTTGATCACCCTGATGCGTGTGACGGGCCTGATCCTGATCGCCTCGCTGATCTGGGTACCGCTGGGGGTGATGATCGGCCTGCGCCCGCGCCTGGCGCAGAAGATCCAGCCGGTGGCGCAGTTCCTCGCGGCGTTCCCGGCAAACCTGCTGTTCCCGGTGTTTGTCATCGTGATCCTGCACTACCACCTCAACCCGGACATCTGGCTCAGCCCGCTGATCGTGCTCGGCACCCAGTGGTACATCCTGTTCAACGTGGTGGCCGGTGCCAGTGCGTTTCCCAATGACTACAAGGAAGCCGCCGCCAACTTCCGCATTCGCGGCTGGTTGTGGTGGCGCAAGGTGATGCTGCCGGGGATTTTCCCCTATTACGTCACCGGCGCGATTACCGCCTCCGGTGGTGCGTGGAACGCCAGCATCGTTTCCGAGTACGTGTCCTGGGGCCAGGACAACGTGGTCGCCCACGGCCTCGGCGCCTACATCGCGCAAACCACCGCCGCCGGCGACTTCCCGAAGATCGCCCTGGGCGTGGTGGTGATGTCGATCTTTGTGGTGGCCTTCAACCGCGCGGTCTGGCGCCCGATGTACGCCCTGGCGGAAAACAAACTGCGACTGAATTGAGGGGGACTCGCCCAGATGACTACCTATACCGAACACAGCGCCGACACCCCGCAAATCTATTCGCTGAAAAACGTGAACCGGGTGTTCGGCAAAGGCAAGGATGAGCTGCAAGTGCTCAGCGGCGTCGACCTGAGCCTGCACGAAGGCGAGATCGTCGGCATGCTCGGCCGCTCCGGCTCCGGCAAATCCACCCTGCTGCGCATCATTGCCGGGCTGATCCAGCCGTCATCAGGCGAGGTGCGTTACCACGGCGTGCCACTGACCGGCCCGGCCGAAGGCGTGGCCATGGTGTTCCAGACCTTCGCCCTGTTCCCCTGGCTGACCGTGCTGGAAAACGTCGAAGCGGGCCTGCAAGCCTTGCAGGTCGAACGCAAGGAAACCCGCCGCCGCGCCCTGGCCGCCATCGACCTGATCGGCCTGGACGGTTTTGAAAACGCCTACCCCCGCGAGCTGTCCGGCGGCATGCGCCAGCGCGTCGGCTTTGCCCGTGGCCTGGTGGTCAACCCGACCCTGCTGCTGATGGACGAACCCTTCTCCGCCCTCGACGTGCTCACCGCCGAAACCCTGCGCACCGACTTGCTGGACCTGTGGAGTGGCAAGCAGTTGCCGATCAAATCGATCCTGATCGTGACCCACAACATCGAAGAAGCGGTGCTGATGTGCGACCGCATCCTCGTGCTGTCCTCCAATCCGGGCCGGGTGGTCGCCGAGATCAAGGTACCGTTTGCCCATCCACGCAACCGGCTGGACCCGACCTTCCGGCAAATGGTCGATGACATCTACGCGCTGATGACCGACCGGCGCAGCGCCGATGCCAGCGCCGGCAAACCCGAGCTGAAAATGAGCAGCCTGCTGCCGGAAGTCTCCACCAACCTGATGGCCGGCCTGATCGAAACCCTGGCCGCCGAGCCCTACAACGGCCACGCCGGCTTGCCCACCGTGGCCGAGCGGCGCCTGCTGGAAGTCGATGACCTGTTTCCGGTGGCGGAGATGCTGGAGCATCTGGGTTTCGCCGAACTCAAGGGCGCCGACATCACCCTCACCGACGCCGGCAAGTTGTTTGCCGACTATGGCACCCAGGAACGCAAGACCCTGTTCGCCGAGCACCTGATCCAGCATGTGCCGTTGGCCGCGCGCATTCACCAGGTGCTGCTCGAACGCAGCGGGCACCGCGCGCCACGGGTGCGTTTCGAGCAGGAGCTGGAGGACTCGATGACCGAGGCCTTCGTCGAAAAAACCCTGGAAAGCGTGGTGGCGTGGGGACGGTATGCGGAGATTTTCTCGTATGACGACCATACCGAGACATTCAGCCTGGAAGATGTTGAAGGCAGCATGTAAGCCCAGCGCGTTGAATGAACCACACCTGAAGAAATGTGGGAGCTGGCTCCCACATTGACTGTAGCGTTGCCCACCTGAAAAACATGATCACAAACCGGTTTACTGGCGATGGCTCCCTCGTGCTTGAGTGCCCTGTTCGACACTCGCCCGTGAAGGTGGCGGCGGGCTGCTTGGTTACGCGCTGAGACTGTCGACGAACTGGTCGATTTTGCCCAGCATCACCTCTCTTTCCCCGCGCCTAAACCCGTTATCCAACGCACTCAAGTATGAGAGCGGCGGGCTGCTTGGTACAGACCTGATCTCGCCGACGAACGGGGCAACGTTGCCCGCTAACACCTCCTTGTCTGGGAGTCTGACCCCCTCATTCAACCCACTCAAGCGTGAGAGCGGCGTCGGGATGTTTGGTACAGACCTGATATTGTCGACCGCCAGGCCTGCGCCATCGTGCATCAGGCTGCCTCCCCGTACGGTGGCCCCGTCGATGCGAGACAGCAGCACTGGGTTTTGCAACCCCGCATGGGCTGCAAACAGCCCGCGCGGTTGTGACGCCATCACCCCCTGAGGCAGCGCTGGACCTGTATAGGTCATGTGCCCGAAGCGGGCCTGGGCACTGTCTTCATACCGGATCGGAGTGGGGGGCACAGACATTTCAAAACTGGCGTGTTGAGGCGTGATCACCTGTGGATGTATGCAAATCATTGAAGTACCTCTTCAGATGCAGGGTTTGACTCGGGGGAGTACTTGGCAGGCGACCGTTCACAACCGGCCGCCTGACTACCTGATTGGCATTTATCCGAAAACGGTTCCGCAAATGTAGGAAGCGTGAACAGTCGAGGCGTTGGGCTTCAACACCGGGCCAATGCGCAGCCTGTTCAAATCACCCACAAGTCCACAAAGCGGTTCACCGGCGTGGCTTCAAGCTTCGCCTGATCCTTGCACAACGCAAAAATCTCGCCGCAGCGCTGTGCGGTGAAGCGTGTGGCCAGGTTGGCCTTGAACTTGTCTTCCAATAACGGAATGCCATCCACCCGGCGACGCCGATGACCGATCGGATACTCCACCACTACCTGCTCGGTGCGGGAACCGTCCGTGAAGAACACCTGCACTGCGTTGGCAATCGAGCGCTTGTCCGCTTCCAGGTAGTCGCGGCTGTAGCGCGGGTCTTCGACGATGACCATCTTGTCGCGCAACGCGTCGATGATCGGGTGCGCAGCGTGGAACTCATCTTCGTACTGCTCGGCCACCAGGTTGCCGAACGCCAGCGGCACGGCGGTCATGTATTGCAGGCAGTGGTCACGGTCGGCGGCGTTGGCCAGTTGTCCGACCTTGGAGATGATGCGGATCGCCGACTCGTGGGTGGTGATCACGATGCGTTCGATTTCATGCAGGCGATCCTTGACCAACGGGTGCAGCGTCACGGCGGCCTCGCAGGCGGTTTGCGCGTGGAATTCGGCGGGAAAGCTGATCTTGAACAGCACGTTTTCCATCACATAGGTGCCGTAGGGCTGGGGCAGGCTGAAGACGCGCTTGTCCTCGGGCTTGAGGGCCAGGTCCTTGTTGGTGTGGCTGAACAGCACGTCGTAGAACCCCCATTGCGGCGCGCTCAAGACGCCGGGGATGCCCATCTCGCCACGCAAGGCGATGTCGGCCAGGCGCACGCCACGACTCGACGCATCCCCCGCCGCCCACGATTTGCGCGAGCCGGCATTCGGCGCATGGCGGTAAGTGCGCAACGCTTGGCCATCGACAAAGGCATGGGACAAGGCCGCCAGCAGTTGCTCGCGGTTGGCGCCCATCAGCTTGGCGGTGACGGCGGTGGAGGCGACTTTCACCAGCAGCACGTGGTCGAGGCCGACGCGGTTGAACGAGTTTTCCAGGGCAATCACGCCCTGGATTTCGTGGGCCATGATCATCGCGTCCAGCACCGCGCGCACGGTCAGCGGCGCGTCGCCGTTGGCCACGCGCTTTTGCGAGAGGTGGTCGGCCACGGCGAGGATGCCGCCGAGGTTATCCGAAGGGTGGCCCCATTCGGCGGCGAGCCAGGTATCGTTGTAGTCGAGCCAGCGCACGATGCAGCCGATGTCCCAGGCGGCCTTGACCGGGTCGAGTCGGAACGAAGTGCCCGGCACCCGTGCGCCGAACGGCACTACCGTGCCTTCGACAATCGGCCCCAGGTGCTTGGTGCACTCGGGGAAACGCAGGGCCAGCAGGCCGCAACCCAGGGTGTCCATCAGGCAGTTGCGGGCCGTGTCCAGCGCGGCCGGGGAGTCGATCCGGTAGTTGAGGACGTAGTCGACGATGTCCTGCAAGACCTGGTCGTAGTCGGGGCGGTGGTTCTGGTCGACGTTGGCGCTCATGGCAGTACTCCAAGAATGGGTTGGGGTTGGTCCTCGGGCTCACGGTTAATCGGGTTTTGGCCGGTCTGGTTGCCTGCCTTGGAATAGAGATCCCTTGTGGGAGCGGGCTTGCCCGCGATGGCGG
>NZ_ANNV01000182.1 GCF_000346755.1 Pseudomonas sp. CBZ-4 | reverse complement strand
GGGGCAGCCAACACATGTGCAACTGATAGACCGCTATCGCAGGCAAGCCAGCTCCCACATTTGATCTCCTACATTCTCAAGAGCATCAAACGACCCACACTTATCCATTCGCGACATGTTCGTAAGAGAACATGCACTTGTGCTCATTTCCTGTGTTTGCAGATAAGAGGCGATGCTATTTTCGGTAACGAAACTGTAACATTCGCATCCGCAGTCAAAACAAGAAATTTGGAGCTCTTGAATGTTTGCTTTCTTTCGACCTGCCGCACACCAGGCACCCCTGCCTGAAGAAAAAATAGACAGCACCTACCGACGCCTGCGCTGGCAAATCTTCGCCGGTATTTTCTTCGGTTACGCCGGCTACTACCTGCTGCGCAAAAACTTCTCCCTGGCCATGCCCTACTTGATCGACGAGGGTTATACCCGTGGCGAACTGGGCCTGGCGATGTCGGCCATCGCGATTGCCTACGGCCTGTCCAAGTTCCTCATGGGCCTGGTGTCCGACCGCTCCAACCCGCGCTACTTCCTGCCCTTCGGCCTGCTGGTTTCGGCGGGTGTGATGTTCATTTTCGGTTTCGCACCTTGGGCAACGTCCAGCGTGACCATGATGTTCATTTTGCTGTTCATCAACGGCTGGGCCCAAGGCATGGGCTGGCCGCCAAGTGGGCGGACCATGGTGCACTGGTGGTCGCAGAAAGAACGCGGCGGCGTGGTGTCGGTATGGAACGTAGCGCATAACGTCGGCGGCGGCCTGATCGGGCCGCTGTTCCTGCTCGGCATGGCGTGGTTCAACGACTGGCACGCGGCGTTCTACGTGCCGGCCACCGTGGCGTTGGCCGTGGCGGCGTTTGCCTTCATCACCATGCGCGACACCCCGCAATCGGTCGGCCTGCCGCCCATCGAGAAGTACAAGAACGACTACCCGGAAGGCTACGACGCCAGCCACGAAGACGAATTCAGCGCCAAGGAAATCTTCGTCAAGTACGTGCTGCGCAACAAAATGCTCTGGTACATCGCCTTCGCCAACGTCTTCGTCTACCTGCTGCGCTACGGCGTGCTGGACTGGGCGCCGACGTACCTCAAGGAAGCCAAGCACTTCACCGTCGACAAGTCGTCGTGGGCGTACTTCTTCTACGAGTGGGCGGGCATTCCGGGCACGCTGCTGTGCGGCTGGATGTCGGACAAGATCTTCCGCGGCAACCGTGGCCTGACCGGTATCGTGTTCATGGCCTTGGTGACGGTCGCGACCCTGGTGTACTGGCTCAACCCGCCGGGCAACCCGATGGTCGACATGATCGCGCTGTTCTCCATCGGCTTCCTGATCTACGGCCCGGTGATGTTGATCGGCTTGCAGGCGCTGGAACTGGCACCGAAGAAAGCCGCCGGTACGGCGGCGGGCTTCACTGGCTTGTTCGGTTACCTGGGCGGTTCGGTGGCGGCGAGTGCGGCCATGGGCTACACCGTGGACCACTTCGGCTGGGACGGTGGTTTTGTGCTGCTGATCGGCGCGTGCGTGCTGGCGATTGCGTTCCTGATCCCCACGCTGTGGCACACCAACAGCGTCAGTTCGGCGCGTTAACCGCCTGAACAATCCTTCGCACAACGCTTGAGCCGCGCCTCCAGATTCTTATCTGGCATGGCGTGGCTACGCAGGGCGTTGACGGTCTGCTCGACATAATCGCGCGTCGTGCCGTAACGCCCGCAAGCGCTTTGCAACACGTGGTTCAGCACAATGTCCGGCAAATTGCCGGCGTAGCTGGGCAAGTGCCGCTCCAACACAAACCCCAACGCCTGCACCTGACTGCCATCTTCCAGACGGCAGCTGAGCCAGTGTGGCCGGTACGAGGGATAGGGCATTTCGCGGCACCACAGGGCGTACAGCGAGGCTTCCAGCTGATCTTCCGGCAAGCGGTAGGCAAACCCGCTACACGAACCGCCGCGATCCAGGCCAAACACCAACCCCGGCACTTCCGGCGTGCCCCGATGCTCGTGGGACCACAGATACAGGCCGCGGTGATAACCGTGGACCCGTGCCCGCACCCGCTGCGTCGAGGAACATTCCGGGCGCCAGATCAGCGAACCATAAGCAAAAAGCCAGACCGGCCCACCCTGATGCCGGGCCATGGTGGCCTGCATCGAGCTCATCAACTGTTCGTGAGTGAGTTGCGGCCCAAGATCGAGCCGCGGAGGGTAAGCCAATTGCATAAGATCGGATTCAATAACGGTCATGGCAGATCGCTTAGGTCTCCTGTTTGTTACCAGTTGTAAGCAACTTTACCGTAATAAAACGCGCCGCTGTAACCGTACGGCGAAAAAGTGCTATAGGCGAGGTTGCCGCCGCTGCTGGCGAACGCGTTGACCTTTTCCGGGTACTTGTCGGTGACGTTGTCGCCGCCCAGGGTGAAGGTCCAGTTCTGCAACTTGTAGTCCGCCGACAGGTCCAGCACCCACGCCGCCTTGAAAGTCTGGTCGTTGACCTTGTCCGCCTGATAGCTGGTGAATTCACCATAGCGCACCAGATTGCTGTGCAGCGCCCAATTGCCGAAGGTGAAGTCGTTGCCCAGGCTCAGCTTGTGTTCCGGCGTGGTGTCACCGAGCAAACCGCTTTTCTCGCGACGGTCCACGCGCACCAGGTTGGCGCCGAGGCTGTCGAGGATCGCCGGGTTGGCCTTCACGTCCGTGACTTTGGTGTGGTTGTAGTTGTAGCCCACGGTGCTGTTCCAGCGGATGCCGTTATCGAACTGGTAGCGGTAATTGGCCACCAGGTCGACGCCGTCGGTGCTGGTGTCGGTGGCGTTGGTGAAGTAGCGCGCGGTGGTGTAGTTGATATTGCCGACGCCGTTGGCTTGCAGGTAGGCCTGGGTCGCCGGGCTCAGGTTGAGGTTGGACGACAGGCTGATGCGGTCGCGAATATCGATGCGATACACGTCCACCGTCAGCGTCAGGTCATCGGCGGGTTCCAGCACCAGGCCCAGGCTGTAGTTGCGTGATTTCTCGGCCTTCAGGTCTTCTGCGCCGAGCAGGCGCGCGACCTGGCTGGAGGCCGGGAACGTGCCGGCTTCGCGGATTTCGCTGCCGATCAGTTGCGACGAGGTAAACGCAAAGTTCTGCTGGGCCAGGGACGGCGCGCGGAAGCCGTTGGAGATACTGCCGCGCAAGGCCACTTGCGGGGTGAAGTCGTAGCGGGCCGACAGCGAACCGCTGACGTTGGAGCCGAAGTCACTGTAATCCTCATGCCGCACGGCGGCCGAGGCGCTGAGTTTTTCGGTGAAGTTGGTTTCCAGATCCAGGTACTGCGCCCAGTTGTGGCGTGAGCTGGTGCCGGCGTCAGCCTCACGGAAACCGCCGAGGCCCGAACTGCCAGTCTGGTAGTAGGACGCAGCGTCGCCCGCTTCGATTTCATAACCCTGGCGCAGGTATTCGCCGCCAAACGCCACGGATAGCGGGTACGGCAGGAAGCCCACGTCGAACTCACGGGACAGGTCCAGGCTGACCTGCTTCTGGTCGTTGCTCAGGGTGCCGTTGTCGAACTTGCGCGGTGTGGCCAGGCCCAGGGAGGTGTTGATGGTTTCGGTGCTGAGTTCGTACTGGTTCTTGCCGTAGTTGGCCGACAGGTCGTAATGCCAGTCATAGGCCAGCAACCCGCGCAGGCCCACCACCAGCGAGGTGTCTTCGAGGTTGCCCTTGATCAGCGGCAGGTAGCCATTGGGGTTGAGCGCCGCGATATTGTTCGACGCATTGCTCGCCCGGTAGAACGCCGCCGTCTCGCCGCGCCGCTTGCTGTAGCCGCCGAAGCTGTAGAACTCGGCGGCATCGTTGAAGGCATATTCGGAGTTGAACTGGAACTTGCCTTCATTGGTCGCCGGCTCGCCCTGGCGGAACACCTGCTGGCCATAGGTAGTGGAGCCGATGCTGGCCGCGCGGTAATCCTTGCCGGCACGGTTGGTGTAATCGTTGTCAGCGCCTTCGCCGGAGAGGCTGACAAAGCCGTTGTCGCCCAGCGCCAGCCCGGTGTTGCCGCTGATGTTGCGCTGGATGCCGTCGCCCTTCTTGTACTGGCCGAACTTGCTGGAGATCGAGCCGCCATGGTCGGCGTGCTTGAGGATCACGTTGATCACCCCGGCAATCGCGTCAGAGCCGTAGCGCGCCGAGGCGCCGTCGCGCAGCACTTCGATGTGGTCAACGGCCGACAGCGGGATCGCGTTCAGGTCCGCCGGCGCCGAGCCACGGCCCACCGCACCGCCGAGGTTGACGAAGGCGCTGGTGTGACGGCGCTTGCCGTTGACCAGCACCAGCACCTGATCCGGCGACAGCCCGCGCAACTGCGCCGGGCGCACCAACTCGGCGCCATCCACCAGGCTTGGGCGTGGGAAGTTGATCGATGGGATCAAGCGCGCCAATACCGCCCCCAACTCATCGGAGCCGGTGCTGCGCAGGGTATCGCCGGAGATCACATCAACCGGCGACAGCGAGGCGCTGGCGGTGCGCTCCTGGGCGCGGGTGCCGGTGACGATCACGGTGTCGAGTTTAGGTGCGTCGGTGGCAGACGTTTCTGCCGCGAATACTGGATTGAAGCCTGCGGCGGTCAGCAAATTGGCCGACAAAATCGCCGAGTACAGCGCGTGTTTTTTGTAGCTCCCCATACCGCTCCCCTTGGAATCAAGACTCAGAGCGTCATGCCCTGAATGCGTACGATCGATCCGGCTGGCGGGCGGTGGCGGTCAGTTATTGGTGGTTGGCAGAAAGTCGGTAGTCCGTTGCGATATAGCTTAATGATATCTATGTAACAAATTAAATACCTTTAAAGCATAAGCGAATGCATAAGCAAACCGCCCCACTCGTCAGGATTGAGTCCACCAATCCCGCTACTTTCAGCCCCGGTTCAGCCTGGGATCGCAGCAAGCCGTCAAAATAGCGCACACAACGACCCACCTAGCCGCCCTTCAAACCGACTATCGAGGTCGCACCCATGAAAAAATTCCGACTGCCTGGCCTGCTGTTCCTGGCCCAGGCCACCACGGCACTGGCGGGCGAAGCGCCGGTTACCAGCGATGACAAAGGCTTCTGGTATGCGCAGACCAGCGTCTACACCCGGCACTTCGCGCCCGACCCCGAGCACAACAATAATCAGGACCTGATTGGCCTGGAGCGCAATGAGGCCTCAGGCTTTGTGTATGGCGGGGCGACGTTTCGCAACTCGTTCAGGCAGCGCTCGTACTACGCGTATGCGGGCAAGCGCTACGACATGGCCGACTATCCGGTGTACCTGAAGCTGACAGGCGGGGCGATCCAGGGTTATCGCGGCAAATACCGCGACAAGATCCCGTTGAACCGTTTTGGTGTGGCGCCGGTGATCATTCCGTCAGTGGGAACCCACTACGGGCCGGTGGCGGCGGAGTTGGTGTTGCTGGGGTTCAATGCGGCGATGGTGACCACTGGCGTACGTTTCTGAAAACAATGCAAATCACTGTGGGAGCTGGCTTGCCTGCGATAGCGGTGGGTCAGG
>NZ_ANNV01000181.1 GCF_000346755.1 Pseudomonas sp. CBZ-4 | reverse complement strand
GTCACTGATCCACCGAGTTGCCTGCATCGCGGGCAAGCCAGCTCCCACAGGGGAGAGGGTTGGGTCAGAAGAGTTTCAGGGGTTCTTCGTTGAGGGCCGACAGCTGTTCGCGCAACGCCAACACCTGGTCGCCCCAATAACGTTCGCTGCCAAACCACGGGAAGCTATGGGGAAACGCCGGGTCATCCCAGCGCCGCGCGAGCCAGGCGCTGTAATGCATCAGGCGCAAGGCGCGCAGCGGTTCGATCAGGGCCAGTTCGCGCGGGTCGAAGTCGTGGAATTCCTGGTAGCCGTCCATCAATTCCGACAACTGCCCCAGACATTCCTGACGGTCACCGGCGAGCATCATCCACAGGTCCTGCACCGCCGGGCCCATGCGGCAGTCATCCAGGTCGACGATGTGGAACATCTCGTCGCGGCACATCATGTTGCCGGGGTGGCAATCGCCGTGCATGCGGATGTTCTTGTGGGGCGTGGCCTTGTACACCTCTTCCACGCGCTTGAGCAGGTCGCGGGCCACGGACTCGTAGGCCGGCAGCAGGCTCTTGGGGATAAAGTTGCCTTCGAGCAGGGTGTTGAGGGAATCGTGACCGAAGTTTTTCACACCCAGGGCTTCACGGTGTTCGAACGGGCGGGTGGCACCCACCGCATGCAAACGGCCCAGCAGTTGCCCGAGGCGATAGAGCTGGTCGAGATTGCCCGGCTCCGGCGCACGGCCGCCGCGGCGGGGGAACAGGGCGAAACGGAAACCGGCGTGTTCGAACAGGCTTTCACCGTTGTGGATCAGCGGCGCGACCACCGGCACTTCGCATTCCGCCAGCTCAAAGGTGAAGCGGTGTTCTTCGAGGATCGCTTCGTTGGTCCAGCGCTGCGGGCGGTAGAACTTGGCGATCAGCGGCTCGGCGTCGTCGATGCCCACCTGATAGACGCGGTTTTCGTAGCTGTTGAGCGCCAGGACGCGCGCATCGCTGAGGAAACCGATGCTTTCGACCGCGTCGAGGACCAGATCGGGGGTGAGTGTTTCAAACGGGTGGGCCATGCGAACTCCTGCGCGCAGCAGGGCGCCGCGTCCGGCCGGGTATGGTAACAGCATAGATAGGCGGTGGCTGTGGGGACGCCTTCGCGGGCAAGCCCGCTCCCACAGTTGGAGTTGTGAATACCTTCAACTGTGGGAGCTGGCTTGCCTGCGATAAGGCCCTGTCAGGCGCCGACTATCCCACCATCATCCCGCCGAATCGCCATCACCGACGAGCGCGGCTTGCCGTTCGGCAGATGCTCCGGCCAGGTCGAGCCGCCGGTTTCCCCCGGGTGCTGGATCCCCACAAACAGCGTCTTCTGATCCGGCGAGAAGCTGATGCCCGTCACCTCACATGCCACCGGTCCGACCATGAACCGGCGGATTTCCCCAGTGGCCGGGTCGGCACACAGCATCTGGTTATTGCCCATCCCGGCGAAGTCGCCTGCGTTGCTGTAGTCGCCGTCGGTAAGAATCCACAGGCGCCCGGCCTTGTCGAAACCCAGGCCATCGGGGCTGTTGAACATGTTTTGCGGGTTGATATTCGATGAGCCACCTTTCGGCGTTCCGGCATGCACGCCCGGATTGCCGGCCACCACAAACAGGTCCCAGGTGAACGTGTGGGCGCCGTGGTTATCGGCGTCGGCCTTCCAGCGCAGGATCTGGCCGTAGACGTTTTTCTCCCGAGGGTTGGGGCCGCCCACCGGCTGGCCGTCTTCGCCGCGCTTGGCGTTGTTGGTCAGGGTGCAATAGACCTGGCCGTCGGTGGGGCTGACCACGATCCATTCCGGGCGGTCCATGCGCGTGGCTTTCACCACACTGGCGGCGAGGCGCGCGTGGATCAGCACTTCGGCCTGGCTGGCGAAACCGCTGCTGGCGTCGATGCCGTTCTTGCCGTGGGTCAGCTCGACCCATTGACCGGTGCCCTTGGGATGGTCGGCGTTGCCGTCGCCCGCGTCGAAGATCGCCACATACAAGGTGCCGTGGTCCAGCAGGTCTTTGTTGGCCTTGGGGTTCTTGTGGTTGATCTTGTCGCGGCTGACGAACTTGTAGATGAATTCACCGCGTTCATCGTCGCCCATGTACACCACGGCGCGGCCGTCGCGGGTTTCGGCCAGCGCTGCGTTTTCGTGCTTGAAGCGGCCGAGGGCGGTGCGTTTGACCGGGGTGGATTTGGGATCGAACGGATCGATTTCCACCACCCAGCCGTGGCGATTGAGCTCGTTGGGATTTTTAGCAAGGTCAAAGCGCGGGTCGTGCTGGTGCCAGTTGATCTCTTTGCTGGCGGCCACGGCGCCGTAGCGCTTTTGCCCGGCATTGAAGGTTTGTTGTGGGTTGCTGCTGCCGAAGCAGTCGGTGAAGTTCTCTTCACAGGTCAGATAAGTGCCCCATGGCGTCTTGCCGTTGGCGCAGTTCTGGAAGGTGCCGAGGGCTTTGGTGCCGGTTTTGTCGGCGCCGGTTTTCAGCCAGGCGTGGCCGGCAGCGGGGCCGCCCAGGCGGATCGGCGAGTTGCCGTGGATGCGCCGGTTGTAGCGCGAGTCCTGGACGAATTGCCAAGTGTCGCCCTTGCGCCGTACTTCAATCACCGAGACACCCTCGCTGGCCAGGGCCTTGCGCACTTCTTCGGCCGATTGTGGCGCGCCGCCGTGGGCGAAGAGGTAGCGATAGTTGGTGTATTCGTTGTTGATCGCCATGAGCGCGCGGTTGTCTTCGCCGGGGAAGGCGAACAGGCTCATGCCGTCGTTGTGGTCGCCGAATTGCTGTTCCTGGGCCTCGGCGGTGCCGTTGCCGGACGGGTCGAAGGCCGGTGCAGTCTTGCTCAGCGGTTGGCCCCAGCTGATCAGCACCGAAGCGCTGTAGCCCGGTGGCAAGGTAATGGCGTCGCTGGTGGCGGCGGCGATGCTGGTGAAACCCAGCAACGGGCTGGCGGAGGCGGCGTTGACGGCCATGGCGCTGCGGCTCAGCAGGTTGCCGCCGAGGAACATGGCCGCGCCGCACAGGGCACCGGCGCCGATAAAGCGGCGGCGGGTGAGGCCGACCATCTGTTCAAGGTCGGTGGCTTGGTTTTCTTCTAATAGGCTCATCTCAGGCTCCCTGCGGTTTTTGCAGACACCTTAAGGAGCGCGCGTGACGAAATTGTTGCAGTTTGACGGCGAGCGTTGCCTACACCGGTGTGCCGAGCAACACATTGCTCGGAGCGAATTGCACCTGGATCGCCTCGCCCTCGGCGGCGCCCAGGGCCTTGAGTGCGTCGGGCTGGGCTAGGGCACACAGAACCTGGCCGTTCGGCAGGGCGATTCGCACTTCGCTGGGGCCGTCGTCGGCGGCGAGAACCATCTCGATCATGCCGCCCATGCAATTGTGTCCAGGTGTTGCAGCAGCACCGGGAGCCAACAATTCCAGCCAGCCAGCCTTGATCAACGCGACCACTTCCACGCCGGTCTCCAGTTCCAGGCGCTGGGTGCTGTCGTGGGTGATCTGCGCTTGCAACGTCAGGCCGCCCGCCAGTTGCAGGCGGATCAGGTCGTTGCGGCCATGGCTTTCAATCGCCATGACTTGGCCGTGCAACTGGTTGCGCGCGCTGGTGCGCAGCATCAGGCGGCCGAGCAGGTTGAAGTCGCTGGCGGCCTCATCCGAACCCAGCAGTTCGGCCTGCAACACTTGCAGGCGCTGGTAGAGACGCAACACCCGCTCACCCTCGGCGGTCAGCTTGGCGCCGCCGCCGCCCTTGCCGCCGACGCTGCGTTCCACCAGGGGCTTTTGCGCGAGGTTGTTCAGCTCGTCGATGGCGTCCCAGGCGGCCTTGTAGCTCAAGCCGGCGCTTTTTGCCGCGCGGGTGATCGAGCCCTGTTCGGCGATATGCCCCAGCAAGGCAATGCGCTGGGGGCGGCGGATGATGTGTTGGCTGAGGGAGGCTGGCAGAGACATGGCGACACGCTTGGATGAGATAAACCGAACGTTGCGGGCAAGGCGCGGCGGCGTCAAGTCAGGCGCCCGGTTTGGGGGTGCGGGCCAGGCAATACACGTCGACGCGGCGTGCGCCAGCATTGATCAACAGGCGGGCGAGGCTGTGGGCGGTGGCGCCGGTGGTGAGCACATCGTCCACCAGGGCGAAGTGGCGGCCCGTCACGTCGGCGCTGGTAGCCAGGGCGAAGGCCGTGAGCAGGTTGCGCTGGCGGCTTTTGGCGTCGAGGGCATGTTGCGCGACGGTGTCTTGCGGACGTAACAGCAGGTGTTCATCCATAGCGATGTCGAGGTCTTGGCTGAGCCAGCGCGCGATCATGAGTGCCTGGTTAAAGCCGCGCTCACGCAGGCGTTTGCGCGCCATGGGCACCGGCAGCAGGCAGTCGGGGCGGGTCAGTCCGCTGTTGTCGAAGCGATGTTGCAGGTGCTGGCCCAACAGTCGCGCAAGCATGTGCCCGAGGGGCCAGCGTGCCTGGTGCTTGAAGCGGCTGATCAGGCTGTCGATGGGGAAGCTGTAGGTCCAGGGGGCGATCACATGTTTAAAGGCAGACGGTTTTTTCAGGCACGGGCCGCATATCAGGCCGTCCATGGGCAAGGGCAGGGCGCATATGGCGCACTGTTCCATTAACCACGGCAGCTCGGTTTCGCAGACGTTGCATACACAATGGCTGGCGTGTGTCGCTTCATCGCAGATTAAACAGGTGTGTGCGTTTTTTAACCAGATGTAAACCTGGTGTTTGTGCTCAGGTTGACAGTGCATGAATCTTCCTTAAATATGCCGAGCATCCGTGTCGTGTCTGTGGGTATTGCCCGTCCCGCAGCGCTTGCCCAAGCATAATCAAGGAATCGCCCATGAGCGCCAGCACCACCGCCACCTTGCGTCACGATTGGTCCCTCGCCGAAGTCAAAGCGCTGTTTGTGCAGCCGTTCAATGACCTGCTGTTCCAGGCGCAGACCGTGCACCGCGCGCATTTCGACGCGAACCGTGTGCAGGTGTCGACCCTGCTGTCGATCAAGACGGGCGCCTGCCCGGAAGATTGCAAATATTGTCCGCAGTCGGGCCACTACAACACCGGCCTGGAAAAAGAAAAGCTGATGGAAGTGCAGAAGGTCCTCGAAGAGGCCGCCCGCGCCAAGGCCATCGGTTCGACGCGCTTCTGCATGGGCGCTGCCTGGAAGCACCCGTCGGCCAAGGACATGCCCTACGTGTTGCAGATGGTCCAGGGCGTGAAGGCCATGGGCCTGGAAACCTGCATGACCCTCGGTCGCCTCGACCAGGAGCAGACCGAAGCCCTGGCCCAGGCCGGTCTCGACTACTACAACCACAACCTTGATACGTCGCCGGAGTTCTACGGTTCGATCATCACCACTCGCACTTACAGCGAGCGCCTGCAAACCCTGGCGTATGTGCGTGATTCGGGGATGAAGATCTGCTCCGGCGGCATCCTCGGCATGGGCGAGTCCCTCGACGACCGCGCCAACCTGCTGATCCAACTGGCCAACCTGCCGGAGCATCCGGAGTCGGTGCCGATCAACATGCTGGTGAAGGTGGCCGGTACGCCGCTGGAGAACGCCGAGGACATCGACCCGTTCGACTTTATCCGCATGCTCGCCGTGGCGCGCATTCTCATGCCGCAGTCCCATGTGCGCCTGTCGGCCGGCCGTGAGGCGATGAACGAGCAGATGCAGGCCCTGGCGTTTTTTGCCGGTGCCAACTCGATCTTCTACGGCGACAAGTTGCTGACCACCGCCAACCCGCAGGCGGATAAGGACATGCAGCTGTTCTCGCGTTTGGGGATCTTGCCGGAGGCGCGTGAAGAGCACGCCGATGAGGTGCATCAGGCGGCGATCGAGCAGGCGTTGGTGGAGCAGAAGAGCAGCGAGCAGTTCTACAACGCCGCTGTTTGATTGAAATGCAATCCAACTGTGGGAGCTGGCTTGCCTGCGATGACGGCGGCACATTCAACATAAATGTGTCAGACAGACCGCTATCGCAGGCAAGCCAGCTCCCACATTGGATCGAGTTCACCTGATCTACCGAGGCCAGCATGTCTTTCGATCTCTCCGCGCGCCTCGCTGCCCGCCGTGCCGAACACCTTTATCGCCAACGTCCGCTGCTGCAAAGCCCTCAAGGCCCGCAAGTGGTGGTGGACGGCCAGCCGTTGCTGGCGTTCTGCAACAACGATTACCTGGGCCTGGCCAATCACCCACATGTGATCGAAGCCTGGCGCGCCGGTGCGTCCCGCTGGGGGGTGGGCGGTGGGGCTTCGCACTTGGTGGTGGGGCATGCCACGCCACACCATGAACTGGAAGAAGCCCTGGCCGACCTCACCGGTCGCCCGCGCGCGCTGCTGTTCACCACCGGCTACATGGCCAACCTCGGCGCGGTCACGGCGCTGGTGGGGCAGGGCGATACGGTGCTGGAGGACCGGCTTAACCACGCCTCGCTGCTGGATGCCGGTTTGCTGTCCGGTGCGCGCTTCAATCGCTACCTGCACAACGACGCCGCCAGCCTGGCCAAGCGTTTGGAAAAGGCCACCGGCAACACCTTGGTGGTCACCGACGGCGTGTTCAGCATGGACGGCGACCTGGCCGACCTGCCTGCACTGGCCCGTGAAACGCGGGCAAAAGGCGCGTGGCTGATGGTGGATGACGCCCACGGGTTTGGTCCGCTGGGCGCCACCGGCGCTGGGATCGTCGAGCACTTCGGCTTGAGCCAGGAGGACGTGCCGGTGTTGGTCGGCACCCTCGGCAAGGCGTTTGGCACGGCGGGCGCTTTTGTGGCCGGCAGTGAAGAGCTGATCGAAAGCCTGATCCAGTTCGCCCGGCCGTATATCTACACCACCAGCCAACCGCCGGCGCTGGCCTGCGCCACGTTGAAAAGCCTGGAGCTTTTGCGCACCGAGCATTGGCGGCGCGCGCACCTCAACGGCCTGATCCGCCAGTTCCGCCAGGGCGCCGAGCAGTTGGGCCTGGATCTGATGGCGAGCTTTACGCCGATCCAGCCGATCCTGATCGGCGACAGCGCCAAGGCCGTGCGCCTGTCGCAGATGCTGCGCGAGCGTGGCCTGATGGTTACCGCGATCCGCCCGCCCACCGTGCCGGCCGGCAGCGCGCGTTTGCGCGTGACCTTGACGGCGGCCCACACCGAGGCGCAGGTGCAGCTATTGTTAAACGCATTGGAAGAGTGTTTCCGCTTGTTAGGCGCCACGGAGCCCGACCATGCGTGATCGACTGATCTTGTTGCCCGGCTGGGGCCTCGGCGTATCGCCGCTGGAACCCTTGGCCGCCGCCTTGCAGGGCCTCGACGAACACCTGCGGGTGCAGATCGAGCCGTTGCCGGCGCTGGCGTCCAGCGACCTCGACGAATGGCTGGATGAACTCGACGCCACCTTGCCGGACAACGCCTGGCTGGGCGGCTGGTCCCTCGGCGGCATGCTCGCCACGGAACTGGCGGCGCGGCGCGGCGAACGCTGCTGCGGCCTGCTGACCCTGGCGAGCAACCCGTGTTTCGTCGCCCATGACGGTTGGCCGAGTGCGATGCCCGCCGAGACCTTCGACGCCTTCCTCGCCGGTTGCCATGCAGATTCCCAAGTCACCCTCAAACGCTTCGGCCTGTTGTGCGCCAAGGGCGCCGCGGACCCGCGTGGGTTGGCGCGTTTGCTGGTCAGCGGAGCACCGAATACGCCGTCCCGCGTGTTGATGGGCGGTCTTGAACTGCTCGCCCAACTCGACACCCGCGACGCCTTGCTGGCGTATCGCGGCCCGCAGATGCACCTGTTCGCCGGGCTGGATGAACTGGTGCCCGCCGAGGCGGCCAGCGCCCTGCTGAGCGTGCTGCCCGATGTTGAAATCGGCCTGATTGAACAGGCCGGTCACGCTTTTCTTCTGGAAGACCCCCACGGTGTCGCGGGGGCCATCCAGGCTTTTTTGCATGAGTGCGTCGATGACTGATCTATCCCACCCCCAACTGCCGGGCGCCTTGCCGGACAAGCGCCAGGTCGCGGCGTCGTTTTCCCGTGCGGCGGCCAGCTATGACAGCGTGGCTGCGTTGCAACGGGCCGTCGGCAGCGAGTTGCTGGCACGTTTGCCGTCCGGTTTTGCGCCACCGCGCTGGCTGGACATGGGCTGTGGCACGGGATACTTCAGCCGTGTGCTGGGCGAACGTTTGCCCGCCAGCCAAGGCGTGGCGCTGGACATTGCCGAGGGCATGCTCAACCACGCCCGGCCTCTGGGCGGCGCACACCACTTCATCGCAGGCGACGCCGAACGCTTGCCGCTTAAAGCTCAAAGCTTGCAGCTGATCTTCTCCTCCCTCGCCGTGCAATGGTGTGCGAATTTCGAGGCGGTGCTCAGCGAGGCCTATCGCGTGCTGCAACCCGGTGGTGTGCTGGCGTTCGCCAGCCTGTGCGTGGGCACGCTGGATGAGTTGCGTGAAAGCTGGCGGGCGGCGGACGGCCTGGTGCACGTCAACCGCTTCCGTACCTTCGAGGCGTATCAGCAGTTGTGCGCGGCCAGCGGTTTACGCGTGGTCAGCCTGGCGCGCCAGCCCCATGTGCTGCATTACCCGGACGTGCGCAGCCTGACCCATGAATTGAAGGCGTTGGGCGCGCATAACCTCAACCCGGGCCGGCCGGGAGGGTTGACGGGGCGCGCGCGGATTGTTGCACTGGTGGACGCTTACGAGCAGTTCCGTCAGGCCCAGGGCCTGCCGGCGACTTATCAGGTGGTCTACGCAGTACTGGAGAAACCGTTATGAGCGCCGCTTATTTCATTACGGGCACCGACACCGACGTCGGCAAGACCACCGTCGCCGCCGGGCTGTTGCACGCGGCGCGACAAGCCGGCAAAAGTACCGCCGCAGGCAAGCCGGTGGCATCCGGTTGTCAGGTCACGCCCAAGGGCCTGCGCAATGCCGATGCACTGGCGTTGTTGGCCGAGTGTTCATTGCCGCTGAGTTACGCCGAGGTGAATCCGGTGGCATTCGAGCCGGCCATCGCGCCCCATCTGGCGGCACGGGAAGCCGGCGTTGCGCTCACGGTGCAATCGCTGCTCAAGCCCATGCAGCAGGTGTTGGCGCGGGACGCGGATTTCACCCTGATCGAAGGCGCGGGCGGCTGGCGCGTACCCTTGGCCGACCAGGCCAACCTGTCGGACCTGGCCATCGCGTTGAAGCTGCCGGTGATCCTGGTGGTGGGCGTGCGCCTGGGTTGCATCAGCCATGCATTGCTCACCGCCGAAGCCATTGCGCGGGATGGTTTGCCGCTGGCGGGCTGGGTGGCCAATATCATCGACCCCAAGACCTCTCGTCTGGAAGAAAACCTCGCCACCCTGGCCGAACGCCTGCCGGCGCCCTGCCTGGGCCGTGTGCCGAAACTCAAGCACGCCGGGGCCGAGGCGGTGGCGGAATACTTGCAACTGGACCTGCTTGACTGATTTTGGCTATCACTAAGGCATTGTGCCATTAGTGTTTTTGACGGGTGTTTTGCCGGTTTCTCTGCTTCAATCAGCGTTCACGATTCTCTAAAGGCAGGCTTACGCCATGGACATCTCTGGAAGCAGCGCGTTTTATTCGGGCCTGAGCACCATTCAGACCGGGCAGAACCGTGTCGACCAGGCCGCCGGCAAAATCGCCAGCGCCGCGACGACCCAGCCCTCGGATGCGCAGGTAGATCGCTTGCGTGCCAATGACCGTGCCCAGCCTTCCAACTCGGCGAGCAATATGGTCGAGATGGCGCAAGGCAAGTTTCAAGTGGAGCTGGGCGCGAAGGTTGCCAAGGCTTCGGATGAAATGCTCGGCACCTTGATCGACACTTACGCTTAATCCCCTCTCTTCAGGCTTGCTGGCTCTTTCTGTGGGAGCTGGCTTGTCTGCGATGGCCTCAACTCGGTCTTCCTGATGCACCGCGGCGCCTGCATCGCAGGCAAGCCAGCTCCCACACAAGCCAGCTCCCACATTTGACCTCTGCTGTTCTGATGAACTTCTACACTCGATCTGCTGTGGCAACCCGCCGCAAGCATCGCCGTGCGCGTCATTGATTCGCGTCATGACAAACGGCGTCTTGACATCCCCAGGTCGTAAACGTATGTTTCAAACACCTGTTTGACCGCCACAACAAATCCACGCGGTTGTTCATTCCAGATACATCAGCAGAGGTTTATCGCTATGCCTGACTACAAGGCCCCCTTGCGTGATATTCGCTTCGTTCGTGACGAACTGCTTGGCTATGAAGCGCACTATCAAAGCCTGCCGGCTTGCCAGGACGCTACCCCGGACATGGTTGACGCCATTCTCGAAGAAGGCGCCAAGTTCTGTGAGCAAGTACTGGCACCGTTGAACCGCGTGGGCGACATCGAAGGGTGTACCTGGAGTGAGTCAGGCGTTAAAACCCCTACGGGTTTCAAAGAAGCCTACAAACAATTCGTCGAAGGCGGCTGGCCAAGCCTGGCCCACGACGTGGAGCACGGCGGCCAAGGCCTGCCGGAATCCCTGGGCCTGGCGGTGAGCGAGATGGTCGGTGCGGCCAACTGGTCGTGGGGCATGTACCCGGGCCTGTCCCACGGTGCGATGAACACCATTTCCGAGCACGGCACCCCTGAGCAACAAGACGCTTACCTGACCAAGCTGGTGTCGGGCGAATGGACCGGCACGATGTGCCTGACCGAGCCACACTGCGGCACCGACCTGGGTATGCTGCGCACCAAGGCCGAGCCTCAGGCCGACGGTTCCTACAAAGTCTCCGGCACCAAGATCTTCATCTCGGCCGGTGAACACGACATGGCCGACAACATCGTCCACATCGTGCTGGCGCGCCTGCCGGACGCACCGGCTGGCACCAAAGGCATCTCGCTGTTTATCGTGCCGAAGTTCCTGCCAAACGCCGACGGTTCGGTGGGTGAGCGCAACGCCGTGACCTGTGGTTCCCTGGAACACAAGATGGGCATCCACGGCAACGCCACCTGCGTGATGAACTTCGACGCGGCCACCGGTTTCCTGATCGGCCCGGCGAACAAAGGCCTGAACTGCATGTTCACCTTTATGAACACCGCGCGCCTGGGCACTGCGCTGCAAGGCCTGTCCCACGCCGAGATCGGCTTCCAGGGCGGCCTGAAATATGCCCGCGACCGCCTGCAAATGCGTTCCCTGACTGGCCCGAAAGCGCCGGACAAAGCCGCTGACCCGATCATCGTGCACCCCGACGTGCGCCGCATGCTGCTGACCATGAAAGCTTTCGCCGAAGGCAACCGTGCGATGGTGTACTTCACCGCCAAGCAAGTGGACATCGTCAAGTACGGCACCGACGACGAAGCCAAGAAGCAAGCCGACGGCCTGCTGGCGTTCATGACCCCGATCGCCAAGGCGTTCATGACCGAAGTCGGTTTTGAATCCGCCAACCACGGCGTACAGATCTACGGCGGCCACGGCTTCATCGCCGAGTGGGGCATGGAGCAGAACGTGCGCGACAGCCGCATTTCGATGCTGTACGAAGGCACCACCGGCATCCAGGCACTCGACCTGCTGGGCCGCAAAGTGCTGATGACCCAGGGCGAAGCGCTCAAGGGCTTCACCAAGATCGTGCACAAGTTCTGCCAGGCCAACGAAGGCAACGAAGCCGTCAAAGAGTTCGTTGCACCGCTGGTGGCACTGAACAAAGAGTGGGGCGAGTTGACCATGAAGGTCGGCATGGCCGCGATGAAAGACCGCGAAGAAGTCGGTGCCGCCTCGGTGGATTACCTGATGTACTCCGGTTACGCGTGCCTGGCGTACTTCTGGGCCGACATGGCACGCCTGGCTGCCGAGAAACTGGCCGCCGGCACCACCGAAGAGGCGTTCTACACCGCCAAGCTGCAGACCGCGCGCTTCTACTTCCAGCGCATCCTGCCGCGGACCCTGGCCCATAAAGCCACCATGCTGTCGGGTGCCAACAACCTGATGGACATGAAAGAAGAAGACTTCGGCCTGGCTTACTAAGCCTTACCGGGTTCACTTCCAGAGCCGCCGTTCCTTCACGGGAGCGGCGGCTTTTTTGTGGGCGATAAAAAACCCCAGTGCAGCACTCAGGGATTGCGACCGGCTGCCGTTACAGTGATGGCAATGTGATACATGCGTGCCAGGTTGTGCTTAACTGTCTGCATACAGGCACAGTGCCATCATTCATTTGCGGGTCGGAGTTTTACCCTTGTCACGCGTGTCCGCTGTACGGTTTAGTCATTTCCTCCCTTCGTTGCTGCTGTTGCTGGCCGGGCTCTCGGCTGCGTACGTCAAGGACCTCAACGTCTTCTTCACCTCGCTGTTCAACGTGCTGCCGACCCTGGTGCTGTTGCTCGGCGGTGCGTATTGCGCGGTGTATCGTCGCCAGCGCGAACTGTTCCTGATGATCACGGTGTACGTCGCGTATTTCCTGCTGGATACCCAGACCGATTACTACCGCGACAACGGCCGCGTGCGCGAAGACGCCGCCGTGGTGTTCCATCTGTGTTGCCTGTTGTTGCCGCTGTTGTTCAGCATCTACGCGCTGTGGCAGGAAAAAACCCACCTGTTCCGTGACTTCGTCGCACGCTGTGCGGTGCTGTTTGCTGTCGGCAGCGTGGCGTTGGCGCTGGAGCAAAGTTATCCCCAGGCGCTGCTGAACTGGCTGGCGGAGATTCGCTGGCCGGCGCTGCATGGCAGTTGGATGAGCCTGATCCAGCTGTCGTACCCGATGTTCCTGATCGGCTTCCTGACCCTCGCGGCGCAGTACTGGTACCAGCCACGCCCGCTCCACGCGGCGCAACTGGTGGGGTTTGTCGGGTTGTTCTGGATGTTGCCGCAAACCTTCATCCTGCCGTTCACCCTCAACATCATGTGCAGCCAGGTGATGCTGATGATCGCCGCCGGTGTGGCCCACGAGGCCTATCAAATGGCCTTCCGCGACGAGCTGACCGGCTTGCCGGGGCGACGTGCGCTGAACGAACGCATGCAGCGCCTGGGGCGCAACTACGTACTGGCGATGACCGACGTCGATCACTTCAAGCGCTTCAACGACACCCATGGCCACGACGTGGGCGACCAGGTGCTGCGCCTGGTGGCGAGCAAGTTGGCCAAGGTCAACGGTGGCGGGCGCGCGTATCGGTATGGCGGGGAAGAGTTCGCCGTGGTGTTCGCCGGCAAGACCCTGGACGAATGCATGCCGCACCTGGAAGAGATCCGCGAGATCATCGCCAACTACGACATCAAGCTGCGCAACCCGGACCGCCCGCAGGACGATCAGCAAGGTCGCCAGCGGCGCGTGGGCAGCGGTGCAACCAGTGTGTCGGTGACCGTGAGTATCGGCGTGGCCGAGCGCCAGGCTGAGCAGCGCACCAGCGAAGAAGTGCTCAAGTCCGCCGACCAGGCGCTGTACGCCGCCAAGGGGGCGGGGCGCAATTGCGTGATCGCGGCCGGGCAAACCCGGCGTGGCGCGGTGCGCATGGAAAGCGCTGCCGGTTGAGTAATGGCGCTGTATTCAGCAGCGCTACAGTGATTGTCCGGGCGTGTTGCCAGCAGTAGGTTGAAGCCATCTGCTGCCGGAGACATTGCCATGCCTGACTACAAAGCTCCCCTGCGCGACATGCGCTTTCTGATCGACAACGTGTTTGATTTCCACGGCCACTACGCTGCGCTGGGGGCGACCGACGCCAGCCCGGACATGGTCAGCGCGATCCTCGAAGAAGGCGCGAAATTCTGCGAAAACGTGCTTTCACCGCTGAACCGCAGTGGCGATGAAGAAGGCTGCCATTTCGATAATGGCGTGGTCACCACGCCCAAGGGCTTCAAGGAAGCCTTCGCCCAATATGTGGAAGGCGGCTGGCACGGCGTGGCGGCAGATCCGGCCTACGGCGGCCAAGGCTTGCCGCAATCCCTGGGCCTGGTGATCAGCGAGATGATCGGCTCCAGCAATACCTCTTGGGGCATGTATCCAGGGCTGACCCACGGCGCCATGTCGGCGATCCACGCCCACGGCAGCGCTGAGCAGAAAGACACGTTCCTGAGCAAACTCACTGCCGGCGAGTGGACCGGCACCATGTGCCTCACCGAAGCCCACTGCGGCACCGACCTGGGCCTGATCAAGACCCGCGCCGTGCCCCAGGCGGACGGCAGTTATGCGCTCACCGGCAGCAAGATCTTCATCTCGGCCGGCGAGCACGACATGAGCGCGAACATCATCCACCTGGTGCTGGCCAAGCTGCCGGACGCGCCGGCGGGCACCAAGGGCATCTCGTTGTTTATCGTGCCCAAGTTCCATGCCGACTCCGGCGCGCGCAACGCGGTGCACTGTGGCTCCATCGAACACAAGATGGGCATCAAGGCGTCGGCCACCTGCGTGCTGAACTTCGACGGAGCCAAGGGCTTCCTGATCGGCGAGGCGAACAAAGGCCTCAATTGCATGTTCACCATGATGAACCACGCGCGCCTGGGCACCGGCATGCAGGGCTTGTGCAACGGCGAGGCGAGCTTCCAGGGCGCGATCAAGTACGCCAACGACCGCCTGCAAATGCGCGCGCTGACCGGCGCCAAGGCCCCGGACAAAGCCGCCGACCCGATCATCGTGCACCCCGACGTGCGGCGCATGTTGCTGACCATGAAAGCCTTCAACGAAGGCAACCGCGCCCTGACCTATTTCACCGCGCAGTTGCTCGACACCGCGCACCTGAGCAGCGACGCGGCACAGCGCCAGGAGGCCGAAGACCTGTTGGCGTTCCTCACCCCGATCTGCAAGGCCTTTATGACTGACACGGGCCTTGAGGTGACTAACCACGGCATGCAGATATTCGGCGGCCACGGTTACATTCGCGAATGGGGCATGGAGCAACTGGCGCGTGATGCGCGGATTGCGCCGATCTATGAGGGCACCAACGGCATCCAGGCCCTCGACTTGCTCGGGCGCAAGGTGCTCGGCAGCCAAGGCAAGTTGCTGCGCGGGTTTACCAAAATTGTGCATAAGTTCTGCGGGGCAAACGCCGAGCATCCTCAGCTCAAGGCTTATGTGGCGCAACTCAATCAACTGAATGGGGAATGGGGCGAGCTGACCACCAAGGTTGGTATGGCCGCCATGAAGAACCCCGATGAGGTCGGCGCGGCGGCGGTGGATTACTTGATGTACAGCGGCTACGTGGTACTCGCCTACCTGTGGTTGCGCATGGCGATTGCTGCCCTTGAGCAGGATGATGCCGACTTCGCCAAGGCCAAGCTGGCCACTTGCGAGTTCTACTTCAAGCGCCTGTTGCCACGTACCGCTACCCACCGCGCTGCGGTAGAGGCGGGCAGCGAATGCCTGATGAGTCTGCCGGCGGAGGCATTTGCGCTCTGATGACTTAAAAATACCAAACAGTCACAAGTGGACCCTATGTGTCTGAAAAGTTGTTCGGGTACACTCGGAGCCTGTAAAACCGACACTTACCGAATTACTTTTCACGTTCTCACGAGGTTTGCCATGGCTGATTACAAAGCGCCGCTGCGTGATATGCGCTTCGTCCTCAATGAAGTCTTCGAGGTCGCCACCACTTGGGCCCAATTGCCGGCATTGGCAGACACCGTTGACGCCGAAACCGTAGAGGCCATCCTCGAAGAAGCCGGCAAAGTCACCGCCAAATCCATCGCCCCCCTCAGCCGTGGCGGCGATGAGCAGGGTTGCCGTTGGGAAGACACGGCGGTGTTTACCCCGGATGGTTATCCACAGGCCTACAAAACCTACGCTGAAGGCGGTTGGGTCGGTGTAGGCGGTGATCCGGTGTTCGGCGGCATGGGCATGCCCAAGGCGGTCTCGGCTCAGGTCGAGGAGATGATCAACTCGTCGAGCCTGGCGTTCGGCCTGTACCCGATGCTGACCTCCGGCGCCTGTGTGTCGATCAACACCCATGCCAGTGAAGAGCTGAAGGCCATCTACCTGCCGAAGATGTACTCCGGTGAGTGGGCTGGCTCCATGTGCCTGACCGAAGCCCATGCCGGTACGGACCTGGGGATTATTCGCACCAAGGCCGAGCCGCAGGCGGACGGTTCCTACACCATCAGCGGCACCAAGATCTTTATCACCGGTGGCGAGCACGACCTGACCGACAACATCATCCATCTGGTGCTGGCCAAGCTGCCGGATGCGCCGGCCGGTCCCAAGGGCATTTCGTTGTTCCTCGTGCCGAAGTTCATGGTCAATGCCGATGGCAGCCTGGGCGCGCGTAACCTGGTGAGCTGTGGCTCGATCGAACACAAGATGGGCATCCAGGCGTCCGCGACCTGTGTGATGAACTTCGATGGCGCCGTGGGTTACCTGGTGGGCGAGCCGAACCGCGGTTTGGCGGCGATGTTCACCATGATGAACTACGAGCGCCTGGGTGTTGGTATCCAGGGCCTGGCGTCGGGGGAGCGCTCGTACCAGAACGCGATTGAATACGCGCGTGACCGTCTGCAAAGCCGTGCGCCGACCGGTGCCCAGGCCAAGGACAAAGTGGCCGACCCGATCATCGTCCATCCGGACGTGCGGCGCATGCTGCTGACCATGAAGGCGGCGAACGAAGGCGGCCGCGCATTCTCCACCTACGTCGCGACGCAGCTGGACATCGCCAAGTTCAGCGAAGACCCGGCGGCTCGCGAGCGTGCGGATAACCTGGTGGCGCTGCTGACACCCGTCGCCAAGGCATTCTTGAGCGACCTCGGCCTGGAAACCACCGTGCTCGGCCAGCAAGTGTTTGGCGGCCACGGCTACATTCGTGAATGGGGCCAGGAGCAGTTGGTGCGTGACGTGCGCATCACCCAGATCTACGAAGGCACCAACGGCATCCAGGCGCTGGACTTGATGGGCCGCAAGATCGTCGGCAGCGGCGGGGCGTTCTACACCTTGTTCGCCGACGAGATCCGCCAATTCATCGCGTCGACAGGCGCCGAGTTGGCCGAATTCACCAAGCCGCTGAGTGCGGCGGTGGATAACCTCGATGAATTGACCGCCTGGGTGCTGGACCGCGCGAAGACCAACCCGAATGAAATCGGCGCGGCCTCCGTGGAGTATTTGCATGCATTTGGATACATGGCGTACGCCTATATGTGGGCACGCATGGCCAAGGCGGCGCTGGGCAAAGAGGCCGAGGAAGACTTCTACGCCAGCAAACTGGGCACGGCGCGCTTCTACTTTGCGCGTCTGCTGCCGCGTATCCAGTCGCTGAGCGCGTCGGTAAAAGCTGGTAGCGAATCGCTGTTTTTGCTGGATGAGGCACTGTTCTAAGGGCTTGGAGGGCGTGTAAGCATTCTCTTACATGACGTGCTGCTATTCGTCCTCTATCGCCAAATTGGATCCACAGATAATCTACTTCACATGGACGTCGCGCAGGAAGCGCAAAGCAACAACACGGACACGTAGGATTCTGCCAGGACGGCGGAGTGAAATGGATGTCAGGGAAACAGTCTGCAAAGCCCCGCTTCGGCGGGGTTTTCTTTTGCCCGCGAAAAAGTCAGGCGCCGGCCTGCGGGGCATTCATCACGTCTTCGAGCAAGGTGCGCAACAGCGCCACCGTCGCCTGTTGGCGCTGTGCATCGCGGCACACCAAGCCCACTTTCAATGGCACCCTGGGTTCGCTCAAGGGTTTCCACAGCAGTGACTGGCTGTTGTGTTCGTCTTGGGAACGTCCTGGCAGCACCGTCGCCAGTTGGGTGTTGGGCAAACTGTCGAGAATCCCCACCATGGTGTTCAACTCGGCCTGTACCTGCGGACGCCGCCCGAGGTTGGCCAACTGGCCCTGCCAGATCTGCCGCACCTGAAACTCTTCCCCCAGCAGCAACATTGGCAACTCGGCCGCCTGTTTCAGCGAGACTTTCTTGAATTCCCGCAGCGGGTGATCTTCGGGGATGACGACCTTCAACTCATCTTCGTACAGCAGTGCGCCGTGCAGTCCGGGCTGGCGGGGGGGCAGGTAGCTGATGCCGATGTCCAGCGAGCCGTTCAGCAGTCGCCGTTCAATCTCCAAACCGGTCAATTCGTAGATCTGCACCACCAGATGGGGCTGGGCCTTGCGCACTCGTTCAAGCATTTGCGGGACCAGGCTGGTGTGCACGGTTTGCAGCACGCCGATGGCCAAGGTGCGCATGGCCTGGCCCTTGAAGTTGCGCAAGGCTTCGACGGCTTGCTGCATGCCATCGATCAGCGGCAACGCGTGGTTGTACAGCGTGTGGGCCGCCAGGGTCGGCAACAGGCGTTTGCTGCTGCGTTCGAACAGGCTCACATCGAGGTTCTGCTCCAGCTGGCGAATCTGCTGGGACAGCGCCGGTTGGGAGATCGACAGACGCTCGGCGGCACGGCCGACGTGGCCTTCCTCATACACCGCGACGAAATAACGCAGTTGCTTGAAATCCATAAGGCTTACTTATCGAAAAAGCTGGAAAATCGAAATGGCCGTTGGCCCCCGAGGCGCCTAGTCTAGCGCCTATTCGCAGGGCTTACAGGGCCAGATCGGGCAATGAACAGCGTTTCTTCAGACAGCGTTTACATAGGCAAGGCAAAAAACCTCATGGCCGTAGTGGCCGGGTGGACCGACCAAGGTCCGGTTGCTATCGGGGGTGATCTGTGAACCTGTTCAACATGCGTCGCCCTGCGCCGAGCCTGGATGACCTGATTCTGGAGGAAGCGCCGTCGGGAGATGCCCTGATGCCCAGCGTGGCGCGGCCGCCGCAAGTTTTCGTACGCGGCCAGGGCTCCTGGCTGTGGGACAGTGAGGACCGTGCCTATCTGGATTTCAGCCAGGGCAACGCCGCCAACAGCCTCGGCCATAGCCCGCAAGTGTTGATCAAAGCCCTGGCCGACCAGACCCAGGCACTGATCAACCCGGGCAATGGTCTGTATAACCGCGCCCAACTCAACCTGGCCGAGCGCCTGTGCCACCGCACCGGCAGCGACCAGGCTTACCTGCTCAATAGCGGCGCGGAAGCCTGCGAAGCGGCGATCAAGCTGGCGCGTAAATGGGGTCAGCTGCATCGCGGCGGCGCCTATCGGATCATCAGCGCCAGCGCCGGTTGCCATGGGCGCAGCTTCGCGGCGATGGCCGCTTCGGCGGGCGCCGCAGGCAACCGCTTCGAACCGCAATTGCCGGGCTTCAGCCACGTGCCCTTCAACGATTTGCCGGCGCTGCATGCCGCTGTGGATGCGCAAACCGTCGCGATCATGCTTGAACCGATCCAGGGCGAAGCCGGCGTGATTCCCGCGACCGAGCACTATCTCAAAGGCGTCGAGCGCCTGTGCCGCGAACTGGGCATCCTGCTGATCCTCGACGAAGTGCAAACCGGCCTCGGCCGCTGCGGCACCTTGCTCGCCGAACAGCAATACGGTGTGCGCGCCGACATCATTACCCTCGGCAAAGGCCTCGGCGGCGGCGTGCCCCTGGCGGCGCTGCTGGCGCGGGGCAACGCCTGTTGCTTCGAAGTGGGCGAGCTGGAAGGCACCCACCACGGCAATGCGCTGATGGCGTCGGCCGGCGTGGCGGTACTCGATACCGTGCTGGAACACGGCTTTCTTGAGCATGTACGCGAAGCCGGCCTGCACCTGGGCGAAGGCCTCGCCCGCCTGGCTTATCGCTACGACCACGGCCAACTGCGCGGCCACGGCCTGATGTGGGGCCTGACCTTGTCGGATGATTCTGCGGATGCAGTGGTAAAAGCGGCGCTGCACGAAGGCCTGATCCTCAACGCCCCGCAATCCAACTGCCTGCGCTTTACCCCGGCGCTGACGGTGAGCAAAAGCAACATCGACGAAATGCTCCTGCGCCTGGCACGCGCCTTCTCCCGCGTGCGCACCGCGCAACTGCAATGCCGCAAGGGCATCGCGGTTTAACTCTTATTTCCTGAACCGTCTCGCGGTATACGCGGCGCCTCCGGCCTGATTCTTTTGGCTGGGGGCGTTTTTTTGTCTGTGAAATTTTTGGATTGAAAATGTTGATTGAGCGCTTGTGAAAACAATGGCTTTTTAGCGGACGTCGGCAAGGACTGCCGATGGGGTGTGGAGCTTTGTGGTGTGCTCCATTTCTAATCTGTACCACTGGGTGGTATGTTTGCTGGAAGGGATATCCATGAAGCTCAGGTTATTCAAGACCCGGAAATTTGCTGATGCAGCCAGCAAGGCCTGGATCTGTGATTCGCAATTGAGGGAGGCGTTTGGCCAATTGTTGAAGGGGCAGGCAGATAATCTGGGAGGTGGTGTTTGGAAAAAGCGCCTCAACCAGAACAGACATCGTTCCATCGTATTGGCCAAGGGTCGGCACTACTGGGTATATCAATTGCTGTTCGCCAAGCAAGACCAAAGCAATATCAGTCAGAGCGAACTGGTTTGGCTTAGGTCAGTGGCTACGACGTATGAACGTTTCAATGAAGAACAGATTCAGCGGATGCTGGAATTCAAGGAGTTTGTGGAGATACATCATGACCAAGAAGTATAAAAGCGAGGTGTTTGAGTCCATTCACCATTCTGCTGAAGCGCTTTACGCTATCGGCGCCATCACTAAGACCACCCTTCGTGAATATGACGAAGCATGCTTGTCTGCTGTGCCGGAACAAATCCCGGCAGAAAAAATTAAAGAGCTACGCGAAAACAGCCACGTCAGCCAACCTGTTTTCGCACGCTACCTCAACACCAGCGCCTCCACGGTGAAACAGTGGGAATCCGGCGAGAAACGCCCTAGCGGCATGGCACTCAAGCTACTGAGCATCGTGCAGAAGCACGGCCTGGAAATTCTGGCCTGACGGTGGCGCTATGCCAGATCCCACTGAACCCTCACGAACCCCCAAGGTCGATTAGCTACACGGCTCACACGAGCCGATTTTCTGGAGCTGAACCCATGGACATCATTCGTATCATCATCGCCATTCTGCTGCCGCCACTGGGTGTGTTCCTGCAAGTGGGTTTCGCCGGTGCGTTCTGGCTGAATATTCTGCTGACCTTGTGCGGTTATTTCCCAGGCATCATTCACGCGGTGTACATCATCGCCAAGCGCTGAGGCCGTCAGCCTTTGGCGATGAGCCGTGAGTTGCGCTCATTGCGAAAGGCCAGTTGCTCGATGGTCTGAGTGGCGTGTTCGGCCTCTTCCCGCGCCTTGAGGATGATGCCGTGCTGCTCGGACTTGCTGCACACCGGGTCGGCATTGCTCGCGTCCCCCGTGAGCATGAAGGCCTGGCAGCGGCAGCCGCCGAAGTCTTTTTCCTTTTCATCGCATGAACGGCACGGCTCGGGCATCCAGTCGTAGCCGCGAAAGCGGTTGAAGCCGAACGAGTCGTACCAGATGTGTTGCATGCTGTGCTCGCGCACATTGGGAAATTGCACCGGCATCTGTCGGGCACCGTGACAGGGCAGGGCAGTGCCGTCCGGCGTGACGGTCAGAAAGATACTGCCCCAACCATTCATGCAGGCTTTCGGGCGTTCCTCGTAGTAGTCCGGGGTCACGAAGATCAGCTTGCACGGGTGGCCTTCGGCTTCCAGTTTGGCGCGGTATTCGTTGGTGATGCGTTCGGCGCGCACCAGCTGTTCCTGGGTTGGCAATAACCCGACACGGTTGAGCTGCGCCCAGCCGTAGAACTGGCAGGTGGCGAGTTCGACAAAGTCCGCTTCCAGCGCGATGCACAGCTCGATGATGCGGTCGATCTTGTCGATATTGTGCCGATGGGTGACGAAGTTCAGCACCATCGGATAGCCGTGGGCTTTTACCGCGCGGGCCATTTCGAGTTTTTGCGCGAAGGCTTTTTTCGAGCCGGCCAGCAGGTTGTTCACTTGCTCGTCGCTGGCCTGGAAGCTGATCTGGATATGGTCCAGGCCGGCCTTCTTGAAGTCGCTGATCTTCTGCTCGGTGAGGCCGATGCCGGAGGTGATCAGGTTGGTGTAGAACCCCAGTTTGCGCGCCTCGGCGATCAGTTCGGCGAGGTCCTGGCGCACCAGCGGTTCACCGCCGGAAAAACCCAGCTGCGCGGCGCCCATTTCCCGCGCTTCGCGAAACACCTTGAACCACTGCTCGGTGCTCAGTTCCTTGCCCTGTTCGGCAAAATCCAGCGGATTGGAGCAATACGGGCACTGCAACGGGCAGCGGTAGGTCAGCTCGGCGAGCAGCCACAACGGCAGGCCAATCGGCGGTTTTTCAGGCAAGGGTGATCCAGTGCTCAGCACGGGCGACCTCCATGAATTGCTCGATGTCGTCACCCAGCTCAGGCACGCCGGGGAACTGCTTATCCAGCTCGGCGATGATTGCCGCCACGTCGCGCTCGCCGTCGATCAAGCCGCCGATCAGCGCGGCGCTGTCGTTGAGCTTGATCATGCCTTCGGGGTAGAGCAGCACATGGCCCTTTTGCGCGGGTTCGTACTGGTAGCGATAGCCTTGGCGCCAGGTCGGTTTCTTGCTGCGATCAAAGCTCATAGGGCGATCCCCTTATGCCATACCCGTTGGTCGGTCACGCTGTGATACGGCGGGCGTTTCAGTTCGTAGGCCATGCTCATGGCGTCCAGCATGCTCCACAAGATATCCAGTTTGAACTGGAGAATTTCCAGCATGCGTTCCTGGCCTTCGCGGGTGGTGTAGTGCTGCAGGGTGATCGCCAAACCGTGCTCCACGTCGCGCCGGGCCTGGCCCAGGCGGGTGCGGAAATATTCGTAGCCGGTGGGGTCGATCCACGGGTAATGCTGCGGCCAGCTGTCGAGGCGTGACTGGTGGATCTGCGGCGCGAACAGTTCGGTCAACGAGCTGCTGGCGGCTTCTTGCCAACTGGCGCGACGGGCGAAGTTGACGTAGGCATCTACCGCAAATCGTACGCCGGGCAGGACCAATTCCTGCGAACGCAGTTGATCCGGGTCGAGGCCGACGGCCTGGCCCAGGCGCAGCCAGGCTTCGATACCGCCGTCTTCACCCGGTGCGCCGTCGTGGTCGAGCAGGCGCTGGATCCACTCGCGGCGGATCTCGCGGTCCGGGCAGTTGGCCAGGATCGCCGCGTCTTTGAGCGGGATGTTCACCTGGTAGTAGAAGCGGTTGGCGACCCAGCCCTGGATCTGCTCGCGGCTCGCGCGGCCTTCATACATCGCCACGTGGTACGGGTGATGGATGTGGTAGAAGGCGCCTTTGGCCCGCAGGGCGGCTTCGAATTCAGCGGTGGTCAACGGCGTGTCAGTCATATCGTCTGCTCCTACAATTCAATGCTCATGCCGTCGTAAGCCACTTCGACATTGCGCCGCACCAGTTCCGCTCGCTCGGGGGAGTCTTCATCGAGGATCGGGTTGGTGTTGTTGATGTGGATAAGTACTTTGCGCTGCTCGGGCAACTGTTCCAGCACTTCGAGCATGCCGCCGGGGCCGTTTTGCGCCAGGTGGCCCATCTCGCGCCCGGTGCGGGTGCCGACGCCACGGCGCTGCATTTCATCGTCATCCCACATGGTTCCGTCCACCAGCAGACAGTCGCTGCCGGCCATGATCTCCAGCAGCGGCGCGTCGACTTTTCCCAGGCCTGGGGCGTAGAACAGTTTGCCGCCGGTGCGCAGGTCTTCGACGATCAGGCCGATGTTGTCGCCCGGGTGCGGGTCGAAGCGGTGCGGTGAGTAGGGCGGCGCGGCGCTGCGCAGTGGCAGCGGGGTGAAACGCAGGTTGGGGCAGGCCGGGACAGTGAAGCTGGCGTCCAGCTCGATGCGGTTCCAGGCCAGGCCGCCGTTCCAGTGGGTGAGCATGGTGAACAGCGGGAAGCCAGTGCTGAGGTCTTCATGGACCATGTCGGTGCACCACACCTGGTGCGGGCAACCTTCGCGCAGGCTCAGCAGGCCGGTGGTGTGGTCGATCTGGCTGTCCATCAGGATGATCGCGCTGATGCCGGTGTCGCGCAGGGCGCGGCCCGGTTGCATCGGCGCAAAGCTTTGCAGTTGCGCACGAATATCCGGCGAGGCATTGCACAGCACCCAGTTCACGCCATCGTCGGAGAGGGCGATGGACGACTGGGTGCGCGCCTGGGCCCGCAGGCTGCCATCACGAAAACCTGCGCAGTTCGCGCAGTTGCAGTTCCACTGGGGGAAACCACCGCCGGCGGCGGAACCTAGAATCTGGACAAACATGGTAGCTCCCAAGCAAAGCTCAAAACAAAAACGCCCCGGGCGGGCCGAGGCGTTGTATTACCCAGCAGATTAACGGCTGGCGAAGTACATGGTGACTTCGAAACCGATACGCAGATCAGTGTAAGCAGGTTTGGACCAGGTCATATTCTTACTCCTACCAAGGGATGGGACTTTCACTACCAAGTAATACATATAGTCCACCTCCAATCGGAGATGTTCAGCTGTGTGCGTAGGAATAATACTCAGATCTGTTCAAGTTAGCGCTGTCTCGGAGGAAAAAGCCTGTTGCAGGGTTGGCAATGATCAGCCTGGAGACTGCCATTGACCCTGGATGATTGGGCCGTTGGCGATACAGCGCCAGCCGCCTGTGGCGTCGATCAATTGTTCGGCGGCGTGCTGCATCTGTTCAGGTGTGAGGCCCTGGATTGATTGTTGAAGGCGCTCCAGATAGTCCGCCGGGTGCCGCGCCAAACGCGCGTGCCAGAGCAGCTCGGCGGCCTGGGCAAGCGGTAGCGTCTCGGTTGAGAACTGTCGGGCCAGCGCCAGGTTGCCGAGGTCTTCGCTGCTGCTGATGTGTGCCGGTAACTGCGTGAGGAAGGTATGCAGGTGTTCGAGGATCCCATCGAGGGGCACGCTGGGGGATTGCACGCCAAAAAGCAGGCCGGTTTGCCCGTTGATCTGTCGGACGCCGCTGAACACGGCGTAGCCGATTTGCAGTTCTACCCGCAGGCGTTGGTAAAACGGGCCCTGGAGCACATGCCCGAGCAGGCGCCAGGCAGCCTCATCCGCCAGGGATTGGCTGGGCGTCGGGCAAAACAGCAGCAGGGCGGCTTCGTTGGAGTCAGTTTGCACCTCATGCCAGACACGCTGGCCGCCGAGGGTTGGCAGGACTTGTTCGAGATTGGCCGGGTGCCCGGGCAGGCGGGCCGCTGCGGCTTTGATCGCTGCCTCAGACACGGTGGAAAACCCCAGCCCCAGGCCTTGCCACTGTGCGCTGGCCCAGGTTGTCTCGGCGTTTTCGGGCGTGATGGCGGTGCAGAAAGCAGGCAACGCCTTGAGTAATTCGCGGATGGCGAACATCGGCGTGGGGGCGCAGGGTGCCTGTTGCGTCTGATTCAGGCTGTGCGCCAATGCGTCCAGCACTGCTGGCATGGGTTCGGTTAGCCCGACCAGTTTCACCAGCCAGTCATTGCCGACGGTTTCAAACGACACCTCGACGCCCGCCTGGCGAGCATTCTCACGCAATGGCTGCAAGGCGCTTTCCAGACCCGAGGGAGCAAAGCGCCAGTGCAGGTACAGCGCGGCTTCATCGGTATCGTCCGCCAGCGCTTGGCTGAACGTCAGTGCCGATACTTCTCGGCGCCCCCGTGAACGGTCCTGGGCGAACGTGCGTAAACCACGATGGGCGCTGGTCTGTCCGCGAATCAGGCCGGCGCGTTCTTCCTTGAGCGGCGGGCGCAGGAAGGGATTGTTGGGTGGCAGTTGCCATGTGTGTCGGGAGGCTGGCAGGTGCAGAGCGTCGAGCATGGCTTTGAGGGCGGCGATGGCCTGCTCCGACAAGTCTTCGTTGGCGTGTTGAACCAGGGCCAGGGCGCCTCGGGTCTGTTGCTGGCGAGTGGCGAGCAGGGCGAACTCTTCTTGCAGTGCAGTCCAATCGCTATGTGCGAAAAAGCTCAGCCAGTCGTACAGCAAGGATTCAATCAGTGTCGCCTGTTCACCTTGTGCGCCGAGCGTAAAGTCCATATCGAGCAGCGCTTGTCCGGCGAAGTGATACAGCACCGTCGCCTGTAAGTCAGTGGCCAGTTGCCGGGTTTGCAGTTCGGCCAACAGCCCGCCCGGTGCCGAGGCGTTGAGCCAGGTGCAAAGGAACTCCAGCGCCGCGCGGGGCGCATGGCATGTGATGACCTGATGCAGGTGATTTCCGGCTATGTGCTGATAGCCCTGGGCATGGCCGGGCATCAATGCGAGTGGCGCGACTTGAGGGTGCAGCGGACCTGTAGCCAGCTGCTCGCCGAACCGCTGGGCCAGGGCCTCCAGTTCGTCCAAAGGCTGCGGCCCGGCCAGGCGCAGGCTCATCTGCCCGCTCTGGTAAAACTGCTGATGAAATTCCCGCAAGGCCTGCTGAAAAGCCTCACGCTCCACCGGCAGACTGTCGCGGTTGCCCGCATGAAAGCCGCGCAGTGGATGATCTGCCGCCAGGCCTTCGAGCAACGCCACCTGCTGCTGTGCCTTGGCATCCTGGGACCAGGCGACACACTCCGCGTGCAGCACTTCGCGCTCGCGCAGTTGGTCGTTCAGCGCCAGACGCGGGTGGGCCAGCATGTCCGCCAAGCGTTCCAGCCCATCGGCAAAGGTTGCTACCGGCAGCTCAAAGAAGAACTCGGTGGTGCGCTCACGGGTGCTGGCATTGACCTGGCCACCGTAGCGTTGCACGTAAGCCATCAACCCTTCGCTGGTAGGAAAGCGCTCGGTGCCGAGAAACAACAGGTGTTCAAGAAAATGCGCCAGTCCCGGCCAAGCCAGCGGCACGTCATGGCTGCCGGCAGCCACCTGTAAGGCCGCGGCGCAGCGCTTCAAGCGTGGCGCATGGAGCAGGGTAACCCGCAGGCCATTGGCGAGGGTCAGTTGGCGATCAAGGGGGTGGGCCGGCGCAGGCATGGGCACTTCCGAAACGTAGGAAGTGCCTATGCTAGCAAACCCAATGGTTCAGGGCTTGTGCAGTGCGCCGTACAGTTCGGGGCGGCGGTCGTGCAGGTAGTGGTTGGCGGCGCGGGCATCGAGGATCGACTGGCGCTCCAGGGTGCCGATGATCAAGGCTTCATCCAGCCCCGCCTGGGCAATGCGCTGGCCATCCGGCGCGGCGATGCTGCTTTGCCCGCAGTAGTGGATCTCGCCTTCATGCCCGCAGTAGTTGGCGTAGGCCACGTAGCACTGGTTCTCGAAGGCCCGCGCCCGCACGGTGACATCGGCGACGAAGTCGAACGGCACCATGTTCGCCGTGGGCACCAGGATCAGTTCGGCGCCGGCCAGGGCCAGGCGCCGGGTGTTTTCCGGGAACTCCAGGTCGTAGCAGATCAGCATGCCCAGCTTCCAGCCGTTGAGCTCCACCAGCGGGAAGTCGTCGCCTCCGGCGCTGAACATCGAGTGATCAAGGTCACCAAACAGATGGGTCTTGCGGTAGTTGCACAGGCGCTGGCCGTGGGCGTCGATCAACTGCACGGCGTTGTAGATCTGCCCGTCTTCAGCGCGCTCCGGGTAGCCATACACAATCGCCAGGCCCGCGCTTTGCGCCAGAGCGGCAATTGTCTGTGCGGACGGGCCATCTGCCGCCTCGGCCAAGGCGCCAACGGCTTCGGCGCCGATGTTGTAGCCGCTGAGGAACATCTCCGGCAGCACCAGCACATCGGCGCCGGACGCCTCATGCGCCAACTGGTGCAGGCGCTTGAGGTTGCCGGCCACGTCCAGCGGTAACGGCGGGCATTGGTACAGGGCGACACGCATGGTTCGGCTCCTTATTCAGCCAGGGCGATCGGGCCGATTTCATCGAACACATCGCCCGGCCCCGGGTTCTCGGGGTGAGTGCTGCCGCCGAAGTGGGTCATGATGCCCCATACCGCGTTCAGCGACGTTTGCACGGCGCCTTCCACCCAGGCCGGGGTCCAGGAAACGTCGTCACCGGCGATAAAAATCCCACGCTGTTCGGCGGGCATGTCCTTCTGCATGAAGTGCGCATACATACGCTGGTTGTAGCGATAGTGACCGGGCAGCGCGCCTTTGAAGGCCCCGAGGAAGTGCGGGTCGGCTTCCCAGGACACGGTAATCGGGTCGCCGATGATGCGCGCCTTGATATCGACTTTCGGGTAGATCTTCTTCAGGGCGTCGAGGGCCAGCTTCACGCGCTTGTCGATGGGCTGCGGGAGCATTTTCAGCGCGTCGCTCATCCATGAGTAAGACAGGCAGATCACGCCTGGCTTGTCGTCGCCGTTGTCGAACAGGTAGGTGCCACGGGTCAGGCGGTCGGTGAGGGTCATGCTCATCAGGTCGCGGCCGGTTTCCGGGTCTTTGTCTTTCCAGAACGGGCGATCGACCATCACGAAGGTCTTCGACGATTGCATGTAGCGGGTGCGGTCCAGGGCCATCCACATTTTTTGCGAGAACAGGCTTTCGTCGCATTCGATCTGGGTGGTCAGCAGCCAGCTCTGGCAGGTGGTCAGCACGGCGGCGTATTCGCGGGTGTCGCCATAGTTGTCGGTGACGGCGAAACGGCCACCGTCAGCGTGGGCAATGCGCTTCACCCCGGCCCGTGGCGCGCCACGGTGCAACGAGCTGAGGCTGGTGCCGGCTGGCCAATGGGCGCAACGCTCCGGCACATGGCGCCAGATGCCCATGGGCACCTGTGCCACGCCGCCTACCACGAGGTGCTGGTGGTCGTCGCAGTTGGTCATGACCACGCGGAAGATTTCCAGCATGGAGTTGGGGAAATCCGAGTCCCAGCCACCGGTGCCGAAGCCGACCTGGCCGAAGACTTCACGGTGCAGGAACGACAGCTTGGCAAACGCCTTGGAGGTGGCGACGAAGTCGTAGAAGGTGCGGTCGTCCCACAGCGGCACGAGCTTGTTCCACAGTTCCTTGAGGCGCGGTACGTCACGGTCGCGGATAGCTTGCTGGATGTCACCGAACTGCGAGCCGGCTTCCAGGGCGTCGGCCCAGGCGTCGGCTACTTCCTGGAACAGCACCGGCAAATCCGCCAGCTTTTGTGCGTAATGGGTCTGGCCTTCCAGGTCGATCACGGTACTGCCGGAGGCTGGGGTCAACGGGTTGGGGAATGGTTTGGTTTCCAGGCCGAGCTTGTCCACGTAGTGGTAGAACGCGGTGGACGACACAGGGAAGCGCATTCCACCCAGCTCGGCGATGATGCCTTCGGCGCCTTCAAATGCCTGGGAGCGCAAGCGGCCACCCATTTTCGAGGCTTCGTACACCACGGGCTTGAGGCCCAGCTTCATCAGCTCGTAGGCGGCCACCAGGCCGGCGATGCCCGCGCCGACAATCGCCACTTCGGCGCCATGGTGGGCGGCGGGGATACTGCCCAGGCCGGCGGGGTGCTCGATCCAGTCATCAAAGGCAAACGGAAAGTCCGGGCCAAAGATGGTGATGGGTTTTTTACCGTCTGCAGGGTGGCGATTGTTTTTGTTGAATGGGTTCATGGCTGACCTGGCTGGCGACTCGGCGGGGCACGTCCCGCTGAGTATAGGAAAAGATGGCAGTCAGTTTAGGGAGCGTAGCGTGCGTTAATAAGACGCAATGTGTCGTCGTATTGAACTGTTTTTAGTCATAGTGACGAAGTTGGTGGTCAGACTGGCTGTCCGCGATCCAATTTGTTGCTGAGGATGATCGAGGTGGTGGTTTTCTCCACGCCATCGACGCTGCCGATCTGGTCCAGCAACTGGTCAAGCTGTTCCGGCGAATCGGTGCGCAGCCAAGCCACGTAATCGAACTCGCCACTCACGGCGCACAACTGCTGGACCTGGGCCATCGCACTCAGGCGGCGCAGGACTTCCTTGCCTGAGCGCGGTTGCACCGTGATCCCCACATACGCTTGCAAACCGCCATCGGCCACCCGCTGGCCCAAACGCACACCGTAGCCGGTGATGACCTGGGTCTTTTCCAGGCGTGCCAGGCGCGAGGTCACCGTGGTGCGTGCGATGCCCAACTGCCGGGCCAGCATGGCCACGCTTTCGCGCGCGTTGATCTGCAGGGCGGCGATCAGTTGGCGGTCGATTTCATCTAGGGCGGACAAGGGAGGGCTCCAGTGGGTTGGCGCTGAGAGTGTGGACGTTTTTTGGACACTTTCGTCGTTTTATTCGCCTGGGCAGGCTGAGAAACTATTCCGCCAGAAACGCGAAAGCCGCGCAATGCGCGGCTTTGGAGTTGGTGGGCCCACACGGACTTGAACCGTGGACCAAAGGATTATGAGTCCTCTGCTCTGACCAACTGAGCTATAGGCCCTTAACAGGTCGCGGATTATAGCGATGGTTTCTCTGCTGTGCTATCCGAAAAATCCTCAAGGCTCATACGAAGAAAGCTCGCGGCAAAAAGCTCCGGCGGCAGGGGCAGGCTGACGATGTAGCCTTGCATCTGTTCGCAGCCTTCTGCGGCAAGAAACGCCTGCTGCGCGGGGTTTTCCACGCCTTCGGCAATGATGGTGAATTGCATGCTGTGGCCCAGGGCGATGATGGCACGGACGATGGCGGCGTCGTGGGGGTCGTCGGGCAGGCCGCGGACGAAGGATTGGTCGATTTTCAGGAAGTCCAGCGGCAGGCGCTTGAGGTAGCTGAGGGATGAATAGCCGGTGCCAAAGTCGTCAATCGCCAGTTGTACGCCCAGGCGCTTGAGTTGGTGCAGGACTGCCAGCGCTTCTTCGGCCTGGCTCATGATGAAGTTTTCGGTGATCTCCAATTGCAGGCAGCCGGGTTCGAGGTGGTAGTCGCGCAGCAGTTGTTCGATGCGTGACAGCAGGTTGGGGTGGCGCAGTTGCGCGCCGGCGAGGTTGACCGAGAGGGTGCCGAAATCGTCGAAGGTGCCTTGCCAGGCGTGCAGTTGTCGGCAGGCCTGTTCGAGTACCCAGTCGCCAATCTGCAGGATCATGCCGTTTTCTTCGGCCAGGGCAATGAAGTGCTCGGGAGGCACGTCGCCGAAGGTCGGGTGGTGCCAGCGGATGAGGGCTTCTGCGCCGATCAGTTCTTGCGTCACCAGGCTGAGTTTTGGCTGGTAGTAGAGGCTCAGTTCGTCGCGCTCGATGGCGCGACGCAGTTCGTGTTCCAGGGCCACGCGTTCGTTGGCTTGGGCGGTGAGGTCGCGGGTGTAACTCTCGACCCGGTTGCGGCCCTTGGCCTTGGAGCGGTACATCGCGGCGTCGGCGTTCTTCACCAGGGTGGCGACGTCGGTGCCGTCCTGGGGGTAGAGGCTGGTGCCGATACTGGCGCTGATAAAAAACTCGTGTTCGCCGGCCTGGAACGGTGGGGTGAAGCACGCCAGCAGTTTGTTCGCGAGGTAGTCGGCGTCGGTGGCGTGTTGCAGGCCTGGCAGCAGGATGATGAATTCATCGCCGCCGAGGCGGGCGACGGTGTCGATATCGCGCAGTTGTTCCTTGAGGCGCACGGCGATGTCTTTGAGCAAGAGGTCGCCAATGGGGTGGCCGAGGCTGTCGTTGATGTGTTTGAAGCGGTCGAGGTCGAGAAACAGCACGGCGCCTTGCTTGCCGGTTTCCTGATGGCCGTTGAGGGCGGCCTGCAACCGGTTTTCGAACAGTGTGCGGTTGGGCAGGCCGGTCAAAGGGTCGTGGTGCGCCTGGTAGTCGAGGCGCGCCTGGGCCAGTTTGAGGCTGGAGATGTCGGCGAACACGGCTACAAAGTGTGTGATCAGTTCATCACGGTTGCGTACGGCGCTGATCGTCAGCCAGCTGGGGTAAACCTCGCCATTCTTGCGGCGGTTGGAAATCTCGCCCTGCCAATGCCCTTGGGCCGTCAGTTGGTGCCACATCGCCGCATAGAAGGCGCTGTCGTGCAGCCCGGAGGCGAGCAGGCGCGGGGTGTGGCCCAAGGCCTCGGCCTCGCTGTAGCCGGTGATCTCGCTGAAGGCGCGGTTGACTGCGCTGATGTTCTGCCGGGTGTCGGTGATCAGCACGCCTTCGGCGGTGCTTTCGAAGACCGTGGCGGCTTGTTGCAGCTTCTCCTGCATCAGTTGGCGCTCGGTGATGTCGCGGGCGATGGTGAGCATGCAGTCGTCATCGCCAATGGGCAGTGGCCGGCTGGACAACTCGCAGAGCCGGATCTGCCCGTCGCTGCGACGGATATGGCAGATGAAGTCGCGGACAAAACCGTCGCGTTGCATCAGTTCCAGCATGTGCTTGCGTTCGTTGAGGTCGACCCAGATGCCCAGGTCCAGGGCTGACTGGTCGAGGGATGCCGCGCTGTTGAAACCGGTGATACGGCTGAAGCCATCGTTTACTTCGATCAACAGGCCGTCACTCTGGCGGCTCAACAGCAAGCCGTCGGGGGAGGCGTGGAACGCCTTGGCGAATTTTTCTTCGGAGGTTTGCAGTTGCTGCTGGGTTTCCTTGAGCTGGGAGATATCGCGCACCACCACCACAATGGCTTCGATGGTATCGAGCTGGAACGGTTCGGCGGAAATCAGGCCGGTAAAGGCTTGGCCGTTGCTGCGCCGAAAGGGCATCTCCAGGTTGCGGATACTGGCGGTCTGCACTCGTTGCAGCAGATCCGGGCCGGTACCCTCGGTCCCCCAGATATTCAACTGTGTGCCGGTTTTACCCACCACCTCTTCAGCGTTCAGGCCAACCTGGTCCTCGAACGCCTTGTTCACCTCCAGCAGGCAGCCGTCGGACAGGCGGGCGATGATCAAGATGTCCGGACATTGCTGAAACACCGAGGCAAACTTTTGCTCCGATAGCTGCAAGGCTTCTTCGGTGCGTTTGGCCTCGCTGATGTCGATCATCAAACCGCGCAGCACCGGCTCATGGCCGTGTTCTATCAGGCTGACAATGTCCCGCACCCACAGACAGCGGCCATCGGCGGTGATGACGCGGTAATCAATGCTGTGGTCGCGGTTGGCGCGGGTTTCGCGGTGGCAGTAGGTTTCGGCGCGTGTCAGGTCGGCCGGGTGAATGATGTTGCGCCAGAAACCCGGGATCAGCCAGTGGGCGCGGGGGTAACCGAGCAAGTCTTCGGCGTGAGGTGATACGTAGCTGTAGGTGAAATCGACAACGCTGGCTTCCCAGGCGATGGCGGACAGGCTCTCCACCAGGCCGCGGTAGTGGTATTCGCTGCTGCGCAGTTCCTGCTCTAGCGCGACGCGGCGGGATATTTCCGAGCTGAGCCGGCGATTTATCCGAATGACGATGGCCAATACGGTGCTCAGGAGTAATACCGTCGGCAAGCCGTAGGTCAGCAGGTCGGTCCAAAAAGCGCGATGATCGGTGATGCTGCCGACCCAATGTTGCTGGATGGCGTCGGTTTCTTGCGGGCTGAGGTCGGCGAGGACTTTATCGAGGATGCCGACCAGCATTTTGTTGTCCCGGGGCACGCCCATCGCCAGTTGATAGCGATAGGGCGTTTCGCCGCTCACGTACAAGCCATCGAGCTTCAGTTGGCGCAGGCTCCAGACGCTGGAGGCGAGGTCACCGACCACGGCATCCACTTCGTCGGTGGCCAGTGCTTGCAGGGTTGAACTGACATTTGGCATGGCCACCAGGTTGAGATCGGGATGGTGGGTGCGCAGCAGTTCATGGGGCGCGTAGTTTTCCACCACCGCAATTTTCAGTCCGTAGAGGTCCTTGAGGGTGTGTGGCTTGGCGCCGCCTTCATGGGCCAGGATTACGATGGGAAAGTCCAGGTAGGGGCGCGTGAACGCCATGTAGCTCTGGCGTTCCGGGGTGGACATGATGCCGGGCAGCAAATCGAGCTGGTTGTTCCGGGCTTGTTCGAGCACAGCGCTCCAGCTCGCCGGTTCGATCAGCTTGACCCTCACGCCCAGGCGGTCCTGGATCAGGCGCACGTAATCTGCGGCCAGGCCTTGGTAGTGGCCATTTTCATCGCGGTATTCGAAGGGTGGCCATGACGCATCCACCCCCAGCCGCAGCTCCTGATGGTCCGCCAGCCAGCCACGCTCATCGTCGGTAAGAGTCAACGCGCCAGCCGTTGCGGTCCAGGTCAGCAGCGACAGCAGTAACACGGTCGGCAATCTGGGCATAACGGTCTCGTTATGGCACGGGGAATGGTTCGAGTGTAGACGGGCATTGCGGGGGAGGGGTGTTGCGCGGGATTTTTTGCTGTAGAAAACAAAACCCCCGGCCTGGGCCGGGGGTTTGGTATCACTCGTCGAGGAAGGAGCGCAGATGCTCGCTTCGCGTCGGGTGGCGCAACTTGCGCAGCGCCTTGGCTTCGATCTGACGGATCCGCTCGCGGGTCACGTCAAACTGCTTACCGACTTCCTCAAGGGTGTGGTCGGTATTCATGTCGATGCCGAAACGCATGCGCAGTACCTTGGCTTCACGGGCAGTGAGGCCGGAGAGTACGTCGCGAGTCGCTTCTTTGAGGCTCTCAACGGTGGCGACATCGATTGGCGACTGCATGGTCGAGTCTTCGATGAAGTCACCCAGATGGGAGTCTTCGTCATCACCAATCGGGGTTTCCATGGAGATCGGCTCTTTAGCGATCTTCAATACCTTGCGGATTTTATCCTCAGGCATTTCCATGCGTTCGCCCAGCTCTTCCGGGGTCGGTTCGCGACCCATTTCCTGCAGCATCTGCCGGGAAATACGGTTGAGCTTGTTGATCGTCTCGATCATGTGCACCGGAATACGGATGGTGCGGGCCTGGTCGGCGATCGAGCGAGTGATCGCCTGACGGATCCACCAGGTGGCATAAGTCGAGAACTTGTAGCCGCGACGGTATTCGAACTTGTCCACAGCCTTCATCAAGCCGATGTTGCCTTCCTGGATCAGATCGAGGAATTGCAGGCCACGGTTGGTGTACTTCTTGGCGATGGAGATCACCAGACGCAAGTTCGCTTCAACCATCTCTTTCTTCGCGCGGCGGGCCTTGGCCTCACCGATCGACATGCGACGGTTGATGTCCTTGATCTCGGCAATCGTCAGGCCGGTCTCGGTTTCAAGCGCAGTCAGCTTTTGCTGGCAACGGATGATGTCCGGTTGCAGGCGACCGATGGCTTCAGCGTATTTCGCCTTGCCTTTGGCCAGTGCGTCGGACCAGCTTTCGTCAACTTCGTTGCCCGGGAACTGGCGCAGGAAGTCGGTACGCGGCATGCGCGCATCGCGGACACAGAGCTGCATGATCGCACGCTCTTGTGCACGCAGACGCTCAAGGGCGCTACGAACGCGCTCAACCAGGCCTTCGAATTGCTTCGGGACCAGCTTGATCGGCATGAACAGCTCAGCCAGGGCCAGCAGCTCGGCGATTGCCTGCTTGTTGGCGCGACCGTGCTTCTTCAAGGCCTTGCGGGTGATTTCCATTTGATCGGAAACCGCACCGAAACGCTGGGCAGCGATGATCGGGTCTGGACCGCTTTCGACTTCTTCTTCGTCGTCGGTGCTGGCTTCAGCCTCGTCGTCGTCGGTGTCATCGTCCGCTTTCGCGGCTTTGGCATCGACGGGCGGCGGTACTTCGGCAGCAGGCGGCGCGATGCCGTCGTCTGGGTCGATATAACCGCTCAGGACGTCGGACAGGCGGCCACCTTCGGTGGTGACGCGAGTGTACTCGGAGAGAATGTGGTCAACCGTGCCAGGGAAGTGCGCGATTGCGCCCATCACTTCACGGATGCCCTCTTCAATACGCTTGGCGATTTCGATTTCGCCTTCGCGTGTCAGCAACTCGACGGTACCCATTTCACGCATATACATGCGCACAGGGTCAGTCGTGCGACCGATGTCGGTCTCCACCGCGGCCAACGCAGCAGCGGCTTCTTCAGCGGCTGCCTCGTCGGTATCGGCGTCGGCCAACATAAGGGCGTCCGCATCCGGAGCACTCTCGTGTACGGGGATCCCCATGTCATTAATCATGCGGATGATGTCTTCCACCTGCTCTGGATCTGAAATATCCTCAGGCAGGTGATCGTTGACCTCTGCGTAAGTCAGATACTTCTGCTCACGACCAAGGGTGATCAACTCTTTGATACGAGACTGCTGTTGCGCTTTTCCGGACATAACACCCTATCCACTGAAGGTCTTGGCGGGCAAAAAACAAGCCGAGGATTATACCCGAGCTATGACCTCACACGCCAGCTGAGGTCGGGTTTGATGCGGAAACATTCTGTTTTAAGAGGTCGCGCATCTGTTTTGCTATCTGAATTTGCTCTTCAGCCGATAATCCTGGCTGCCTTGCTCTCTTGATGAGTTCGTCGAGGGTCTGCGTGTGCTGGCCCTCGGATAACCTAATAATGGTGTCTAAAAACTGTTGTTCAAGGTTATCGCCGTCAATTAGCCACTCCTTTTCCGCGAGTGCCTTCAACAAGCGACCTTGTTCGGTGCCGTGCCAGCGAGCCATCAGCTGAATTGAGTTTAGCTTAGGATTTTTCTGTACCGCTTCAATCAGTGCGATTAACACCTGAGCGTAGGTGTTGCTGGCGTTGGCAAAATGATCGGCGCTTTCAACCTTGCCCGCCAATTGCGGGTGATGGATGAGGGTGCGCAGGGCAATCAAGGTTGGCGCTTCTACGGCGACCGGGGTGCGTGGGGCGTAGGCTTCGTCACGATCACCGCGCTTGCCGTTCTTGCTCCAGGGTTTCTTGTCCCACTGCTTGCCGCCAGCGCCGGGTTTTTTCGGTGTCCACTCCTGCTGGGGCGCGTAGGCCTCGTGGGGTTGGTGGAAGTCGGCATAGTCCGGCATGGCGTCGTAATCCATGCCTGGGTCGTAGGCTGGCGGCGCCTCTTGTGGTGCGCTGTGGGCCAGCTGGCTGACCGCTTCGCCGCTTAAACCGGTGATTTCTTGCAGGCGCTGACGCATCAGGGTACGCAGGTTGGCGCCTGGCACCTTGTCGATCAGCGGCGCGGCGAGGGTGGCCATGTGGGCCTTGCCTTCGAGGGAGCGCGGATCGGCTTCTTCGGTCAGTTGCTGGAAGAAGTAGTCCGCCAGCGGCTGCGCATGTTGATTGATGCGGGCGCGGAATGCGTCGGTGCCTTCGGAGCGGACCAGGGTGTCCGGGTCTTCGCCCTCGGGCAGGAACAAAAAGCGTGCGCGGCGCCCGTCTTGCAGGCTCGACAGCGTGGCTTCGAGGGCGCGCCAGGCGGCGTTGCGGCCGGCCTGGTCGCCGTCGAAGCAAAACAGGACGCTGGGCACGACGCGAAACAGGCGCTTCAAGTGTTCTTCGCTGGTGGCGGTACCCAGTGTTGCCACCGCGTTGCGCAGGCCCTGCTGGGCGAGTGCGATCACATCCATATAGCCTTCAACCACGATGATTTCATCGAGGTTGCGGTTGTTCTTGCGCGCTTCGAACAGCCCGTAGAGTTCCTGGCCCTTGTGGAATACCGGGGTTTCCGGGGAGTTCAGGTACTTGGGCTTGTCGTCCCCCAGCACGCGGCCACCGAAGGCGATGATGCGGCCACGGCTGTCGCGGATCGGAAACATCACGCGGTCGCGGAATCGGTCATAGCGCTTGCCGGTCTCGGCGTTCTCCACCAAGAGGCCGGCGTCGATCATGGCCTTTTGCTGCAGGGTGTCGCTGCTCAGGTGCTTGTACAGGTTGTCCCAGCCGGGTGGGGCAAAACCCAGGCCGAAATCGCGGGCGATTTCACCGGTGAGGCCGCGACCCTTGAGGTAGTCGACGGCGGCCTTGCGCTGCGGATGGCTTTTAAGCGCCTGGCGATAAAAGTCGGCAGCGGCCGTCAGCAGTGGGTAAAGCGGCGAATCGGTGGGTTGGCGCGGTTTGTGCGGGCGGCCACTTTCTTCGCGCGGGACTTCCATGCCGGCGGCTTTCGCCAGGTCCTCGATGGCCTGGGGGAAATCCAGGTTGTCGTGGTCCATGAGAAAACCGAGGGCGTTGCCGCCCGCGCCGCAGCCGAAGCAGTAGTAGAACTGCTTGTCGGGGCTGACGCTGAACGACGGGGTTTTCTCTTTGTGAAACGGGCAGCAGGCGGTGTAGTTCTTGCCGGCTTTTTTCAGTTGCACGCGCGAGCTGACAACATCGACGATGTCGGTGCGGTTCAGAAGGTCGTCAATAAAGCTCTGGGGAATCAGCCCGGCCATGGCGTTCTCGTCATCACTGCGTGTAAATGAGGGCCCGTGATGTGCTCGGGCGCACGTATCGTGGCTCGATCATCAACTGTCTGCTTGGGCTTTCAGGAAGTGTATCTGCCGTTCATTCACTGACGTTAATTTCAATCAGCTTTTCGGCATGGAAATGTTGCCCCGGCATCCGGTGTTGGCCAGTGGTGGGCCTCGGAAGCTCGTGCAGGCACAGCCGACACAGTTGATCGCCTGTTTGTAGGATAAGTGTGCTCGTCAGTAGCCTTGTTAGACTCGTCAGAAGAGACGTGCACCGCTGGCAGAAGAGCCAGTCCTGACGTGTGAAGCAGTTGTTTCGGTCGCGTGTGCGGCGTCAACAGTGAAGCATCAAGCGATATCCGCAAATGCCAGCAGCCCGGCTGAGGGCCGGGCTTGGCAGAAGCTTGCTACGAACGTCTGTGTATTAGTACAGACGAACGGCGCGGCGCTGTTCGCGCTGAACTTTCTTAGCGTGACGCTTAACAGCGGCTGCTGCTTTGCGCTTACGCTCAGAAGTTGGCTTCTCGTAAAATTCGCGGCTACGAACTTCAGCCAGTACACCGGCTTTTTCGCAGGAGCGCTTGAAACGACGCAGAGCTACGTCGAAGGGTTCGTTCTCTTTAACTTTGACGGCTGGCATCCAGAGCTACCTTCTTTCATTACCGGGATCAACGTTCTCGTCGCAAGAAATTCGCGGCTGAGGTCGTCGGTTTTTAAGGGTTGCGGATGTTAACCCCTCATTGCCCGGAATGCAAAGCCTCTGATCGAAAACCGCTAGTCGGGAGGGGGAGTGGCGACTATTATGCGCGCCTTCGAATTCAGCCTCTACAAGGCGCAAACCCATGCTAGTACTGGGACTTGAAACCTCCTGCGACGAAACCGGTGTCGCACTTTACGACAGTGAACGCGGGCTTTTGGCCGATGCACTGTTCAGTCAGATCGACCTGCACCGTGCCTATGGCGGCGTGGTGCCGGAGCTTGCCAGCCGCGATCACGTCAAGCGCATGCTGCCGTTGATTCGCCAGGTGCTGGACGAGGCCGGCTGCGTGCCGACCGAGATCGACGCGATTGCCTACACCGCAGGCCCCGGATTGGTCGGAGCCCTGCTGGTTGGGGCTTCTTGCGCCCAGGCGCTGGCGTTTGCCTGGGGCATTCCGGCCCTCGGCGTGCACCACATGGAAGGCCATTTACTGGCACCGATGCTGGAAAAAACACCGCCCGAGTTCCCGTTCGTCGCTTTGTTGGTGTCTGGCGGTCATACGCAGCTGGTTCAGGTGGACGGCATCGGCCAATACACCCTGCTGGGCGAATCCCTGGATGACGCTGCCGGCGAAGCCTTCGACAAGACCGCGAAGATGATGGGCCTCAATTATCCAGGTGGCCCGGAAATCGCCCGTCTCGCCGAAAAAGGCGTGGCCGGCCGCTACACCTTCCCGCGACCGATGTGTGATCGCCCGGGCCTGATGTTCAGCTTCAGCGGCCTGAAAACCTCTGCGCTGAATACCTGGCAGCACAGCGTCAGCGCCGGGGACGACAGTGAGCAAGCCCGTTGCGACATCGCGCTGGCGTTCCAGCAGGCCGTGGTGGAGACTTTGACCATCAAGTGCAAGCGCGCCCTCAAGCAGGCCGGCATGAAGCGCCTGGTGATCGCTGGCGGCGTGAGCGCCAACAAGGCCTTGCGCACGTCGTTGGAAAAAATGCTCGGCGACATGAAAGGGGACGTGTTCTACGCACGCCCCGAGTTTTGCACCGATAACGGCGCGATGATCGCCTATGCCGGCTGCCAGCGCTTGCAGGCCGGCCAGCATGAGAGCCTGGCGATCAGCGTGCAGGCGCGCTGGCCGATGGAGCAGTTGTCACCGCTGTAGCGCGTAACGTGAGCCGGGCTCATCGCGGGTATTTAAAAATGCCGTTCGCGCCCGGCAAACAGGTCGCGTAGATTGCCGCGGTGGCGCCAGACGATCAGCAGTGTCAGTACGCTCATCGGCAACAGCGCCGCCGGTTCCTGCCAGGCCAGCAACGGCAGGGTCAGCGGGGTGGCGATCAGCGCGGCGAGCGAGCTGGTGCGGGTCAGGTAGAACGTCAGCAGCCAGGCGATAACGGCCAGCAAGGCCGCCGGTGGGTAGATCCCCAGCAGCATGCCGGCCGCCGTGGCCACACCCTTGCCGCCGCGAAAGCGGAAGTACAGGGGAAACAGATGGCCGAGGACGGCACACACGCCGATCCACGCCTGCTGTTGCAGGGTAAGGCCGGCGAGGCTGGCGATCAGCACGGGCAACAGGCCCTTGCACAGGTCGCCCAGCAACGTCAGCACGGCGAGCTTCTTGCCGGCCAGGCGCAACATATTGGTGGCGCCGGCATTGCCTGAGCCACTCATTCGCGGGTCGGGATTTCCCGTCAGGCGGCTGAGCAAAATGGCGAAGGACAGCGAGCCGAGCAGGTAGGCGAGAATCGCCAGTGACCAAAACATGCTAACTATTCCGGGCGAGGACGCCCTGATTCTAACGGGGCATCGCGCCCTTGTCGTGCTGCGGAGAAGAGTGCTTGGACAGAGTGTTTATCGAAGGCCTGGAAGTTGACACCGTGATCGGGGCCTACGACTGGGAGCGCGGAATCCGCCAATGCCTGCGCCTGGACCTGAGCTTCGCCTGGGACAACCGCCCGGCTGCGGCCGGTGACGACCTGACCCTGGCCTTGGACTACGCCAGCGTGTCCGCACGTATCCAGGCGTTTGCCGAGCAATCTCAATATCAGCTGGTGGAAACCTTCGCCGAGCGCTTGGCCGAAGTGTTGATGAGTGAGTTCCAGATTCCCTGGCTGCACCTCAAGTTGACCAAGCCCGGGGCTGTGCCGGCCGCGAAGGGCGTGGGCGTGGAGATCGAGCGCGGATGTCGCTAACTCAGGTTTACCTTGGCCTTGGCAGCAATATCGAGCGCGAGACCCATCTGCGCGCCGGCCTTGACGCGCTGGCGAGTTTTTTGACGGATATCCGCTGCTCGGCGGTGTTCGAAAGCCAGCCGGTGGGGATCAAGAGTGGTCCGTTCTTCAATCTGGTGGTGTCGGCCTATACCGACCTGCCGCTGATGGAACTGGATCGCCGGTTGAAATTCATCGAGGCCGACAATGGCCGTTACGCGCCGGATCGCAAGGGCCTGCCGCTGGACATCGACGTGCTGTTGTACGGTGATCTGGTGGGCAATTTCGATGGCTTGATCCTGCCGCGCGCAGAAATCCTCAAGAACGCTTTCGTGCTGTGGCCGCTGTCGTTGATGGCGCCGCAGCGTGTGCACCCTGAGGTGGGCAAGACACTGGCCGAGCTGTGGCGCGATGCGCAGATCGACCAGGTGCTGGCGCCTGTGGGGTTTGAATGGCAGGGCCAGCAGCTCACACCTGATGAGCTTCTGTAGGAGCTGGGCTTTCTGGGCGAGGGAGCTTGCTCCCGCTGGGCTGCGTAGCGGCCCCAAAATCTTGGGAGCGCTGCGCACTCCAGCGGGAGCAAGCTCCCTCGCCACAATGGTCTACAGGGTGTGTTGCTCTTTGTAGGCTTTCAGCGCCTTGAGCCGTTCACGCTTGAGCGCTTCGCCCAGTTCCGGGCCCTTGAAGCCTTGTTCCAGCAGTGGCGCCACCGCCACTTCGCGCGCAGCCTTGGCTGCGCCGCGCAAATACTCCGCCTGTGGATAACTGCGCTGCTCGAAACCCTGGCGTCCCCTGGCGTCCATTTCGCAGGCGACCACAAACTCTTCAAAGCGCTGCGGTCGACGGTACACGTCAAAACTCTGCAACAACTCCAGCAATGTCGAGGCTTTCAGCTCCAGCGCGCGGTGGCCGTGGGTGTGATATTGGCAAACCAGCAGCGCCAGTTCCTGGCAATCTCTCGGTACCTTGAAGCGTTCGTTGACCGCCTTGACCAGCTTCAAGCCGGTGTGTTCGTGGGCAATATGCCGCGGCAACTTATCCACAGGCGTGAGGCCTTTGCCCAGGTCATGCAGCAGGCAGGCCCAGCGTACGGTCAGCGGCTGTTTGTGCAGGGCGGCCTGTTCCAGCACGCTCAGGGTGTGCACGCCTGTGTCGATTTCAGGGTGATGGGCTGGGGGTTGCGGCACACCGAAGAGCGCATCCACCTCCGGCATCAAGGTTTTCAGCGCATTGCAATCCCGTAGAACCTGGATGAATACCTGGGGCTGATCTTCCATCAGTGCACGGGAAATTTCTTTCCAGCTGCGCTCCGGGGTCAGGGCTTCCAGCTCTCCGGATTCGCTGAGTTGGCGCATCAGTTCCAGGGTTTGCGGAGCAACGGTAAAGTCCAAGGGGGCGTAACGAGCAGCGAAGCGGGCAACGCGCAGGACTCGCAGTGGATCTTCGGCGAAAGCGGGTGAAACGTGACGCAGAACGCGCGCTTCAAGATCAAGCAGGCCGCCATAGGGATCGGTCACATTGCCATCGTCGTCTTCGGCCATGGCATTGATGGTCAGGTCGCGGCGGATCAGGTCTTCTTCCAGCGTGACATCAGGGCTGGCGTGGAACACAAAGCCGCCGTAACCCCGGCCGCTCTTGCGTTCGGTGCGGGCGAGGGCGTACTCGTCGCCGTTTCTCGGGTCGAGGAACACCGGGAAGTCCGAGCCCACTGGCTTGTAGCCCAAGGCGAGCATCTCTTCGGCCGTTGCACCGACGACGACACGGTCGATGTCGGTGACCGGGATGCCCAGCAGGCGATCGCGTACCGCGCCGCCGACTTTGTAGATTTTCATGAAAACGCCTCCATTAGCCCCACAGGATAACGCCTGTGCCTGGCCAATGGAGGCTTTGCTGTTTCAGAGATGCACGACGGCCAGGTCCAGGCGGCCGTAGTCGTTGTCGTTGTGATCGCTGCGCGGTGGCACATGGTGGGTTTTCATCACCTGATCGCCCTGCAGGGTTTCCAGGTGGATGTCGAAGCCCCAAAGCCGATGCAGGTGCTTGAGCACTTCCTCGGTGGATTCGCCCAGGGGTTTGCGGTCGTGTTGCTGGTGACGCAGGGTCAGCGAGCGGTCGCCGCGCACGTCGATGCTGTAGATCTGCACGTTGGGCTCGCGGTTGCCCAGGTTGTATTGCGCCGCCAGGGTTTCACGGATGGTGCGGTAGCCGGGCTCGTCGTGGATGGCGGGTACCACCAGGTCATCCTTGAGGTCGTCGTCGAGGATGCTGAACAGCTTGAGGTCGCGAATCACCTGGGGTGACAAATATTGCAGGATGAAGCTCTCATCCTTGAAGCTGCTCATGGCGAACTTGATGGTGGACAGCCAGTCGGTACCGGCGATTTCCGGAAACCAGCGGCGGTCTTCTTCGGTGGGGTGCTCACACATGCGCCGGATATCACGGTACATGGCAAAACCCAGGGCGTAGGGGTTGATGCCGCTGTAATACGGGCTGTCGAAGCCAGGCTGGAATACCACGCTGGTGTGGGAAGTGAGGAACTCCATCATGAAGCCGTCGGTGACCAGGCCTTCGTCGTACAGGTCGTTCATCAGCGTGTAGTGCCAGAACGTCGCCCAGCCTTCGTTCATCACCTGGGTCTGGCGCTGTGGATAAAAGTACTGGGCGATCTTGCGCACGATACGCACGATTTCCCGTTGCCACGGCTCCAGCAACGGTGCGTGTTTTTCCAGGAAATACAGGATGTTTTCCTGAGGTTCGGCGGGGAAGCGTGCATTGTCCTTGTCGCTGTTCTTGCCGGTTTTTTTCGGAATGGTGCGCCACAGGTCGTTGATCTGTTTCTGCAGGTGCTCCTCGCGTTCCTTCTGGCGCAGGCGTTCTTCCTCGGCAGAAATCGGGTACGGGCGTTTGTAGCGGTCCACGCCGTAGTTCATCAGCGCATGGCAGGAGTCGAGCAGGTCCTCCACGGCGTCGATGCCGTGGCGTTCCTCGCATTGCATGATGTACTGCTTGGCGAACACCAGGTAGTCGATGATCGAACTGGCGTCGGTCCAGGTGCGGAACAGGTAGTTGCCCTTGAAGAAGCTGTTGTGCCCGTAGCAGGCATGGGCCACCACCAGCGCCTGCATGCAGATGGTGTTTTCTTCCATCAGGTAGGCGATGCACGGGTCCGAGTTGATCACAATCTCGTAGGCCAGGCCCATCTGCCCGCGACTGTAGGACTTTTCGGTACTAAGGAAGTGTTTGCCGTAGGACCAATGGTGATAGCCCAGGGGCATGCCGACTGAGGCGTAGGCATCCATCATCTGCTCGGCGGTGATCACTTCGATCTGGTTGGGGTAGGTGTCCAGGGCATAACCCGCCGCAATACGGCTGATTTCCCGGTCATAGGCCTGGATCAGTTCAAAGGTCCACTCGGAACCCGTGGAAATCGGTTGGCGTCTTTGCTCTTTTTTGGCGGTCATGTCACTAACCTGCGCTGGAAGAGTTCACGGAAGACCGGGTAGATATCGCCGGCCGAGACCAGTTGCTGCTGGGCGAACGTGTCGGCAAAGGCTTCGCCGATGCGCTCGTATTCGAACCACAGGGCCTGGTGCTCACGGGGGGTGATTTCAACGTAAGTGTAGTACTGCACAAACGGCATGATCTGGTTGATCAGGATGTCGCGGCAGATCGGCGAGTCGTCATTCCAGTTGTCACCGTCCGAGGCCTGGGCGGCGTAGATGTTCCACTCGTTGGCCGGGTAGCGTTCGGCCATGATCTCCTGCATCAGTTTCAGCGCGCTGGAGACAATGGTGCCGCCGGTTTCCCGTGAGTAGAAGAACTCCTCTTCGTCCACTTCCCGGGCGCTGGTGTGATGGCGGATGAATACCACGTCGATCTTGTCGTAGTTCCGCTTCAGGAACAGGTACAGCAGGATAAAGAAACGCTTGGCAATGTCCTTGGTGGCCTGGGTCATGGAACCGGACACGTCCATCAGGCAGAACATCACCGCCTTGGAGCTAGGGTTGGGCTGCTTGACCAGCAGGTTGTACTTCAGGTCGAAGGTGTCGAGGAACGGCACGCGGTGGATGCGCGCGCTGAGTTTCTCGATTTCCGCCTCGATGTCCTGGATATCGCCGAAGTTGTCTGGCTCCTCACGTTTCAGGCGGGCCAGTTCTTCCTTGGCTTCCTTCAGTTTCGCGCGGCTGCTGCCAGACAGGGCGATACGCCGCGCATGGGCCGAGCGCAGGGTGCGGATGATGTTGATGCGCGACGGGTTGCCCTCGTTGCTGATCCCCGCGCGCACGGTCTTGAAGGTGTCGGTGCCGGTGAGGTTGCGCTTGACCAGGTTGGGCAGCTCCAGGTCCTCGAACATGAATTCGAGGAATTCCTCCTGGGTGATCTGGAACACGAACTCATCCATGCCCTCGCCGGAATTGCCGGCCTTGCCAGGGCCTTTGCCGCCGCCACCGCCTTGGGGGCGCTGGATATGCTCGCCGGTGGTGAATTCCTTGTTGCCCGGGTGCACCACCGTCTGTTTGCCGCCCCGACCGTGGTGCAGCACCGGTTCGTCGATGTCTCGTCCGGGAATACTGATCTGTTCGCCGTGCTCCATGTCGGTAATGGAGCGGCGGCTGACGGCCTCTTCCACGGCCTTTTTGATGTGGTCACGGTAACGCCGCAGGAAGCGCTGGCGGTTTACCGTGCTCTTGTTCTTGCCATTGAGGCGTCGGTCGATCACATAGCTCATGGGGAGCCCTCCGGGCAGCTTCACGTTACAAGCTTCAAACTGCGAGCTGGAAGCTTAAAGACAGGCGGTCAGTTGCCAGGCCCAAGGCCTGGCACTGCACGCGCGTCGCTGCCTTACTGCGATTTGCGAACCCGCAGGTACCACTCGGAGAGCAGCCGTACCTGTTTGTCGGTGTAGCCACGTTCGACCATGCGTGTGACGAAGTCGTTGTGTTTTTGCTGGTCCTCCTTGCTGGCCTTGGCGTTGAAGCTGATGACCGGCAGCAGATCCTCGGTGTTGGAGAACATTTTCTTCTCGATGACCACCCGCAGCTTCTCGTAGCTGAGCCAGGTCGGGTTCTTGCCGTTGTTGTTGGCGCGGGCGCGCAGCACGAAGTTGACGATTTCGTTGCGGAAATCTTTCGGGTTGCTGATGCCGGCCGGTTTCTCGATCTTCTCCAGTTCCTCGTTGAGGGCTACGCGGTTGAGAATCTCGCCGGTTTCCGGGTCGCGGTATTCCTGGTCCTGGATCCAGAAGTCGGCGTACAGCACGTAGCGGTCGAAGATGTTCTGGCCGTACTCGCTGTAGGACTCCAGGTACGCGGTCTGGATTTCCTTGCCGATGAACTCGATGTAGCGCGGCGCCAGGTATTCCTTGAGGAAGCGCAGATAGCGCTCGCGGGTCTCGGCCTGGAATTGTTCCTGTTCGATCTGCTGTTCCAGCACATAGAGCAGGTGCACCGGGTTGGCAGCGATCTCGTGGGGGTCGAAGTTGAAGACCTTGGACAGGATCTTGAACGCAAACCGTGTCGACAGGCCGTTCATGCCCTCGTCCACACCGGCGGTGTCGCGGTACTCCTGGATCGACTTGGCCTTGGGGTCGGTGTCCTTGAGGTTTTCGCCGTCGTACACACGCATCTTCGAGTAGATGTTCGAGTTTTCCGGCTCCTTGAGGCGCGACAGCACCGTGAACTGGGCGAGCATCTTCAGGGTGTCGGGTGCGCAGTGCGCCTTGGCCAGGGAGCTGTTGAACAGCAGCTTGTCGTAGATCTTGATTTCATCGCTGACCCGCAGGCAGTACGGCACCTTGACGATATAGATCCGGTCGATGAACGCTTCGTTGTTCTTGTTGTTGCGGAAGGTATGCCACTCCGATTCGTTGGAGTGGGCCAGCAGGATCCCGGTGAACGGAATCGCCCCCAGGCCTTCGGTGCTGTTGTAGTTGCCTTCCTGGGTGGCGGTCAGCAGTGGGTGCAGCACCTTGATCGGTGCCTTGAACATCTCCACGAACTCCATCAGGCCCTGGTTGGCCCGGCACAGCGCGCCCGAGTAGCTGTAGGCGTCGGCGTCGTTCTGCGGGAATTCTTCGAGCTTGCGGATATCGACCTTGCCCACCAGTGCCGAGATGTCCTGGTTGTTCTCGTCGCCCGGTTCGGTCTTGGCCACGCCGATCTGGTTGAGGATCGAGGGGTAGAGCTTGACCACGCGGAACTGGCTGATGTCACCGCCGAACTCGGCCAGGCGCTTGGTGGCCCAAGGCGACATGATGGTGTTGAGGTAGCGACGTGGGATGCCGAAGTCTTCTTCGAGGATCGCGCCATCTTCGGTGGCGTTGAACAGGCCCAGGGGCGACTCGAAGACCGGCGAGCCCTTGATCGCGTAGAAGGGCACCTTCTCGATCAGTTGTTTGAGCTTTTCGGCCAGGGACGATTTACCGCCGCCGACGGGGCCGAGCAGGTAGAGGATCTGTTTCTTCTCTTCCAGGCCTTGGGCGGCATGGCGGAAGTAGGAGACGATCTGGTCGATGCATTCTTCCATGCCATGGAAGTCTTCAAAGGCCGGATAGCGACGGATCACCTTGTTGGAAAAAATCCGCGACAGGCGCGAGTTGTTGGAGGTGTCTACCAGCTCCGGCTCGCCAATCGCCAGCAGCAGGCGTTCGGCGGCAGACGCATAGGTGCTGCGGTCCTTTTTGCACAGCTCAAGATACTCCTGCAGCGTGAGTTCTTCTTGCTGTGTGGACTCGAAGCGTTGTTGGAAGTGGCTAAAAATACTCATGACGTCGTCACCTCGCTCGATACGTGGAGCCGACGCCGGATCAATCAGTCGATGCTGGCAGTCATTGACGATCGCCAATGGCCGTTTTCCCCCCAGAACACCCTGAAACGCTACCGATGACCCGCACGCCGGTGTACCGGCTCTCCCCTGATTCGGATGGCCTGCGCTTAAGGATAGTTCGGAATCGGGGAGGTCAAGGCGCGATGCGTAATTAGTTTGGCTGCGCCGTTCGTCAGAAACGGCGCGAGGCCAAGCGTCACGCGGGGTAGCGGGGTTTGAAAAAAATTATTGCGAATCGCCCGAGGCAATTTCCGCAGGAAAGGTCGTACGCCACAGCTCAAAGCCACCGTCGAGGCTGTAGACGTCGGAGAAGCCCTGGCTGATCAGGTAGGCGGCTGCGCTCTGGCTGGAATTGCCGTGGTAGCAGGCCACGATCACCGGCGCATCGAGGTCGGCTGCGCGGATGAAGTCGGCGATGTTGACGTTGTCCAGGTGTTGGGCGCCGCTGATGTGAGCCGCCACGTAGGTAGGCTGATCACGGATGTCGACGACCACTGCGCCTTTCTCGCGCAGGGCCTGGGCTTGTTCGGGGGAGATGCGTTTGAATTCGCTCATGGGGGCTCCTAGGGCTTGGCGGCCGGCAGGGTAACGGAAAGGGGGGCTTCGCACTGGCAACTGTGGCGCTCGCCAGTGTCGATGTTCATCAGGGTCATGGCGCCGCCCCACACGCAACCGGTGTCGAGGGCGAACACGCCGGGTTCGTTGCACTTGCCTTCAAGGGCGGCCCAGTGGCCAAAGATGATCTGCGTGTCACGGGTCTTGCGGTCTTTGTGGGCGAACCAGGGTTTGTAGCCGGGCAGTGCGGTATCGGCACCTTCCTTGCTCTTGAGGTCCAGCTTGCCTTCGGCGGTGCAGAAACGCATGCGGGTGAAGTAGTTGGTGATGACCCGCAGGCGCGTGACGCCCTTGAGGTCGTTGTCCCACTTCACTGGCTCGTTGCCGTACATGCCGTCGAGGTAGGTGGTGTACAGGTTGTCATCAGTCAATACGCTTTCGACTTCGGCGGCGCACTTGAGGGCTTTCTTCAGCGTCCACTGCGGCGGGATGCCCGCATGCACCAGGGCCATGTTGCGGGCCTCGTCGTAGTGCATGATCTTCTGGCGGCGCAGCCAGTCGAGCAAGTCGGCGCTGTCCGGCGCTTCGAGGATTTCCCGCAGGGTGTCGCCCTTTTTCAGGCGCTCGATGTTCTTGCCGGCGGCCAGCAGGTGCAGGTCGTGATTGCCCAGGACGCATACGAGGGAATCGCGCAGGCTATATAAGTAGCGCAAGGTTTCGAGGGATTGCGGGCCGCGGTTGACCAGATCGCCGACCAGCCACAGGCGGTCGCGGGTTGGATCGAAGGACACACGTTCAAGCAGGCACTTGAGGGGTTCCAGGCAGCCTTGCAGGTCGCCGACCGCGTACGTCGCCATCAGTGCAGGGCTCCCGGCACGGCGAGGCGGAAGGGCGCGATAACGGCATCGAACAACTGGCCATCGGTGGCTTTCATCTGATACGAGCCTTGCATGGTGCCGACCTTGGAGGTCATCACCGTGCCGCTGCTATAGGTGTGGCTGGCTCCGCAATCAATCAACGGCTGCTGGCCAACCACGCCTGCGCCGCGCACTTCCTCGACCTGGCCGTCGCCGTCGGTGATCACCCAGTGGCGCGACAGCAGCTTGGCCGGCACCAGCCCGTTGTTTTTCACCGTGATGGTGTAGGCAAAGGCGAAGCGGTTGTGTTCGGGTTGCGATTGGTCCGCGAGGAAGCGGGTGACGACGCTGACGTCGATCTGGTAGCGAGGATCAGACATGCAAGAGGCCTTAAAAGCAAAAGCGGAGGACAGCAGATGCGGATCAGTCTAGGCCAAGAGGTGGGCACTAGGCCAGACATGCTGTCTGGCCCAGGCTCGGCAGGCTTTTAGTCCGCGGCAGGGGCAGGCTGGATGGCCAGCTGGTCGGCCAGGCGCACGAATGCCGCCAGGTCCAGTTGCTCTGGGCGCAAGCTGCCATCGACGCCGGCGGCTTCGATTTCAGCGTTGCTCAGCAAAGCCTTGAGCGTGTTGCGCAGGGTCTTGCGACGCTGGTTGAACGCTTCGCGTACCACGCGCTCCAGCAGCTTGTGATCCTTGGCCGGATGCGGCAGCACGGCGTGCGGCACCAGGCGCACGATGGCCGAATCAACCTTTGGCGGCGGGTTGAATGCGCCCGGGCCGACGTTGAACAGGTGTTCGACGCGGCAGTGGTACTGAACCATGATCGACAGGCGACCCCAATCACCACCGCCAGGGCCTGCCGCCAAACGCTCAACCACTTCTTTTTGCAGCATGAAGTGCATGTCGCGAATGATCCCGGCGTTGTTCAGCAGGTGGAAGATCAGCGGCGTGGAGATGTTGTACGGCAGGTTGCCCACGACCCGCAGGCTGTTGGGCGCGGCATTGAGGCTGTTGAAGTCGAACTTCAGCGCATCGCCCTGGTGCAGGTTGAAGTTGGGCTTGTCGGCGAACTGCTGGTTGAGGATCGGTATCAGGTCCTTGTCCAGTTCCACCACGTCCAGTTGCCCACCGCTGGCCAGCAGGCCTTGGGTCAGCGCGCCCTGGCCGGGGCCGATTTCCAGCAGGCGGTCTTCGGGCTTGGCATGGATGGAGCGCAGGATGCGGTCGATCACGCCCGCGTCGTGCAGGAAGTTTTGCCCGAAGCGCTTGCGCGCCCGGTGTTGGTAATGCTCGGTCATATACGGGTCTCGGCCATCTGATAGGCGGTTTCCAGGGCCACGTGCAGGCTGCCGGTATCGATCTTGCCGCTGCCGGCCAGGTCCAGGGCAGTACCATGGTCGACGGAGGTGCGGATGATCGGCAGGCCCAGTGTCACGTTGACTGCGGCGCCAAAGCCTTTGTATTTCAGCACAGGCAGCCCCTGGTCATGGTACATCGCCAGCACTGCGTCGCAGTGCTCCAGATATTTGGGGGTAAACAGAGTGTCCGCAGGCAATGGGCCGCGCAGGTCCATGCCTTCTTGGCGCAGACGCTCCAGGGTGGGTTCGATGATGTCGATTTCTTCATGGCCCAGGTGGCCGCCTTCACCGGCGTGGGGGTTGAGCCCACAGACCAGGATGCGCGGTTGGGCGATGCCGAATTTTTGTTGCAGGTCGGCGTGCAGGATGCGCGTAACGCGTTCCACACGCTCGACGGTAATGGCGTCGGCTATCTCACGCAGCGGCAGGTGCGTGGTCACCAGGGCGACGCGCAGGCCACGGGTGGCCAGCATCATGACGACTTGTTCGGTATGGGTGAGTTCGGCGAGGAATTCAGTATGGCCGGAAAAGGCGATGCCGGATTCATTGATCACGCCTTTGTGCACCGGGGCGGTGATCATGCCGGCGAAGTCGCCGTCGATGCAGCCTTGCCCGGCGCGGGTCAGTGTTTGCAGGACGAATGCGGCATTGGCGGTGTCCAGCTGTCCGGCCACCACCTTGGCTTGCAGTGGGGTGTCCCACACATACAGGCTGCCGGCGGGGGCGGGCAGGTCGGGCCAGTTGCCGGGCGACACCTCCAGCAAACTGACCGCCACGCCCAGTTGCGCGGCCCGCTCAAGGAGCAGGTCGCGGCTGGTAATGGCAATCAGGGGGTGTGGCTGGGGGTGCGAGGCGAGCAGCAGGCACAGGTCTGGACCAATGCCGGCCGGCTCGCCGGGTGTTACCGCGAAACGCTGGGGTTTCACTGGGCTGCCTGGTCGGTGCCTGTTTGCTCGGCGCCTGGCAGCTTGTTTTCTACGTAGGCTTCGTCACGGATCTGACGCAACCAGGTTTGCAGCTCTTCGTCGTATTTGCGGTTGCGCAGTACGGACAATGCTTGTTGCTCGCGGGCCTGGCTGGTGTTGTCGGTGGCGCGACGGCCAAGGACTTCCAGCACGTGCCAGCCATATTGGGTCTTGAACGGCTTGGACAATACGCCTTGCGGGGTCTTGGCCATGACGTCCTGGAACTCCGGCACCAGGGCTTTCGGGTCGATCCAGTTCAGGTCGCCGCCATTGAGGGCAGAACCTGGGTCTTCCGAGAAGCTCTTGGCCAGGGTGGCGAAGTCTTCACCGCTTTCGATGCGGTCATAGATCTTCTGGGCCAGTTCCTTGGTTTGCGCTTCAGTGCGGATTTCGCTTGGTTTGACCAGGATGTGACGAACATGCACTTCGTCTTTCAGCGAGGTCTCGCCGCCGCGTTTTTCTAGCAACTTCAGGATGATGAAACCGCCTGGCGTACGTGCAGGCTGGGTGATTTCACCCGGCTGCATGGCGCTCAGCTCACGATCGAACGGAGGTGGCAGTTGAGCGGCTTTACGCCAGCCCATGTCACCGCCGTCCAGGGCGTTGTCGCTGTTGGAGACGGCAATTGCAGTCTGGGCAAAGTCGGCGCCGGCTTTCAGGCGTTCGTAAACAGCCTGGGTCTTGGCGGCGGCTGCATTGAGCTGCTCGGAGTTGGCGCTGTCCGGTGTACCGATCAGGATGTTGGCCAGGTGCAGTTCTTCGGAAAGCTGCATCTTGCCCAGGTCCGAAGCCAGGAAGTTCTTCACTTCCTGCTCGGAGACCTGCACCCGCTCGGCCACACGGCGCTGACGTACACGGCTGATGATCATTTCACGGCGGATCTGGTCACGGGCGTCCTCATAGGACAGGCCATCGCGAGCCAGGGCGGCGCGGAACTGATCGATACTCATGTTGTTGCGCTGAGCGATGGTGCCAACGGCCTGGTTCAGTTCTTCATCCGAAATACGGATGCCCGAACGCTCGCCGATCTGCAGTTGCAGGTTCTCGACGATCAGGCGCTCCAGCACCTGCTGGTCCAGCACGCTGGTCGGTGGCACACCACCGCCACGCTTGGCGATGGTTTGCTGAACTTCCTTGACGCGTTGGTCCAGCTGGCTTTGCATGATCACGTCGTTATCGACGATGGCCACCACTTTATCCAGCTGTTGAACCGCAGCGTGCGCCGATGCGGTACCCAGGAACAGCGCGCCCAGTACGAGCGGGCGCAGACAATCAGAAAGCTTGGTCTTCACGTTCACGATAACCTTCAATGCCTTTGTCGAGGAAGCTCTCTACCTTGGCGCCGGTCAGGCCGCCGAGTCCTTTGAGGACGATCTGCAGGAAGAGCCCGTGGTCACCCTTTTCGTTAAGCGGGGCGATCTGGCTGTATTCGTCGTTGGAAACCCAGTAACGGTTGATGACGCGCAGTTTCCAGCAGCAGTTGTCGTACTCGAAACCACCGAAGGCTTCCAGGGTACGGTTGCGGGCATAGTCATACTGCCAGCGGGTGATCAGGTTCCACTGCGGAACGATCGGCCACATCATCGAGAAATCGTGTTGCTGGATTTTGTAGTAATCCTTCACGAAGTTAGGATCGCCTGGCGTGCCGTAATCACCACCGAACTGCCATTTGCCGCTGATCTGGTTGTAGACCACCTGGTCGTTGCGATAGCGATAACCGAGGTTGACGACCTTGTTCGGGTTGTCTTCCGGCTGGTAGTGGAACATCGCGCTGCCGGAACGAGGGCTGTGGCTCTCGGTGTCCCAGTTGTAGTCGGCCGTGGCACGCCAGTCGCGGTTGAAGCGGAACTCGTAGTCCAGGGCGATTGGCGACACGTCCGACTGCGCGTCGGCACGGTCAGAGGCCAGTACACCCGGCAGTTGCACTTCACGATCCTTGAAGTACACCGCCTGGCCCACGGAGACGCGCTGCCGTTCGAAGCCATTCTCTTCGATCCAGCGGCTGGTCACGCCCAGGGACAGCTTGTTCTCGTCGCCGATCCGGTCGGAACCGCTGAAGCGGTTGTCGCGGAACAGCGAGGCATAGTTGAACGAGTACTCGCTGGTGTCGAATACCGGGATATCGCTCTGGTCCTTGTTCGGGACGTAGAGGTAGAAAGCGCGCGGCTCGAGGGTCTGGCGATAGTCTTTGCCGAACCAGTTGGTGTTGCGGTCGAAGAACAGGCCGCTGTCGACACTGGCGATTGGAACGGCGCGGTCTTGGGAGCTTTTGAATGTGCCACCCGAGTATTGGGTACCGGCTTGCGCTGCCGCCGCCTGGGCCGCGACGATGTCGTTCTTGCCCTGGCTATCCAGATCCAGATCGTACTTGGTGTAAACGTACTTGAGCTTCGGCGTAATGAAGCCGTAGGTCCAGTTCATCGGATATTCAACCGCTGGCGCTACGTTCAGGCGAGTGCCGTTTGCACGGGTCAGGCCTTTGACGTAGGTATCCAGGCGATTTTCGATGCCGCCGTTTTCATTGATAAAGGTGCCGTTTTCCAGGCTGCGCTCAAACCGGACTGCTTCGGTCTCGTAGCTGAAATTCAGCCCGCCCGGATGGTATGGCAGTGCCCCATTGAAGGTGATCTGCGGCAAACGGTCGTACGGCGTGATCTGGGAGATCGTCGCAAGCTGATAAGCCTGCACGTTCAAGCGCGCCTGGTAGGAGTCGCCCCGGTACGCCACGGAACCTTGTTGGTTCAGGAAGTCGCGGCTCTCCACACCTTCCTGATAGGACTTGAGGTCCTGGAAGTAATACGGATCGCTGATGCGGGTGTAGTCAACCTGGGTCGATACGCGCGAATCCAAGCCGCCCTTATGCTGCCAATTGAGCATGTAGCGGGTTTTTTCGTATTCGGACTGCAGCTTGCGCTCGTCACTGTCGTCGTTCAGGTACGCGCCGCCGAACTGGCCTTCGCTGGACTTGGTGAGGTAGCGGAATTCGCCTTCCATCAACAGGCCGCGTTTGGTCATGTACTGCGGATACAACGTGGCATCGTAGTTCGGTGCCAGGTTGAAGTAGTACGGCGTAACCAGGGTGAAGCCGGTTTCGCTGCCGGTGCTGAAGCTCGGCGGCAGGAAGCCGGATTGACGACGGTCGTCGATCGGGAAGTAGATGTACGGGGTGTACAGGATCGGGATGTTCTTGATCCGCAGCGTCGCGTTGGTGGCCGTACCGAAACCGGTGGCCGGGTTCAACGTGATGTTGTTGCCCCGAAGCTGCCAGGCGTTGCTGTCTGGCTCGCAGGTGGTGTACGTACCGTCCTTCAGACGGATGATCGCGTTTTCGGCACGCTTGGCGTACAGCGCGTTACCGCGGATACGCGACTTGTGCAGGATGTACTCGGCGTTGTCGATCTGGGCGGCACCGGTGTCCAGTTGGACTTCGGCGCGGTCACCCACGATCAGGGCACCGTTGTCGCGCAGGCGAACGTTGCCGTTCAGCTCGCCGCGGTTTTCAGCCTGGTACAGGCTGGCCTCTTCGGATTCCAGCTGCATGCTGCCCTGGCGCATGACGACGTCACCGGCCAGGGTTGCGACTTGGGATTCCTGCTCGTAACGAGAGGCCTTGGCACCGATGAAGGTCGGCGCATCGCTCTTGTTCGTCTTGTCATTCATGCCAGGACGGGTCGGCTCGATGTACGCACCACCGCAGTACGGGCCGGTTTCGGCCAGTTGGGCGGCGGTCAGCTTCTCGCGGGGGACCCAGTCCAGGTGGCTGTAGTCGGCGCTGCGCGAGCGCAGGCCACGGCCCTTGGAGTCGGTGACCAGCGCGGTCTTCGGCACGGCCTCGGCGTTGTCACCGGCAACGGCTTGCGCCGTGTCGTTGGCCGAGCTGGCGGCAGCACCGTCATGCACCGGGCGCGGTGGCAATGGGGCAGCGGCGGTCTTTGGCGCGCAAGCCCAGGCACCCGAAGCGGAGACGGAACAGTCATACTGCTCCGCAGCGACCACGAATGAGGTGGCGAAAGGTTGCATGGCCAGCAGACTGCCGGTTACCAGCAACGGAAATTTTCTACGAAACGCGGGGGATTTCAATGCCATCTTATTAGTCCGGGCTTCCTGCGTGCCATCTGCCCGCGGTGTGGGCCGCACGACTCTCGATGGTCTGAAAAAGATGCGTGATAATAAAGCATGACCCGCTTGACGGCTAGGGCCGTCGGAGACCCTTGTAATGCCCGACCAAGATCTACGTTTACAACAGCTGGAAGTCTGGCTGGATGAGCAACTGCCGATCCTTTTCAACGCTCAAGACTGGGGTGCCGTACCCCCGGCCACATTGACCGCGGCCAGCAGCGACGCGAGTTTCAGGCGTTATTTCCGCTGGGAAGGCGGCGCCCGCACGTTCGTCGTGATGGACGCGCCACCCCCCCAGGAAAACTGCAAACCCTTCGTCGATATCGCTCATTTGCTGGCGAAGTCGGGAATAAATGTGCCAAAAATTTATGCAGAAGATTTGCCGCGCGGCTTTCTTTTGCTCAATGACCTGGGCACAAAAACCTATCTGGACGTGATTGACCCGCAAAACGCCGATCAATTGTTCGCCGACGCCATCGACGCATTGCTGGCGTTCCAGCAGTTGCCGATGGACGCGCCACTGCCCAGCTATGACGTCGCCTTGCTGCGCCGCGAGCTGGAATTGTTTCCCGAGTGGTACGTGCGCCGTCACCTGGGCGTCGAATTGGATGCCCGGCAGCAAGCCCTCTGGCAGCGTGCCAGCGACCTGTTGATCGACAGCGCCCTGGCCCAGCCGAAAGTGCTGGTGCACCGCGACTACATGCCGCGCAACCTGATGATCAGCGCGCCGAACCCCGGCGTGCTGGATTTCCAGGATGCGGTCTATGGCCCGGTGACCTACGACATCACCTGCCTGTTCAAGGACGCCTTCCTCAGTTGGCCCCAGGCCCGTGTGCGGGAATGGCAGCGCGGCTACTGGGAGCGTGCGCTGCAAACCGGCATTCCGGTGCATGCCGAGTTCGACGACTTCCTGCGTGCCAGCGACCTGATGGGCGTGCAGCGCCACCTCAAGGTCATCGGCATCTTCGCGCGTATCTGCCATCGCGACGGCAAGCCACGTTACCTGGCCGATGTGCCACGTTTCTTTGCTTATATAGAAGCCGTGCTGGCCGAGCGCCCTGAGCTGGGTGAACTGGCTGAACTGTTGGCCAGCCTGCGCCAACCCGTCGGGGCCACCGTATGAAGGCCATGATCCTGGCCGCAGGCAAAGGTGAGCGGATGCGTCCGCTCACCCTGCACACGCCCAAACCCTTGGTGCAGGCCGGCGGCAAACGGTTGATCGAATATCACCTGGAGGCGCTGGCCAAGGCCGGCTTCACCGAGATCGTGATCAACCATGCCTGGCTCGGCCAGCAGATCGAAAGCTACCTGGGCGACGGTTCGCAGTTCGGCGTGCGCATCCAGTACTCGCCGGAAGGCGAACCGCTGGAGACCGGTGGCGGGATTTTCCAGGCGTTGCCGCTGTTGGGGGATGAACCGTTCCTGGTGGTCAATGGCGATATCTGGACCGACTACGACTTCACCCAGCTCAAGCAACCGCTCCAGGGCCTGGCCCATCTGGTGATGGTCGACAACCCGGCGCATCACCCCTCGGGCGGCGATTTCTACCTGGATCAGGGTTTGCTTCATGATGCCGCGCCCGGTGCCGATAACCTGACCTTCAGTGGCATTTCAGTGCTCGATCCGCAGCTGTTCACGGGTTGCACTGCCGGTGCCTTCAAGCTGGCGCCGCTATTGCGGGCGGCGATGGCCAAAGGTTTGGTAACGGGGGAACACATGGTGGGACGCTGGATTGATGTCGGCACGCTGGAGCGCCTGGCGCAGGTTGAAACCCTGCTGGCAGCGGGGCAGTAAGATGCTGTGGCCAGGGACGCTGATCGGCGCCGGGGCTGGCTTTGCCATTGCCAGCATTCCGGGGGCCTTGTTGGGTGCGCTGTTCGGGCAGGCGCTGGATCGCCGCCTGCAACTGCACAGTTGGGCGCAGCTGCGCGAGCGCCTTGGCGGGCGCCCGGCGTTGCGCAATGACGAACTGTTGTTTGTGCTGCTCGGCCGCCTGGCGAAAAGCAATGGCCGCATCGTCGACGGGCATATCCAGCAGGCGCGCCAAGAAATGCGTGCGCTGGACATGAGCGAGCCGGCCCAGCGCCGCGCAATCGCGGCGTTCAACCGTGGCAAGTCCGGATCAGACCGCGTGCGCAGTTACTTGCGCGTGCTCAAGCGCCAGCCCCATGCGGCGGAAGGGGTGCTGCGTGCGTGCTGGCGCATGGTGTGGGCCGACGGCAAGGCGGATGACGCCGAGCGCGACCTGATCGAGCTGTGGGGCAAGTGGCTGGGCTGGACGCCGCAACAGCTCCAGGCGTTGGCCGCTGACTACAAACCGGAGCGCAAGCCGCTGGTGAGTCGGGGCATGTCTTATCAGGAGGCGTTGCGCTTGCTTGCCGTGACGGCCACCACTGAGCCAGCGGTGATCAAGCGCGCCTACCGCCGCCTGCTTAGCCGCCACCACCCGGACAAGATTGCCGGCAGCGGTGCCAGCTCCGCGCAAGTAAGTGAGGCTACCGAGCGTACCCGTGAATTGCACAATGCCTACACGCTGATTCGCGAGCGCCGGGATTTTCGCTGACAGCGACGACGCCTGACTGACAATCCAATCTCCTGTGGGAGCTGGCTTGCCTGCGATAGCGGTGGGCCAGCTTGCTCATAGGGTGCTGACACACCGCCATCGCAGGCAAGCCAGCTCCCACATTT
>NZ_ANNV01000180.1 GCF_000346755.1 Pseudomonas sp. CBZ-4 | reverse complement strand
TGGGTGAGTCATACCGGCAAGAGCGTTTTGCTTACTTTTGCGCTTCTCAAAAGTGAGCCGCCGTAAGGGCGGAACCAATAGCCGCCGTTACCCAAATAACGGATATGTACACCCACAGACCGCCATCGCAGGCAAGCCAGCTCCCACCCTGGAGCGGTGTGTAGCCAATAACAACTCAGTCGCCTGGCAGGCCGTCTTCGCGAGCAAGCCCGCTCCCACAGGTGGATCGCGGTGTATCAGCCCACTGATCAGGTGAACAGCCAAGATTGCCCCCACCCGCCAATACCAGTATTTTGCAGCCTACCCCCAACAAGGAGCACCCCATGGTAAAAACCCGCCCACGCCCCGCAGTCACCGGGGTGGCTTCGGCCGATCGGGTGCTCACCGTGCTCACCGCCTTCAAGATGGGCGACACCGCCCTGGAACTGGCCGAACTGGCCGCACGCACCGGGCTGGTCAAAAGCACCATCATGCGCCTGATGGTGTCCCTGGAAGACCACGGCCTGATCACCCGCCTGGCGGACGGCCGTTATCAACTGGCCACCGAAATCATGCGCCTGAACACCGTCTACCAGGATGGCCTCGACCTTGAGCGCCACATCACCCCGCTGCTGCACCGCCTGACCCAGGAAACCGGCGAAACCGCCTCCTTCTACGTACGCCACGGCGCCTATCGCATGTGCCTGTACCGGGTGAACTCGCCCCACCACCTGCGCCTGCACCTGCAACCGGGCGACACCCGCCCCATGGACGGCGCCGCAGGAGCCGAAGCGTTGCGCACGCCCTACTCGCTGGCCGCAAAGATGATCAAGCCGATCTTCTCCCACGGCGCCACCGACCCCCACGCGTCGTCCATGGCCCTGCCGATCTTCGGCCCCGGCGAAAACCTGATCGGCGCCCTGGTGCTGTCCGGCCCCGCCAGCCGCCTGACCGCCGAGCAAGCGCAGACCCTGCACCCGCTGTTCCAGCAAGCCGCCGTCGAGCTGACCCGCAGCCTGGGTGGCGATGCCCTCGCCGATGACGCCGCCGCGCACCACAAAAAATCCGTCTAAAGTCTCTAGCAGACGCGTGCAGCAGCAGGGTGCGATGCACATCGCACCCTGGGCGACATTTGGCCACACCGCATCATCGCAGCAACTGTAATAGTCTATTGCAGGACTCTAATGTACTAACTAGTTACTTATCTTGCTAAAATCGCGTCTTTGCCCTCTCACCTTCGAGCATTTATCGATATGAAACGAGCATCGCGCGCCGCTGGCGTCCCTAGATTCATCCTGCTGGGCCTGGGCGTGATCATCGCCCTGCTCGGCGTGGCGCTGGCCGTTGGCGGCGTCAAACTGGCCAGCCTCGGTGGCTCGCTGTACTTCCTGATCGGCGGCGTGGCCATGGCCCTTTCCGGCCTGCTGATCGCCTGCCGCAAGCCGGCCGGTGCGTGGTTGTTCGCGGCCTTCCTGGTCGGCACGGCCATTTGGGCCGTCGCGGATGCGGGCCTGGTGTTCTGGCCGCTGTTCTCGCGGGTGTTCATGTTCGCGGCGATCGGCATGGTGGTGGCCCTGGTCTACCCTTGGCTGGTGGGCCGCCCGGCACGCGCCGCCTATGGCGTGGCCGGCGTGCTGGCCGTCGGCGTGGTGGTCGCGGCGGGCAATATGTTTGTCGCCCACCCAAGCGTGGCGCCTACCGGTGCCGGCCCTGGCATCACCCCGGTGAACCCGGCCGATGCGCAGAAAGACTGGGCGCACTACGGCAACACCGAAGGTGGCAGCCGCTTCGCCGCGCTGGACCAGATCAACCGCGACACCGTCAACAAGCTGAAAGTCGCGTGGACCTACCACACCGGTGACGTCGCCATCAGCGACGGCAACGGCGCCGAAGACCAGCTGACGCCCCTGCAGATCGGCAACAAGGTGTTCATCTGCACCCCGCACAACAACTTGATCGCCCTCGACGCCGACACCGGCAAAGAGCTGTGGAAGAACGAAGTCAACGCCAAATCGGCAGTGTGGCAACGTTGCCGCGGCATGGCCTACTTCGACGCCACCGCGCCGATTGCCCAGCCAAGCCAGCCCAACAGCTCGCCGATCATTGCCGCTCGCGTGCCCGCCGGTGCGCAGTGCCAGCGTCGCTTGCTGACCAACACCATCGATGCGCGCCTGATCGCCGTAGACGCCGACACCGGCAAATTCTGCGAAGACTTCGGCACCCACGGCCAGGTGGATCTGAAAGCTGGCCTGGGTAACGTCCCGGACAGCTACTACCAACTGTCCTCCGCCCCACTGATCGCCGGCACCACTGTCGTGGTTGGTGGCCGTGTCGCCGACAACGTGCAGACCGACATGCCCGGCGGCGTGATCCGTGGCTTCGACGTGATCACCGGGAAAATGCGCTGGGCCTTCGACCCGGGCAATCCGGAAGACAAAAACGCCCCGGCCGACGGCAGCACCTACGTGCGCAGCACGCCGAACAGCTGGGCGCCGATGTCCTACGACCCGCTGATGAACACCCTGTTCCTGCCGATGGGCAGCTCGTCCACCGACATCTACGGGGTTGAACGCACGCAGCTGAACCACAAATACGGCGCTTCCGTGTTGGCGCTCGACGCCTCCACCGGCGCGGAAAAGTGGGTGTACCAGACCGTCCACAATGACCTCTGGGACTTCGACCTGCCGATGCAGCCAAGCCTGATCGACTTCACTGCGCCGGGCACCGACAAAGCCGTGCCTGCGGTGGTGATCGGCACCAAGGCCGGGCAGATCTACGTGCTCGACCGCGCCACCGGCAAGCCGCTGACCGACGTGCAGGAAGTACCGGTCAAGGCCGCCAACATCCCCAACGAACCGTACTCGCCGACCCAGCCGAAATCCCTCGGCATGCCGCAGATCGGTGCGCAAACCCTGACCGAATCGGACATGTGGGGCGCCACGCCGTACGACCAGTTGCTGTGCCGCATCGACTTCAAGGGCATGCGCTACGACGGCCTGTACACCGCGCCGGGCACCGATAAATCCCTGAGCTTCCCCGGTTCCCTGGGCGGCATGAACTGGGGCAGCCTTTCCACCGACCCGGTGCATGGCTTTATCTTCGTCAACGACATGCGCCTGGGCCTGTGGATCCAGATGGTGCCGTCGCAGAACAAGGCACAGTCCTCGTCCGGTGGCGAAGCGCTGAACACCGGCATGGGCGCCGTACCGCTCAAGGGCACGCCGTATGCGGTGAACAAAAACCGCTTCCTCTCGGTGGCCGGCATTCCGTGCCAGGCGCCGCCGTTCGGCACCCTGACCGCCATCGACATGAAGACGCAGAAAGTCGCCTGGCAAGTGCCGGTGGGCACCGTTGAAGACACCGGCCCGCTGGGGATCCGCATGCACCTGCCGATCAAGATCGGCCTGCCGACCCTCGGCGGCACGCTGTCCACCCAGGGCGGCCTGATCTTTATCGCCGGGACCCAGGACTTCTACCTGCGCGCCTTCAACAGCGCCAATGGCGATGAAATCTGGAAAGCCCGCCTGCCCGTCGGCAGCCAGGGTGGCCCGATGACCTACGTGTCGCCGAAAACCGGCAAGCAGTACGTGGTCATCACCGCGGGCGGCGCACGCCAGTCCACTGACCGTGGCGACTACGTGATCGCCTACGCCCTGCCTTAACCCCTCGATCAAGCGCGGTGCCCCCGCACCGCGCTTTCTGTCTGGAAGAACCCGCATGACCCCCACTTCTCACATCCCTTTCGGGCGCCTGTTGCTGGGCGTTGCCCTGAGTGCCGCCCTGCCCGTGCAAGCCGATGACAGCACCCTGACCGGCGACTGGGGCGGCCTGCGCCGCGAACTGGAAGACAGCGGCATCCGCTTCACCGGCGACTACAGCGGCGAGACCGCCTACAACGCCCACGGCGGCCAGCACCGCTCGGCGCGCTACTCGCAAAACCTCAAGCTTGGCGTGCAGTTCGACCTGGGCAAGTTGTATGGCTTCAACAATGGCGACCGCATCCAGCTCACCATTAACGACCGCCGCGGCAACAGCGCTTCCGAAGACCTGGTGGGCAACCGTCTGCCGATCCAGGAAAACTACGGCGGCCTCTACACCCGTCTCACCGAGCTGAGCTACGAGCGCACCCTGTTTACCCCGGCGCTGAACGTCAAGCTGGGTTACATGGCGATGGGCAACGACCTTGGCGGCCTCGACAGCGGCATCCTGTGCAACTTCATGAACGCCGGTTTCTGCGGCCACCCGCTGAACATGTCCGGTGGCAGCGGCTGGACCAACTACCCGAATGCGCGCCTCGGTGCGCGGGTCAAATACGACTTCTCGCCGAGCTGGCAGTTGCGGGTGGCGGCGTTCAACGTCGACCCGGAAAGCAACGGCAATTCCAGCCGCGCCTGGCACCTGACGCCCAAGCACACCACCGGCACCGTGGTGCCCATCGAGTTGGTCTACAAGCAGGCAGGCCGCCTGCCGGGTGAGTACAAGCTGGGCTATTACTACGACAGCTCCGACGTCAAACGCATCGGCAGCAATCAAGAAGTCAGCGGGCGCAGCGGCCATTACCTGCTGATCGACCAGGCCGTGTGGGCCTCGGACTCATCCGCCGGCCGCGTGCTGCACGCCTTCGGCCAATACTCGGCGGCCAGCACCGCCGCCGCGCCGTTCACCAAGTGGTACGGCGCGGGCGTGGTGCTGTACAAACCGTTCGACGGCCGCCCGCGTGACACCGTCGCCCTCGGTTATGGCCGTGCCGTGCCGAACCCGCGCAGCCGCGATGTGCAGGAACTGGCGGCGTTCAATGCCGGCAACGACTACCCCAACCTGAACAACGCAGAGCAGTTGATCGAACTCAGCTACGGCTACCAGGCCACGCCCTGGCTGACCTTACGCCCGGATGTGCAATACATCATCGAGCCGGGGGCGTTTTCCGGGGACAACATCGACAACGCGCTGGTCCTTGGCTTGCAAGTCAAAGCAAGCTTCTAACCTGCGGGGTGCAGGCTCAGTAGTAAATGACCTGCACCACCATCACCGCCTCGAACGCCCCCACCTCCGGATCGCCCAACGACACCACTGTCGCGCTGAACGGCACGTCGATATGGCTGACATCCGCCGCAAACGTCGCCAACGGGAATGGCTCGTTGATCGGCACCAGCGCGTTGCGAGCATCGCGCACCTGGATGCCAAACTGGCTGTCGGCCGCCGGCAGGACCGTGTACTGGCCCTGCTGATTGGCCGTCACCAGGGTGGCGCCGATGTTGATCGCGCTGCTGCACTTTTTCTCCAGGGCCAGGCTGAAGGGCTTGGTCGGGTTGACCGGTGACAGCCCGGTGGCGGTTTTCTGGATCACGCCGAAGTCGACGATGCCGGGTTCCGGCGTCACGGTGACATCCACCGTGCAGGCCGTGCCGACAATGTTCTGCAAGCCGCTGAGCTTGAAGCGGAAGTTGTTGAACGGGTTGCCCATGCCGCCATTGAGGCCGTACTGGCCGTCAAACTGGAACACGTCATACGTATCCTGCGACGGGCGTTGCAACGGCAGCAGCCCGCGCTTGCGGATCACCACCTGGAACGCAATGTTCGGCGTGGCCAACGAGCACGGCAGCATCTCCGCGTTGTTGGTTGCATCCGGGCAGCCACGGGACACAAACCCGGTGTTCACGCCCTGGGTCGGGTCGGAACTCCAATCACCATCCCATGCCGTCACCTGGCGGTACACCAGCCCGAACTCGATGCCCCAAGCCGTGGCGTTGAGGCCCGCCGGGTTGCCGTAGAAATAGATCGGATCGTCTTCGTTGTAGTGAATATCACGCAGCTTCCAGCAGTTGGCCGGCACCACGTGGGTCTTCGAACGCCAGATGATCGTGCCGTCGGGCACGGTGTCCGGCACCGACACCGGGCCGATGTATTCGCTGAGAAAATCGCCATCGGTCTGCGACTTGCACACCAGCGCCCACGATGCCGTGGAAAACCCCAGCGTCAGCACGGCCATGCCCACCTTGAGCAGCGACTGGATGTTCACGGTGCCACAGCCTTGCATGCCTCGGCCGCGCAGTGGAACAAGGTGTCGGTCTGGCCGCCGAAATCATTCATGTTCGACACGCGCAACTCACTGAAGGTGAGGCTGCTCATCGGCAAGCGTGCGCCGCTGTGGGGGGCGATCATGATGGTCTCCACCGGCATTTTGTCCTGTTGCGGCCCGGCCAGCAGGCCGACCACGGTGATGTGGAACGGCGTCGGGTTGTCGATCAGCAGCTGCTTGCCGACGCTGTCGATTGTCAGGTTGAGGCCCTGGGCCAGGTCGGCCCCGCGTTCGCGCTTCACCGACGCCGGGCGGTAGAACAGCTTGATCTTCGATTGCAGCGCAATCTGCATGGCATTGACCGCTTCGCTCTTGGGCGGGATCTCGCGGATGTTGAGGTAGAACACCGACTCGCGGTCCTTGGGCAGCGAGGTCTCCGGCAGCTTGACGATGCGCAGCATGCTGCTTTCATTCGGTTCGATGCGCTGCAACGGCGGCAGCACCATAAACGGCGCGCTGATCTTTTTACCGTTGGCGTCCTCGATCCACGACTGCACCACAAACGGCAGTTGCAGGTTCTTGTTGCTCACGGTGACGCTGACCGAGGTCGCGCTTTCTTCAAAAATCACCCGGGTGCGGTCGGGTACCACGGCGGCATTCGCCACCAACGGCACACAGACCAGCGCCAGGCGGGCCAAACGGGTAAACATCATGCGAGACATCAGGGTGCTCCAATAGGATAGAAAGTGGCGTCACAAACAGCGCACGGGCGTGGCGACGTTGGTGACGACGTCTTCGTCGGGTAATACCGCCAGCGCGCAGGTCTGGCTGTCATCCCAGCGCGCCACCAGTTCGGCGCCGGTCTTGGCGCCCAGCAAATAGGTGATGCCCGCCTCCCCGACGATGCCCACTTCCTTATGGTTGTGTTTGTCCTGGACCGAGGCGCCGAAAGGCACCGGCTGGCCGTTTTGCTGGATCAGCTCGACATAGGCGTTGTGGCCCTGGGCGGCGGCGAAACTGACGTAGCCGATAGCGCCCTCGGTCAGTGCCAGGCGCTGGATCGGGTTGGACACTTCGGTCTTCAGCGGCAGTTTTTCCAGGTTGACCCGCGCCTCATAGGCCTGGAACGACGGCAGGCCGTCCATCACCGTGTAGCCCCGGCTGTTGGTGCGCGCCTGGCCGGTGAAGGTCACGTCGGGCACGCCTTCGGTGGACACCAGCAAGCGCGTGTCGCCGTTCGAGCCGTTGCCGTGGGCGGTCACGCCATGACGGGTCAGCACCAGCGAGCTGTCGAGTTCGCCGGTGAGCGAGCGGTAGGTGCTGCCATCGGTGGTCGCCGAGGCATTCGCGCGGTAGGTCGAGGCGCGCTGGCCGACGTAGGCGTTGACGTATTTGTTGTCGCCCACCCCGCCGTACACCTGGTAGTTCATGCCCTCGCCGTCATCGTGGCTGAAGCCGACACTGGCCGACGACGCCCCCGACGTGCTGCGTTGCAGGTTGGTCGACATCATCGAGCGGCCGCCCAGGGGAATGCTCACGCCGAGGTAGAGCTGCGAGTCACTGTTCTGCGCATTGCGCGTCTGGTAGGCCGACAGGTTGAGGTTGATATTCTTCACATTGCCCAGGGTGAAGCTGCGCGCCAGCGTCAGGCCGAAACGGTCCGAGGGCGCGGCGTCCCAATAGGTCGAGTGATCAAACGACAGGCTGGTCGACAACCACGAAAAACGCTTGGCGAGCATCACCGAGTAACGTTGCTTGCCCGAGTTCAAGCCATAGGATTCGGGGTCGCCGACAAACTGCGAAAAGTTGGTGAAGGTGCGGTCGGAAAAGCGATAGCCGAGAAAGCGCAGGTCGGTGCCAATGGCGTCGAAGTGCTTGGAATAGTTGATGCGGTAGGAGTTGCCCACCGCCGTCTCACCGCTCCAGCGCAACTTGGCCCGCGAAGTGGTGACGTCGGCCGACACCGCGCCGAACACGCCAAGGTCGCGGCCGACGCCGACCGCATGGGACATGTAGTCCGTCGCGGTCAACACGCCGCCGTACGCCGTCCAGTCCCGCGACAAGCCATAGGCCAATTCGCCGGCGACAAAGCCCGGCTCGGTGCCGCCGCGCCCGGTCAGCCGGGGCTGGCCCGCCGACAGCTTGTAGCGCAACTCGCCTTCGCGGGACAGGAACGGCACCGCCGCCGTGGTCACGGTGAACGTCTGTTCGGTGCCGTCTTCTTCGCGCACCTTCACGTCCAGCGTGCCTTGCACACTGCTGTTGATGTCCTGCAGGCTGAACGCACCCGGCGTCACGGTGGTCGAGTAGAGCACGCGGCCCTGCTGCGATACCGTCACCGTCGCATTGGTGCGCGCCAAGCCGCTGATCAGCGGCGCGTAGCCGCGCAGGTTCGGCGGCAACATGCGGTCGTCACTGCTCAGGCTGGCGCCGCGCAGGGCGAAGGTGTCGAACACGTCGGAGTTGAGGTAGTCCTCGCCCACCGACAGTTTCGAACGGATCGACGGCAGCGCCCGGTAGGCATACAGGCGGTTCAACTGGAACGCCTTGGCGTTGACCTGGCCGCCTTCGTTGCCGCTGGTTTGCTGGGCTTGATAGTCGGCGCGCAGGCGCCACGCGTCGACGTTGACGCCGGCAGTGCCGTAGCTTTGCAGCGTGGTGGAATCGCCGGCCGCCGCCGCGCCCGAGGTCTCGCGGCGGTTGGCGATCACCCGGTAATCGAGCAGCGCGCCATCCAGGCCTTCGCTCCAGGCGGCGGGCGGAATGTAGTTGGGGTCGTCATATTCGAATGACGCCTGGGGCAGGCTGATCAGCAGCCGGCCGAGGTTCTGCGCATAATTGACGCTGGCGTTGGCGATGCCACTGAGGTCAACGCATTGGCCCTCGGCAAGGCGTGGCAGTGCGCTGAACAGTTCGGGCTTGAGACCAAAGGTCGCGACCAGTTCTTCGGGCAGGCAGGCATAACTTTGCTGCGGCTGGCTGCCACTTTTAAATTCGATGGAACGGGTACCGAAATAACGTTGGTTGACTACAACATCCAATAAGTAACTGCCGGGCACGGTGTAATGCGCGTGGGTAAACTGGCCGAGGCTGACACCGTCGTTACCGTCGATATTCAAAAACTCTGTATTGAACTCCAACGCCTCGCTATTACGCGCGCAGCAGAGAAATACGCAAGACACCAGAAGTTTGCGGCAGCACACGGGAGTGACCCTTTTGGCAGTACTGTGACAGGTAATAAAAAAGGGGCTCGCGCCCCTTCTTTACAACAACGCATAAAGCACTATCAGTTGTAGGCAACGGTAAAGTTGGCAACGCTGTCTGCTTCACCGGTGGTCACCGATGCCGCGGTGGCTTCGTACATGGCGGCGAAGGTGACGGTGTTGTTGCCGTCTTGCAGCACGACTGGGGCAACTTGTTCAGTGCCGTTGTCGAGCATTTCACCGGCACTGGCTTGCAGGCGGATACCGACGTTCTGTGCCAGACCGGTGGTGGCGAACAGGCCTGGAACCACTGGGTCTTGCACGCCGCTGAAGGTGAAGCGCGCGTTTTTCTGGGTGGCGGTGTCGCACTCGGTCAGGATGATGTCGAACTTGGTCGGCGTCGAACGATCACCGATCGCACGGAACTGGTTCGATGGCACTTGGCCCAGGGACACGGTCTGGTCCAAAGAGTTGGCGTCAATCCCGCAAGCGCCGGAAACGATTTCCCCGATGAAACGCACGGTGCCCGGGTTACCGGTACCCGGCGTCGCGGCGTTGGCGAAGGAAGCAAGACCCATAACAACAGTAGCGGCAGTAACAGCGACAAGCTTTTTCATGAGTACAACTCTTAGGTAATTGATTAGTTGCCTTGAAGCTACTTGCGCTCAACTCAACGTTACCGACACTTAACAAGATCCCCCCCGAAGAACAGCTTTCATCCGGTAAAACAGTTCAAGTCTTTACTTGATTGTTTTTGCTGTTCAGTCAGTTCAAGTGCGGTCATCGGTGTTGCTGGTTGATACGTTCAAGTGCTTCTAGTGCGGGACAAATAATGGGCTGTACGCATAACTGCAAATGTAATCCCGTTCCGTCCGACGTGTAGGAATTTTCCTCACGGTATTGAACAGATCGCCTCCATCACCCGGTAGCCATCCACCGGTGCGGTCTTGCTGATGTCCAGTTCGAACGTGCAACTCTGCGCGGCCTTGTCGCCCCACTTCATGTTGAACACCTTGCTCTCGCCCACCGCCATCAACACCTGCCCGGCCTGCCCGACCACGCCGACGCTGATGCCTTTGGCGTCGAGTACCGAGGTACCGAACGGCGGCAAACCACCGTCCTGCAAGCGCACATTGAGCACGACTTTTTCCGAACGGCTGGCCGCAAACGTGGCCTTGACCACCGCGCCGCGACGCGGCACCACATTGGTCACGCCGTCCTCGATGTCGACGTCGGTGTCCAGCTCGCCGGTGTCCAGCGCCACGCGGTTCTTGCGGTAAGGCATGACGTACGGCACCAGGGCGTAGCCCTGTTTGTTGGTCAGGGTGCCGGGCGCGTTGAGCACGCCGACGTTGGGCGTGTCCTTGATTTCCACCAGGGCCACGGTCTCGCCGAGGGTCTGGCCGAACTCCACGCCATCGCCGTGGGCCAACACCGAGCCGGCGGCGCTCAGCGAGGTCTGCCGGTAGCCGCTGCCGACGCTGACACCCGCGCCCAACTGGGCGAACGGCGCGCGGTAGCCGAACAAGGCCGAGCCGTTATTGCCGGCGTTTTCCGAGCGGTTGGCGTTGACGTTGTAGGTGACCTCGCCATCGCGCCCGCTGAGGCCGGCGCGCTGGTCCAGGCTGCCGTCGGTGTTGCGGGTGACGGCGTAGGTGCCGGTGCTGCGGGTCTGGCCGAGGGGCATGGACACGGTCAACACCACCTGATTGCTCTGGCCGTAAGTGTCGGTGAGGGTTTTGCTTGCATACACGCCATAGGTCACGCCTTTGAACTGGGTGTTGAAACCGACCTGCATCTGCTTGTCCTGGCGCGACGAGCCCCAGTAGTTCTGCTGGCTCATGTTCAGGTAGAACGAGCCGTAGCGGTCCAGGGCCTGGTTGACGCTGGCCTCGACCTTGCTGCGGCGGGACAGGTCGTAGTCGTCATCCGGCGCTTGCAGGCGCACGGCCTCGTCGAAGTCGCGATAGCCTTCGGTGGAGTAGCGATAACCGGCGAAGCGCACTGAGGTGCCGCTCTCGAACGCCTTGCCGTACCGCACGCTGACGCTGTGGCCCTTCTGGTTGCCCTGGGCCTGCGGCACATCGGTTTGCGCGCCGGTGACGTCCAGCGACACCGCGCCCAGGCTGCCGAGGCTTTTGCCCATGCCCACCACGCCGGCGCGATAGAAGTCGGCGCCGAGCAGGCCGCCATACAGGGTCAGGTCGAAAGGCAAGCCGTAGGCCAGCGACGCCTGGGCAAACGCCGGGCGCTGCCCGCCGTCCACCGCGTTGTATTCGCCGACGGTCATGCTGTAGCGCCAGGTTTTTTCCCGCAGCATATTGCCCAGGGTCGCGTAAGGCTGGGTGAAGCGCCGCTCGCGGCCGTCGGCCTCGGTGATGACGACCTCCAGGTCGCCGCTGCCCGACGCGGCGTTGAGGTCGTTGATCTCGAACGCGCCCGGTGCGACGTAGGTGGTGTACAGCGAATAGCCGTTCTGGCGCACCTCGACCTTGGCCTGGGTTTCCGCGATGCCGCGGATGATCGGCGCGTAGCCCTGCATCGAATCCGGCAACATGCCCATGTCCGAGGCCAGCTGCACGCCGCGAAACGGAACGCTGTCGAACACATCGCCCGGAGTGAAGCTTTCGCCGACGGTGAGCGTGCCCTTGAGAGCCGTCACGTCACGCTGCGCGTAGGTGTTGCTGCGCTGCCAATCGCGCCTGCCCTCTTCGTCCTGGAGAAACGACGTGCTGGTGCGAAAGCGCCAGTCGCCCAGGTTGAAACCACCGTTGGCGTACAGGTTGTACTGGCTGGTGCTGCCCCGTGCATCGGACTGGGTCTGCGATGCCGAGAACTGGTAGTTGAGCATGCTCGCATTGATCCCCCGGTCCCAGTCTTGCGGCGCGACATAACCGGCCGCGTCACGGCGCAAGGCGATCTGCGGTACGCTGATATCGAGGGCCAGGTAGTTCGCGTCAAAGCTCACCGACGCGCCGTCCACCAGGGTCGCCAGGTCCACGCAGTCCGGCAGGGTTTCGCCTGGCACCTGGAACGCTTCGAGCTTCACCCCCAGCTCGGTCAGGAATGCCTCCGACAGGCACGCGCGTACTTCACCGCTTTGCTCATCCTTGATGAAGGTCATGTCGCGCCGATCAAAAAAGCTCTGGTTCAGGCGAATGAGCACCGGGTAGGTGCCGGGGCCGATGCTGCCGCTGTTGGCAATCGCGTCCAGATCCAGGTTCGGCCCGGCACCAGTGCCGCCAAATGACTGCATGAAGCTGGCGTCAAACTTCATCGGTTCATCGGCGTACGCCGCCGTGCCCAGCAACGCCGCCAGAATGGCAACGGACAGACGCAGCGGGGCAAAATGCACGGACGGGCCGTCAAGGTTCAGGGCATCGATTCGCATGACAATACTCAATACGCTGCCGCCACGTTGCAGGGGCAACGCGGGGGCTCGTTCGCGAGGAAAAGGGCTGGGGTGTCAGGGCGCGCTGTTCAGGGAGACTTTTGCAGGCTCGCTGTAACCGCCGTAGTCGTTGATCGCGGAGAACAGCACGTCACCGCTGCGGCCGCTGAAACCGGGCAACGCATAACGCTGGCTGCTCACCGGGGCGACCATCTTCGGTTCTTCGACCTCGACGGTCTGCGCGCCCGCGATCACCTTCACGCCAATGAAGGACACGTGAAACGCCGAAGGGTTGTTCACCACCAACACGCTTTTGCCCTGCTCCTGCGCGAGGCTCCAGCGCAGTTGTGGCAGTGCCTCAAGCGGGTTGCCCTGGAGGCCGGCCGGGCGATAGAACAACTTGATGCGGGTGCGCATGGCGATCTTCAGGGTGTTCTCGCCCGCCTTGCCGGCTACCGGGATTTCCTGGGCGTTGAAGTAAAACACCGACTCGCGATCCTCGGGCAATGCACCGGGGACCTTCTGGATGCGCACCATCTGTTCTTTGCGCGGGTCCAGGCGAAACAGCGGCGGCGTGGCCACGAAGGGGGTGGCGGTGCTGTTGTCGTCGGCCTCGGTGTTGATCCAGGTCTGCACCGCGTAGGGTTGCGCCGTGGTGTTGCCGACGCTGATGGAGGCGTCGCGCTTGTTGCCGTCGAACACGATGCGCGTGCCGCCGAGCATCACACCGGCCTGGCTGGCAACGCTGAGCAGCGCGCTGCCCAGCAAGACGGCCAACACCGCTGTGGTTTTGAAAGGGGTCGCAGAACGTTTCATCTCGATCATCCTCTTGGCGCCCCAACCCGACAGGGTTGAGGCGTGGCACAAGGTTTACTGGTAGTCGACGGTGAACGCGGCCTTGGCGTTGGCCGGACCTGCGGTCGCGGCGCCGGTGGCGATGTAGTTGGCGGTGAAGCGCAGCGGTTGGGTCAGGTCCAGGTACGGCGAGGACTCCAGGCCCAGTTGCACGTCCTTGCCGGTGGCGTCCTTGATCTGCACGGCAACGTTGGTGGCCACGCCGGCGTCAGGCGTCAGGCCGATCCACTGGCCGCTGGCACCGGCGTTGCCGCTGAGGGACAGGAACTTGACCACGGCTTTTTTGCCGGTGACGCTGCAACCCGGGGCCGTGGTGTCGATGGTCAGGGTGAAGGCGCCGCCGCCGCCCACTTGGCCAGCCGAGGCCAGGGAGGTCGCGGGCACGCTGCCCAGGCCCACATCACCGGCACCGGCCGAACCGTTGAGGTCCGAAACCACCACCGGGCAGGTGTTGTCGGTGACGCTGCCGATGAAGTTGATTTCGCCGTCCGCCGCCATGGCAGCTTGCGATGCACCTGCCAGAACCAGGGCCAGGGTCAAACCTTTGAGAGCAAACTTTTTCATGATCACATCCACAGAAAGAGAGAAGTGTCTGCAAGCCATGTTCAGGCCTTCAGACGGATCGACGTGGCAACCCGGCTGCGGGGTAGCGCGTTTCGTCTGGGGTCATTATCGAAAGGCAAGAGGTAAGCATCTGTAGGAAACGTCGCTGTGCGCGTAGGACATTTCCTACGAATGCAGCGTGCCGTGCAGCCATGAACGACAACGCCACACCCCTGGCAAACCGGGCTGTGGCGTTGGCGGTAAAGCGTGGAAACAACCCTGCTCACTCAGCGATAGGTCACCGAAAAACTCGCATAACCATTGGCCGAGCCTGGCTCGGGCGTCGGCCCGTCGCCGGTCTGGATATAGCGGGCCTTGAGCGGCACCGAGGTGGTGCCGCTGACGATGCGGTTGAGGCGCACCGGTTGCCCCAGGTTCATTGGCCTGTCGTCGGCGCTGAGTACCTGGATGGCCACGCCCTGGGCGGTGGAGTCGCTCGACAGGCTGAGGATGCCGTTGGCCGCATCGATGATGTTGGAGGTCTTGTTGCCATCGATCTGAATGTTGGCGAAGTTGCCATTGAAAAACCCGCCGGCGTTGTTCGGGTAGTTGCTGCCCGCCGTACACGAGTTGAGGGTGATGGCGAACGACGTGGCCGGCGTGGTGGAGTGCTTGCCGTTGAACACGCGCTTTTCCCAGGTGCCCATCGGCACGTCGATCTGGTTGCCGGGCGCGGCGGGCATCGAACAGCCGGCCACGGTGACGGTGGCCCTGAAGGTCAGGTCGAACATCGCGCCCATGTTCGAGGAGCCGCTGGCGACCAGTTGGTTGATGCTGTGGGTGCCGGCGGCAATGTCACCGGTCTTGACCAGGGCGAAGCGAAACATCGCCGAGGGCATGCTCGCCCAGGTGCCGGAGTTGTAGGTCAGGTTGACCGGGATAAAGCGGCTGGGGTTGTCGGCCGGGCCACGCCAGGCGGCGGCAAAGCCGGTCATGTAGATGGCCAGGCCGATGCCCGGCACGTCGGTCTGCAACAACGAGCCGGCCGGGACACTGAGCGTATCCACGCGGATATCCGGCGCGCGCGGGCCGATCAGCGTGGTGTTGTAGAACGCCGAAATGCCGCACTGCAGGGTGTCGCCAAAGTTGATCGCACGGATCGGCGAAGGGTTGTTCAAGGTGGTGCCCACGGGCACATCGCGCGGGGCGAACACCGTGCCCATGTTGAACGCCAGCGGCTTGACCGTGGTGCTGCCCGAGGTCCAACGGCAATCGGCCAGCGCCGGCAGCGCCGCCAGTAACAGGGCCGATGTACCCAAGCCCCTGGCAAGTCTTGATCTGAGATTCATGCTTGAAGTCCTCGTAGAAGCGCCATAGCCAACTCAGCGATAGGTCACTGAAAAGCTCGCATAGCCATTGGCAGAGCCCGGCATCGGCGTCGCGCCGTCGGCCGTCTGGATGTAGCGTGCCTTCAGCGGCACCGTGGTGGTGCCGTTGACGATACGGCTGAGGCGTACCGGTCGGCCGAGGTTCATCGGCGAGTCGTCGGCGTTCAACACCTGGATGGCCACGCCTTGTGCGGTGGAATCGCTCGACAGGCTGAGAATGCCGTTGGCCGCATCCAGGATGCTGGAAGTCTTGTTGCCGTCGATCTGGATGTTGGCGTAGTTGCCGGTAAAGGCGCCGCCGGGATTGTTGGGGTAGTTGCTCCCGGCAATGCAGGCATTGAGGGTGATGGCGAACGCTTGCGCCGGCGTGGTGGAGTGCTTGCCGTTGAACACGCGCTTTTCCCAGGTGCCCATGGGTACGTCGATCTGGTTGCCGGGCGCGGCTGGCATCGAACAGCCGGCCACGGTGATGGTGGCGGCAAAGGTCAGGTCGAACATGGGGCCCATATCCGACGTGCCGGAGGCGACCACCTGGTTGACGCTGTGGCTGCCGGGCGCAATCTCGCCGGTCTTGACCAAGGCGTAGCGAAACTGGAGGTTGGGCATCGTCACCGGCGTAGGGTTGTCGTAGGTGAGCGTGACCGGGATAAACCGGTTGGGGTTGTCTGCCGGCGCATTCCACTGCGGCGAAAAACCGGTCATGTAGATGGCCAGGCCCACCCCGGGCACGTTGGTCTGCAACAACGCATTGCCGGGGATCGTCATGTAGTCCACCGGTGTACTGACCGCCAGCGGGCCGATCAACGTGGCGGTGTAGAACGACGGTGCGCTGCACCTGAGGGTGTCACCGAAGTTGATGACCTGGGCCGGTACCGGGTGATTGTTCAACGTACTGCCTGCGGGGATGTCGCGCGGTGCGAAGAAGGTGCCGGCGTTGAACATCAGCGGCTTGACCGCGTTGTTGCCCGAGGCCCAGTTGCACTCGGCCATCGCCGGTGCCGCCGCGAGCAACAAAGCGCAGGCAAGTGAGGGTCTGAAAATCATGATTGAAGCCCTGGTAAAAGCGACTGCAGGCAGGAGTGGCCGTCAGCCTGGCAGATGAGCGGAGTCGGGCACGAAGACCGGATGAGGGGTGATTATCGGGAATCGACATCACCTTACCCGTAGCTCATTTCCCACCATCTTGTAGGAAATTTCCTCAGCTAGATCACCGCCTGCTGGTACTCCCGTGGCGTACAACCAAACTCCCGGCGAAACACCGTGTGCAGGTACTGCGCCGATTTGAAACCACAGGCCTGGGCAATGTCGGCAATCGCCTGGTCGCGGCTTTCCAGGCCCTTGGCCGCAGCGGCGAGTTTGAAGCGCAGGATCTCGTCATGCACGCTGCAGCCGCGCACCTGGCGAAAGTGCGACTCCAGGGACGAGCGCGAGATACCCACGTACGCCGCCACTTGGGCGGTCTTGATCCCCTGGCAGGCGTACTGGCGGATAAACAACAGTGCCTGCATCACATAGGGGTCGCCCAAGGGTTGGTGCAGGCTGGAGGCTTGCACGTTGATCGCATCCGGCGGCACCAGGATCTGCTCCCCCGCGCACGGCTTGCCGTGCAGCATCTGGTGCAACAGGGCGGCGGCGGTGCGGCCCATGGTCTCGGTGCCCTGGATCACCGAACTCAGCGGCACCCGCGTGAGGGTGCGGGTCAGCGGGTCGTTGTCGATGCCGATCAACGCCACTTCTTCCGGCACCGCAATGCCGGCGGTGAGGCAGGCCTGCAAGAGCTGCCGGGCGCGGGCGTCGGTGACGGCGATGATGCCGATGGGTTTGGGCAGGCTGTGCAGCCAGGCAATCTGTTGCTCGACCGCGCTGTCCCACAGCGGCGCGCTGGTGCCCAGGCCGCGATAGACCTCGACGTGCAGACCATCGCGTTGCAGCAGGCGGCGAAAGGCTTTCTCGCGCTCCTGCGCCCAACGGTTGGCCTGGGCCTCTGGCAGGCTGAAACAGGCAAAGCGCGTGAGCCCGGCTTCGATCAGGTGCTCATAGGCCAGCTTCATCAGGGCATGGTTATCGGTGGCCACATAGGGAATGCCCTGCGGATAGGCCCGCGCATCTGCGTAGGAACCGCCCACCGCCACCACCGGCACCTTGATCCCGGCCAGCGCCTCGCCGATCAGCGGGTCATCGAAGTCGGCAATGATGCCGTCGCCCTGCCAGCGCTCGATGCCTTTGAGGCGGCACAGGAAGTCTTCTTCGAGGAACAAGTCCCAGGACGCGCGGGTGCTGCTCAGGTAATTGCCGATGCCGGCGATGATGCCGCGGTCGTAGATCTTGCTGCCGTTGAACAACAAGGCAATGCGGTGCACGGGCGGTAGGGTTTTCATTGTTTTTATCCTCGGGCCGGTCGCCACAGCCTAGCCCCCGCCACGCAAAATCGCACCACCCGTTGGTGATTTTCATAATCGCCAGGGCCAACGCCGTTGCTAGTATCGAGCCACCGCCAAGAACAATAAGGAAAACGCCATGCCGTACTTCCCCGGTGTCGAGAAGGTCCGCTTCGAAGGCCCCAGCAGCGACAGTCCCCTCGCCTTTCGCCATTACGACGCAAACAAGCTGATCCTCGGCAAACCCATGCGCGAACACCTGCGCATGGCCGCCTGTTATTGGCACACCTTTGTCTGGCCGGGAGCGGACATGTTTGGCGTCGGCACCTTCAAGCGTCCGTGGCAGCGCAGCGGCGACCCGATGAAACTGGCCATCGGCAAGGCCGAGGCGGCGTTTGAGTTCTTCTCCAAGCTGGGCATCGACTACTACAGCTTCCACGACACCGATGTGGCCCCCGAAGGCAGCTCGCTGAAGGAGTACCGCAACCACTTTGCGCAGATGGTCGACCACCTCGAACACCATCAGGAACAGACCGGCATCCAGCTGCTGTGGGGCACCGCCAACTGCTTCAGCAACCCGCGATTTGCCGCCGGCGCCGCCAGCAACCCGGACCCGCAAGTGTTCGCCGTGGCCGCCGCCCAGGTGTACAGCGCGATGAATGCGACGCTGCGGCTCAAGGGCGCCAACTATGTGTTGTGGGGCGGCCGTGAAGGCTACGAAACCCTGCTCAACACCGACCTCAAGCGCGAGCGCGAACAACTCGGGCGCTTTATGCGCATGGTGGTGGAGCACAAGCACAAGATCGGTTTCAAGGGCGACCTGCTGATCGAGCCCAAGCCCCAGGAGCCGACCAAGCACCAATACGATTACGACAGCGCCACGGTGTTCGGCTTCCTGCACGAGTACGGGCTGGAGCAGGAGATCAAGGTGAATATCGAGGCCAACCATGCGACGTTGGCCGGGCACAGTTTTCACCATGAGATCGCCACGGCGGTGTCCCTGGGGATCTTCGGCAGCATCGACGCCAACCGTGGCGACCCGCAGAACGGCTGGGACACCGACCAGTTCCCCAACAGCGTTGAAGAGATGACCCTGGCCACCTATGAAATCCTCAAGGCTGGCGGGTTCAAGAATGGCGGCTATAACTTTGATTCCAAGGTCCGCCGCCAGAGCCTGGACGAGGTGGACCTGTTCCACGGGCATGTGGCGGCCATGGATGTCCTGGCGCTGGCCCTGGAACGCGCGGCGGCGATGGTGCAGAACGATCGCTTGCAGCAGTTCAAGGACCAGCGGTATGCCGGTTGGCAGCAGCCGTTGGGCCAGGCGGTGTTGGCCGGTGAGTTCAGCCTGGAATCGCTGGCCTTGCATGCGTTTGCCCAGGAGCTGAATCCGCAGGCCGTGAGCGGCCGACAGGAGATGCTTGAAGGGATCGTCAATCGGTTTATCTATCGCTGACCGTGTTTGTTTTGAGTCTTCCAACAACAATAAAAGGACGCACAAACCATGAAACGCACACTTATCGCCACTGCCCTGGCCCTGCTCGCCCTGCCGGTGATGGCTGACCCGGCGCACCCGAAGATCGGCTTCTCCATCGATGACCTGCGCCTGGAACGCTGGTCCCGCGACCGCGATTACTTTGTCGCCGCCGCCGAAAAACTCGACGCCAAGGTCTTCGTGCAATCGGCCGATGCCAACGAGCAAAAACAGATCTCGCAGATCGAAAACCTCATCTCCCGTGGCGTCGATGTGATCGTCATCGTGCCGTTCAACGCCACCGTACTGACCAATGCCGTCGCCGAAGCGAAGAAGGCCGGGATCAAGGTGGTGTCCTATGACCGCCTGATTCTCAACGCCGACATCGACGCGTATATCTCCTTCGATAACGAAAAAGTCGGCGAGATGCAGGCCAGCGGCGTGCTGCAAGCGGCGCCCAAGGGCAACTACTTCCTGCTCGGCGGCGCGCCCACCGACAACAACGCCAAGGTGCTGCGCGAAGGCCAGATGAAGGTGCTGCAACCGGCCATCGACAAGGGCGATATCAAGGTGGTGGGCCAGCAATGGGTCAAGGAATGGAACCCCACCGAGGCCCTGAGCATTGTCGAGAATGCCCTGACCCGTAACGACAACAAGATCGACGCCATCGTCGCCTCCAACGACGCCACCGCCGGCGGCGCGATCCAGGCCCTGGCCGCGCAGAAACTGGCGGGCAAGGTGCCGATCTCCGGCCAGGACGCCGACCTCGCCGCGATCAAGCGCGTGATCGACGGCACCCAGACCATGACCGTCTACAAACCGCTCAAGCTGATCGCCACGGAAGCGGCCAAGCTCTCGGTGCAACTGGCGCGCAGTGAAAAACCGGCCTACAGCTCGCAATACGACAACGGCAGCAAGAAAGTCGACACCATCCTGCTCACCCCCACCCCACTGACCAAGGCCAATATCGACCTGCTGGAAAAGGACGGGTTCTACACCAAAGAGCAGATCGCCGGGCAATGACCGCCATGGCCGACTACCTGCTGCAAATGAAGGGCATCGTCAAAACCTTTGGCGGTGTCAACGCCCTCAACGGCATCGACCTCAAGGTGCGGCCGGGGGAATGCATCGGCCTGTGCGGCGAGAACGGCGCCGGCAAATCCACCCTGATGAAGGTGCTGTCGGCGGTCTATCCCCACGGCACCTGGGCCGGTGAAATCCTCTGGGACGGGCAACCGCTCAGGGCGCAGTCCATCAGCGAAACCGAGGCGGCGGGCATTGTGATCATCCACCAGGAACTGACCCTGGTGCCCGATCTCTCGGTGGCCGAAAACATCTTCATGGGCCACGAGCTGACCCTGCCGGGTGGGCGCATGAACTACCCGGCGATGTTCCACCGCGCCGAAGCCCTGATGCGCGAGCTCAAGGTGCCGGACATGAACGTGGCACTGCCGGTGTCGCAGTACGGCGGCGGTTACCAGCAGCTGGTGGAAATCGCCAAGGCCCTCAACAAACAGGCGCGCCTGTTGATCCTCGACGAGCCCTCCTCGGCCCTGACCCGCTCGGAGATCGAAGTGCTGCTGGACATCATCCGCAGCCTCAAGGCCAAGGGCGTGGCCTGCGTGTACATCTCCCACAAGCTCGATGAAGTGGCGGCGGTGTGCGACACCATCGCGGTGATCCGCGACGGCAAACACATCGCGACCACGGCCATGGCCGACATGGACATTGCGCAGATCATCACGCAGATGGTCGGCCGCGAGATGAGCAACCTCTACCCCACCGAGCCGCACGCTGTCGGCGAGGTGATTTTCGAGGCGCGCCACGTCACCTGTTATGACGTGGACAACCCCAGGCGCAAGCGCGTCGACGACATTTCCTTTGCCCTCAAGCGCGGCGAAATCCTCGGCATCGCCGGGCTGGTGGGCGCCGGGCGCACGGAACTGGTGTCGGCGTTGTTCGGCGCCTACCCCGGGCGCTACAGCGCCGAGGTGTGGCTGGACGGCGCGGTGATCGACACGCGCACGCCGCTCAAAGCGATCCGCGCCGGGCTGTGCATGGTGCCCGAAGACCGCAAGCGCCAAGGCATCATCCCCGACCTTGGCGTGGGCCAGAACATCACCCTGGCGGTACTCGACAGCTACGCCCACCTGACGCGCATCGATGCCGAAGCCGAACTGGGCAGCATCGACCAGCAGATCGCACGCATGCACCTGAAGACCTCCAGCCCGTTCTTGCCCATCACCAGCCTGTCCGGTGGCAACCAGCAAAAGGCCGTGCTGGCGAAAATGCTGATGGCCAAGCCGCGAGTGCTGATCCTCGATGAACCCACCCGCGGCGTGGACGTGGGCGCCAAGTATGAGATCTACAAGCTGATGGGCGCGCTGGCGGCCGCGGGCGTGGCGATCATCATGGTCTCGTCGGAACTGGCCGAGGTGCTGGGCGTATCGGACCGTGTGCTGGTGATCGGCGAGGGCCAGTTGCGGGGCGACTTCCTCAACGCCGGGCTCACCCAGGAACAGGTGCTCGCCGCCGCGCTCAGCCACAACAATAATAATGATCGGAAGACCGCGTAGATGAATCAGGTCAAACAACTGTTCAGCCGCTACAAAATGCTCGCCCTGGTGATTGCCGTGGCGGTGATCTGGGTGTTTTTCAGCTGGCAGACCGAGGGCGGGTTCCTTACGCCGCGCAACCTGTCCAACCTGCTGCGGCAGATGTCGATCACCGGGATTCTGGCGTGCGGCATGGTGCTGGTGATCATCAGCGGCGAGATCGACTTGTCGGTGGGCTCGCTGCTCGGGTTGCTGGGCGGGTTGGCGGCGATCCTGGATGTGGTCTATCACATACCGTTGTTGGCCAACCTGAGTCTGGTGGCGTTGTGCGGGTTGATGATTGGCCTGGCCAACGGGTATATGACGGCCTATCTGCGCATCCCGTCGTTTATCGTCGGCTTGGGCGGGATGCTGGCGTTTCGCGGGATTTTGCTGGGGATTACCGGGGGCACGACCATTGCGCCGGTGTCGCCGTCGCTGGTGTATGTGGGCCAGGGTTATTTGCCACATTCGGTGGGCATTGGGCTGGGCGTCTTGTTGTTTGCGCTGACGGTGTTTCTGACCTGGAAACAGCGGCGCAACCGCGCCTTGCATGGCCTGGCGGCGCATGCGCTGGCGCGGGATCTGCTGCGCGTCGCGGTGATCGGCGCTGTGCTCGCCGGGTTCGTCACCACCCTCAACAGCTACGACGGCATTCCCGTGCCGGTGCTGTTGTTGCTGGTGTTGCTCGGGGTGTTCAGCTACGTCACCAGCCAGACCGTGTTCGGCCGGCGCGTGTATGCGGTGGGCAGCAACATGGAAGCCACGCGCCTGTCGGGCATCAACGTGCAGGCGGTGAAGTTGTGGATCTTCGGCATCATGGGCGTGATGTGTGCCCTCGCCGGGCTGGTCAACACCGCGCGCCTGGCGGCGGGTTCGCCGTCGGCGGGCAACATGGGCGAACTGGACGCCATCGCCGCGTGTTTTATCGGTGGTACCTCGATGCGCGGCGGCTCGGGCACGGTGTATGGCGCGTTGCTCGGGGCGTTGGTGATTACCAGCCTGGATAACGGCATGTCGATGCTGGACGTGGACAGCTACTGGCAAATGATCGTCAAGGGCAGCATTCTGGTGTTGGCGGTGTGGGTGGA
>NZ_ANNV01000179.1 GCF_000346755.1 Pseudomonas sp. CBZ-4 | reverse complement strand
TCTGTCACTGATACACCGCTATCGCAGGCAAGCCAGCTCCCACACTGATTGAGTACACCCTTAGGCGGGTTGTTGTTCCTGGAGACGCCCACCCTCGATCCGCACATGCCGCCCATGGAAGCGCTTCAGGCTGCTGCGATGCCCCACGCTGACAATGCTCAATCCCGGCAACTCATCAATCAAAGCCTGATACAGCGTCGCCTCATCCTCTTCATCCATCGCCGATGTCGCTTCGTCCATGTACAGCCATTGCGGCGCGAACAACAACGCACGGGCAAACGCCAAACGTTGCTGCTCACCCGGCGAGAGCATGCGTTGCCAGTGGTTCGCTTCATCCAGACGGCCAACCAGATGCGGCAAGCGGCAAGTCTCCAGCACCTGTGCATAACGTTCGGCCGGGTAGGTGCTGTCGTCTTGTGGATAACTCAACACCGCCTTCAACGTACCGATCGGCAGGTAAGGCTTCTGCGGCAGGAACAGATAACGCGCAGCCGGCAAACGAATGCTGCCGTGCCCCGCCGGCCACAGATGGCCCATCGCACGCAGCAAGGTACTTTTACCGCTGCCGGAACGCCCGCTGAGCATCACGCGCTGGCCGGGCTCCACGGTCATGTCCGCATCGGTCAGCAAGTGGCGACCATCGGCCAGGTCCATGCCCAGGTTTTGCAACACAAGGCGTTCGCCTTCAGGGCGCACGTCAATCGCTGGCGGGCGCTGCTCGTTATCCGTCATGGCCTGCTGAAAACTCAGCAGACGATCACTGGTGGCACGCCACGACGCCAGGTCGGAATACGCGCTGATAAACCAGCTGAAGTTCTCCTGCACGTTGCCGAACGCCGAGTTGATTTGCATCAGCTCGCCCAATTCGATCTTGCCAGTGAAGTAACGCGGCGCGGCGACGATGAACGGGAAGATGATCGCGATCTGGCTGTAACCGGCGGTGAAGAAGGTCAGGCGCTTGGACACTTTCATGATGTCCCAGAAGTTGTGCCAGACCTTGCCGAAGCGCGTGCTCAGGCGCTGTTGTTCATTCGGCTCGCCGTTGTACAGCGCGATGCTCTCGGCGTTCTCACGCACGCGCACCATGGAGAAACGCAGGTCCGCTTCGAAACGTTGCTGTTGGTTGCTCAGGCCGATCAGGCGACGGCCGATCAAATGCGTCAGCCAACTGCCCACGGCGGCGTACAGCAGCGCGCACCAGAACATGTAGCCGGGAATGGTGATGCCAAACACTTCGATACTGCCCGACACGCCCCACAGGATGATCGAGAACGACACCAGGCTGACCACATTGCGCAGCAAGCCAAGGCCGAGGCTCAAGGTGTTGGCGGTAAAGTTGTTGAGGTCTTCGGAAATCCGCTGGTCCGGGTTATCGGTGTAACCGCCCTGCTCCAGCTGGTAGTAGTTCTTGTTGGCGAGCCAACGGGCGAAGTGCTTTTCGGTGAGCCAGGCGCGCCAGCGGATGGTCAGCATCTGGGTCAGGTACAGGCGGTACACCGCGCCGAGGATCGCCACGGCGGCGATCCCGCCGAAGTAGCCGATCAGCTGCCAGAAAGCGGCGGTGTCCTTGTGTTCAAGGGCGTTGTAGAAGTCCTTGTACCAGTGGTTGATCCACACCGAGATCGCCACGCTGAACAACGACAGGCCGATCACCGCCGCCAGCAACAACCAGGCCTTGCCCTTCTCTTCACTGCGCCAATACGGTGTGATCATCGCCCAGGTTCGGCGGAAGAATTGCCCACGCACCGCGTCGTTGACCGCGGAGTACTCAGCGTTCTGATTCATCGTTCAGGCTCGGTAGGGAAAAGATCACAGGCGTTTGAACCGATCATAGACGATCGGTTCAGGGCGCCGTGGAGCCTGAAGCAGGTTGTTCAGACTTCGTTCAGCGGCGTACCGGACGCTTCTGCAGTTTGCGCTGCAAGGTGCGGCGGTGCATGCCCAGGGCGCGGGCGGTGGCGGAGATGTTGCCTTCGTGTTCGGTGAGCACGCGCTGGATGTGCTCCCACTGCAGGCGGTCCACCGACATCGGATTTTCCGGCACCAGGGTGTCGAGGTCGGCGTGCTCGGAGAGCAAGGCGGCCAGCACGTCATCTGCATCGGCCGGTTTGCACAGGTAGTTGCAGGCGCCACGCTTGATCGCCTCGACGGCAGTGGCAATGCTGGAGTAACCGGTAAGGATCACCACGCGCATTTCGGGGTCGAGTTCCAGCAGCTTGGGCAGCAGCACCAGGCCGGAGTCGCCGTCCATTTTCAGGTCGAGCGCGGCGTAGTCCGGCAGGTCGGCCTGGGCGATGGTCAGGCCTTCTTCGGCGGAACCGGCGGTGCTCACGCGGAAACCGCGACGGCTCATGGCGCGTGCCATCACGCGGGTAAAGGTTGCGTCGTCATCTACCAGCAACAGGTGCGGCAGTTCTTCGCCTTCGACTTGGATCTCGTCACTCATCGATATCTCCTCGTGCGACACGGGGCAGGCGCAGCTCGGTGAGCGTGCCACCTTCCTCATGACTATAGAGCTTCACTGAGCCGCCCGCGCGGGTCACGCTGGCCTTGCTCAAAAACAGGCCGAGGCCGAAGCCTTTGCCCTTGGTGGTAAAGAACGGTTTGCCGATCTGCTCGGCAATGGCCAGCGGCACGCCGGCGCCGTGGTCGCGAATGCTGATGGTCACGTCTTCCGCATCCCAGTCCAGCTGCACGCCCAGGCCTTCGGGGCAGGCGTCGGCAGCGTTGTTCAGCAGGTTGAGCAACGCCTGGGTCAGGTCGGGCGGCGGCGCCATCCGCGGGACGGTGCCTTGCCCGAGCAGGTGGAAGCGGTAGCTGGCTTCAGGGCGCATCAGGTGCCAGCGGTTCAGGGCTTCGTCGAGCCACTGGGTCACGTCCTGCATCTCCACCGCCAGGCGGCGGTTGGCTTCGGCGGCACGCACCAGTTGCTGCAAGGTCTGTTTGCACTGCTTGACCTGTTCCTGCAACACGCCGAGGTCTTCCTGCAGCGCCGGGTCGTGGTGGTCCTGGATGATTTCCTTGAGCAGTACGCTCATGGTCGCCAACGGCGTTCCCAACTCATGGGCAGCGCCGGCGGCCTGGGTGGCGACGGCCAGCAATTGCTGGTCGCGCAGGCCTTCTTCACGGCGGATGGCGCGCAGTTCTTCCTGGCGGCGCAGCTCTTCGGCCATGCGCGCGGCGAAAAAGGTAATGACGGCAGCAGACAAGGCGAAGCTCAGCCACATCCCGTAGATCTGCAGGTTTTCCCGGGCGATGGGGAACGTTTGCAGCGGATAGAACCGCGCCAGCAACAAGGTGTAGAGGGTCAGGGCGATACCCGACAACGCCACCGAATAGCGCCACGGCAAGGTCACCGCTGCGATGGTCAACGGCACCAGGTAATACGACACGAACGGGTTGGTGGAACCGCCGGAGAAATACAGCAACACACTGTGGATAAACAGGTCGCACGCCAATTGCAGGGCGTATTCCAACTCGGTCACCGGCCAGGTGGTGCGCAAGCGGATCGCGGTAAACACACACAGCACGGTGGAGAAACCCAGGGTCACGCCCAATTGCAGCCACGGCAGCGGCAGCAGGTCGAACCAATAGGCGAGCCCGACGGAGCCGGCCTGTGCGGCCAGGACCAGGGTGCGAATGAACGTCAGGCGCCAGAGGTTCTGGCGGGTGGCGGAAGTCAGTTTTACGGCGGCGAGCATGAGCTCTCCCGTTGAGCGCTGCAGGCGGATCGGCAGGAGTATAAACGAAGCCGACCGGCTGGCACGGCGCGTGTGGCTCTTTGCCGCAGGCCGGGGAAAATACCGTTCGTCGGCATCGGCAAAACTTGTAGGTAATGTGTAAACCCGAAGAACCCGATGCCACCGTCTACAGTCTTACCGAACACGAACACCCTAAGGAGCTCTCATGTCTCGTTTCACTCGTAGTGCAGCTGTTATCACCCTCGGCGTCGCCACCCTTGCCAGCCTTCCTGCCCTGGCCGCCGAAGGCCTGAACTACAACCAGATTTCCCTGCGCGCCGAGGCCAGCCAGGAGGTGGCCCGCGACAAGATGATCGTGACCCTCTACACCGAGTCCCAGAACAGCGACCCGGCCAAGCTTGCCGCCGAAATCACCACCACCATGAACAAGGCGCTGGCCCAGTCTCGCGAAGTCAAGGGCGTGACCCTGCGCCAGGGCAGCCGCAACAGCTACCCGATCTACGACAACAAGAACCAGAAGATCACCGGCTGGCGCGAGCGCGCCGAACTGCGCCTGGAAAGCGCGGACTTCCCGGCGCTGTCCAAGCTCACCGGCGAACTGCTCAACACCCTGAAAATGGACAGCATGGACTTCGCCATCGCCGACGCCACCCGCAAGGCCAGTGAAGATGCGTTGCTCAAGGATGCCGTGGCCGCGTTCAAGGCCCGTGCACAACTGGCGACCGATGCGCTGGGCGGCAAGGGCTACAAGATCGTCAACCTGAACTTCAACACCAACGGTTATCCACAACCCTACGCCCGTGGCGGCATGATGATGAAGGCCGCGGCCATGGATTCGGCGCCGACGCCGGAAGTGGAAGCCGGTACCAGCCAGGTCACCATGAGCGCTGACGGTGTGATTGAAGTGCTGCAATAAACTATTCGTTATGACAAAACGGCACAGCCCATAAAGGCTTGTGCCGTTTTTTTTGCTCACCCCCCTCAGCAATCGCACGCAAGGCGTTCTCGGATGCTATTGACTCAGCGCAAAACGGCCGAGCATCGGCAATGTTTAGTAGGCATTGAAGTGGAACGCCCCATACACACTCAGCCACTCAATGCTGCCATCAGATCAACCCGGACAGAGCAAAGCCACTACAACACTTAACTTAAAACAACCAGACACTTAGTTGCACTTTTAATGCGGCGCTAGTCAGCAATTCAACCCGCTATTTTATCCAGGGATCGGCGAGCCGATATCGGCCATAGTTCGTGCAGTATGGGCTTTACCCAGGCACCTCTCGATTGGCGAATTGTTATTTGTCCCCCAAGATAAAGCGAGTTAATTATGAGTATAACGTCGGCCACCTCATCGAATTTCATAACAACAATGACCCCCCTTGCACCGGCGAATGACGCGGGTGAAATGGCGAACGCCGAAAACAAGAAAACCGACCAAAAACCCACGACCGAAGTCCCTTCTTCCAATAACAGCGCCAGTACCTACACGACGACAATCTACGGAACACCTACCGCTCCGGCGCCCGGCACGGGCTATACCAAAGAAGAACGAGAACAACATATCGACGCCTATGCCAATCGCGTCAAGACGCTGATCGGAGACATAGAGAGTGATCGAGAGGGCAAACGAAATATCAAGTTCCAGAACGCGCGCCAGTTCATGGAGCCCGCGGGTTATTTTAGCGGTGGATTATTGGCGGCCGGCCATGACCCGCACGAACAATTCAAAGTAAAGTTCAGCACGTACACCGGCATGGGAAAACCCGATGTACTGACCGGCACCGAGATTCGTACCTACTTTGCATGGGAAATAGCAGCCGGAGCCCTTGAGCATGACAAGGTGCAGCGAGGTGGCCCGATCAATTTCCAATCCATGAGCATCGAAAAAAAGAGCCGTGGAAAAATCAACGAGCTGGAGTCGCTTGGCCATAAACTCCAGGATCACTGGGAAAAAGATATAGCCACGCCGATGCGGGATGCGTCAGGTGAAGTGGCGCAACGTTCAGGAAAAGCAGATGCCTACGTTACTCGAGGCACCCTGCAAAGTCTCTTCAACAACAAAGACAGCTTTGAAAAACTGAGTGGTGAAGCCAAAGAAGCGATCAAACGCACATTGGAACATAATGGCCAGGTCATTATCCCCAACATCTATGGCTACCCACTCTCAGGGTATGCATTCATCCCCTACACCCCCTACGACGGCAACTATGAAAACCGCCCGAATCAAGGGTTGATGATTGATTTAAGAAATGGCGCGGCCCATGAGATAAAAGGTGACGACGACTTTGCCAACTGGGCAAAGAACAACCAGAACACTTTACACACGCGCTTCAACGCCAGCGACCGACAAGGCGGAAAAGACGCGCATTGGCCGAAGGCGGGAGATGTTCTAGACACCCTGATCAGAGGCAAGAATGCCACTTACCCTGGGTATCAAAACCTCTTCAAAGATCAAGCCATCCCCGTCAGGGAGACATTTAATTACACCAGGGCACGCGGCGATCATTATCAGTTGAAGTTTGGCAACCTGGACAACGGCATTGCCTCCAAATATCAGGAGCAGAACGCCACCAACGCAGTATGGGCCGATCAGACCGAAGTATTTGGTTCCTCACAACAAAACTGGAAGGCCGCGAAAGACTTCTGGGGCAATACCTTCGGTTACGTGCCCGTGGTGGGCAACGCGGGCAACATTGTCTTCGGCATACACGATGGGATTTATGGAAAAACCGCAGAGGATCGTATTGGCGGCAGTTCCGGGGCGGTGATATCAGCGCTGCAATTGGCGCACGAACTAGCAACCGCCGGAGGAGCAGGAACGGAGGAACCGCCCGCCGCCGCGCTCGCCCCTGATCTCAGAGACGTCAGTTGGCGGTACAACTCGCCATCCAGTGACTTTGAGTTGGTACGGGCACCCAAAGCGCCACCCGCCAGTGAGGAGGTTCCCACCATCACCGAAGAATCCCAGCCAGGAACATCCAGGGGCACATACCCTGCCAATACAGACGTATCACAACCCTTGCCGAGGTCGCCGTCACTCATTCCCATGGCGCAATATGCGGTTGCCGACGGTGAGGAGCTGATACGGAACGCTACCCGAAATGCGTCGGGGGTCTATCGAATGACCGATAGCAAGGGAGTATTTCGCCAGTTCGTGCGCGTGACCGATGAGACGGGCACCCACAAGGTCTTTGAAATATCCGGCAGCTACCGATCGGGCAACTCATTTGCCAAGATCATTGATCCAAATACCGGCAAGGGAGTGATGGTGGTAACGCCTGGACGTGATGGCGAATGGACACGTGCGCCGGGCGATGGCGGTGCATGGTGGAACCGGGCATCACCTTCAACAGCAGACGTTGAACTCACAAGGCCGCGACAACTTTCAGATGAGTTCCTTGATGTCGATGGCAAAAAAATGAAGGGCGCTGAAATACTGGATAAATACCTCAAGACTGATGGCTACGATTACACATACGGTGTCACGCTGAACGAAGAAGGTAAAATCGCACCGCAAATTTCCTGGACGTTTGAAGAAAACCCTGCCGACGCCACGCCGCCGCCACCGGCTAACGTTTCGACATTCGGCACCAGCGAATACAGCAGCCAGTTTATCGATGACCTGCATCGCGACAAGTTCACAATAGAAGGTCCTGGGAACGCCAAGCTGGAGCTCGACATCGGCAGCCAGATAATCGAACTTCAGCAAAAAAAAGGCGCTCTGTTATCAAACGAAGAGCTTCGTCAGCTGAAACAAAAAAGTATCGAGGAAATTGAGAAAATCATTCCTGAACCGGAGTTGAGAGCTCGAATTTCCGAACTTGCCAACCAATGGGCGCTTGGTCCCGCTGCGGGTGAGTTTGCGACACCCCGCTTTAAGGGAACGGTCCTTGGCAGCGGACGCAATACACACTACCACATCAAATATGACCCAGCAGATGCCGTGACCACTGTCACGGCCAAGATCGACTTTATAGCGAGCAAACTGTCCGAAGACCGCCTTGATCTTGAACCCGTTACCGACATAAAGGTGAATGCATCAAGAACATTTACCATACGCGAAAGTAACGAGTTGGACGGCGCCGGTTATACCGTTGACCCCTCTACGCCAACGCGCATGGAAATCAAGCCTACACCGGATGAATAAGCGCTAACCCTCTATCTGCCCTCAATGAACGGCGGTACCCTCGGTACCGCCGTTTTCGTTTGCGTAGCCTGCGCAGGGCTGCCATTTCAGGGGTCTCCATGGAAAGAATCACCTTCAAACCACTGCTTCTTGCCGCCGGCCTGCTCGCGTTCATGCCGATGGCCCAAGCCACCACCACCCTGGTCTACTGCTCCGAAGCCAGCCCCGCCGGTTTCGATCCCAGCCAGTACACCAGCGGCACAGACTTCGACGCTTCGGCCGAAACCGTGTTCAACCGCCTGACCCAGTTCAAGCGCGGCGGTACCGAAGTGGAGCCCGGCCTGGCGACAAGCTGGGACGTATCCAACGACGGCCTGACCTACACCTTCCACCTGCGCGATGGCGTCAAGTTCCACACCACCGACTTCTTCACGCCTACCCGCGATTTCAACGCGGATGATGTGCTGTTCACCTTCAACCGCCTGCTGGATGCCGGCAGCCCGTTTCGCAAGGCCTACCCTTCCGAATCGCCGTACTTCACCGACATGGGCCTGAACACCACGATCAAGGCCGTCGACAAACTCGACGAGCACGCCGTGCGCTTCAACCTGAACAACGTCGATGCGTCATTTGTGCAGAACCTGGCCATGAGCTTTGCCTCGGTGCAGTCCGCCGAATATGCCGCGCAACTGTTGAAGCAGGGCAAGGCCGAAGAGATCAACCAGAAGCCGGTCGGCACTGGGCCATTTGTGTTCAAGCGCTACCAGAAAGACTCGCAGATTCGCTACGTGGCCAATAAGCAGTATTGGAAACCCGAGGACGTGAAGCTCGACAACCTGGTGTTCGCCATCACACCCGACGCCGCCTCGCGCCTGCAAAAACTCAAGGCCGGCGAATGCCAGGTCAGCGGCTACCCGCGCCCCTCCGACATCGAGGTGATGAAGCAAGATCCCAACCTGCGGGTGCTGCAACAGGCCGGTTTCAACCTGGGTTTTCTGGCCTACAACGTGACCCATCCGCCGCTGGATCAGCTCAAGGTGCGCCAGGCCCTGGACATGGCCATCGACAAGCCGGCGATCATCAAGGCGGTGTACCAGAGTGCCGGGCAATTGGCGCAGAACGCGTTGCCGCCAGCGCAGTGGTCTTATGACCCGAATATCAAGGATGCACCCTACGATCCCGCCAAGGCCAAGGCGCTACTAAAAGAAGCAGGCGTCGCACCAGGTACCACGATCAACCTGTGGGCCATGACGGTCCAGCGTGCGTCCAATCCGAATGCGCGAATGTCGGCACAAATGATTCAGCAGGATTGGGCAAAAGTCGGCATCAAGGCCAACATCGTCAGCTATGAATGGGGCGAATACATCAAGCGCGCCAAAAATGGCGAGCACGACGCGATGATTTACGGCTGGACCGGTGATAACGGCGACCCGGATAACTGGCTCGGCGTGCTCTACAGTTGTGCTGCGGTCAAGGGCAGCAACTACGCCAAATGGTGTAACCCTGACTACGACAAACTGGTGCAGCAGGCCAAGGTCAGCAGTGACCGCGAGCAACGTATCAAGTGGTATCAACAGGCGCAGAAAATCCTTAAGGAACAAGTACCTATAACGCCTATTGCGAACTCGACGGTTTTCCAGCCCCTGCGCAAAGAAGTCCACGACTTCAAGATCAGCCCGTTCGGGCTCACGCCCTTCTACGGCGTCAGTCTAGATAAGTAACAGCACCGCCCCAACCGAGTGCGCTAGACGCCTCGGTTGGTCATTTTTGGTGCGCCTGATGCACCGAAAAAACCCTCAAAATGTACTCAATTGTGTAAGAACTTTCATAATTGCGACATTCCTGTACGTTCGTACCACTGTTTCAGCCTCCTAACGGTTCTGCATCTTGCAATGGGTATGGCCCCTGCATAAGTATCCGCAGGCCGGCTCACGAGGTCGCCCTCACCACCAAAAATGACAACAAATCATGAGGCCTACATGCTTAAACACGCAGTCATTCCGTTAATTGTTAGCGCGGGCCTTATGGCCGCAGCCCCTTTCGCCCAAGCGGCGACTAACCTGGTGTTCTGCTCCGAAGGGAGCCCGGCCGGTTTCGACCCAGGCCAGTACACCACCGGAACAGACTTCGATGCCTCGGCCGAAACCATGTTCAACCGTCTGACCCAGTTCGAGCGCGGCGGCACCGCTGTGATTCCTGGGCTGGCCACCAAGTGGGACGTGTCCCCGGACGGCCTCACGTACACCTTCACCCTGCGCGACGGCGTCAAGTTCCACACCACCTCGTACTTCAAGCCGACCCGTACCTTCAATGCCGATGACGTGCTGTTCACGTTCAACCGCATGATCAACAAGGACGATCCGTTCCGCAAAGCCTACCCCACCGAGTTCCCGTACTTCACGGACATGGGGATGGACACCAACATCAAGAACATCGAGAAAGTCGATGACCACACCGTCAAGTTCACCCTTGGCACCGTGGACGCGGCGTTCATCCAGAACCTGGCCATGAGCTTCGCCTCTATCCAGTCGGCGGAATACGCCGCCCAGCTGTTGAAAGAAGGCAAGGCCCAGGACATCAACCAGAAGCCGATCGGCACTGGCCCGTTCGTGTTCAAGAGCTACCAGAAAGATTCGAACATCCGCTACACCGGCAACAAGGATTACTGGAAACCTGAGGACGTGAAGATCGACAACCTGATCTTCGCTATCACCACCGACCCGTCGGTGCGTATCCAGAAGCTGAAGAAAAACGAATGCCAGGTCACCCTGTTCCCACGTCCGGCCGACCTCAAGGCGCTGGGCGAAGACAAGGACCTGAAACTGCCGCACCAGGCCGGTTTCAACCTGGGCTACATCGCCTACAACGTGATGCCAGTGCTCAAGGGCCAGACCGCCGCCAACCCACTGTCCGACCTGCGCGTACGTGAAGCGTTGGACATGTCGGTAAACAAACAGCAGATCATCGACTCCGTCTACCAGGGCGCCGGCCAACTGGCCGTCAACGCCATGCCGCCGACCCAGTGGTCCTACGACACCACCATCAAGGATGTCCCGCATGACGTGACCAAAGCCAAGGCTTTGCTCAAGGAAGCAGGCGTCAAGGAAGGCACCGAGATCACCCTGTGGGCGATGCCGGTTCAGCGTCCGTATAACCCCAACGCCAAGCTGATGGCCGAGATGCTGCAGAACGACTGGAAACAGATCGGCCTGAAGGTCAACATCGTCAGCTACGAGTGGGGCGAGTACATCAAGCGTTCCAAAGGCGGCGAGAACCAGGCCATGATCATTGGCTGGAGCGGCGACAATGGTGACCCGGACAACTGGCTGAACGTGCTGTTCGGCTGCGATTCGCTGGCCGGCAACAACTTCTCCAAATGGTGTGACAAGAAATTCGACGACACCGTGAAAGAAGCCAAGGCGACTTCGGATGTCGCCAAACGCACCGAGCTGTACAAGCAGGCGCAACATATCCTCAAAGATGCTGTCCCGATGACACCTATCGCGCACTCGACGGTGTATCAACCCATGCGCAACACCGTGCAGGACTTCAAGATCAGCCCGTTTGGCTTGAACTCCTTCTACGGCGTGAGCGTCAGCGGCAAATAAGGGTCATTGGCGGCGACGTTTCATAACGTCGCCGTTATTGCATCCGCCCAAGATGTAGGAAACAGACCACAGCCGAAGCCGTTGCCGTCCTACAGCAACAAACTTCGACCTGCGCCTCCGTTACCTACAACGACAGTCAGATTTCGTGCATTTACTGCGAAGTCCGCGACCCATAACGTCGCAGGGCCGCAGAAGCCTCAATCTGACAGGGCACTTGCCGTGTGGGGTCAGCGATGCATCCCGGTCCTGAAAGACCGGGTGATTGCTCGCTGACGACAACAACAAACAAGGATCGGGATCGTCATGCGCCATACCACTGTTCTATCCGCACTATTTGCCACCAGCCTGCTGGCGGTGGCCACGATGGGCCACGCCGCCGACAAGAAGAGCCTGGTGTTCTGCTCCGAAGGCAGCCCGGCTGGTTTTGACACCGCGCAATACACCACCGCCACCGACAACGATGCAGCCGAACCGCTGTACAACCGCTTGGTCGAGTTTGAAAAAGGTGAGACCAACGTAGTACCGGCTCTGGCAACCAAGTGGGATATTTCGCCAGACGGCCTGACCTACACCTTTCACCTGCGTGAAGGGGTGAAGTTCCACAGCAACAAGGAATTCAAGCCGACGCGCGACTTCAATGCCGACGACGTGCTGTTCACCTTCAACCGCATGCTTGACCCCGAACACCCGTTCCGCAAGGCCTACCCCACCGAGTTTCCGTACTTCAACGGGATGAGCCTGAACAAGAACATCGCCAAGGTCGAGAAAACCGGCCCGCACACCGTGGTGATGACCTTGAACACGGTGGACGCCGCGTTCGTGCAAAACATCGCCATGAGCTTCGCCGCGATCCTGTCGGCCGAGTACGCCGAGCAATTGCTCAAGAGCGGCAAGCCCAGCGACATCAACCAGAAGCCGATCGGCACTGGCCCGTTCGTGTTCCAGCGCTACCAGAAAGACTCGCAGATCCGCTACGCGCCCAACAAACAGTACTGGGACCCGAGCAAGGTCCAGCTGGACCAACTGATCTTCGCCATCAACACCGACGCTTCGGTGCGTGTGCAAAAGCTCAAGGCCGGCGAATGCCAAGTAACCCTGCACCCGCGCCCAGCCGACGTTGACGCCCTCAAGGCCGACCCGAACCTGCAACTGCTGACCAAGCCGGGCTTCAACCTCGGCTATATCGCCTACAACGTGCGCCACAAGCCCTTCGACCAGCTCGAAGTGCGCCAGGCGCTGGACATGGCGGTGAACAAGCAAAGCATCCTCAACGCCGTGTACCAGGGCGCCGGGCAACTGGCGGTCAACGCCATGCCACCGACGCAGTGGTCCTACGACGACACCATCAAGGACGCCGCCTACAACCCGGAAAAAGCCAAGGAACTGCTCAAGGCTGCCGGCGTGAAAGAAGGCACCGAGATCACCCTGTGGGCGATGCCCGTGCAACGCCCCTACAACCCCAACGCCAAGCTGATGGCAGAAATGCTGCAAAGCGATTGGGCCAAGATCGGCCTGAAAGTGAAGATCGTCAGCTACGAGTGGGGCGAATACATCAAGCGCACCAAGAACGGTGAGCACGATGTGAGCTTGATCGGCTGGACCGGCGACAACGGTGACCCGGACAACTGGCTGGGCACCCTCTATAGCTGCGACGCCATCGGCGGGAACAACTACTCCATGTGGTGTGACCCGGCGTACGACAAGCTGATCAAGCAAGCCAAGGTCGTCACCGACCGCGAACAACGGACTGTTCTGTACAAACAGGCGCAGCAACTGCTCAAGCAGCAGGTGCCGATCACGCCAGTCGCCCACTCGACGGTCAACCAGCCGTTAAGCGCCAAAGTCGAAGGTTTCAAAGTGAGCCCCTTCGGCCGCAACGTGTTCTCGGGCGTCAGTATCACCCCATAAAAAGATAACCGGATGGCGCAGAGCGAAATTGGCTCTGCGGCAAACGTGCAGCCTTATTTCGGCAATTCCCTTAAGGCAAACGTTTGCAAAGGCTTGAACGAGTTACAACCCAAATAGCCGGATCACCTAATAAGACCGGCAAAAAAAAAGAGAACCAAAGGAGCTTCACCCATGAAACTGAGCAGCAAAGCGCTTCTGGCCCTGGCCATCAGCACCATCACGGCAACCGCCTACGCTGAACCCGCCAGCCAGGAATTCGTTCCTACCACACTGGCCGGCACGAGCGCACAAAGCGAGGCCAAAGGCTTTATCGAAGATTTCAGCCTGGGCGGCACCACGCGTAACTGGTACTCCCACGAAAGCCTGTACCGTGGCGGTGCCTGGAAATACCGCGAGCATGACCAGATCAAGACCGACCGTAACCGTACCAACTGGGTACAGGGCACCATCCTCAACGCCAGTTCCGGTTTCACCCAGGGCACCGTGGGCGTCAAGACCGAAGTGGCGGTATACAACGCTCTGGTGCTGGACCGCAGCAAGCGTGATATCAAGGGCGGCTCCAACCGCACCCTGGCTGATTCGAACGGCAATGCTGTAGACCAGTGGAGCAAACTGGGCCTGGCCAACGTGCAGTTCCGCGCGTCGAACACCACCTTGACTGCAGGTCGCCAAAACTTCAGCACGCCGATTGTTGACAATATCGGCAACCGCGCATTGCCTTCGAGCTTCCAGGGTGTGAGCTTCGACAGCAAAGAATTCAGCAACCTGTCGTTCCAGGGTGGCGTGTTCGACCGCGTTTCCCCACGTACCGAGCAGAGCTTGTCGAAGTTCCGCGCAGAGTACAGTCAACAAGGTGCCAAAAGCGCGACGACTGACAAGGTCTACACCTTGGGTGCCAACTACCAGCCGTTTGAAAGCCTGAAAACCAGCTTCTTCGGCGCCCAAGTGAAAGACTTCTGGAACCAGTACTACTTCGGCGCGACCCACGAGTTGGGTGACAGTCAGACCCTGTCTCTGACCACCGGCCTGAACTACTACAAAACCGTCGATGAAGGTAAAAAGTTGATGGGCTACATCGATAACGACACTTACTCGTTGTCGCTTGGCCTCGCGCACAAGGCTCACAGCCTGACGTTCGCCTATCAGGAAGTGAACGGTAATGAGTATTTCGACTACCTGCACGAAACCAACGGCATCTACCTGGCCAACTCCCTGACCTCCGACTTCAACGGTCCGAACGAGAAATCCTTCCAGGTCGCCTATGGCCTCAACATGGCCGAATACGGCGTGCCGGGCCTGAAGTTCAACATCTACACGGCTCGCGGCTGGGGCATCGACGGTACTCACTACACCGGTAACCGTAACGGCGCGTTCGCCTATACCGGTATCGAGACACAGGACGGCGAGAAGCATCAGGAATACGGTGTAGGGACTAGCTACGCAATCCAGAGCGGCCCGCTCAAGGCCACCGCGATTCGCGCCACCTACGTCGAACACCGTGCCAGCGCAAACCAATCTGACGGTTCTATCAAAGAATTCCGTCTGGTTACCACCATCCCGTTCAACATTCTTTAATCAGCGCCAGGTAGACGGCGGGCTCAGGACGAGACCGCCGTCTACGCTTGTCTGGTCCCATCGATTTCAGAGGGCTCCGAATGAAAATGCTCCCGCTACAAGCCGCCATTGCTGCCGCGCTGTTGAGCGTGGCCGTCGGCATCTCGGCCAAACCGCTGGTGGTCTGCACCGAAGCCAGCCCGGAAGGCTTCGATCCGGTCCTGTACACCACGGCCGTCACCGCCGACGCCGCAGCAGAAACCCTGTTCAACCGCCTGGTGGACTTCAAGCCCGGCACCACCGAAGTGGTCCCGGCACTGGCCAAGGACCTGCCTGAAATCAGCGCGGACGGCCTGACCTACACCTTCCACCTGCGTGACGACATCAAGTTCCACACCACCGACTACTTCAAACCCACGCGCAACCTGAATGCCGACGACGTACTTTGGAGCTTCCAGCGCCAGCTGGACCCGAACCACCCGTGGCATAAAAAATCCGTCGTGGGCTACCCGTACTTTGAAAGCATGGGCTTCAAGGAACTGCTCAAGAGCGTAGAGAAAACCGACGATCACACCGTCGTCTTTACCCTGACCCGTCCTGAAGCGCCCTTCCTGGCCGATCTGGCCATGGCGTTTTCCTCGATCCACTCCGCCGAATACGCCGACCAGTTGCTCAAGTCCGGCAAGACCGATGACCTGAACGCCAAGCCGATCGGCACCGGGCCGTTTATCTTCACGCGCTACGCCAAGGACGCCCAGGTGCGTTACAAGGCCAACCCGGAGTACTTCCGTGGCAAGCCGCCGGCCGATCCGCTGATCCTGGCGATTACCACCGACAACAACGTGCGCCTGCAAAAGCTCAAGGCCAACGAGTGCCAGATCGCGCTGTATCCGAAACCGGATGACGTGCCGAGCATGCAGGCTGACCCGAACCTGAAGGTCGATGGGTTGGCGGCGATGACCACCAGTTACATCGCCATGAACACCACCCACAAGTACATGAGCGACCCACGGGTACGCCACGCGATCAACATCGCGTTCGACAAGGCCGGCTATACCGACGCCCTGTTCGGCAAAGGCAACGCGGTGGTGGGCACCGGCCCGTATCCACCGACCTTGCTGGGCTTCAACGACAAGCTGAAAAACCCGCCACGGGACCTGGACAAAGCCCGCGCCCTGCTCAAGGAAGCCGGGGTACCGGAAGGCACCGAATTTACCTTGTTTACCCGTAACGGCGGCGGGCCGACCAACCCCAACCCCATGTTGGGCGCCCAGCGCATGCAGGCCGACCTGGCGCAGATCGGCCTGAAGATCAATATCAAAGTCATGGAATGGGGCGAAATGCTCAAGCGCGCCAAAGGCGGCGAGCACGACATGGTGTCGGCCGGCTGGGTCGGCGATAACGGCGACCCGGATAACTTCCTCACGCCGAACCTGAGTTGCGATGCAGCGAAAAACGGCGAAAACTACGCACGCTGGTGTAACAAGGAGTTTCAGGACTTGATCGACAAGGCCCGTGCCGCCAAGGAACCCGCCACACGCGCGGCGCTCTATGAACAAGCACAGGACGTTTTCGAACAAGACCAGCCATGGCTTCCCATGGCTTACCCGAAACTGTTCACCGCCATGCGCAAAAACGTAGAGGGCTACACACTCAGCCCTCTCGGCACCAATAACTTCGCCACTACCCAGGCGAAGTAAATAAGAAAAACGCTCGGCACCGCCCACCTGGGTGGTGCCGGACCTGCCTAACCGGCTGATTGAGGTACACCACACGATGTTTAGTTTTATTGCCCGCCGACTGGGGTTATTGATCCCCACGTTCTTCGGCATCACGTTGCTCACGTTTGCGTTGATTCGCATGATCCCTGGCGACCCCGTCGAAGTGATGATGGGTGAAAGGCGCGTCGACCCCGAGATGCACGCACAGGCAATGGAACGCCTTGGCCTCAACAAGCCGTTGTATGCGCAATACCTGGACTACGTCGGCAAGCTCGCCCAGGGCGACCTTGGCGAATCCCTGCGTACCCGCACCAGCGTGTGGACCGAGTTCACCGCCCTCTTCCCCGCGACCCTGGAACTGTCCATGGCCGCCCTGTTGTTCGCCGGTATCCTGGGCCTGCTGGCCGGGGTGATCGCGGCACTCAAGCGAGGATCGCTGTTCGACCACGGGGTGATGGGCATCTCCCTCGCGGGTTATTCGATGCCGATCTTCTGGTGGGGCCTGATCCTGATCATGTTCTTCTCCGTGAGCCTGGGCTGGACCCCGGTGTCCGGGCGCATCGACCTGCTCTACGACATCGAGCCGCGCACCGGCTTCATGCTGATCGACACCCTGCTGGCTGACGAGCCAGACGCCTTCTTCGACGCCCTGCACCACCTGATCCTGCCGGCCATCGTGCTCGGCACCATCCCGCTGGCGGTGATCGCGCGGATGACCCGCTCGTCGATGCTCGAAGTGCTGCGCGAAGACTACATCCGTACCGCCAAGGCCAAGGGCCTGTCGCCGGCGCGCGTGGTATTCGTCCACGGCCTGCGCAACGCGTTGATCCCGGTACTCACCGTGGTCGGCCTGCAAGTCGGCACGCTGCTGGCCGGTGCGGTCCTGACCGAAACCATCTTCTCGTGGCCCGGCATCGGCAAATGGCTGATCGAAGCCATTGGCGCACGGGACTACCCGGTGGTGCAAAACGGCATCTTGCTGATCGCCTGCCTGGTGATCCTGGTGAACTTCGTGGTGGATATCCTCTACGGCTTCGCCAACCCACGCATCCGTCACCAGCGCTGAGATCATGACCATGACCACACCTACTCCCGTGTCAGCAGTCGATCAAAGCCTGCTGTATCCGTCCCCGTACAAAGAATTCTGGCAAGCCTTTTCCAAGAACAAAGGCGCGGTGGCCGGCCTGGCCTTCATGCTGCTGATCGTGTTCTGCGCGCTGTTCGCCCCTTGGGTGGCGCCGCATAACCCGAGCGAGCAATACCGCGACTTCCTGCTGACCCCGCCAGCCTGGCTGGAAGGTGGGCAGATCCAGTTCCTGCTGGGCACCGACGAACTGGGCCGTGACCTGCTCTCGCGCCTGATCCAGGGCTCGCGCCTGTCGCTGCTGATCGGTTTGTCATCGGTGGTGATGTCGCTGATCCCGGGCATCCTGCTGGGCCTGTTCGCTGGGTTCTTCCCGCGCCTGCTTGGCCCGACCATCATGCGCCTGATGGACATCATGCTGGCCCTGCCGTCGCTGCTGCTGGCCGTAGCCATCGTCGCGATCCTCGGCCCTGGCCTGATCAACACCGTGATCGCCATCGCCATCGTCTCGCTGCCGTCCTATGTGCGCCTGACCCGCGCCGCCGTGATGGGCGAACTGAACCGTGACTACGTGACCGCTGCCCGCCTCGCCGGCGCCGGCCTGCCACGCCTGATGTTCATCACCGTGCTGCCCAACTGCATGGCACCGCTGATCGTGCAGGCCACCTTGAGCTTCTCGTCGGCGATCCTCGACGCGGCCGCCCTGGGCTTCCTTGGCCTGGGCGTACAACCGCCGACGCCTGAGTGGGGCACCATGCTGGCTTCGGCCCGTGACTACATCGAACGCGCCTGGTGGGTGGTGAGCCTGCCTGGTCTGACCATTTTGCTCAGCGTGCTGGCAATCAACTTGATGGGTGACGGCCTGCGCGATGCGCTGGACCCGAAACTCAAGAACGCCGCCTGAGGAGATTCCCATGTCACTGTTAGAAATCAAGAATCTCAATGTGCGCTTCGGCGACAAGACCGCCGTGCCGGTGGTCGACGGCCTCGACATCTCCGTCGACAAAGGCGAAGTCCTGGCGATCGTTGGCGAGTCGGGCTCGGGTAAATCCGTGACCATGATGGCGCTGATGGGCCTGATCGAGCACCCCGGCATCGTCACCGCCGACGCCCTGAACTTCGACGGCAAGGACATGCTCAAGCTGAGCAACCGCCAGCGCCGCCAGATCGTCGGCAAAGACCTGGCGATGGTGTTCCAGGACCCGATGACCGCGCTGAACCCCAGCTACACCGTGGGTTTCCAGATTGAAGAAGTGCTGCGCCTGCACCTGAAAATGTCCGGCAAGCAAGCGCGCAAGCGCGCCATCGAACTGTTGGAAAAGGTCGAAATCCCCGGCGCTGCCAGCCGTATGGATGCCTATCCGCACCAACTGTCCGGTGGTATGAGCCAGCGTGTGGCCATCGCCATGGCGATTGCCGGCGAGCCGAAACTGCTGATCGCCGATGAGCCGACCACGGCACTGGACGTAACCATCCAGGCGCAGATCATGGAACTGCTGCTGGCCCTGCAGAAAGAGCAGAACATGGGCCTGGTGCTGATCACCCACGACCTCGCGGTCGTGGCTGAAACCGCCCAGCGCGTGTGCGTGATGTACGCCGGCCAAGCCGTGGAAGTCGGCCAGGTGCCGCAGTTGTTCGACATCCCCGCGCATCCGTACAGCGAAGCGCTGCTCAAGGCGATTCCCGAGCACAGCCTGGGCGCCACGCGCCTGGCGACCTTGCCAGGCATCGTTCCGGGCCGTTACGACCGCCCGCAGGGTTGCCTGCTGTCGCCGCGCTGCCCGTACGTGCAGGAATCCTGCCGTGCCCAACGCCCGGGCCTTGATCCGAAAACCAACAGCCTCGCGCGCTGCTTCTACCCCTTGAACCAGGAGGTGGCGTAATGGCCGTCGTTCTTACCGCCCGCGACCTGACCCGTCACTACGAAGTGTCCCGTGGCCTGTTCAAGGGCCATGCGCTGGTACGCGCGCTTAATGGTGTGTCCTTCGAGCTGGAAGCTGGCAAGACCCTCGCGGTTGTAGGCGAGTCGGGCTGCGGCAAGTCCACCCTGGCCCGCGCACTGACGCTGATTGAAGAGCCGTCTTCGGGTTCGCTGAAAATCGCCGGCCAGGAAGTCGCCGGCGCCGACAAGGCCCAGCGCAAGCAATTGCGCAAAGACGTGCAGATGGTGTTCCAGAGCCCGTACGCGTCGTTGAACCCGCGGCAGAAAGTCGGTGATCAACTCGGCGAGCCGCTGTTGATCAACACCAACCTGTCCGCCGCCGAACGCCGCGAGAAAGTGCAGGCGATGATGAAGCAAGTGGGCCTGCGCCCCGAGCATTATCAGCGCTACCCGCACATGTTCTCCGGTGGCCAGCGCCAGCGTATCGCCCTGGCCCGCGCCATGATGCTGCAACCGAAAGTGCTGGTGGCGGATGAACCGACCTCGGCGCTGGACGTGTCGATCCAGGCCCAGGTGCTCAACCTGTTCATGGATTTGCAGCAGGAATTCAACACGGCCTACGTGTTCATTTCCCACAACCTCGCGGTGGTGCAACACGTTGCCGATGACGTGATGGTGATGTACCTCGGGCGCCCGGTGGAAGTCGGCCCCAAGGAAGATATCTACGCCCGCCCGCTGCACCCGTACACCCAGGCGCTGCTGTCGGCCACCCCGACCATCCACCCGGACCCGAACAAGCCGAAGATCAAGATCGTCGGCGAACTGCCCAACCCGCTGAACCCGCCGCCTGGCTGCGCCTTCCACAAGCGCTGCCCGTATGCGACCGCGCGGTGCAGCAGCGAAGAGCCGCAACTGCGCGCCTTGGATAACCGTCAGGTGGCTTGCCACTACGCGGAGCAGTTTGTGGCATAACCCCGCAATAAAAATGCCCTGGGAGATCAAGCCCAGGGCATTACAGGAGTTCTACCGCCCCACCCGTCGGATTGCGCATCAGTCCGGCAGGTGGGGCTTTTTTTCGCCTCGACTCAGGTATCGCTGTCGCCTTCGCTGTCGTCCTCGTCAGGCGGTGGGGCTTGCTGATCGTCGTCATCCTCGGAGCCGCCTTGGCCTTTGTCACCGGCTTCGGATTCGCTCTTGGCCAGCTGCAGGTTCTTCGCCGCCACAAACCCGGGCGCCTGGCTTTGCACGGCGCTATTGGCCCATGCGGTGGTGGTACCCAGCGTCAACAGCACCAACACTTTCAGCAACAGCACTAAACGTTGAAAGATAGTCATGGTCGGTTTCCGTCCAGTCAGTGAGTCACGTGCGCCAGCGGTCCACTGGTGCTGTGATTCAAGCTAGTTGCGATCCGGGGTTTGCGCCAATCGCCTGTCAGGTATCGCCGTCGTCGTAGGTTTCGCTGTCTTCCCCTTCGTTGTAGGGGTTTTCCGCGTCTTCCTTGGGCGCGGGCTGGGCCTGGGGCTGCCAGCTGCCGGAGTTGACCTCCTGCTGCTTGCGCTTGGTGACGGGGCCGGTGTCTTTCCATTGGGGCGTGCCGGCGTCGGCCAGGGCGGGTGCGGTGGGTAGCGCCAGGCCAGCGAGTAGAACCAGGTGGATAACGCGTTGAATACTAAACACAGCGGTCTCCTTTACGGTCAGTGGGTAAAAACTAGACCCGATATACGGTTCTCGCCAATCCCAAGTCTTGTGAAGATCAAACTGTGGGAGCTGGCTTGCC
>NZ_ANNV01000178.1 GCF_000346755.1 Pseudomonas sp. CBZ-4 | reverse complement strand
GACTGCTGCGCAGTCCAGCGGGAGCAAGCTCCCTCGCCACAGGTACTGAGTTCGCCCTTGGCTGGTTGGCATTAGGGCCTGCCCCTACTTTGGAGCCACGCTGGCTGTCAGGGTTGTGGCTCGGGCTGACCGGTAGAAAAATTGCATCGCACTCAGATTTTTTTACCGCTCACCATTTTTTTTACATAAGCGCATTTTGTCGGATATTTTTTTACACCCCGCGCCCCTTACGCAACAACACATCCAACTCATCCACCACCTCAGCCCAATCCGCATCTTCCAGAATGCCCTCACGCAAAAACTGTCGCTGACTGTCGGTCCAGAAGAACGCATCCGCCAGTTTCAAATCGGCTTTGAGCGGCGAGTGGACCGCCACAAACTGGTCAATGCTGACCGGGTCATCCGGCAGGCCAAGTTGCTTGAACAATGCAGGCAGGTCGTGCACAGGCGGTTCCATGGTGAGTTCCTGATCAATGAAAGTCAGACCGAGTCTAGCGGCAACCCTCGGGTTGCGCTGACGCGACGTTGCACAACACAAACAAACGCGCCCGCGCGCCGCCGCCGTCCTGGCGACTGAGTTCGCGCCAGCCCTCTGGCAAGGGCGCAAAGTCGTCCGGCGCTTCGTTGCTGCTGATCAGCCACACGCGGCGAGTCTCGGCGGGCAAGGCCGACAGGCGATCAAGGTAGATGCGCCCGCCATCCTGGTCCACCAGCGTGCCGAAGCCATAGGCGTTGGGCCGGGTGGGTGTGCCGTCAGGCTTGGGTGGGGTGTAGAGCTGCAATTGGGCATCGGTCTGGTCGTAATACACGTAGCTCAGGTACCACATCATGTCGCTGAGGACGATGCGGTCGTCTTCCTGGTAATTGCGATTGACGAATTCCACGGGCACGTTGAACTGGTCGTGTTCGTCGACGGTGAAGTTGTTCTTCAGCCCCATCAGTTCCACCCCGACAAACAGCACGAACAGCGCCGCCCCCAGCCAGGCCAGGCGCGACGGCAGGCGGTCGATGGCCAGGGCCACGAGGATCGGCAAGCCCAAGGCATACACCGTGAGGTAGCGCTCGATAAACACCGGGGAAACAAACGACACGCCGTACACCAGCAGCAGCGGCAGCAGCAAAAACAGCGCCAGCAGACTGGCCGGCCGATAGCGCTCGCGGTCGCGCCAGACGGTCACGCCGACGATGCCCGCCAACAGCAACGGGAAGGCCCAGAACAGCGGCGCCCAGAAGCCAATACCCTCATCCTGCAGCACAAACTGCCAGATCATCGACGGCAGGGACAGCAGGCTGACCGGTTCTTCCCAACCAATGTCGCCGCCCACCTTGAGTTGCTCGACGTGTTGCACCAGGTCCAGCAGGTTGGGCAGCCAGGGCAGGTACAACAACACGATCACGCCGTTGGTCAGCCACCAGGCCGGACGCGCCAGCAGGCGTTCGCCGCTCGGCTGGGTACGCCACAGCACGCCCAGATAGGCCCAATGCACCAACACACACAGCGCGGTGAAGTAATGGGTATAGAAACCGGCGCTCATCAACAGCCCATACACCGCCAGGTAACGCGTGCGCTCGGGCTGTCGCACCCAGTACACCAGCGCCAGCGTGGCGCCCAGCAGCCACACGCCAAGCAGCGAGTACATGCGCACTTCCTGGCTGTAGCGCACCGCCGTCGGCAGCAGCGCCAGCAACAGCCCGGCCAGCACCGCAGCACGCCGGGTGGACAGTTGCCGCGTCAGCCAGATGCCCAGGCCCACGGCGAGCACGCCGGGGATCGCACTCATGCTGCGAATGGAGCCGATGCTGTCGCCGAACAGCTCGATCCAGCCGCGCAGGATCAAGAAATACAGGGGCGGATGCACATCGTGGGCCGCGTGAAACCACAGGTCGCCCACCGCGTATTCGCTGAGCAGCAGGCTGGAACCTTCGTCACCCCAGATCGCTGCCGCCGTCAGTTGATAAAACCGCACGGCCATGGCCAACGCCAGGATCGGCACCCACCACAGGCGGCTGATCCAGCCGGCGCCCTCCCACGTGAGGCGGTTGCAGGCGGGCAACGCCGCGACCTTTTCGTTTTGCTCTACCACAGACCGACGCACCTCGATTCCCCTGCCACTGCGCAAACACCGCCACTCTAGGACAAAAGCCCGCAGCTCGCTGCTGGTATCGGACAAATCGGTGATTTGCGTAGGCCTTCACCGAAGCTTTTGTGAGATCAGGCTATGATTGCCTCCCTCCAAGGACTCAGGATCAAGGACACGTCATGCGCATCGGTTTTCTGTCACCTCTGGCACTGGCTCTGTTGGCCAGCGCTTCCCTGCCGGCACTGGCCAGCTCCGACGACTCGTGCTACCCCGACTGGCGGGTCGCGCGTGACAGCCTCGACACGTGCAACAACCTGCCCTTCCTGAGCCCGGGCAATGACAGCCGCGTCAACCTGCGCCTGTTGCTCGCCGACAAGAACACCGTGGCGCTGACGCCCAACGCCTTGAACGAAGACGACCTGGCCCAGGGTTTCGGCCCGGTGCCCTTTGCGGTGTACCGCCTGACCCCGACCGGCAGCGGCGAGACCCAACCCGACTCCGACGACTCGCCCACGTCCGAACTCGACACCCTGCTGCAACCCCTGGGCATCAAGCGCGAGGACGACAAAACCGCCGGCTCCGCCTTCCTCAACGGCGAAGGCAGCCGCTGCCGCAGCAACGACGATGACAGCGCCACCGCATTTGTCCGCCAAGTGACCAAGGCCGACATGCCGGCGGCCGAGCGCCAGCTCCTGGTTCAATCACGCCTGCAACTGCTGACCACCTGCACCTGGGACGGCCCGGTCATCGCTGACCCGCAGCAGATCCAGTCCAGCGACGGCCAACTGTTTCGCACCTACCTGCAAGCCGCCGCCGACTTCTACAGCGGCCGCTTTGCCGAGGCCGAGCGTGGTTTCTCGGCGCTCGCCAGTGCCAACTCGCCCTGGCTGAAGGAGACCGCGCTGTACATGACCGCCCGCACCGCGCTGAACCAGGCCCAAGCCAACACCTACGATGAATACGGTGTGCCCAACCTTGAGCGTGTGGATAAGTCTGCGCTGGCCGCTGCCGAGCAGGGTTTTGGCAACTACGTGAAGACTTATCCACAAGGCGCCTACACCGCTTCTGCCCGTGGCCTGCTGCGTCGTGTGTATTGGCTGGCGGGCGACAACGTCAAGCTCGCCGACGCCTACGCCTGGGGCCTGACCCAAGCCACCGAGGCGCAGCGCAATGTGTCGCTGGATGAACTGGTGGAAGAAGCCGACGTGAAGCTGCTGTCGGTGACCGGCGGGCCGATCGACACGCCTATGATTCAACTGGTCAGCGACCTGATGCGGATGCGCGCCCACAACCCACCGACGCTGAGCCGGGAAGACCTCGCCCAACGCAAAGCCGTATTCGCCCAGGACCCGGCGTTGTACGACTACCTGCTCGCGGCGTATGCGCTGTATGTCGAGCATCAGCCCGACAGCGCCTTGCAGCACTTGCCCAAGGACGTGCCGTCGCGCCTGGATTATTTCGCCTTCAGCCAACAGACCCTGCGCGCACTGGCGCTGGAAGACAAAAAGGACTGGAAAGCCGCTGAGGCCCTCTGGCTGCAACTGCTGCCATTGGCCAAACAGCCGCTGCAACGCGACCAGTTGGAGCTGGCCCTGGCCCTGCACTACGAGCGCAGCGGCCAGTTGGCCAAGGTGTTTGCCGCCGACTCGCCGATCAGCGCCAAGCAGGTGCGCTACATCTTGCTGCGCAACGTCGCCGGGCCTGACTTGCTGCGTCAACAACTCGCCCAGGCCAGCGACCCGCTGGAGCGCGAGACCGCGCAATTCGTGCTGCTCTACAAAAACCTGCTGCGCGGCCAGTTCGCCAGCTTCGCCGAAGACCTCAAGCAACTGCCGACGCCAGCCCCCGAGGACAAGCTCGGCACCAGCCTGGGCTACGTCTATAGCGCCAGCCAGACCTTGCGCTTGTTCCAGTGGAACGGCGAAAAAGCCGAATCCGGCTACGCCTGCCCAAGCATCGCGCAAACCGCCGCGACCCTGCAGGCCGACGCCAAAAACCCACAAGGCTTGAACTGCCTCGGTGAGTTCATCCTGCGCAACAACCTCGACGGCATGCCGCTGGAACAGGCCCGCGCCGCCGGCAGCCTGGGCAGCAGCGCGTCGGACTTCAAGGGCGAAACCTTCTCGCGCCTGGACGGCTACAAACAGGTGATCGGCGACGCCAAGGCGCCGAAGAACGACAAGGCCTACGCGCTGTTCCGGGCGATCAACTGCTACGCCCCGGCCGGCTACAACAGCTGCGGCGGCCAGGACGTGACGCCGGCGGTGCGCAAGGCCTGGTTCCGCCAGCTCAAGAGCGGTTTCGCCGACACCCAGTGGGGCAAATCGGCGCAGTACTACTGGTGAAGCACCTGTGGCTCGGCTTGCTGCTCCTGGCAAGCCCGGTGTTCGGCGCGGTGGATGCCCGCGACTACGACGCCTTCTGGCTGTGGAGCGGCGTCGCGCCCCAGCCAGTCCTCAAGCAGGCCAACACCCTGTACATCCTCCAGGGCCAGATCAACTCCACCCGCCGCGCGCCCCAACGCGGCGTGCAACTCATCGCCCAGGGCATCGGCGTGCCGCGCCTGAGCCACGGCGAGATCTGGGTGGTCTACCGCGCCCACACCCTGCACTGGCCCGAACCGGTCTACACCCAAGTGCTCGGCCAGGTGCAACGCTGGCGCGACGCCGGCAACCCGGTGGTCGGCATCCAGATCGACTTCGATGCGCGCACCCAATACCTGCACGAATACGCCGACTTCCTGCGCGACCTGCGCCAACGCCTGCCCACCGATTTGCGCCTAAGCATCACCGGCCTGATGGACTGGAGCAGCAACGCCGACCCGGCGGCCATCGCCCAGCTCAAGGGCGTGGTGGATGAGGTGGTGGTGCAGACCTATCAAGGGCGGCACAGCATTGCGGATTACGCGGCGTATTTGCCACGGCTGAACCGGATGGGGCTGCCGTTCAAGGTGGGATTGATTCAGGGTGGGGTGTGGGAGGAGCCGGGGTATTTGCAGGGGAGTGAGTGGTTTCGGGGGTATGTGGTGTTTTTGCAGAATCGTTGACAGGGGTGTCAACTCTGTGCAAGAAAGTGTCCACGGTCCATGGACAGTGGACACCAGGATTCTTTACAGCATGAAAAGTCAAGACATCGTAGTGCTCTTCAAATTGATCAGCCTGGACCTGTTGGCCAAAGGCGAGCGCGTGCAAAAGCGTGAGTTCACTGTCATACGTGACCTCGATGACGCCAGCCCTCTCATGCTAAGTGGCCGCTCGATTTCATTGGAGTCCCTTGTCCAATCTCGCGACATCTTTGAGAGGATCCAACTTTCCACTGCCCAGGAATGGGAAGGATGGGACGATATCGAGGATGTCGAGACCGCGCCGAACATCGAAAGCTACTCCGTCCGCGCCCTTTCGGCGTCCCTCGCATTGAGCAAAAGCGAAGTGTCGAACTCAATGAATCGATGCCGCGAAATCGGCCTCATCTACACCGACTTACTGAGCGGCAAACCCAACGTAAGAAGCGAGGCTCTGCTGGACTTCATAAAATACGCAATTCGATACGTATTCCCAGCCAAACCCGGCCCGATTGTGCGCGGCATCCCAACCGCTTTTGCCGCGCCGATAATGGCGGGCAAGGTCATGAGCGGCGGCGATTTCATCCCCGTCTGGCCCGACGCTTACGGAAAAAGCAAAGGCCAGGCAGTCACACCTCTATACAAAACCGTCCCTGGCGCAGTGAAAAAGGATGAGCTTCTCTATCATTTCCTGGCCCTCGTTGACGCCATCCGCATCGGCGGGCCGCGCGAAGCCAAAGTCGCCGACGCCATGCTGAGGGAGTGGATCTTGTGACATCCAACAGAACCATGATGCTGCACATGCTTGAGGCGGTTGCCGAGGCGCTGGGTGACGAGTTGCGCGAACAAGTGGCCTTTGTCGGCGGATGTACCACGGTTTTACTCATCACTGACGAATACACCCTGGAGTCGATTCGCGGCACCGATGATGTGGACCTGGTGATTCACCTGACAGGCACCCTTGATTGGTATCGGTTGGAAGAAAAGCTGAAACCCCGGGGTTTCAAAAATACCGGCCAGGACGCTGTCACCTGTCGCCTCCGACTGGGCGCTCTGAAGGTCGACTTCATGCCCACCGATGAACAGGTCCTGGGGTTTTCCAACACGTGGTTTGTCGGTGGACTGGAAAATGCCATCGACTACACGCTCCCCAATGGCACCGTGATCAAGGTATTTGCTGCACCGTGGTTTCTCGCCGCAAAACTTCAGGCCTATCTGGGCCGTGGGCATGGCGATGTGCTGATGTCCAACGACATCGAGGACATCATCGCGTTGCTGGACGGCCGCGAAGAACTGATTGAAGAAGTGAAACAGGCGCCTGTCGAACTAAGGCGCTACGTCAGCGCACAATTTACAGCCTTGCTGAGGCTGTCGGCATTCCAGGACGTCATCCAAAGCACCGCCCAGGACTCTGATCGTGAGGCGTTGATTCACCAGCGACTGCAAGCATTGATCGGATTCGGAGCATCCGCTTGATCTTGCACTTGAGCCTCAGCCAGCAGGGGACAGACCGCGCAGAAAATCGCGATGTCAGCGGTTCGGCACACAATGCGGGCGCTCATCTTTACGTGATCGCCGACGGCACCGCCAAACCGGGCAGCGCAGAATTGGCGCAAGCCCTGAGTGATGATCTGCTGGGTTGTTTTTCCAACGCGGCGCCTTCTATTGCAACGAGCCCTGACAGCGCCCTGGAACTGGTACTTGATTCGCTCAAACAGGTACAGTCAAACCTTTGCCCTGATTTCCCCTTTGCCTCGACGAGCTACCTGGCGCTACTGGTGCTCGGTCAGACAGCCATCACGATTCACGCAGGTGACTGTTGCCTGGGTTATCTGGACAACGATCAGCGCATGACCTGGCTGAACGCCCCCCACTGTGGACCCAACTGGCAAGGCGACTTGAGCCACACATTTATCGCCAGCAGCCCGGCCCGTAAACGACTGTTCAACTGCATGAGCTACCGACGGCCTCATGAACCAGCCGTCCAATTCATTCAGGTCACTCCAGACACGATGTGGATTTTGGCAACCGACGGGTTCTGGGCCGAACTCACAGTCGAGCACCAACTCCAGGCCATCGCTGGGCGATCACTTGAGGGCTGCTCAACCGAAGACGACGCCACCTTCACGCTATTGCAGACGTAGAAACCTCCCTCACCACCCACGCCAACATCACTCCCCATCCCAACAACCCGAAACCTATGCCAACCCAATCGCCCCCCGTCAAACCCGCATTCCCCCGCCCCTGCGGATCACGCTCCAGACAATTGATCGCACCTTGCAGCTGCAACGCCAACGCCAGTTGCAGCGCCACGATCACCGCACCCACCGCCAGCGCCACCAGCGGCGACAACAGCCACAGCAGCGTGAACGGCAGACACCCGCACAGAAAGATCACCACCGCCAAGCCGCGCGGCCACCAGCGATAGGGTGACTCGCCTTGCTCCAATTCCCGGGCGACGCTGAGGATCAGCGTGCAGAAGTAGCACACCGAAAACAGCGTGCGCACCCACGGCCAGACGCGGGCACCGGTGGCTTGCCGATAGTGCGACCACTGGCGGTACAACCAATAAAAGAAATACCCGCCAAGGGTCAGCAACATCAGGCTGAGGAATTTACGCGGTGCGACGACGAAAAAAACGGGTTGGCGAACCGGCATCCAACTCAGCGCTGAACGCGGGGTGGCGTAGGGGTTTTCGGCGATGGACATGGGCAAGGTCTCGGGAGGTTAGCCGGCAAAAAGGCTAACGCTCACGAGACTTGCCTAGTTCACGTCCAGGTAAATCAGGACCACTCCTACGAGCAATTACCTACCAGTCGTAGGTCAGGCTCGACACCGCCGTACGCCCTTCGCCGTAGTAGCAATCCAGGTCACTGGTGCACTGCGACACGTAGGTTTTGTTGGTGAGGTTCTGCACGTTCAGCGCCAGTTTCACGCCCTTGAGTTTCAGCGGCGAGCGGCTCAGGTCGTAGCTCAGGCTGGCGTCGTAGACGCTGTACGACGGCACACTGAAGGCGCCTGCGTAGTAGTCGCCCAGGCTTTGCCGCGCGTAGCGCACGCCCAGGCCTGCGCCGAGGCCGGCCAGCGGGGTGTCGCCGACCACGGTGTAATTGACCCACATCGACGCGGTGAGCGGCGAGATGCCGGCCGGGTGGCGACCTTGGCGGCCCTCTTCGTCCTTGGTGTACTTGATGTCGTTGCGCGCGGCCGAGGCGATGATGTCCCAGGCATCGCTGAGGACGGCCTTGGCTTCCAGCTCCACGCCGCGTGAACGCATGGCGCCGCTCTGGGTGCTGAAGGTGTCGTTGGGGTTGGTGGTGATCACGTTTTCCTGGTCGAGCTGGTAGACCGACGCTTGCACGAAGCTCTTCTGGCCGGGCGGCTGATACTTCACGCCGACTTCATATTGCTTGCCGGTAGACGGATCGAACGGCTTGCGATCGACATCGGTGCCCGTCAGCGGCAGGAACGACTCGGAGTAGCTGACAAACGGCGCCAGGCCATTATCAAACAGGTACACCAGGCCCGCGCGGCCGGTGAAGGCTTCGTCCTTGCTGGCGAAGCGGGTGCCCTGCATCGGCTCCTTGTTGACCACACTGGCCCAGTCATAACGACCGCCGAGCACCAGCGCCCATTTGTCCCATTTGATCTGGTCCTGCACGTACAGGCCGGTCTGGCTCAGGGTGCGGTCCCAGCGGTATGGCTGGCGATAGTCGATACGCTGGCCGTAGACCGGCTTGAACAGGTCGATCACTGGCGCGGTGCGGTCGTACAGGCCGTGGAACAACGAGCCCGAGTGGTAGTAATCCAGGCCGAAAATCATCGTATGGGCCAGCGCACCGGTGTCGAATTCCGCCTGGGCGATGCTGTCCACGCCAAACACTTTGTTGTTCTGCGCCCAGTCCACTGCGTAGCGTTGCAGGTAGCGTTGGTCCTGCACGCCGGTGGCCGGGTTGGCGACGAAGGCGTAGCCGTGCAACGGCGCGGTGTAGCGGTCGTCAACCTCGGCGTAGCGCGCGTTTTGCTTGAGGGTCCAGGTGTCGTTGAGACGATGGGAAACCTCGTAGCCCAGCACGTACTGCTCGCGGTTGTACTGGTTGGAATCAGGCTCGCCGATAAACAGGTCGCGCTTGATCTTGCCGTTGGGGTTGGCCCACAACGTGCCGGACGCCGGCAAGCCTTGGGCTTCGGGCACGCCTTTGTCTTTCTGGTACTGGGCGAACAAGGTCACGCTGGTGTCGTCGTTGGGCCGCCAGGTGAAGCTGGGGGCGATGAACTGGCGCTTGTTTTCGACGTAGTTGATCTCGTCCTGGCCGTCGTTGGCCAGGGCGGTCAGGCGATAGAGAAACTGCCCTTGCTCATCCAGCGGGCCGCTGAGGTCGATGGCCGCGCTTTTGTGCTCGTAGGTGCCGGCTTCCAGTACTACCTGATGCACCGGGGTTTCGCTGGGGCGCTTGCTGACCATGTTGACGATGCCGCCCGGCTGGTTCTGCCCGTACAGCACCGAGGCCGGGCCTTTGAGCACTTCGATGCGCTCCAGCGAGTAGGGCTCGATCTGCAGCGCGCCGCCCGTGCTGCCGCCGCCGTAGGGCAGGTGCAAACCATCGAGGTACAGCGGCGTCGGCGAGAAGCCGCGCGAGGTCGGTTCATCGAACAATTTGACCCGGTCGGCAAAGCCGCCCGCCGCCATGCCAGGCGTGTAGAGCAACGCCTGGGTCACGCTCTGCGCACCGCGCGCCTTGATCTCGGCGGCGGTGATCACGTTGATGGTCTGGGGGATTTCCACCAGCGCCGAGTCGGTCTTGCTCCCCGAGGCGCTGCGGGTGGCGACGATGCCATCCACCGGGCCCCAGGCGTTTTCCTGCGCTTGCTCGCCGCTGATCTGCGTCGCGCCCAATTGCAACGGGCCGCCACCGGCAATCGCCTGCAACGACCAACCGCCCTGGGACTGCATCGCCACCAAGCCACTGCCGGCCAGCAACCGCTCCAAGCCGGCAGCCACCGCGTAACGCCCTTGCAGACCGGCGCTGCGCTTGCCTTCGGTGAGCGAGGCGTCCACCGAGAGCAATATCCCCGAGGCGCTGGCGAAGCGGTTCAACGCCTGGTCGAGGTTGCCCGCCGGGATGTTGTAGGCGCGCTGTGTTTCGGCGCTTTCGGCGGCTTGCACCAGGCTCGGCGCCAGAGGCACCGCAGCGAGCAGGCCGACAAACACGCCACGGCGCAGGGCGCGGGCCAAGGGTTGGATCTGGTGGTGCGGCATTGCAGGACTCCCCGTGAGATCGCTTCTTGATTGGCTTTCAAGAGGTATCCCGAGCGGGCCGCAGAAACCGACAAGTGCTTTGCAAAAATTTTTTTTCAGACCCGTGCCTTGATCGTCACCCAGTAGCGCGTGACCGCCTGCACCTGCACCGGCAACGAGCGCTCCAGCGCGGCGAGGATGGCGTCCGTGTCGTCCAGCGGAAACACGCCAGTCAGCAACAGCCCGGCCACCGCCTGATCACAGCGCAGCAGCCCGGGACGATAGCGGCTCAGTTGCGCGACAAACTCACCCAGCGGCTGGCGCTCGGCGATCAGGCGATGCTCGGTCCAACTGCTGCCGTTTGCATCCACCGCCGTCAGCGCCGAACTTTGCCGGGGGTTGAACCACAGGCTGTCACCCGCCTTCATCTGCACCGCCGCGCCGTGCAGCGGGGTCACGCGCAGGCGGCCTTCGTACAGGTCGACGCGGCTGCCGTCGGCCAGTTCGCGCACGGCAAAACGGGTGCCCAGCGCCTGCACATCACCGGCCGGGGTTTCGACGATCAACGGGCGTGATGGGTCGTGGCCGCTGGTCAGCAGGATTTCGCCGCGGATCAGGCGGATGCGCCGCTCGCTGGCGCTGAAGCGCAGGTCCACCGCGCTGTCGCTGTTGAGGTCCAGGCGCGTGCCGTCGCTGAGGGTGAAGTGGCGGATTTCGCCGGTGGCGGTGCGATGCTCGGCAAACGCCACTTGCCAGGGTTCGCTGCGCTGTACCAGGTAGCTGCTGCCACCGGCCAGCAACAGCAGGCCGAGCAGTTTGAGGGCGGCGCGGCGCTGGGTGTCCGGGGTGTCGCGCAACACCGCGCGGGCGCTGTCGGCGGGCACGCCGCCGAGGGTTTGTTGCAGGTGCTGCAAGCGTTGCCAGGCGCGGCGGTGTTCCGGGTCGGCGGCCTGCCACTGGGCAAACGCCTGGCGTTGCTCAACCTGCAGGTCGCCGCCCCATTGCAGCATCAGCCATTCGCTGGCTTGCTCGACCACGGCCGGGGCGATGGGTGCGTCGTGTCTCATTCGGCGTAGGCCACTTGGTAGCAGGCGACGATGGCGCGGGTCATGTACTTCTGCACCGAGCTGAGGCTGACGCCCAGGCGTTCGGCGATCTGCGCGTAGCTCAGGCCTTCGAACTGCGACAGCAGGAAGGCACGGCGCACGTTGTCGGGCATGCGGTCGAGCATGGCGTCGATCTGCATCAGGGTTTCGAGGATCAGCGCGCGGGTTTCCAGGGACGGCGACTCCGGTTCTGGCAGGTGCGCGATGCTTTCCAGGTAGGCGCGCTCGATGCGCAGGCGCCGCCACTGGTCGATCACCAGGTTGCGGGCGATCTGCACCAGGTAGCTGCGGCTTTCCTTGTCTCCGGGAAAACGCCCCGATACCAGCAGGCGCAGGAACGTGTCCTGGGCCACGTCGGCGGCGTGCTCACGGTCGCCCAGGCGTTTGCGCAACCAGCCTTGCAGCCAACCGTGATGGTCGCGGTACAGGAGGTGAAGCTGTTGCTGGCCGTCAGTCGCGCTGTCCATGAAAAAGCTCAGATACACTATTGAGAGCAATTATCATTACAGTTTATTTCGCGACTGACAAAAACTCTTTGTACTTACCGCGCGGCGGTGTGCAGCGGATACACCGATTCCCAGCCGCCGCCCAACGCTTTGTACAAGCCAACCATGGCCAGGGACACGCCGGTGGAGCTTTCCACCCACTGCTCTTGCGTGGCCAGCAGCGCGCCTTGCACGGTGAGGACGTTGACGAAGTCCACCACGCCTTCGACGTACTGATGTTGCGCCGTGACCAGGGCGATCTGGTTCTGCCGCACCGCTTCGGCGAGGCTGTCGCGGCGCAGTTGGCTGGCGTTGTAGCGGGTCAGTTGGTCGTCGATCTCATGCCAGGCGCGCAGCACGGTTTGCTGGTACGCCAGCGCCGCTTCCTGTTGCTGGGCTTCGCGCAGGTTAAGCATGCCTTCGAGGCGCCCGCCATTGAACAGCGGCAGGCTGAACTGCGGGCCGAAGGCAAACGCGCGGGAACCCCACGAGCCGAAATCCGCCAATTGCAGGGCCTGGGAACCCAGGCTGCCGGACAAGGTGATGCGCGGGTAGAAATCGCCCTTGGCCACGCCGATATTCGCGGTGGCCGCGTGCAAGCGCGCTTCGGCCTGACGGATATCCGGCCGCCGTTCGGCCAGCTCCGACGGCAGGCCTATCGCAACCTGACGCTGGGTTTGCGGCACGGCGGCGTCCTGGGACAGCTGCGCGTGCAGCGCTTGCGGTGGCTCGCCCATCAGCAGGCTCAGGGCGTTGATCAACTGGTCCTGGCGCTGCTGCAAATCCGGCAGGCGCGCTTCGATGGTGGCGACTTGAGCGGCGGCTTCGGCCACGTCCAGGTCGGTCGCCACGCCGTCGGCCAAACGCAGTTGCGAGAGCTTGAGGCTGTGGCGCGCCACGTCGAGGTTTTGCTCGGTGACCGCGCGGGTGTTTTGCACGCCGCGCAGTTGGATGTAGTCCTGGGCGGTTTCAGCGAGCACCGCGAGCAGCACCGCGCGACGGTCGTTTTCGGCGACTTGCAAGGTGGCGTCGGCGGCTTCGGTTTCCCGTTTGACGCGGCCCCAGAAATCCAGCTCCCAGGACGCCGAGAAGCCCGCATCCCACTGGTTGAATGCGGCGCGGCCGTTCTCGCCGGACGGGTCGCTCAAGCCTTTGCCGCTGTTGCGTTTGCGCTGGTAAGCGCCTGTCGCATCGACGTTGGGATAACGCTCGGCGGTGGTCACCTGGCGCACCGCGCGGCTTTGTTGCAGGCGGCTGCTGGCAAGTTTCAGGTCGAGGTTGTCGGTGAGCGCGCGGCGGGTCAGGGCCGAGAGTTGCGCGTCGTGGAACACGTCCCACCAACGCTCTTGCAACGGATCGCTGACGGCGCGACTGGCGGCTTGGCGGCCTTGGGGTGCGCTCCATTGCGTCACTGCCGCGCTTTGCGGCTTGTGGAAATCCGGGCCGACGGTGCAGGCGCTCAGGCTGATCAGGCTCAAGGTGAGCCAGACGACTCGTTTCATTGCTGGGCCACCTCACGCTGCTGCGCCACCGGTTGCGTATCGACGCTGGCTTCCACCGACATGCCGACGCGCAGGCGTTCGGTCAGCGCCTGGCCCGGCTCTAGCACGATCTTCACCGGAATGCGCTGCACCACCTTGGTGAAGTTGCCGGTGGCGTTGTCCGGCTTGACCGCCGCGAACGTCACCCCGGTCGCCGGCGCGAGGCTTTCCAGATGGCCGTTGAGCAGCTCGCCATCGAGGCTATCGACACGCACCTGCACGGCTTGGCCGGCGTGCATATGGGAGAGCTGGGTTTCCTGGAAGTTGGCCACCACGTAGGCCTCGGCCAACGGCACTACGGCGAGGATCTTGCTGCCCGGCGTCACATAGGCGCCGACGCGCACCGCACGCTCGCCGACCATGCCATCCACCGGCGCGACGATGCGCGTGTACGACAGTTGATAGCTGGCCATTTCCAGCGCGGCCTGGGCCCTTTTGAGCCCGCCTTCGGCGGCGTCGCGCTGGGCGCTGAGGATTTCCACTTGCTTGCGTTCGGCCGCGAGCACCGCCGTGGCGTTGGCCAGGCGCGCGGTGGCCTGGTCGATGCGGGTCTTGGCCTGCTGGGCATTCTGCACGGTGCCCGCGCCGACACCGGCGAGGTGGTTGTAGCGGTTCAGTTCGTGTTCGGCAAAGGCCATTTCGGCGCGGTCGGCGGCGACGGTGGCCTGGGCCTGGGCGATCACCGAGCTTTGGCGCTCCAGGGTGGCGCTGGCGTTTTTCAGTTGAGCGCGGGCGACCAGGGTATCGGCGTCGGCGGCCTGGGCGGCGGCGCGAAAGTCGCGGTCGTCGATCAGCGCCAGCAATTGCCCGGCCTTGACGCGCTGGTTGTCTTCCACCAGCACTTCCTTGATAAAGCCGGCCACACGCGGCGCCACCAGGGTGAAGTCGGCGGCGACGAAGGCGTCGTTGGTGGTCTGGCGCTTGCTGCCGAGCACGCCCGGTGCGACCAGGTATACCAGCACGCCGACGGCAAATATGGCGATAACGGAGACGGCAATTTTGTCTTTGCGTTTCATGAACAGTCCTTTAATCAAGTCGGTGCGCGGGGCGGAAAGATCCGCGTGGGCATCCAGAAAATCAGCAGGATCAACGCCACCGCGACCGCGGCCATGACGTAATACAGATCCGAAGAAGTCAGCACCACGGCCTGCTCGTGCAGGCGGTGCGCCAGGCCCGGCGCGTCGCCGTCGGCCAGGGGCGAGTTGCCCAGGCGGTCCACCAACATGGTCGAGTGGAAGTGCAGGCGCTGGGTGGTCAGCGTGTCGATCACGCCGGTGGCGATCACGGCGGCGAGGCCTTTGACGGTGTTGAACCAGGCCGAGGCGAACGGCCCGTCCATCGGTTGGATGCTGCCGGTAGAGAGCATCAGCAACGGCAACACCGCCATCGGTTGCCCGAAGATTTGCAGCAGGTACAGGCCGTAGAAGTCGTCGCGAATCCACGCCGACGTGAGATGGGCGCTGCCGACGCAGCACAGCACCAGCATGCCCAGGCCGATGCCCAGTACCCAACGGCAATCGACCCAGCGCAGGTTGCACAGCGCCGCCACCAGCGGCAGTGCGATCAATTGCGGCAGCGCCATCAGCAACATCACCGGCGCTGTTTGCAGCGGGCGATAACCTTGCACCTGGGCGAGAAAACTCGACGGGATGATGATCACCGAGGTCAGCACCATCAACACCCCGGCCAGCACGATCAGGGCGAACGCCAGGTTGCGCAGGCCGAGCATTTGCAGCTTGAAGAACGGCATCGGGTGCGACCATTCATTGATCATGAACAGCACCAGCAACAGCGTGCCGCCGCTGAGCAGGAAGGTGATCAGGCCCGACTCGAACCAGTCCAGGCGATTGCCTTGGAGGATGCCGATCACCAGCATGCAGATCGCCGGGAACCCCAGCAGCAGGCCGCGCCAGTTGAACTGCTTGAAACGCTCCAGGCGCAGCGGGTCTTGCGGCAGACCGTAGGCCACGGCGGCCATCGCCAACAGGCACGGCGCGACGATCTGCCAGAACGCCCATTGCCAGCCGACGTATTCGGTCCACAACGCCGCCAACGGCGTGCCGAGGCTCGGCCCGAAGGTGGCGGTGAGCGCGTAGCCGGCCAGGCCGTAGAGCTTGACGTTGGCCGGCAGGAAACGCAGTGCCACGGTCATCAGCATCGGCGGCAGCGCGCCACCCGCCAGGCCTTGCACGGTGCGCAGCAGCAACAGGCTTTCGTAGTTCGGCGCGAACGGGCACAGGATACCCAGCACGGTGAACAGGCCGATGGCGCACAGGGTGAAGCGGCGCAGGGAAAACGTCACCGAACACCAGGGCGCAAACGCCATGGCCGCGACGGAGGTGGCGGTGTAGGCCGCGACCAGCCAGGTGCCTTCGTCGAAGCCGATGTACAGCGCGCCACGGATGTCAGCAAGGGCGACCTTGGTGACCATCTCGTTGAGGCCGGACACCAGCACCGCCAGCAACACGCCGACCAGGCCGATGATGATGCGCGGGCCGAACACGGGCGGGGTGATGGCAACGGGTTTGGCTGCGGCCTGGAGTGCGGGGGCAGCGAGGGAAGTCATGAACGGGTAGCTCGGAATGGTAAATACCCGAGCAGTTTAATCAGGCTAATCCATGACAAAAAGTTACATGTCGGCAGCTTATAAGTGCACCAAACGCAACTATCAAATCCAACGCGAGTTCCTGTGGGAGCTGGCTTGCCTGCGATAGCGGTGGGTCAGGCACAGTTGTGTCAGCTGGCAGACCGCTATCGCAGGCAAGCCAGCTCCCACATTTTGAACCGCGTTCACTTTAGGTGGGTTGGGCTTCGAGCCAGGTGGCGTGGCAGCTTTCGCGCATGGTCTCGCGCAGCCACTTGTGGGCCGGGTCCTTGTCGAAGCGCGGGTGCCAGGATTGCGCCAACACCAGCGTCGGCAGGGAGATCGGCAAGGCAAATGCGCGCAGTGGCAACTTGAGGCGATTGGCGCTGTAGAGCGCTTCCTTGGGCACCGGCAGGATCAGGTCGGAGTCGGGCAGCATGAACATCGCACCGTGGAACCCCGGCGCGATCATCGCCACGCGGCGCTCCAGGCCCTGGGCGTTCAGCGCGGTATCAATCGGCCCACGGGCAATGCCGCGCCGCGAGATGCTGATGTGGGAATAGCTGGCAAAGCGCGCGGCGGTGATGTCTTCGTCGAACAGCGGGTGGTCTTCCCGCGCCAGGCCGACAAAGGTCGTGGAGAACAGGTTCTGCACCTTCACTTCGGGGCTCGCGGGCTGGGTGTTGCTCACCCGCAGGTCCAGGCGCCCTTCGCGCAGCGCTTCGTCGTCGGTGTCGCCTTCGGGCACGAAGCACAGCTCACACAGCGGCGCCATGCGTTCCATGGTGTCGAACAGGCGGCCACCGTACACGCCGATAAAGAAGTCATTGGCGCGCACGCTGAAACGACGGCGCAAGGTGCTCAGGTCCACCTGGTCCGCCGAACGAAACACCAGCGCAGCCTGCTCCACCACGTTGCGCACCTGCGCCTGCAGCTGCAACGCCTTGGGCGTCGGCACCAGGCCGCGACCGGCGCGCACCAGGATCGGATCGCCCACCGCTTCGCGAATGCGCGTGAGGGTACGGCTCATGGCCGCCGGGCTGAGGTTCATGCGGCGCGCGGCGCCGACGACGCTGCCCTCGTCGAGCAAGGCGTCGAGGGCGACCAGCAGGTTCATGTCCGGTAGTTGCATGCCAAGCACTCGTGATCTGTAGGGAGTGAACTCGGCGCAATCGTAACAGGTGATTAGCGCTGCATGCCCCAACGCTTCACGGTGAGGCGCTCGAAGGTGTCAAACACCAGGTTCTCCACCAGCAGGCCGATCAGGATCACCACCGCCAGCCCGGCAAACACCTTGTCGGTGTACAGCTCATTGCGGTTCTGGAAGATGTACCAACCCAGGCCGCCCTTGCCGCTGGTGGCGCCAAACACCAACTCGGCGGCGATCAGGGTGCGCCAGGCAAAGGCCCAGCCAATCTTGAGGCCGGCGAGGATCGACGGCAGCGCGGCCGGGATCAGGATGAACAGTACGAAGCGCATGCCCTTGAGGCCGTAGTTGCGCCCGGCCATGCGCAGGGTTTCGGACACGCCGAGAAACCCCGAATAGGTGTTCAGCGCCAGCGCCCACAGCACCGAATGCACCAGCACGAAGATCAGGCTGTTCTGGCCCAGGCCAAACCACAGCAGCGCCAGCGGCAGCAGGGCAATCGCCGGCAGCGGGTTGAACATCGAGGTCAGGGTGCTGAGCAGGTCGCGGCCCACCTGGGTCGAGACCGCCAGGGTGGTCAGGGCAAATGCCAGCACGATGCCGATCAGGTAGCCCTTGAGCAGCACCACCAGCGAGATGCTCACCTTGCTCAGCAACTCGCCGCTGAGCAGGCCGTCGTAGAGCGCAGCGCTGGTCTGCAGGAAGCTCGGTAGCAGCAGGTCGTTGTTCTGGTAGCGCGCGACGGCTTCCCAGAGGATCGCCAGCACGATCAGGATCAAGCCCTTGCGCAGCCAGCCTTGTTGCCACAGGCGTTGGCGCAGGGGCAGCTCGCGTTCCACGGGGACGCTGAGCAGGGGTTCTAGGGTGATTTCGTATTCCTGGCGCATGGAGTGTCCCCTTAATACGCGATGCGGATATCGGCAAAACCCAGCTCAGGTTCCACGTCGTTGGCTTCATCGAACAGCAAGCGATGAATTCGCCGCGCCGAGTGCTGGAACTCCACACCGCCGAGGCTGTGCAGGTCGTATTGATGGCTGTGGATTTCCGCGCGCACACGCCCCGGATGGGGCGACAGCAACAGGATGCGGTTGCCCACCACCAGCGCTTCTTCGATGGAGTGCGTGACGAACAGCAGGGCGAAGCGCACTTCTTCCCAGAGCAGCAGCAACTCTTCCTGCATCTTGCGTCGGGTCAGGGCATCGAGGGCAGCGAAGGGCTCGTCCATCAGCAGGATTTTCGGCTGCATGGCCAGCGCGCGGGCAATCGCCACGCGGGCTTTCATGCCGCCGGAAAGGGTGTGCGGGTAAGCATCGGCAAAGGCGCTGAGACCAACCTTGTCGAGATAGTGCAGCGCGCGTTCTTCGGCTTCGCGACGCTTCAAGGTTTTGGACGCCAGCAGCGGGAACATGACGTTCTGCTTGACGGTTTTCCACGGCGGCAATTGGTCGAATTCCTGGAACACGACGATGCGGTCCGGGCCCGGTTGCTCGACCTTTTGCCCGAGCAGGCGGATCTCGCCTTCGCAGGGTTTGATAAACCCGGCGATGGCCTTGAGCAAGGTGGATTTACCGCAACCCGAAGGGCCGAGCAGCACGTAGCGGTCGGCCGGGTCGATCTCGAAACTGACCTGGTGGGTGGCCCGCACCACGCGTTCGGGGGTGCGGTATTCCAGGCTGACGTTATCCACCGCCAGCAACGGGGCGGCGGTGTGCAGGTTGCTGGCCGCGTGGCCTTGCAAGGGCGCGTTCATCTCAACTTCCTTGCAGCGGCTTGGCGTCCTGGAAGAAGTAGTCCTTCCACGATTCAGGCTTGTTCTTGATCGCGCCGACGCGGTAGAGGAATTCGGCCAGCGGGTAGGTGTTTTTCGGCGTGATGCTGAACTCGAACTGCGGGTTGTCGATGATTTTCAGCAGCTCGGCGCGGTCGATCTTGGCCTTGGTCACGCGGATGTAGGTGTCGGCGGCGGCGCCTTTATCGTTCTGCGCGAACTGCGCGGCTTCGGTCAGGGCGTCGATGAAGGCCTTGTAGGTTTTCGGGTTGTCGTTGCGGAATTTCTCGGTGGCGAACAGCACGGTCGGCGAGTTCGGACCGAACAGGTCGTAGGTGTTCAACACCACGTGCACGTTGGGGTTGGCCAGGGCCTGATCCTGGAACGGCGGGTTGGAGAAGTGCCCGGTCAACTCGGTGCCGCCGGCGATCAATGCCGCCGTGGCGTCGGGGTGCGGGACGGCGACGGTGTACTTGTCGAGGCGGTTGAATTCCTTGTCGCCCCACTGCTTGGCGGCGGCGTATTGCAGGAAGCGCGACTGTACCGACACGCCCACTGCGGGTACGGCGATGCGGTCTTGCTCGGTGAAATCGGCGATGGTCTTGACCTTCGGATTGTTGCTCACCAGGTAGTAAGGGAAGTTACCGAGGGAGGCGACCGCCTTGACGTTCTGCTTGCCGTGGGTGCGGTCCCAGATGGTCAGCAGCGGGCCGGTGCCGGCGCCGGCAATGTCGATGGAGCCGGACAGCAACGCGTCGTTGACCGCTGCACCACCGGACAGTTGGGTCCAGTCCACCTTGATGTCGATGCCTTCCTGCTTGCCGTATTTCTCGATGAGGTTCTGGTCGCGCACCATGTTAAGCAGCAGGTAGACGATGCCGAACTGCTCGGCGATGCGGATCTCGCCTTCGGCCTGCGCGGCCGTCGGCGCCACAAGGCTGCCGGCCAACAGGCTGACACTCAGGCCGACAGTCGCGGCCAGTCGTGCGAATGGAATGCTCTTGGACATGGTCATGCTCCGAATCAGAAAGGCGCGTCGCCCTGGATAGTGGTGCGAAAGAGTTTGCGGCGCAGGTGGCTGGGGCAACCGGCGGCCAGGTGGATCAGTGAGCGGTTGTCCCAGAACACCAGGTCGTGGGGCTGCCATTGGTGGCGGTAGATGTTGTGCGGCAGCACGCTGTGGGCGTAGAGCTGGGCCAGCAGGTCGCGGCTTTCGTCCTCCGGCAGGCCGACGATGCGGGTGGTGAAACCTTCGCTGACGAACAGCGCCTGGCGGCCGTTTTCCGGGTGGGTGCGCACGATGGGGTGCACCACTTCGGCGACCTGGGCCAGTTGCTCGGGGGTCAACGTCGGTCGCCAGTTGCCTTCGAATTTGGTCTCGCTGTAACGCGCCGTGTAGGAATGCGCGGCGCTGCGGCCTTCGACGGCCTTGCGCAGGTGCTCGGGGAGCTGGTCCCAGGCTTTGTGCATGTCGGCGAACAAGGTGTCGCCGCCTTCGGCAGGCAACTCCTGGGCGTGCAGCATCGAGCCCAGGCTCGGCAGTTCTTTATAGGACAGGTCCGAATGCCAGAACTTGCCCGCGTCCCCCAGGCCGATGGATTGGCCGTTTTCGACGATGTTGGAGACGATCAGGATTTCCGGGTGGTTGGCCAGCAGGAACTGCTTGAGGACATGGATCTGCAACACGCCGAAACGGCGACTGAAGGCGATCTGTTGTTCGGGGGTGATGCGTTGGTCGCGGAACACCACCACATGGTGATCCAAGTGCGCGCGGTGGATGCGCGCGAAATCCTCGTCGTTGACCGGTCGGGCCAGGTCCAGGCCAATGATCTCGGCGCCGACACTGCCGGGCAGCGGGCGAATCTCAAAGCGTTGGGCGGTAGAAGTCGCTGTTGGAACAGTAGAGGTGGCGGACATGAGGTCACTCCCGGTCAGACAGGGAACTGACTTTATAGATATAAGAACATCATTTTAAATACCATTAGTGAATATACATATACGGGAATGCACCGAAGCAACCCATGCCGTACGGCGGTTAAGGAATAAACAGGGGCGACGGAGCGTTCAGTTCATAGCAATATGACGCAGGCGTGTAAGACGCTGCAAAAGCGTGCTGTGGGCGCCTGAAGCCCAATGTTTAGCCGCTTACAAGCCGCAAATCTTGCGCGTTTGACAAGCCGTTTGGCAGTCTCTAGTGTTCTTTGGATCCAATTGACGCCACCCATTCTAATAAGGAGGACTGTGTAGTCGTGACGCAGAAGCCGAACCCCTTGAGCAGCATCAGAATCAGCGGGCCTATTCCCGCCCACCTTGCACGCTCCGTGATCGAAGAGACCTTGCGCAATGCGATCCTCGATGGTCGATTGCCGTGTGGCACGGCCATGCGCCAGCAAGAGCTGGCCAGCCTGTTCGGGGTCAGCCGCATGCCGGTGCGCGAGGCCTTGCGTCAGCTCGAGGCTCAATCGTTGCTGCACGTGGTGACCCATAAAGGCGCCGTCGTTGCCCCCTTGATCGAAGACAATTCGGCGGAGACCTACGCCCTGCGCATGCTGCTGGAATCCGAGGCGCTGCGCCTGTCGATTCCGTTGCTCACCGAAGCCGACATCGCCGAGGCGGATGCCTGCATCAGTGCCCTGGAGCGGGAAAAGGATTACTCCGAGATGGGCCGCCTCAATCGCCTGTTCCACATGGCGCTGTATGGCAAGGCTCCCAACCAGCGGCTGCTGACCCTGGTTGAACACGGTTTGAACGAGGAAGAACGCTTCCTGCGCTTCAACCTTGAAGCGATGGGTCTGGGCGAGACGTCACAGGAGGACCACCGTGAACTGCTGAGCCTGGTGACGCAGAAGAAAGTCGATGAAAGCGTGCTGACGCTGCGCAATCACCTGACGCGCGGCATGGAGGTGATCACCACCTACCTGAACAGTCTGGATGCTGCCGACAGGAAAGATGCACGCTAGTGCACTTCGGGCATTGCGGGGTAACCGGCCAATCCAGGAAACCCCGCGCGATTATAAAACCACTCGATTAAATAAACCTGCACACGCCAGGGAAACTTCTCACTTACAAACTTACAAGTTACGCACACAGTAACTTTTCGAAAAAACATCTAATACATTCATAAGCTCATCCAAACGTTTAATCAGCTTATTATCTTTTCAATAAACCCAATACTTCAATCGACTGCGCAAGCCCGTGCATTTGCAGGCGCTGCGCGCATTCTGTTTAAGTATTATCGATCCCACTTCAACTGCAAAAGCCATTACGACTGTCAGAGCAGTCGCTGCAACCCATAGGCATCAACCATGTACCCACTTCTGTTAGAACAAAAAAAGTCACGGATGTGCACTCATCCGTTATTTACCGAAATCAATTCACTGGGCAAGTTACAAGTGTTTATGCAAAGCCATGTGTTTGCCGTCTGGGACTTCATGACCCTCACCAAGCGCCTGCAACAAGACCTGACATGCACACAGCTGCCCTGGCTCCCACCAACCAATCCCGAGGCCGCTCGGCTGATCAATGAAATCGTGCTCAGCGAAGAGTCGGACGAGCACCTGGAGCGCGGTCATTGCAGTCATTTCGAGCTGTACCGGGACGCCATGGCAGAAGTCGGCGCCAGCACCGTCGCCATCGACACCTTCATTGCACTGCAACGCCAAGGTGTGAAGGCCACTGCTGCGCTGCAACAGATTGACGTCTTGCCGGGGGTGGTGCGCTTTGTCGCCAAGACCCTGGATATCGCGCTGCACGCGCCAACGCACTGCGTGGCAGCGGCCTTCCTGCACGGTCGGGAGAGTGTTGTCCCCGCCATGTTCGAACGCTTGCTCAAGGGCTGCGAAATCATCCATCGCCAAGCCCCCACCCTGAGCCATTACCTCAATCGCCACATCCAACTGGACAGCCAGGACCACGGGCCAGGCGCCCAGCGCTTGTTGCAATGCCTCACCGGCACAGACCCCGAACGCCAGCAGCAAACCGCCGACACCGCCCTCGCGGCCGTGGACAGTCGCATCGCGCTCTGGGACGACGTGCGCGCCGCTTTGCAGAAGGTGCGCCCATGAATATCAGTGACTACCACGGCGTGGCCGAAGACTGGGAGCGCCGCGCCACCGTCCGCACACGCCCGCGCCGCTTGCTGGAAGACGACGACAAGTTGATCTATCCCCTGTCGCGCCAACCGCTGGCGCTCAGCGCGACGTTTCTCGAACAGTGCCCGCAATGGCGCGACTTCGTGTTGTTGCAGAGCTTCTACAAATTCATCAACGACGTGGTGATCTTCGAGACCGAGATCGTCGACAAGACCGCACGCAGCATTGCCAAGAACCGCTTCTCGCTGCCCTTCCCTGCCACCGTCAGATACGCCGCGATGACCGTGGTGGTGGACGAGGACTATCACGCGCTGGTCGCGCTGGACTTCCTGCAACAGACCGTGGCCATGACCGGTATCCCACCGCTCGACCTGCCGCACCAGATCGAACTGAGCCGCGCCCTGCCGCTCGCGCTGGCACAGACTCCAAAGCACTTGCGCGACGCCGTGGAGCTGATCGGCGTGGCCATTGCTGAAAATACCGTCACCCACGATGTGGCGGCGTTCGCCAAGGACCACAGCGTCAAGGCATCCGTGCGCGGCTTGATGGCGGATCACCTGTGTGACGAAGGGCGCCACGCGCAGTTCTGGACGCACCTGGTGCGGCACTATTGGCAAGCGGCAAGCGCGGATGACCGCGACGCCATCGCCCATGTCCTGCCCACATTCCTGGCGCACTACCTGACCAATGACCTGCAAAAAAGCTTTGACCTGCAATTGATCGAACACCTGGACGCCAGCCCGGCTGTGCGCCACACACTGAGGAATGAAATCGAGGCGCTGGTGTTCCCCATCACCCGCCAACACCCCCTGCTCGGCAACATCATGGGCTTCCTGAACCGCAGCGGGTTGCTACAGACGCCCAGCGTGGCACAGGCGCTGGGGGATTTTCTGCCCGTCACCGGGAGTAGGTCATGAGGCGCCTGCGCATTGGCTGGGTCGGTACCAGCAAAGCCCTGCAGGCCGTGCGGCAGTGGGTCGAGCAATACGGTCACGGGGCTGTGCATGAGTTGGCCGATCTGCTTGTCGAAGATGCCAGCCTGCCGCTACCGGCCCACCTGGCCCAAGTGCCCAGGATCAGCCTGCGCCTGGGGGTTGGCCCGCTGACCGAACACGGCCTGCCCGCCTTGCAACTGCGCGCTTATGACCATCGCCAACGGCTGCTGGCCACTCTTGAAGCGCCCGAGGAAGCGAGCGGCAACGGCCAGCGCTTGCGTCAGCGGGCGACCGACACACTGGCGCAATGGGTGGCCGTGCACGTCAGCGGCTTCGCCCGTGACCCAGGCTATTCGCCCAAGGAGGCCTGCGCCAACACGTGGCCTGAACAGGGCTTGCTGGGCCTGGATGCCGTGGCATTCCTGCATCGGTTCAATCGCACCGCTGACCCGGACCTGCTGCTAGCCGCCCAAGTGCCCGTGATCGAACGCTTGCAGGCCAGCCTTCAGACCTTCGCCGAGCGGCCGGCGTTGAACATCGCGGGCGAGGTGCTGACCTATCGGCAATTGCACACTCAGGCGCTGGCGATCCAACAACAACTGCGACCGCTGCTGGGCAACCTTGCGACGCCCGCAGTGGTGGGCGTGTGCCTGGAGAAGTCCGCCGCGCTGTACGCCAGCCTGCTTGCCCTGCTGGGCTGCGGCGCGGTGTACCTGCCGCTGGCGCCAGAGCATCCACCGCAACGTCAGCTCGCGCTGCTGGAAAGCGCCGGGGCCCGCGTGTTGCTCGACAATGGCCGGCACCCGTTGCGCGAGCATTTTGTTGCGCTGGATGTCAGCACCCTCGATAAACCGGCCGCCGCGCCAGCGTTGCTGCAACACCGACCCAGCCTGGAGGCACCGTGCATGGTGCTGTTCACCTCAGGCACCACTGGCCGGCCCAAGGGCATCAAGCTCAGCCAAGGCAACCTCGCGCATTTCACTGCGTGGTTCGCCCGCCGCATGGCTCTGAGTGAAGACAGTCGCGTGCTGCAATTCGCCTCGCTGGGGTTCGATGCTTCGCTGATGGATATTTTCCCCAGCCTGGTCACCGGCGCGCAGTTGATCGTGCCCAGCGAGGCGCAACGGCGCGACCCACAGCAATTGGTCGCACTGATCCGCCAGCAGCGCATCACTCACGGATTTCTGCCGCCGGCGCTGCTCAGTATCCTGCCGCCGGGCCCGCCCTTGGGCCTGCAGCACTTGCTGACTGGCGGCGAAGTCTGCGAGCCCCATGTCATCGAGCGGCTGGCGGGCCAGTGCCACCTGCACAACCTCTACGGCCCCACCGAAGCCACCGTGCTGGTCACCCATCGCCGTCTGCAACCGGGCGACAGCAATTGCAGCCTGGGCCATCCCATCGCCAACAGCCAGGTGCTGATCCTCGACGACGACCTGCAACCGGTGGACGAACAGGTGATGGGGGAGCTGTTCATCGTCGGCCCGGGGGTGAGCCTGGGGTATGTGGACGCAGTGCAATCGCTGGACAACCCGTTCGTGACCTTGTCACTGCCCGACGGCCAGACCTTGCAGGCGTATCGCAGCGGGGACATGGCGCAGTGGAAAAGCGACGGTATCGTGCTGGGTGGCCGCCGCGACGGGCAGGTGAAGATTCGCGGGTTTCGGGTTGAGCCGCAGGAAGTGGAGCAGTGCCTGCGCGACAGTCGGTTGTTCTGCCAGGTGGCCGTGGTGGTGGGGCCCGCGTACAGAATCCATGCCGTGGTCGCCCAGCCAGAACCCGGCGCCACGCTGACGGCGCTCAGTTTGTATGCACGGCAGCAGCTGCCGGACTACATGCAGCCTGGCGTGTGGGCCGAGTTGCCGAGCCTGCCCTACACAAGCAGCGGCAAGGTCGATCGCCAGGCGCTGCTGGATTTGTCGGCTCGACCGATACCGAGTGCCAGCGACCAGCCGGTGCAAACACCGCTTGAAGCGCAGCTGGCAGGCCTGTGGAGCGAGTTGTTGCAAGTGCCCGTGGCCGAGTTGTCTATCGACGACAGCTTCTTCAACCTCGGCGGCCACTCCATCCTGCTCTCGACGCTGCTGCTGCGAATCCGCGAGCGGTTTGGCCGCAGCCTTGCGTTGAACCGGTTCTTCGAAGCCCCGACGATTCGTACGCTCGCGTCACTGATGGCGGATGGCGTGCCCTCTACCGCGCCGTGCTCCCAAGCGATTCGCGATGCCGAGCGAGCCCTGTCGGTGCAGATACTGGCCGCGGACCGCGCGGGCGACCCGCGCAAGGTCATCGTGACGGGCGCCAATAGTTTTATCGGCGTGCATATCGTCGAGGCGTTGCTGGCCGGTGGGGCCACGCAGATCGCGTGCCTGGTGCGCGAGTCACCCGGTCATTCGTCGCAGGAGCGCTTTGCCCAGGCATTGTGCGAGTTCCATCTGGAACACCTGGACCTGAGCCGGGTGCAGGTGTACGCCGCCGATATCAGCCAGCCCCGCTTGGGCCTGGGCGACGAGGTGTATGAGCGCCTCGCGGAGGACTTCGGCGTGCTGGTGCACAACGCGGCACGGGTCAACCATGTGCTGGACTATGCCACGCTGGCCAGGGACAACGTCGATCCGGTGCTGGAATGCCTGCGCCTGTGTGAAACCCGCTGCAAGAAGGTCTTCAACTTTATCTCGACGCTGTCGGCATGCAGCAGCATCGACGCCGAAGGGCACGTCCTTGAAGCACCTGCCGCCAGTAGCCTGCCGCTCTACATCAAGAACGGTTACAACCTGTCCAAATGGGTCGCTGAGCGGCTGGTCGGGCGCGCGGTGGAACAAGGCGCCTGGGTGAACATCCTGCGTCCGGGCAATATCAGCTTCAACAGCCGCAGCGGGGTCTGCCAGCCGCAGAAGAACCGTCTGATGCTGATGCTCAAGGGCTCGTTGCAATTGGGTCTGGTGCCAAACCTGGAGCTGAACCACGACCTGATGCCAGTGGACTTCTTCGCAGGGTTTATCGCATTCCATGCCGGCCAGTTTGAAACCGGGCGAAACGTATTCAACCTGCACAACCCGCAGCCTTTGAGTTGGAGCGACTACCTCGATGCGTTCAGCCGGGCCGGTTACCGCTTCGAGCGAGTCAGCGTGGCCCGCTGGCAGCGCGCGCTGCAAACGGTAGGCCGCGACAACGCGCTGTTTGGCGTGCTGGGCTTTTACCTGGAAGGGCTGGGTGAAGACATCGGCGATACCGCCATGATCCATCACGACAACGCACGCCGGGGCGTGGGGAAAATGCACATGCACTACCCCGAAAAAAGTCCGGCGTTGTTACGCCAAGGCTGCGACTACCTACAGGCCATAGGCTTTATCTGAACTGCGTCAGGACATTTCCATGAAACCGCTGCAACCCGATACATTGATCCGCAACCCCGTCGCCGCCCCCGTGGTGGCCTCGGTGCTGGTCGCCTGCGACGCCGCTCGACTCTGGGGCCTGGTGGGGCAGTTCGCCGGCTTTGCCGCATTCATCCCGGCCCTGTCGCATATCGAGATGACGGGCGATGGCGTAGGCGCGTTGCGCACGAAGTTTTTCCGCGATGGCCATTGCGTCGTCGAACAACTCAACAGCCGGGACGAGTGCGCCATGTGCATGACCTGGACGACCCTCTACAACACCTTGGGAATCGCCAGGCTATGGGCGTCGATGCAGGTGCAAGCCCAGGGCGGGACATACGCCAGGGCCACCTGGACCATTGTTGCCGAGCCGGTAGAAACGGCGCAGGCGGGGTTTGAACAGTTCATGCAGGCGTTTGCCGACAGTGCCCTGGACAACGTGCAGCGGATGCTCGACTGAGCGGCAGGAGCGAGAACACTCGCTCCTGCGCACGTCGTCAGATCTTGAAGCTGTCGACCAGTTGCTTCAGGCGACTGGCCTGCTGGGACAACGCGTCGCAATCCTTCAACGTTTCGTTGAGGTTGGTCACGCCTTGCTGGTTCAGCAGGTTGATCTGGTTGATATCCACGTTGAGGGTTTCCACCACGGCGGTCTGCTCCTCGGTCGCGGCGGCAACCGATTGGTTCATGCCGTCGATCTCGACGATCCGCTGCGTCACGCTGATCAGGCGCTCACCGGCCTGGTTCGCCACTTCGACGCTTTCTTCGCTGGAGACCTGGCTGGCGTTCATGGTGGTCACCGCCTCACGCGAGCCCACTTGCAGCGAAGTGATCATCTTATGGATCTATTCGGCCGACTCCTGGGTACGGTGCGCGAGGTTGCGCACCTCATCGGCCACCACGGCAAACCCACGCCCGGCTTCACCGGCACGGGCCGCTTCGATCGCGGCATTGAGCGCGAGCAGGTTGGTCTGCTGGGAGATGCCTTTGATCACATCAAGAATGTGGCCGATGTTGTCGGTGCTGGCATTCAGGGTTTCGATCTGCGTGCAGGACAGGCTGATTTTTTGCGAGAGCTCGGACATCGCCAGGATGGTTTGCTCTACCACTTTGCGCCCATCGTCGGCCTGTTCGCTGGCACCGCTGGCGTGCTGGGAAGCATCGGCGGCGTTGCGCGCGATTTCCTGGGTGGCAGCCCCCAGTTCGTTGATCGCCGCCGCCACGCTGTTGGTGCGCGCGCTTTGCTCGTCGGAACCGATGATCGAGGCGTTGGACGAGGCCATCACGCGCTGGGACAGGTCATGCACCTGGCGTGTGGCCGACGACACTTCGGAGATGGAGGCGTGGATACGCTCGACGAACTGGTTGAACGCACTGCCAACCTCACCGAACTCATCTTTGCTGGTCACGGCCAGGCGGCGGGTCAGGTCGCCCTCGCCCTGGGCGATGTCTTGCATGGCCACGCCCATGGTGGTCAGCGGACGCAGCAGCACTTGGATCAGCAGGCTCAAGAGCACGGCGATCGCGACCACGGCAATCAGCATGGCAATCAACGCAGAGGTGCGGAATTTACCCAGTGGTGCGTAGGCTTTGTCTTTGTCGATCGACAGACCGATGTACCAATCGGCACCCGGCAAACCGCTGATCGGGGTAAACGACAGGATGCGGTCCTGGCCGTTGAGGACCACGTCCTGGTTGAGCTTCTCGATGCGCAGTTGGGCACCTGGGTAGATGTCCTTGAGGTTTTTCATCACCTGGTCCTGGTCCGGGCTGACGATCACCTGACCGTCACCGCTGACCAGGAACGCATGGCCGATGCCGCCGAAGTCCACCGAGTTGATGATCTTCACCAGGGTTTGCAGGCTCAGGTCACCGCCGACCACGCCGAGCAGTTCACCGTTTTTCTTCACCGGCATGGCGATGGTCACGATCTGCCCACCCACGGCGGCCATGTACGGCGGCGTCAACATGGGTTTGCCGGCAGCCACGGCCTGCTTGTACCAGGGACGCTGGCGAGGGTCATAGTCGTCGGGCATCTTGGCGTCAGGGCGCTGGGTGAATACGCCGTTGGTTTGGCCAACATAGGTGAACTGGAAGTTCGAGGTGAACGCCGGCTGATCGACCAGCCCTGGAAGGTCCGCAGCGCTGCCTTGATGCGCGACGTTTTGCGCGAGGTTCTCGAGGACCAGGATTCGCCCGCTGAGCCAGTTCTGCACACTGCTGGCGGTGAGCTCACCGGATTGCTGGATGGATGACTCCAGGTTCTGCTTGATAGTGCTGCGCTGAAGGTAGTCGTTGTACAGCGTGAATAACGCGAAGGCTAGAACCACGACGCCTGACGCGGCCAACAGAATTTTATGACTGAACTTGAGATTCATTTCATCGACTTCTTTTGCCAAAGGGGGGTTAGCGTGCCGAACGGAGCATGGAACCGACCGCTCTATTTCGGTGCACGCATGGCTCATCAGGCTTTCGGCCAAGCTTGGGCAAAACTTAAGAAATTGTGGGATCTATCCGATTTTTACGTAGGAAACCGACCAGCGGTTGTCGTACAAGGATCAGAGTTGCAAATTTTTACAGCCTCCCAAACAATGCGACTAATTATCATTTGTGACGTTTGGCCAGGTCTGTGTGAATGCCATCTTCTGAGTACATCCCGCATGAGAGCGTTGTACAGACGCTTTACCTCACCCATCACAACTGGCTGAACACATGGCTGCGCAGCCGCCTGGGCAACGCCTGCGATGCCGCAGACCTGGCGCAAGACACCTTTGTGCGCCTGCTACAGAAGACCGAACGCTTTGAGCTCAAGGCGCCTCGCGCGTTTTTGCGCACCATCGCCCGGGGCCTGGTGATTGACCACTGGCGCCGCGAGGAAATCGAACGGGCTTACCTGGAGTCCATCGCCCACCTACCCGAAGCATTGGCGCCCAGCGCTGAATCCCGTGCGCTGGTGCTGGAGTTGCTCGAAGAAATTTCCCGACTGCTTGATGGGCTGAAGCCCAAGGTGCGTAAGGCATTTCTTTTGGCTCAGTGCGACGGGCTGGCGTACAAGCAGATCGCGCAGCAGATGGGTGTATCGCTGCGATCGGTCGAGCGTTACGTCGCCGAGGCGCTCTACCACTGTTATGTCCTGCGTTATGAGACATGACGTCCGTGGATAACGCGGTTCGCTTCGGCCCCAGCCCCGAGGTGGTCAAGCAGGCTATCCACTGGGCACTGCGCTTGCGCAACAACCGCACCAATCTGCGCCTGCACGCGCAATGTGAACACTGGCGAGCAGCCCACGGCGACCACGAACTGGCCTGGCAGCGGGTGCAGGCGTTGCAGCAGGAGTTGAACAGCCAGCTGGCGACAATTCCTGGCGCACACAGGGCGCTGGAAAACAGCGCGCAGGGCCTGGGCCGCAGGCAAGCATTGAAGATGCTGTCTGGCGTGCTGCTAGTAGGCACGGCGGCGTGGCTCAGCCGGGATGTCACGGGTTGGCAGCGTTGGACCGCGGATCTCGCTACCGGCACTGGCGAGCGTCGCAGCGTGCAGTTGCCGGATGGCACGCGTGTGCAACTCAATACCGACAGTGCAGTGGACCTGGACTTCAACGCACAGCAGCGAATGATCACGCTGCTGCGTGGGGAAATCCTGGTGACGTGCGGCGCTGCGTCTTCGGCGCCCTTGTTGGTGCAGACACGCCATGGTTTGTTCGAAGGCATCGACGGACGCTTCGCTGTGCACCAAGCCAATGACTGCACGCGGTTGAGTGTGGTCAGCGGCAATGTGGCCATCCACTCACCGCATCAGGCGAATGGGCTTTCGACGCAGGTTCATGCCGGAGAAAGCTATCTGGTGCGTCAGACGGGTGCCCTCCTCGCCCCGCCGTTGGATATGGACATCGGCGCTTGGGCGGACGGGTTGATCGTGACGCGGGATATGCGTTTGGCCGACTTTGTTGCGGAAGTCGGGCGTTATCGTCATGGCTACCTGGGCTGCTCGGCTGATATCGCCGAGTTACGGTTATCGGGGGTTTTTCGCCTGGAGGACACCGATAAGCTACTGGCGATCCTGCCACAGACACTGCCGGTTCAATTGCGTTATCGCAGCCGTTGGTGGGTGAACCTGGAGCGATCGGCCTGAGATTGTTTGGCGGTTTTTTTCCGTGAGTCCGGCTTAGACAGTAAGCCTTCAATCTGCCTTCACGGATCCTTACCATGACTGTGTGTTTTCCCCGTAACTCGTCCTACCCATTATTGAGCAAAGCCGTGCGTGCGGCGCTGCTGTCGACGGCGGTGGGTATTAGCGCGGTGCCGCTGGCCGCCATGGCTGCGCAAGCGGGAGTCGAGCAGATCCAGCAACGCTACGAGATCTCTGCCGGCCCGCTGGGCGCGGTGCTCAACCAGTTTGCGCGGCAGGCAGGGATCACTCTGTCCAGCACGCCTGCGCACACCCAGGGCCGTCAATCTTCCGGCCTACACGGCGAGTATTCCATCGAGCAGGGTTTGAATCGCTTGCTCAGCGGCTCAGGGTTGCAGGCTGTTTCCGCAGATGGCGTGAGCTTTGTACTGCAGAAGGCGCCAGAAGATAGCGCGCTGACCTTACCGACCACTGATATCAAAGGCTTTGCTCTGGGTAATGCGTTGGGCAGCATGGAAGGCTACAACGCGACTCACAGCCAGATTGCGACCAAGACCAGCACGGCCTTGCTGGAGACCTCACAAAGCGTCTCGGTAGTCACCCGCGAGCAGATGGACGACCAAGGCTCCCAGACCGTTGCTCAGGCCATGCGTTACACGCCGGGTGTGCTGACCAACCCCTATGGCGCGACGCATCGCTACGACTATGTGGCGATGCGTGGTTTCAACGACGGTTCTGTGGATAACATCTACCTGGACGGGCTCAAATCCATGGGGGATAGCGGCACCTACAGCACGATGCAGGTTGATCCGTATTTCCTCGAGCGGGTGGATATTCTCAAAGGACCGTCTTCGGTGCTGTATGGCCGCAGTTCGCCTGGCGGGCTGGTGGCGTTGACCAGCAAGAAGCCCTTGTTCGAACCTTATCATCAGGTTCAGGCGACGCTGGGCAGTAACGGGCAACGGGGCATGGGTTTTGACTTCAGCGGGCCTGTAGATGACGACAAGCGTATTGCCTACCGGCTGACGGGGTTGGCGGATAAGTCCGACACCCAATTTGACCATGCCAAGGAAAAGCGCTTCGCTTTGGCGCCGACTGTCAGCATCGACTTTACCGAGGACACCTCGCTGACCCTGCAAGCGTATCTGCAACATGATCCTGACGGCGGCTATCACGGCGGCATGCCAGCGGACGGCGCGCTGCATCAGCGCAATGGCCAGCGAATCTCCAGCCATTTTTTCGAGGGTGAGCCTGGGGTCGATGGTTACAAGCGTGATCAACAGTCGTTTGGTTATTAATTCGAACATCGCTTCAACGATGTCTTCACGGCGAGACAGAACTTTCGCTACCTGGACTCCAAGGTGCGGCTGGATCAGGTGTATGCCTATGGCTGGACCAGCCCGACCAGCAGCGAGCTGAATCGCTACTACTCCGGGGGTGATGAGAAGCTGCATGCCTTCATCATCGACAACATGCTGCAAGCTGAGTTTTTTACCGGGGCGACCAAACACACGGTGCTGATGGGTGCGGATTATCAGCGACGTAAAACGGTGGTGGACTGGAACAGTGGGTCGTTGCAGCCGATCAACGCGTTCAACCCGGTGTATGGCAATTCGGCGATCAGCTATTACAGCCCGACCAGCTACTTGCGGCGGTTGGAGCAGACCGGGGTCTATCTGCAAGACCTGATCGAAATGGATAAATGGCGGTTTTCCCTCGGGCTGCGTCAGGACTGGGTCGAAACGTCCGATGAAAATCGGATTGCTGAAGCGAACCGGCCAGCAGGCACCGAGATCAGTGATAAACGCACCAAGCTGACTGGGCGTGCCGGTGCGTTGTATCTATTTGATAACGGCTTGGCGCCCTACGTGAGCTATTCAGAATCCTTCAACCCCAACTCCTATTCGGACAGCGCAGGTAACCCGCTGGCACCTACCGATGGGACGCAATGGGAAGTGGGGTTGAAGTATCAGCCGCCAGGTACTGACAATCTGTTTACCGCATCGTGGTTTCGCATTGATCAGGAGAACCTGGCGACCAAACTGCCGCAGGAGAACTTCTATCGCGCTGTAGGTGCCGTTCGCTCCCAGGGGCTTGAGCTGGAAGCGCATATGCAGCTGACGGATAACCTGAAGATTTTGGGCAGCTATACGTTCACCGATATTGCGTATTCCAAGTCGATGGTGAGCACCTTGAGCACGGCCGACAATCTGATCGAGAACAAGGGCAACTCGCCGACGCAGGCGCCTCGTCATATGGCATCGGTATGGGCGGATTACAAATTCAATAGCGGTGCGTTAGACGGTTTACGGCTTGGCGGCGGGGTGCGGTATGTGGGCTATAGCTGGGCGGATGCGGAGAATACGATGAAAGTCCCGGCCTATACGTTGCTTGATGCTTCGGTGGGCTATGACTTGGGCAAGGTTGGGTTGAAGGGTGTGGATGTGCGGATGAATGCCAACAACCTGACCAATGAGACGTATGTTGCGTCCTGTGCCAGCCTGAACTTCTGCTACCTGGGGGAGGAACGTAATGTGAGCGCAACGGTGAGTTATCAGTTCTGATCAGCTAGCGATCGAACCAGGCCAGCGCCTGTGATTCGGCGCTGGCTTTTTTGTGCCTGTTAAACGACAAAACCCCTGTCTGCGCTAGCAGACAGGGGTTTCGGAATTCAATCTTGACGATGACCTACTCTCACATGGGGAAACCCCACACTA
>NZ_ANNV01000177.1 GCF_000346755.1 Pseudomonas sp. CBZ-4 | reverse complement strand
GGTGTGTCAGGCAGACCGAGGTGATGCTATCGCGGGCAAGCCAGCTCCCACATTGAACCGTGCCCACTGTTAGGTATGGGGCTTATCAGGCCTGGTAGGTGATCCGGCCGTCGACCAAGGTGTAACGCACCGCCGCCGGCAGGCTATGGCCCATGAACGGGCAATTCTCACCCTTCGACAGCCAATGCTCGCCCGCCACGGTGGAGCTGGCCGGGTCGAACAGCACCACGTCCGCTGCCGCACCCACTGCCAATTTTCCAGCTGGCAGGCGCAACGCCTCGGCCGGGCCTGCACTCAGGCGTGCCAGCAGTGTCGGCAAGTCCAGCAGGCCTTCTTCCACCAACGTCATCGCTAACGGCAACAACAGCTCGACGCTGCTGATCCCCGGCTCTGTCGCGCCAAACGGCGCCAGCTTGGCATCACGCTCATGGGGCTGGTGGTGGCTGGAAATCGCCGAAACCACACCGGATTTAACCGCCGCGCGCAGACCGTCACGGTCGGCCCGAGTGCGCAGCGGCGGCTGCACGTGGTACAGGCTGGAGAAGTCGATCAGCGCCTCGTCCGTCAGAATCAGCTGATACAACGCCACATCCGCCGTCACCGGCAAGCCACGGGCCTGGGCCTGGGCGATCAGGGCCACGCCCCGTGCGCTGGTCAGCTGGCTGAAGTGCGCGCGCACGCCGCTTTGTTCCACCAGGAGCAGGTCGCGGGCCAGGGCCACGGTCTCGGCGGTCTCGGGGATGCCCGGCAGGCCGAGGAAGCTGGCCACGGCGCCTTCATGGGCCAGGCCGCCTTCGGCCAGGTCGCGGTCCTGGGAGTGGAAGATCACCGTCAGGTCAAAGGTGGCCGCGTATTCCAGGGCACGCAACAACGTACGGGTGCTGCGGAAACTCTCCAGGCCGTTGCCGAAGGCCACGCAACCGGCGTCGCGCAGGGCGATCAGTTCGGCGAGTTGTGCACCTTCCAGGCCTTTGCTCAGGGCGCCGATGGGGAACACTTTGCAGTTGCCGGCTTCACGGGCGCGGTCGAGGATCAGCTCGGTCACCGCCGAGGTGTCGAGGATCGGCTTGGTGTGCGGCGGGCAGCACAGGCTGGTCACGCCACCGGCCGCAGCGGCGCGGGTTTCGCTGATGATGCTGCCTTTGCGGCTGTAGCCCGGTTCGCGCAGGGCGACGTTCAGGTCCACCAGGCCAGGCGCGGCCACCAGGCCTGTGGCGTCGATGGTTTCCACCGGGCTGAAACCGGCAGGTGCAGCGCCGATGGCAATGATCTTGCCGGCTTCCAGGTGCAGATCGGTAACTTGATCCAGGCCACTGGCCGGATCGATGACGCGGGCGCCGAGGATGCTGAGCTTCACTGGGCGTTCTCCTGCTCGAATTGACGTTGCGCGGTTTGCCCGCTCATGGCCATGGACAGCACGGCCATGCGGATGGCGATGCCGTAGGTGACCTGGTTCAGGATTACCGATTGCGGACCGTCGGCCACCGCCGACTCAATCTCCACGCCACGGTTGATCGGGCCCGGGTGCATCACGATGGCATCCGGCTTGGCGCCGGCCAAACGTGCGGTGGTCAGGCCGAACAGGCGGTAGAACTCACCTTCGCTCGGCAGCAGGCCACCGGCCATGCGCTCGCGTTGCAGGCGCAGCATGATCACCACGTCCACATCCTTGAGGCCTTCGGCCATGTCGGTGTAGACCTTCACGCCGTACTGCTCGATACCCACCGGCAGCAGGGTTTTTGGCGCGATCACGCGGATGTCCGGGCAACCCAGGGTTTTCAGGGCCAGCATGTTCGAGCGCGCCACACGTGAGTGCAGGATGTCGCCGACGATGGCCACCGAAAGGTTTTCAAAGCTGCCCTTGTGCCGACGGATGGTGAGCATGTCGAGCATGCCCTGGGTCGGGTGGGCGTGACGGCCATCGCCGCCGTTGATGATCGCGACCTGCGGGCACACGTGCTCGGCGATGAAGTGCGCGGCGCCGGAGTCAGCGTGGCGCACCACGAACATGTCGGCGGCCATGGCTTCGAGGTTGCGCAGGGTGTCGAGCAGGGTTTCGCCCTTGCTCGCCGACGAGGTGGACACGTTCAGCGTGATCACGTCGGCCGACAGCCGTTGGGCCGCCAGTTCAAAGGTGGTGCGGGTGCGGGTGGAGTTCTCGAAGAACACATTGCAGATGGTCTTGCCGCGCAGCAGCGGGACCTTCTTCACCGCGCGGCCACCGACTTCGAGGAACGAGTCGGCGGTGTCGAGGATTTCAGTGAGCAGCTCGCGGGGCAAACCGTCGAGGGACAAGAAGTGTTGCAACTGACCCTGAGCATTGAGCTGCAGCGGGCGCTTGGCATCTAGAGGCGTCATCGCGGGGACTCTTTACAAGGGGTTTAAAGGGCGAGGTCTTGCAGTTCGAGTTCGAGCGGCGTGGGACCGGACAATTTTACCCGCTGGTGGGGCGCCAGCGACAGCGTCGCGCCGACCACATCCGGGCTGATCGGCAATTCGCCGGCGTCCAGGTCCAGCAGGCAGACCAGCGTCACGCTGGCCGGGCGGCCGTAGTCGAACAGTTCGTTCATGGCGGCGCGGATGGTACGGCCGCTCATCAGCACGTCGTCGATCAGCACCAGGTGCTGGCCTTCGATCTCGAACGGCAGGGCCGAAGGGCGCACTTGCGGGTGCAGGCCGTTCTGGCTGAAGTCGTCGCGGTAGAAGGACACGTCCAGGGTGCCGAGGGGCGAATCGCTGCCCAGCGCTTCCAGCAATGCCTGGGCGACCCACACACCGCCGGTGCGAATGCCGATGAAGCGCGGCTCGCTGATGTTGCGGTGTTCCAGATGGGCCGTGAGGCGGGTGGCCATCTGGCTGATCAGTTCGGCGGGGTTCGGCAGGCTCATGCAGGCTCCTTCAGGACCTACGCGCAGGCAAGGTCCGGGCTCAAACGTAAAAAGACGCGGCAAGCCGCGTCAGTCAGGATTCAAATAAAGCGGTGTTTTCATCCAGCCAACCCTGCAACAGCAAGGCGGCGGCGATGGCGTCCACGGGGTTGTCGCGGTAGCTGCCTTTCTGGCCGCCACGGTCGCGGCGTTCACCCTTGGCTTCAAAGGTGGTCAGGCGTTCGTCGTGGGTATAGAAGGGCAGGTTGTAGCGGCCATTGAGGCGGCGGGCGAATTTTTCGGCGCGCAGGCACATGTCGCTGGGGGTGCCGTCCATGTTCAGGGGCAGGCCGACCACCACGGCGTCGGGCTTCCACTCCTTGATCAGGGCTTCGACCTGGTTCCAGTCGGGTATGCCGTTCTGGGCTTTCAAGGTGCACAGCTCGCGGGCCTGGCCGGTGATGACCTGGCCGACCGCTACGCCGATCTGTTTGGTGCCGTAGTCAAAGCCGAGGATCAAACGCAAAGCCATCAGGCGTGCCCCGCCTGGCTGGTCAGCAGGTTGAGGTTGACGCGCAGCTTGGCGGCGGCCGCCTCCAGGCGCAGCTCGACGGGGGTGTTGAACAGGATGTCGGCGTCAAACGGGCAGCTCAGCCAGGCGTTGCTGGCCAGTTCCGCTTCCAGTTGCCCGGCTTCCCAACCGGCGTAGCCGAGGGTGATCACGCTTTGTTCGGGGCCCACGCCGTCGGCGATGGCGAACAGCACGTCCTGGGACGTGGACAGTGACACACCGTCAAGGTCGACCGTGGCCTGGAATTTCGGCCCGGTGGGGTGCAGCACAAAACCGCGATCGGTCTGCACCGGCCCGCCGATGTAGATCGGCACATGCTGGCAGCGGGCCGGCGGGTCGATCTCCGGGCGCAGTTGCTCAAGAATGTCCGCCAGGTTCAGCGCTTGCGGGCGGTTCACCACCAGCCCCATGGCACCATTGGCCGTGTGCTCGACGATATAGGTCAAGGTCTGCGCAAAGTTCGGGTCGGCCATGTGGGGCATGGCGATCAGGAATTGGTGCTTGAGGTAGGTCGGGCTGACGTTTTTCATGTCCGCTAGTGTGGCGTTGGAGGGGCGAACTGACAAGCCTGATCATCGGTGGGCACCCGCCTGTGGCGAGGGAGCAAGCTCCCTCGCCACAGGGTTAGTTGCTGGAGAGGCGGTCACCCTTGGCGAACTTCCAGGTGCGGATGATTTCCAGGCGGTCGATATCGTTCAAGTCCCCGGTAAACGGCGCAAACGGTGCAGCCAGGCGCACGATGCGTTGGGCGGCCTGGTCCAGCAGCGGTTGGCCGGAGGATTCGAGCACCTGCACCTCATATAACGAACCATCGCGGTTGATCGACACCAACAAGCGCAAATTGCCATATATCTGCTGGCGGCGGGCTTCGTCCGGGTAGTTGAGGTTGCCGATGCGCTCGACCTTCTTGCGCCATTCGTCCTTATACCAGGCGCCCTTGTCGCGCATGGTCGAGGCCGCGTTCAGGCGGTAGATACGCGGGCGCTTGGCATAGAGCTGTTGTTCATTGGCCAGTTCGGCTTCCAGGCTAGAGATCTGGTCGGATAGCTGCGAGCTGTCGAAGGTCGGTGCCGGCTTGGCGGGCTCGGGTTTGGGCTCGGTCTTGGCTTTTTCGGGCTGGGTCGGGGCTTTTTGCGGCTTGGGCGCCACGGTGGTCACGGTGGCCTTGGGCGCTGCCTGCTTGACCTCTGGCTTGGGCGTCGGTGGCGGGGTGACTTTATTGACCTTGTTGTCCTGGAACGGCGCCACTTCGGTGGTCTTGGGCACCGCTTTCTTGTCCAGGGTGCCGCTGCCCTGCTGGTTGTCCTGGGCGAGAAAGTCGGCCTTTTCGGGCGCCTTTTCGCTCTTGAACGTGGCGAGGGTGATTTCCAGGGTGCGGGTGATCTGCTTGGGCTCGACCAGGGTGAAGCCGATGCCGAGGATCAGGGCCAGGTGAATCAGCGCCGCCAGGAACAGGGTGAATCCGAGCCGATCAGCCGGGCGCACGCCGCTGTGGGAGAGTTCGGGAGGCAGATCGGACGGGAGTGTCATGACAAAGGAACCAACATCGCGCGTTTCACAGGTGGCGCATGATAACGCAATGTTGGTTTGTGTCCGGCTGTTCTATGTCACTTGGCTTGCAGCTTGCGCTCGATGGCGGCCATCAGCATCTCACCGATGTTGGTGCCGAACGCGTTGTCGATCTCGCGGATGCAGGTGGGGCTGGTGACGTTGATTTCCGTCAGGTGCTCGCCGATGACGTCCAAGCCTACAAACAGCAGTCCCTTTTCCCGCAGGGTTGGACCCACTTGCGAAGCAATCCAGCGGTCCTTGTCCGACAACGGCCGGGCTTCACCACGGCCACCGGCCGCCAGGTTGCCCCGGGTCTCGCCGGCTGCCGGGATGCGCGCCAGGCAGTAATCCACCGGCTCGCCGTCGATCATCAGGATGCGCTTGTCGCCGTCCTTGATCGCTGGCAGGTAGGCCTGGCCCATGATCTGCTGGGTGCCCAGGGCCGTCAGGGTTTCGAGGATCACCGACAGGTTCGGGTCGCCGGCGCGGTGACGGAAGATCGAGGTGCCGCCCATGCCGTCCAGCGGCTTGAGGATCACATCACCGTGCTTGGCGGCAAACTCACGCAGCACGTCGGCGCGGCGGCTGACCACGGTCGGCGGCGTGCACTGTGGGAACAGGGTGGCAAACAGCTTTTCATTGCAGTCGCGCAGGCTCTGCGGCTTGTTGACGATCAGCACGCCGGCGCGCTCGGCCTGCTCCAGCAGGTAGGTGGAGTAGACGAACTCCATGTCGAACGGCGGGTCCTTGCGCATCAGGATCACGTCGAGGTCGCTCAGCGGGCTGTCGATTTCGTCCTGCAACTCGAACCACTTTTCAGGGTTGGCGAACACCTGCAGCGGGCGCATGCGTGCACGCGCCTCGCCGTCGCCCTGGTACAGGTCGCGCTGTTCCATATAGAACAGGGTCCAGCCGCGGGCCTGGGCGGCCAGGAGCATGGCCAGCGAGCTGTCCTTTTTATAGGAAATGCTGGCGATAGGGTCCATGACAATGCCGACGCGAACGCTCATGGGGGATTTCCTCTAGCAAATTAGGGCGCATAAAAGTGGCGTCAGAGTGGCGCTGCGGCTGTTGTGGGTCAAGGAAAAACCACCTGGCCGGTTGCTCGATAGATTGCGCCCGGAGACTGTGCTAAAAAGACTGCCACGGCGCAGCAGCCCTTGAGTTCCAAGGCTTGCGGCGCCCATCCTGTGCAACATCAGGCAGTACACACCGAAAACCGATTCGCTGTGGCGATGGTAGAGCAGATATGGAACAGCATTCCAACGCCTTGAGAGTGATGGTGATCGACGATTCAAAGACGATCCGCCGCACCGCCGAAACCCTGTTGAAGAACGCAGGGTGCGAAGTCATTACGGCCATCGACGGTTTCGATGCCCTGGCGCGGATTGTTGATCATCACCCGCACATTATCTTTGTCGACATCATGATGCCGCGCCTGGATGGCTATCAGACCTGCGCCCTGGTGAAGAACAACCCGGCGTTCAAGTCGATCCCGGTGATCATGCTGTCCTCCAAGGACGGCCTGTTCGACAAGGCCAAGGGGCGTATCGTCGGTGTCGATCAGTTTTTGACCAAGCCGTTCAGCAAGGAAGAACTGCTGGGTGCGATCAAGGCCTATGTGCCTGCCTTCGCCGCAGTAGAACAAGCACACTGACACCGCCCCACAAGGGCCGGCGTCTACCAAGTTAGTGGGGAAAACCATGGCACGTGTTCTGATCGTCGACGATTCGCCGACCGAAATGTACAAACTGACCGGCATGCTGGAAAAGCATGGCCACGAGGTTCTCAAAGCCGAAAACGGCGCGGACGGCGTGGCCCTGGCCCGCCAGGAAAAACCCGACGCCGTGCTGATGGACATCGTGATGCCGGGCCTCAATGGTTTCCAGGCCACCCGTCAGCTGTCCAAGGAGCCGGAAACCAACGGGATCCCGATCATCATCATCACCACCAAGGATCAGGAAACCGACAAGATCTGGGGCGCGCGCCAAGGCGCCAAGGATTACCTGACCAAGCCGGTGGATGAAGAAACCCTGATCGCCACCCTGAACAAGGTGCTGGCCGGCTGACGGCAGGCGATCATGACCGAGTCGCAAACCGCCTTCGAGCTGTTGCTGGACATCGACCGCCGCTGCCGCTTGCTGGCCGCCGACCTGCCGTCCCAGGAAACCCGCCAGCAGGGTTGGAGCGGGATCGGGTTTCGCGTGGGTGCGCATTGGTTCGTCGCGCCGATGGGCGAAGTGGCCGAAGTCCTGCATGAGCCACGTTGCACTTTAATGCCCGGGGTCAAGGCCTGGGTCAAGGGCGTGGCTAACCTGCGTGGGCGCTTGTTGCCGGTGATGGACCTGGGTGGGTTCCTCGGCCAGGCGCTGTCCAAGGCGCGCAAGCAACGGCGTGTGTTGGTGGTGGAATACAACGACCTGTTTGTCGGGTTGTTGGTGGACGAGGTGGTGGGTATGCAGCATTTCGCACAAGACGCGCTGTTGGCGAACGCCAGCGCCGGCGCGCCATTTATCCAGGGCCAGTTCGACGGCGACCAGCTGTGGCAGGTCTTCAGCCCCTTCGCTCTGGCCCAGGCCCCAGGCTTCATGGATGTCGCCGCATGACCACCGCTACCACGCCCAAACCCCAGGCCGGCTCGCGCAGCCGCTCACAGATCATCGTGCTGTTTATCGCGCTGATCGTGTTCATCATGCTGCTGTTCGCCAACTTCGCCTACCTCAACACCCAGTCCACCTACGACAAGCAGTACATCGGCCACGCCGGTGAATTGCGCGTCTTGTCCCAGCGCATCGCCAAGAACGCCACCGAAGCCGCCGCCGGCAAAGCGGCCGCGTTCAAACTGCTGGGGGATGCGCGCAACGACTTCGCCCAGCGCTGGGGCTACCTGAAAAAAGGCGACCCGGAAACCGGCCTGCCCGCCGCCCCCAGTGCGGTACGCGCCGAGATGCGCGCGGTGCAGACCGACTGGGAAGCGCTGCTGAAAAACACCGACGCGATCCTTGCCAGCGAACAGACCGTGCTGTCCCTGCACCAGGTGGCCGCGACCCTCGCCGAAACCGTGCCGCAATTGCAGATGGAATCGGAAAAGGTCGTCGATATCCTCCTGCAACGCGGCGCCCCGGCCAGTCAGGTGGCGTTGGCCCAGCGCCAATCGTTGCTGGCCGAGCGCATCCTCGGTGCGGTCAACACCGTGCTGGCTGGCGACGAAACCGCCGTGCAGGCCGCCGACGCCTTTGGCCGCGACGCCAACCGCTTCGGCCAGGTGCTCAACGGCATGCTCCAGGGCAACGCCGGGCTGCGCATCACCCAGGTCGAAGACCGCGACGCCCGCGCGCGGCTGGCGGAGATTTCGGAGCTGTTCGAGTTTGTCTCCGGCTCCGTGGATGAAATCCTCGAAACCTCGCCGCAACTGTTTCAGGTGCGCGCCTCGGCGAGCAATATCTTCAACCTCTCGCAAACCCTGCTCGATGAAGCCTCGCACCTGGCCACCGGGTTCGAAAACCTCGCCAGCGGGCGCACCTTCGACACCATCGGCGGCTACGTCCTCGGTTTGCTGGCGCTGGCTTCGATCATCCTGATCGGCCTGGTGATGGTGCGTGAAACCAACCGCCAGCTGCACGAAACCGCCGAGAAGAACGAGCGCAACCAGAACGCGATCATGCGCCTGCTGGATGAAATCGAAGACCTGGCCGACGGCGACCTCACCGTGACCGCCTCGGTGACCGAAGACTTCACCGGCACCATCGCCGATTCGATCAACTATTCCGTGGACCAACTGCGCGACCTGGTCGCCACCATCAACCTCACCGCCGGCCAGGTTGCCGGCGCGGTGCAGGACACCCAGGCCACCGCCATGCACCTGGCCCAGGCCTCGGAGCATCAGGCCCAGCAGATTGCCGAAGCGTCCACGGCGATCAACCAGATGGCCCAGTCCATCGACCAGGTCTCGGCCAACGCCGCCGAATCGTCGGCGGTGGCAGAGCGCTCGGTGGAGATCGCCAACAAGGGCAACGAGGTGGTGCACAACACCATCCACGGCATGGACAACATTCGTGAGCAGATCCAGGACACCGCCAAGCGCATCAAGCGCCTGGGCGAGTCGTCCCAGGAGATTGGCGACATCGTCAGCCTGATCGACGACATCGCCGACCAGACCAACATCCTCGCCCTCAACGCCGCGATCCAGGCCAGCATGGCCGGGGATGCCGGGCGCGGTTTTGCGGTGGTTGCCGATGAAGTGCAGCGCCTGGCCGAACGCTCGTCCGCGGCCACGCGGCAGATCGAAACCCTGGTGCGGGCGATCCAGGCCGACACCAACGAAGCGGTCATCTCCATGGAGCAGACCACCACCGAAGTGGTGCGCGGTGCACGGCTGGCGCAAGACGCCGGCGTGGCCCTGGAAGAGATCGAAGGCGTGTCGAAAACCCTGGCGGCGCTGATCCAGAGCATCTCCAATGCGGCGCAGCAACAGACCTCGTCGGCGGGGCAGATCTCGCTGACGATGAACGTGATCCAGCAGATCACCAGCCAGACGTCGTCGGGCTCGACCGCCACCGCCGAGAGCATCGGCAACCTGGCAAAGATGGCCAGCCAGTTGCGCAGGTCGGTGTCGGGTTTCACCTTGCCACCCGCAAAGCAGGCCGACCATTGAAATGCGGAACCCCTGTGGGAGCTGGCTTGCCTGCGATAGCGGTCTTCCAGTCGACATCTGTTTAGCTGACCCACCGCCATCGCAGGCAAGCCAGCTCCCACAATAGATCTCCATTGTTCCTGGCAATACCTGCAACTCAAAAATTCTCACCGGAGTGAATATGGTTGATCGGCACGACTACGTGGCCCTCGAATGGGTCAAGGGCGACATTGCCGAAACCCTGAAACAGGCCCGTTCGGCGCTGGACGCGTTTGTCGAAACCGGCGACAGCGCCGTTATCGCCCAGTGCCTGGCCGGTATCCACCAGGTGCATGGCGCCCTGCAAATGGTCGAGTTCTACGGCGCGGCGTTGCTGGCCGAAGAGATCGAACACCTGGCCTTGGCGTTCCAGGCCGGGCAGGTCAGCCAGCGCGACGAAAGCATCCGCCTCCTGCAACAGGCCCTCAGCCAACTGCCGCTGTACCTCGACCGCGTCCATAGCGCCCGCCGCGACTTGCCGCTGGTGGTGCTGCCGCTGCTCAACGACCTGCGCAGTGCACGGGGTGAAAGCCTGCTGTCGGAAACCAGCCTGTTCAGCCCGCAACTGCTGTCGATCGCACCGCTCTCCGACGAAGCCCTGGCCCAACGCGCGACGCCCGACCTGCAAGCGCAACTGCGCCAGTGGCACCAACTGCTGCAACAAGCCCTCGCCGGGTTGCTGCGCGAAGACCATGGCCCGAGCAACCTGGAAGACATGGCGCGGGTGTTCGCCCGCCTCGAAGCCCTGTGCCAGGGCGCGCCGTTGTTGCCGCTGTGGCAAGTCACCTCGGCGCTGGTCGAAGGCATGCTCACCGGCGTGGTCGCCAACAGCCCGGCGCTGCGCAGCCTGCTCAAGGCCAGTGACAAACAACTCAAGCGCCTGCTGGCCCAGGGCATTGGCGGGATCAACCAGCCGGCGCCGGATGACTTGCTCAAGAGCCTGTTGTTCTACGTGGCCAAAGTCACCCGGCCGACGCCGCGCATGCAAAGCCTCAAGGAACGTTACGGCCTGGATGAAGCCTTGCCCGACAGCGCGGTGGTGGATGCCGAGCGCGCGCGGCTGGCCGGGCCGGATCGCAATGCCATGGGCTCGGTGCTCGGCGCCTTGTGCGAAGAACTGGTGCGGGTCAAGGAACGCCTCGACCTGTTCGTGCGCAGTGACCGCCAGCACACCAGCGACCTCGATGCACTGCTCGCGCCGCTGCGGCAGATCGCCGACACCCTCGCGGTGCTGGGTTTCGGTCAGCCGCGCAAAGTCATCATCGACCAGCTCGCCGTGGTGCTGAGCCTGGCCCAGGGCCAACGTGAACCCAGCGACGCCGTGCTGATGGACGTCGCCGGCGCATTGCTCTACGTCGAAGCGACGCTGGCGGGCATGGCTGGTACGGTCGAGCCCGATAGCCGCGAAGAAAGCCGCTTGCCCACCACCGACCTGACGCAGATCCACCAGTTGGTGATCCGCGAATCCTGCCAGTGCCTGCGCCAGGCCAAAGAGCTGGTGATCGACTGCCTGGAAGCCGATTGGGACCCTCAGCGCCTGGAATCCCTGCCGGAACTGCTCAGCCAGGTGCGCGGCGCGTTGGCGATGATCCCGCTGCCACGGGCGGCGAGCCTGATGCGCGGGTGCACCGACTACGTCGATGAAGAACTGATGCTCAATGACACGGCGCCGTCCGCGGACGACCTGGCGCATTTCGCCGACGTGATCAGCAGCCTGGAGTACTACCTCGAACGCATGCTCCAAGACCCCGACGCCGACGGCGAACGGGTCTTGGAAACCGCCACCCAGGCCTTGGCGGCGCTGGGTTACCTGCCGGCGGAAAAACCCTGGCGCCAAGCGCTGGTGGCGCCGGACGGTGCGTTGTCCACCGAGGCGGCGCCGAGCCAGTCGCAGTTCGACGCGCTGGCCAACCCGACGTCGCGCCTCAACCCGCCCGCGCTGCAACGCCCGGGCAGCCTGCTGCCGCCACCGGCCGACGAAGAACCCATCGACGACGAACTGCGTGAAGTCTTCCTCGAAGAGACGGATGAAGTCCTTGAAGTGCTGCACCGCCATCTGTCCAGCACGGCTGATAAAACCGCCCTGGGCGAAATGCGTCGTGCCTTCCACACCTTGAAAGGCAGCGGCCGCATGGTGCGTGCCCTGGTCTTGGCGGAGCTGGCCTGGGCCGTGGAAAACCTGCTCAACCGTGTGCTGGAACGCAGCGTGGCCCTGGGCCCCGAGGTCCAGCAGGTACTGGATGAAGCGGTGGCCCTGCTACCGGAACTGATCGCCGACTTTGCCACCGACGGCCAACACCAGCGCGACGAAGTCGACGCCCTGGCCGCCCGCGCCCACGCGTTGGCCAGTGGCACCGCCGTGCCGGCTGCCGAACCCCATGACCCGATGCTGCTGGAGATCTTCCGCAACGAAGCCCAGAGCCATCTGGACAGCCTCAACCACTTCCTGCAACAAGCCACCGAACACCTGCCGCTGCAAGTCAGCGATGAACTGCAACGCGCCCTGCACACCCTGAAGGGCAGTGCGTACATGGCCGGCGTGTTGCCCATCGCCGAACTGGCGCGGCCGCTGGATCACCTGACCCGCGAATACAAGGCGCATCGCCTGCCGCTGGACCTGGATGAAGTGGAGCTGTTGCTGGAGGCCGAAGGCCTGTTCCAGCGCGGCCTGCGCCACTTGGATCGCGACCCGCTGGCGCCGATCAAAGGCGCGCCGGACCTGATCGAGCGCATCCAGGCCCTGCTCGACCGGCAACTGGCCGCCTTGCTCGACGCGCCCAACACCGGCCTGCGGATCAAGCGCGACCCGCAACTGATCGCCAACTTCCTGGCCCAGGGCATGGACATCCTGCTCGACGCCGAAACCCTGCTGCGCCGTTGGCAGCAGCACCCCGGCGAGCGCCAGGAACTCACCGCGCTGCTGGACGAGCTGACCACGCTGGGGGAGGGCGCGCACATCGCCGACCTGCACGCCATCGACGAACTGTGCGAAGCCTTGCTCGACCTGTATGGCGCCGTGGAAGAGAGCAGCCTGGCGGTCAGCGAGCGCTTCTTCCATGAGGCCGAACTGGCCCATGAAGCGCTGATCAACATGCTTGACCAACTCGCTGCCGGCCAGGAGATCAGCCCGGTGCCGGCCCGCTTGCAAGCCCTGCGCGAGCTGCTGGACGAAGCCCTCGACCCGTCCGCCACCGGCCTGGTCAAAAGCGACGGCAGCCGCGCGCTGAGCATCGCCGAACTGGGCGCCGCCACGGCGCAGCTGGAGCAGGACACGGCGGTGGACGATGAGATCGTCGAGATCTTCCTCGAAGAAGCCGTGGACATCCTCGACAGCGCCGGGCAGTCCCTCAAGCGCTGGCTGCTGGAGCCCGACGGCGTCGCGCCGCTGTCCTCGCTGCAACGGGACATGCACACCCTCAAGGGCGGCGCGCGCATGGCCGAAATCGCCCCGGTGGCCGAGCTGGCCCATGAGCTGGAAAACCTTTACGAAGGCTTGGTGGACCGTCGCTACAGCTACTGCGCCGAGTTGTCCCAGGTGCTGATGGCCTGCCACGAACGGCTGGCCCTGCAACTGGACCAACTGCAACAGCAGCAGCCCCTGAGCGACAGCGCGGAGCTGGTGGCCAAGGTGCGGGCATTGCGCCAGAGCACGCCACCGGCCGCTGCGGCCCAGGCCGTGGAAAGCCCCGGCGCCGACCCCGAGCTGCTGGATATTTTCCTCGAAGAAGCCGCCGATATTCTCGACAGCTCCGGCAGCGCCCTGTTGCGCTGGCAGGCCGAACCGGGCAACCGCCAGGAAGTCGAAACCCTGCTGCGTGACCTGCACACCCTCAAGGGCGGCGCGCGCATGGTCGAGATCGGGCCGATTGGCGATCTGGCCCACGAGCTGGAATTTCTCTACGAAGGCTTGTCGGCCGGCTTGCTGGCGCCGTCGGCGGAATTGTTTGCCCTGCTGCAAGGCTGCCACGACCGTTTGGCGCAGATGATCGACGCGGTGGCGGACGGCTTGCCGGTGGGTTCGGTGGACAAACTCATCGAGCGCATCAAAAGCCTGGTGCACCCGAGCGCCGAGCCGGTGGTGCCGGTGGCGTTGCCGGCGAACAAGGCTGAGGCGGTGGTGGAGCCTGCGGCCGACATGGTGAAGATCTCCGCCGAGTTGCTGGATGACCTGGTCAACCTGGCGGGCGAAACCTCGATCTTCCGTGGCCGCATCGAGCAGCAGGTCAACGATGCACGCATTGCGCTGAGCGAGGTGGAAACCACCATCGAGCGCATGCGCGACCAACTGCGCCGCCTCGACACCGAAACCCAGGGCCGCATCCTCAGCCGCCAGCAGGCCGAGGCCGAACGCCTGGGTTATGAAGAATTCGATCCGCTGGAAATGGACCGCCATTCCCAGTTGCAGCAACTGTCGCGGGCGTTGTCCGAATCGGCCTCTGACTTGCTCGACCTCAAGGACACCCTCGACCGGCGCAACAGCGATGCCCACGACCTGTTGCAGCAACAGGCGCGTATCAATACCGAATTGCAGGAAGGCCTGATGCGCACGCGCATGGTGCCGTTCGAACGCATGCTGCCGCGCCTCAAGCGCATCGTGCGCCAAGTGGCGGGCGAGCTGGGCAAGGACGTGGAATTCATCGTCGGCAACGCCGAAGGCGAGATGGACCGCAACGTGCTGGAACGCATGGCGGCGCCGCTGGAACATATGCTGCGCAACGCCGTGGACCATGGCCTGGAATCCCGCGATGCGCGCCTGCTGGCGGGTAAGCCGGAGAAGGGCCGTATCACCCTGGACCTGACCCACGAAGGCGGCGACATCGTCTTCGACATGCGCGACGACGGCGCCGGTGTGCCGCTGGAAGCGGTGCGGCGCAAGGCGATCAAGCGTGGTTTGCTTGCGCCGGACCAGGAGATCAGCGACCGCGATGTGTTGCAGTTCATCCTGCAACCGGGGTTTTCCACGGCGGAAAAGATCACGCAGATTTCCGGGCGCGGCGTGGGCATGGACGTGGTGCATGAAGAAGTGCGCCAACTGGGTGGCTCGATGTTTATCGAGTCGACGCCGGGGGTGGGCGTGCACTTTCGCATTCGCTTGCCGTTCACCGTGTCGGTCAACCGCGCGTTGATGGTGCTGTGCGCGGACGATCAATACGCGATCCCGCTCAACACCATCGAAGGCCTGGTGCGGGTCATGCCCCATGAGCTGGCCGGGCACTATCAGCAAGACCCGCCGCGTTATGAATACGCCGGCCAGCGCTACGAATTGTTCTACCTGGGCGACCTGCTGCACACCGTCGGCCGGCCGAAACTGCTCGGCCAGTACCAGCCGGTGCCGGTGCTGTTGGTGCAGTGCAACGAGCGGCGCGTGGCGATCCATGTGGATGCCATGGCGGGCACGCGGGAGATCGTGGTCAAGGGCCTGGGCCCGCAGTTTGCCGGGGTGCAGGGCTTGTCCGGCGCGACCATCCTCGGCGATGGCCGCGTGGTGCTGATCATCGACCTGCTCGCGCACATCCGCGCCCGCCAACCGGCCATGCCGGCGCAGGCGGTGGATGCGCCGCTGGTGCTCAACGACCCGCTGAAAAAACGCCCGCTGCTGGTGCTGGTGGTGGACGACTCGGTCACCGTGCGCAAAGTCACCAGCCGCCTGCTGGAACGCAACGGCATGAACGTACTCACCGCCAAGGACGGCATCGACGCCATCGCCGTGCTCGAAGAACACACCCCGGACCTGATGCTGCTCGACATCGAAATGCCGCGCATGGACGGCTTCGAAGTGGCCATCCAGGTGCGCAACGACCCGCGCCTGATGCGCCTGCCGATCATCATGATCACCTCGCGCACCGGCCAGAAACACCGCGACCGCGCCATGGCCATCGGCGTCAACGACTACCTCGGCAAGCCGTACCAAGAGTCGGTGCTGCTGGAAAGCATCGCCTACTGGAGCAAGTCCCATGCTTGACCACCGCACCAGCCAACTCACCGGCCTGCTGCTGCCATTGGCCGACCGTCATCTGGTGCTGCCCAACGTGGCCATCGCCGAGCTGATCGACTACCAGCGCGGCGAACCCGCCAGCGACGCGCCGCCGTGGTACCTGCGGCAAGTGACCTGGCGTGACCGGCAATTGCCGTTGATCAGCTTTGAAGCGGTGTGCGGTGAAGCGGTGGTGACGGGGGAGCGTTCGCGGATCGTGGTGCTGAACACCTTGGGTGGGCGGCCGACGTTGAAGTTTATTGCGCTGGTGATCCAGGGGATTCCCCGATCCTACAAGCTGGATAGCCAGTTGAGTTATGTGGATGTACCGTTGTGTGCGCTGGAGCTGGCGGCGGTGCAGGTGGGGGAACATGTGGCGAAGGTGCCGGATTTGTTGGGATTGGAAGCGCTGTTGGTGGAGTCCGGCCTGGCCTGATCGCAAGCCCTGTGAAGATCGAATGTGGGAGCTGGCTTGCCTGCGATAGCGG
>NZ_ANNV01000176.1 GCF_000346755.1 Pseudomonas sp. CBZ-4 | reverse complement strand
TCGCCAGTTAAACCGCGCCGCTATCATCGCAGGCAAGCCAGCTCCCACAGAAAAGCATTCCGGCCTGCTGCCTTCAGCCCGGCAGCGGAATCACCCGCAACGGCCTTACCGACTTATACGAAAAACTCGAATAAATCTCCTTGACGCACGGCAGCGTCTGCAACACCTCCCGCGCAAACTCGCCAAATGACTCCAGATCCTTGGCCACTACTTCCAGCAAGAAGTCATAACGCCCCGACACGTTATGGCACGCGACAATCTCCGGGATCTCCAGCAAGCGTTGTTCAAACGCCCGGGCAATTTCCTGGGTGTGGCTCTCCATCATGATGTTCACAAACGCGGTCACCCCATACCCCAGCGCCTTGGGCGACAGGATCGCCTGGTAGCCACTGATCACCCCGCTCTCCTCCAGGTTGCGCACCCGGCGCCAGCACGGTGAGGTGGTCAGGGAGACGCGGTCGGCCAACTCCGCCACCGTCAGGCGGGCGTTGCCTTGCAGCGCGTTTAAAAGGGCTTTGTCGGTACGGTCCAGGCTTACGGGCATAACGTGCCTCTAATCATTATTTTTATGGGGTTTTCGTCCCGTGGCGCGGGTATTGTCAGCAAACTTGGCAACGTTCATCTGTGGTTATGAGCATAGCATTGTAGGAAATAAGGAGCGTCCGACATGAACAATAAACACAATGCATTCGGCTTTTCCACCCGCGCCATCCACCACGGCTATGACCCGCAGGACCACCATGGCGCCCTGGTGCCGCCTATCTATCTGTCCGCCACATTCGCCTTTCCTACCGCCGAATACGGCGCCGCCTGCTTTGCCGGTGAAGAAAGCGGGCACTTCTACACACGCATTTCCAACCCGACCCTGGCCCTGCTGGAATCGCGCATGGCCACCCTGGAAAACGGCGAAGCCGCCGTGGCATTCAGCTCCGGCATGGGCGCGATTGCCGCGACGTTCTGGACCTTGCTGCGCCCCGGCGATGAAGTGATCGTCAGCCAGACCCTCTACGGCTGCACCTTCGCCCTGCTGCACCATGGCATCGGCGAGTTCGGCATCAAGGTGCGCCACGTTGACCTGACCGATCTGGACGCCTTGCGCGCGGCGCTCAGTCCCGCCACCCGCATGATCTACTGCGAAACCCCGGCCAACCCCAACCTGCAACTGGTGGATATCGCCGCCGTGGCCGCCCTGGCCCATGCCCAGCCGAATATCACCGTGGTGGTCGACAACACCTACTGCACGCCGTACCTGCAACGCCCGCTGGAACTGGGCGCCGATGTGGTGGTGCACTCGGCCACCAAGTACCTCAGCGGCCATGGCGATATCACCGCCGGCATCGCCGTGAGCAGCCACGCCCTGGCGCAACGCATCCGCCTGCAAGGGCTCAAGGACCTGACCGGTGCGGTGATGTCGCCGCAGGATGCGTCCCTGCTGATGCGCGGCCTCAAGACCCTGGCCCTGCGCATGGACCGTCATTGCGCCAACGCCCAGGCCGTGGCCGAAGCCTTGCAGGCCCACCCAGCCGTGCAGTGGGTGACCTACCCGGGGCTGCGATCCTTCCCACAATACGAATTGGCACAGCGCCAGATGAAAATGCCCGGTGGCATGATCGCCTTCGAACTCAAGGGCGGCATCGACACCGGGCGCCGCTTCATGAACGCGCTGCAACTGTTCACCCGCGCCGTCAGCCTGGGGGACGCCGAGTCGCTGGCCCAGCACCCGGCCAGCATGACCCACTCCACCTACACCCCGGAGCAGCGCGCGCACCACGGCATCAGCGAAGGCCTGGTGCGGTTGTCGGTGGGGCTGGAGGACGTTGCCGATCTGTTGGCGGATGTGCAGCAGGCGCTGGCCAAAAGCACGCGCGCGGCACCGCGCCACGCGGCCAGGGTCGAGCACGCGCTGAAATAAATCGTAGGTTCGACGTTATGCTTTCCCACAACGGTGGTCGGATCGCTCCGACTACCGTTATGCAGTTTTAATCTAGATTAATCCGGATTGGATCCCCTTCCCGCCGCCCCGCTGTACTAGCATACGTCTCGGCGGGAAGCGCTCTCATCGTGGGGTATTCGCACTAGTTGATTCCCGCCGCGTCACGGCTGAATACCTGCACTCGAAACTCATGGACGAAGCAGATGAACTCACACCTGTTCCCACATATAGGCAAGGTCATCGCCAGCACCGGCAGTCGCCATTTCCCACGCATGCTGCATGACCTGATCCTCACCCAACTGGCCATGGACGCCACTCATATCACGCAGCTGCGGGTCAGTTCCGAAGGGCACACCCGCCGCGCGATCAGCCCGGTCTACACCGATTCAGTGGCGGTCATGGGTAACGAACAACCCGCCGCCCAACTGCACCTCACGCGCCACAAGGATGATGTGCGCTACGTGCTCTCGGTGTACCGCTCGCACCCCTCGGAAAATTTCTCGCCCCAGGAACGCAGCATGCTGCAGGACTTCTCCACACTCCTGCTGCCCATGGTGGAAAAACACATTGCCGCGATCCAGCCGTGCCGGCTCGACACCGACTCGGTGATGGCACAGAACCAGGGCATCGAAACCCTGCGCCGACGCATCGAAGAACGCCTGGTGCAATCGGGGCTGACCCTGTCCAGGCGCGAGCTGGAAGTGTGTGTCGGCCTGCTGGCCGGGCGTACTGCACCGGAACTGGCGGAGCAGTTGGCGTTGAAGGTCAACACCATCGAAAGCTACCTCAAGCGTGCGTCGATCAAGCTGGGGATCAGCGGGCGGCATTCGTTGTTGCGGTGGATGTATGCCACGGAAGACACCACCAGCCTTTAGGCCAACACAGTTCTGACTGTAGGAACTGGCTTGTGTGGGAGCTGGCTTGCCTGCGATAGCGGTGGGTCA
>NZ_ANNV01000175.1 GCF_000346755.1 Pseudomonas sp. CBZ-4 | reverse complement strand
AGGCCTTCGGCGATGTCGAGTTTGTCGAGGGCAGCCTTGGCGCGGATGATCGCGGCGGAGTCGTTGGCGGTCACGTTACGGGCTTCCAGCGCGGCGGCAGCGCCGGCACCGTCGAGACGGTCCATGTTGGCTTCGCTGGCGTGGCCGGCGTTGGCGCCCTTGATCACCGCTGCACCGGTGTCTTCGTTGTCGACTTCATCCCAACTCAGCATTGAAATACTCCTTCCTGGTCTGTTCTGACGGCGTGTGAACCCGTCCAAAAATATGCGGTTTGCAGGCTACTAGGCATTGAAATACTGCGCAGAGTGTGGTCGGTAAATACCGATGCTGCACACTATGTAGTGGTCTGTTTTGTTTGTGGGCACACTATATGGTGTGTAACAAGACTGGTCAACGCACAAGATGTGCGGTCTTGGGTCGCTGCCAGTCTTCAGTCACGTCAGGACCAGGGCTTAGAAATCCGCGATAAATTGCACCCCACCCACCACCGCGCCACGGGTTTGCGTCAGCCCACCGGGGTACTTCACGTATTGCAGGTTGGGCCGCACCATCAGCCATGTTGTTGCCTGCACGCCGTAGTTGATCTCGTAACTGTATTCGCGGCGTTGCTCTGGGACGTAGAGCGGGTCGTCAATGGACGTCACGCCATTCGCCGCATTGAGCATTTGCGTGTTGCGCGTGTAACGGTCGCTGACCTGCAGCTTCGATGCGCCCACGCCGAAGGTGTCATCGGGACGTGAATCGAACGGGCCTCGGTAAATCAAACCGACCTGGATCAGGTTCTTGATCACGCTTTTGTCCGGGTCATTCACCGTGAGGTTGGCGAACACGTTGAGCCCGCGCTTGTTGTTGCCGTCTACCGTGGTCAATTGCTGCTGGCCGGACAGCCACCAGCCACTGTTGCTGGAGTACATCCGGTAAGGTTTTTGCGAGCTGGCGGCGTAGTTGCCGTCGGCGTCCTTGAGCATGTCCTTGGTGTCGGCGTTGGCGTAGTAATAGCCGGCGTGGTACTCCGAATTCAGCCCATCAATGTGCCCTTTCCAGATCGCTTCGATGGGAAAACTGGTGCCTTGGGAGCCGCTGATAAACGGCTTGAAGCCGTTGCTGGCTTCGGCGTTGCCCGGGTTCTTGTCGTAGGCGCCGACTTGCAGGGCGAATGCGTCCGTGAACTGGTACTTGGCGCGCACCGCCCACTGGCTGATGGGGAAGCTGTTCCACACGCCGTTCCAGTTGCCTTCCTGGGAACCGCACAGGGTCACGTTCTGGAATTCGCAGGGGAACTGGTCGAAGTCTTCGCCGTGGCCGAAACGCCCGAGTTTCAGGGCGAATTTCCTGTCGAAGAACTTCTGCTCATACCAGAACTGCGACAACCGCCAGGCATTGCCGCCGCCGAACACTTCCATGGTCGAGGTCAGCCCGGTGGCGTTGGGGTGGTGGACGCGGTCGTTGGTGATGTCCTTGCCATGGCGCTCGCCGATGCCGATGCGCAAGGTCGCGTCCTGCCAGCCGAGGAGTTTTTGCAGGTCCATGTCCACGCCGAGGATCAGTTGATCGCTCCAGCGTGCCGTGGTGTGGGAGTCGTAGCCGCCACCGAGGTTGGAACCGACTTCGCCGACGTATTTGAGGGTGAAGTCGTAGCCCTGTTCGGCCAGTTGCGGGCGCAGGCCGTTCCAGTCGCCGAGCATCGCGGGGGCGCTGTAGGCGCAAGTGGAGAGGGCACTACAGAGCAGGGCCAGGGGGTAAGTGGTGCGCATGGAAAAGCTCCTTGGATTGTTGTTTTTATGGAATTTCAGGCACACAGAGGCCCTCCCTGTGGGAGCGGGCTTGCCCGCGATGGCGGTCATCCAGTCACTACATTGCTGACTGAACCACCGCTATCGCGGGCAAGCCCGCTCCCACATTGGAACTGTGGTGTTTGGGAGAGCGCGGGGTGTTATTGGAGGTTGACGAACAGCCCGCCATCGACGAGCAAGGACGCACCGGTCACATAACGCGCCATGTCCGAGGCCAGGAACACAATCGGCCCCGCCACATCGTCCGGCTCACCGAGGCGGCCCAGCGGCGTTCGCGAGGTCATATAGGCGAGCTTCTCCGCATCCGCCAGATCCTCTTTGTTGATATCCGTGGCAATCGTCCCCGGCAGCACCGAGTTGCAACGAATCCCGTACGGCCCCAGGGCAATCGCGCAGGATTGCATCAGCGAATGCAGGCCGGCCTTGGTCGGCGTGTAGTGGGTTTGCATGCCGCCGCCCACCAGGGCGCTGATGGAGCTGACCGCGATGATCGCGCCGCCGCGGCCCTGGTTTTTCATCTGGTTGGCCGCCGCCTGTACGGCGAAGTAGGCGCCGTTGAGGTTGGTGTTGACGGTCTTCAGGTAGACCTCGCGGGGCATGTCGAGGAACGAGTGGAACGGGCAGATGCCGGCGTTGTTGACGAACACGTCGACGCTGCCAAAGGCCTTCACCGCGCCGGCCACCAGCTTGTCGCCGGTGTCCGGGTCGGCCGCGTCGCCGCCCACTTCGATGGCTGCGCCGCCAAACGCCTCTATCTCTTCGATCAACGAATACGCCGCCTCGGTGCCCTGGCCGCTGCCGCTGTGGCCGATCACCACGCGGGCGCCCTGGCGCGCGCATTCACGGGCGGCGGCGCGGCCGATGCCACGGGAGGCACCGGTGATGATCACGGTTTTATCTGCAAGCAACATAACAACACTCCTTCAAAAATAAGCGGCCTCAGCCGAGGTAATTGCCGTAGCCGACCATGGCGATTGCGCCGAGGATCACCGCGATCCCGGCCACCAGCACGCCTTTGTTGGCGGCACTGGTGCCGTGCCATTCGCGGAAATACAGGCCCCAGCAGTTGGACACGATGATGATGAATGACATGTGCAGCACCCACGAACTGGCGTCGTTCTGCAGGCGGCTTTCGCCCATGCCGTAGAAAAAGAACTGCAAGAACCACAGCGTGCCGGCGACCGCCACCAGCAGGTAGTTGCCCAGCAGCGGGGTGCTGCGGTCGGTGTAGTTGTGGAAGGTGCGGTTGCGCCAGTTCAGCCACAGGCACCAGAGGCCGTTGGTGGTCAGGCCGCCCCACATGATCACCATGAAGGTCACGTTGTTCTGGAACAGGCTGTTGGCGCCATGCTCCACCGCAGCGGCCGCGAGTGGGCGCCCGGCGGAAATGCCGTAGCTGAAACAGGCACTGAGCACGCCGGAGATCACCGCCACCAGCATGCCCTTGCCCAGGGAAAACTCGCTGACACTGGCAAACTTCACCGCCTGGGACACTTCCCGTTCCTTGATCAACCCGGCCTTGCCGCACACCGCGATGCCGACCAGCGACACCGCCACGCCCCACAGCACCCAATGGCCGCCCTGGGAAGCCAGCATTGAGGTCAGCGTGCCTTCGGTGGCGTCGGTGAACAGGTCGCGGTACAGCGCCGGCATCAGGGCGCCGAGGGCCGAGGTGAGGCCCATGATCAGCGACATGCCCAGGGACAGGCCGAGGTAGCGCATGGTCAGGCCAAACGTCAGCCCGCCGATGCCCCACAACACGCCGAACATGTACGTCCACAGCAGCGTGCTGGTGTCGGCATCGCGCAGGATCTGCACCCAGCCCGGCACCGTCAATTGCGCGGCAATCAGCGGCACGATCAGCCAGGACACCAGGCCACCGGTGATCCAATAACTTTCCCAGGCCCAGCCGCGGACCTTCTTGTAGGGGATGTAGAAACTGCCGGAAGCGAAGCCGCCGATAAAGTGCAGAATCACACCGAGGAGAATGATTTCCACGTAGTCGAATCCTTTTTATTGTTGTTGTGGGCTTGATTGGTCAGGGGCGCGTGAGGTGGAACATGGGCTGTAGATCGACGCTGATCGGCGAGGCATCCGCATGGCTGGGCATGATGTCCTGCATGTGGTTCCACCAACGCTGCATCAACGCGGTGCCGGGCAGTTCATCGAGGCCGTGGGCGTCTTCGTGAGTGAGCACGGCGAACAGCGCGTTGCTCGATTCATCGAGGAAAATCCGGTAATCCACCACGCCGGCGTCCAGCAGGGCCTGGGCCAGTTCGGGCCAGATCTCGTCGTGGCGCTTGCGGTATTCATCGGCCTGGCCGGGGTTGAGGTTCATGCGAAAGGCGCGGGTCTGCATCACTGGGCTCCTGCGTCGGGGGTGTAGACCCGGACGGCGTTGTGCACGAAGAATTTGCTTTGCACCGCCGCGGGTTTGTCGGCCATGCAGCCTTTGACCAGGCCCAGGGTGGTGGCGAAATCCGCGAGGTGATCGCTGTTGGGCCAGTCGCTGCCAAAGAAGCAACGGTCTTCACCAAAGGCTTGCCACAGCACGGCCAGGCGGTCGTTGTAGAACGCCGTGTCGCTGATCAATCCCTGGGGACCGACTTGCGGGATTTCCGCCAGTTTGGCGAACACATTCGGCCGCTCGGCCAGGCGCAGCAGGTCGGCGTGATACGCCGCTTCTTCGCCGGTGGGCACCTGGGCGTTGGGCAGGTGATCGACGATGATGCGCAGCTCGGGCAAGGCATCGCTCAGGTGCAACAAACCCTTGATCAAACGCGGGTTCGGGTTGGCGCTGTCCAGGCTGCGGCCGGTGGCGGCGAGTTCGCGCAGGCCGTCGATAAAACCGGGGCGGGTCTGGTCCAGCAGCAGGTCGCGGTCCCACAGGTTGCCGTAGCGCAGGCCGAGGAACAGCGGCTCGTCGGCCAGCGCTTCGAGGTCATGGGCGAAGTCCGCGTGCAACGGGTCGAGGTTGCCGACAAAGCCGAGCATGCGCGGGTCGCTGCGCAGGGTATGCAGCAACCAGCGGTTGTCGTCGCGCCACGGGCTGGCTTCCACGGCAATCGCACCGACCACGTTATGGGGCGCGGCCAGCGCCCAGTAATCCGCCGGCAGATGCGCGGCATACAAGCGGTTGCCCGGCTCGGGCCAGGGGATGCCTTGGGGCCGGCGCGGGTCGAACAGGTGCAGGTGGCTGTCGATGATCGGGCCGCTGTAGGGCGTCAGGGGCATGGGGGGCAGTCCTTATCGCAAGCACATTGGGAAGGGCCCGCACGCTACCGTGAGCGGGCCCGTTTAACCAGATCAGCTCTGCAGGTACACCACGTGGGTATGGGTGTATTCGTACAGGCCATGCTTGCCGTCGGCCCCGCCGATCCCGGATTTGCGCACGCCGGCATGGAAGCCTTGCATGGCTTCGAAGTTCTCGCGGTTGACGTAGGTTTCACCAAAGTCGAGCTCGCGCACCGCGTGCATCGCCTTGCCCAGGTCGCGGGTGTAGATCGACGAAGTCAGGCCGTAGTCGCAGTCGTTGGCCAGGGCGATGGCTTCGTCGAGGTCGTCGACAATCTGGATCGGCAGCACCGGGCCGAAGATCTCTTCGCGCATGATCTCCATGTCGGCGCGGCAGCCGGCCAACACCGTCGGCTGGAAGTGAAAGCCTGCGCCCAGGTCGGCGATCTGCCCGCCCGTGATCAAGTTGGCGCCCTGGCTCAGCGCGGTGCGCACCTTGCGGTTGACGTTGTCCAGGCCCTGGCGGTTGATCAGCGGGCCCATCTCCATATCGGCCTGGGCCAGCGGGTCGCCATAGCGCGTGGCGGCCATCGCCGCGCTGATGCGCTCGATAAACTGGTCGGCGACCTTGCGCTCCACGTACACCCGCTCAGCGCAGTTGCACACCTGGCCGGTGTTGATGATGCGTGAGTCGCGGATGGCTTTGACCGCCAGGTCCAGGTCGGCGTCGGCCAGCACAATGGCCGGCGCCTTGCCACCCAGTTCGAGGTTGAGCTTGGTGATGTTCGGCGCGGCGGCGGCCATGATCCGCGAGCCGGTGGCGACGCTGCCGGTAAAGCTGATCATGTCCACGCCCTGGTGCGCGGTGAGGGCGCCGCCGACCTGGCCGTCGCCGCACACCACGTTGAACACGCCGGCGGGCAGGTCGGTTTCGGCGACGAGCCTGGCGAATTCAAAGCAGTTGTTCGGCGTTTCTTCGCTGGGCTTGATCACGATGGTGTTGCCGGTGAGCAGCGCCGGCGCCATTTTGCGGGCGATGAGGAAGAACGGGAAATTCCACGGCAGGATGCCGGCCACCACGCCCAGCGGCTTGCGGAACAGGAAGATGTTTTCGTTCGGGCGGTCGCTGGTGATGATCTCGCCTTCGATGCGTCGCGCCCACTCGGCCATGTAGTCGAGGTAGTCGGCGGTGAAGTTCACTTCGACCTCGGCCAGCCCGCTGACCTTGCCTTGTTCCAGGGTGATGGTGCGTGCCAGGTACGCCACGTTTTCACGCAGCTTGGCGGCGATGCGGCGCAGGTGCCCGGCGCGTTCGATGGCCGGTTTGCGCGCCCAATCTGTTTGCGCCTGGCGTGCGGCGGCGAGGGCCTGGTCCACATCGGCAGCCGTGGACGCCGGCACCTTGGACAGCAGCGCGCCGGTGGCTGGGTTGAGCACGTCGATGTGGGCTTCGCTCGCGACGAAGCGGCCGTTGATGAAGTTCTGGTACACGGGAACGGATGACATGGGCAGCTCCTTAGTAGGTACGCGACGGGGCTTTGTTTTCGCCCACCGGGCGATAACGGGCGAGGGTGGCCAGGGCGCTCTGGCGCAGCAGGCTGATGTCGATGGCCACCGCGATAAAGCGGCAACCCCAGGCCTGGTAGCGGCGGGCGTCGTCTTCATTGGGCGCGAGGATGCCGCAGACTTTGCCAGCGGCGAGGGTCGCGTCCACCGCGTGCTTGATCCGCTCCTGCACCTCAGGATGGCCGGGGTTGCCGGCGTGGCCGAGGCCGATGGACAGGTCGGCCGGGCCGATGAATACCGCGTGCACGCCTTCGACGGCGGCAATCGCGGCGACGTTTTCCACCCCCAGGCGCGACTCCACTTGCACGATCAGGCACAGCTCTTCATGGGCGGTGGTGAGGTAGTTGTCGACGCCGTCCCAGCGGGTGGCGCGGGTCAGGCCGCCGCCGACGCCACGGATGCCGTGGGGCGGGTAACGCATGGCACGCACCAGGGCCTGGGCCTGTTCGGCGGTTTCGACCATGGGGATCATCAGCGTCTGCGCGCCAACATCGAGCAGTTGCTTGATCAGGTTGGCGTCGCCATTCACTGCGCGTACTACAGGCGCGGTGGCGTAGGGTGCCACGGTCTGCAATTGGTTGAGCACGCTGGGCACGGTGTTCGGCGCGTGCTCGCCGTCGATCAGCATCCAGTCGTAACCGAGGCTGGCGACGATTTCGGCGGCGTAGCCGGTGGCGAAACCGGCCCAGATGCCGTATTGCGTGGCGTCGTTGGCCAAGGCGGCCTTGAAGCCGTTGCGGGGCATGTGCATGGCAGGTTTCCTCAGCGGTTGTAGGGACGGTGCAGTTGGCAATCCGGGTTCAGGTCAACGCCGAAGCCGGGTTTGTCCAACGCCGACAGGCGCATGCGGCCATTCACCGGCACCGGCTCGCCGAGCAGTTGCGGGTGGAACATCGGCACCACTTCATCGGCCTTCGGCGCCATCATCAGGAACTCGGCGAACGGGCTGTTATGGCGGGTGGCGACGAAGTGGTAGCTGTACACCGAGGAGCCGTGGGGCACGACCATGGCGTTGTGCGCATCGGCGAGGGCGGAGATTTTCACCAGCTCGGTGAGGCCGCCGCACCAGCCGACATCCGGCTGGATAATGTCGCAGCAGCCCATTTCCAGGAGCATGCGGAAACCCCAGCGCGTGGCTTCGTGTTCGCCGGTGGTCACCAGCATGCCCTTGGGCACGTTGTTGCGCAGGGCGGCGTAGCCCCAGTAATCGTCCGGCGACAGCGCTTCTTCGATCCACTTGAGGCCGTATTCATGGGCGCCGATGGCCAGTTTGGTCGCGTAGTTCAGGTCCAGGCTCATCCAGCAATCGAGCATCAGCCAGAAGTCCGGGCCGACCCGCTCGCGCATGGTGGCCAGTTCTTCGAGGTTTTTGCGCAGGCCTGCTTCGCCTTCGCTGGGGCCGTGGTGCAGGGGCATCTTGCCGCCGATAAAGCCCATCTTCTGGGCGAGGTCGGGGCGGGCGCCGGTGGCGTAGAACTGCAGTTCGTCACGCACTGCGCCGCCGAGCAGCTGGTGCACCGGTTCCTGGCGCAGTTTGCCGAGCAGGTCCCACAGCGCCAGATCGACGCCGGAGATCGTGTTGATCACCAGGCCCTTGCGCCCGTAGTAGAGGGTGGACTGGTACATCTGGTCCCAGATCTTTTCGATGTCGGTGACGCGGGCGCCTTCGATGAAACGCGCCAGGTGTTTCTCGACGATATAGGCCGCCGGTTCGCCGCCGGTGGTCACGGCAAAACCGACGGTGCCGTCGCTGGCTTCGATCTCCACCACCAGCGTGCCGAGCACGTTGATGCCGAAGCTGCGGCGGCTCTGGCGGTACTCCGGGTATTTGCTCATCGGCGTGGAGATATGGTCGTCGATCCAGTGGCCGTCGCCCTGGTCGTGGTAATCGGCGCCGCCGCCGCGCAGTACAAAGGCGCGCACGTGTTTGATAGTGAGGTTGCCCATGGTGTGACTCCTGGAGTTAAACAGTGGCCGGCGTGTTCGACGCTTTAGGGCCGGGTGAATGGATGCCCAGTACCAGCAACGCAGCCAGTACCGTGGTGGCGGACAGCAGGTACAGACCGGCCGCCGGGGAATGGAAGGCGCCTTCGGCCCAGTGCTTGAGCACCGGCGCGATAAAGCCGCCGAGGGCGCCGAAGGAATTGATCAGCGCAATGCCGGCTGCGGCGGCGCTGCCGGCCAGGTAGCTCGATGGAAAGGTCCAGAACACCGGCTGCACCGCGATAAAACCGGAGGCGGCAAAACACAGGGCGAGCATGCCCAGCAGCGGGCTGGCAAAGGTCACCGAACAGGCGATGCCAGCGGCGGCCATCAGCAGGGTCAGGCAGGCGGTTTGCCGACGCAGGCCGGTGCGGTCGGAATAGGCCGGAATCCACCAGGCCGCAAACAGCGCGCACACCCACGGAATCGCCGAGACCAGCCCGACCATCAGGCCGACCTTGGTGCCGAGCAGGCCACCGACCTGGGTCGGCAGGTAAAACACCACGCCGTACACACTGGCCTGGATCAGCAGGTACACCAGGCACAGGTACAGCACCGAGGGTTGGCACAGCACGTTGAGCAGGCTGCGGCCGTGGGAGGTTTTGTGTTGGTCTTCGCCGTCGAGCAGGGTTTGGATCTGCTGGCGCTCATCAGGTGTGAGCCACTTGGCATCGGCGGGGCGGTTGTCCAGGTAGAAGTAGGCCCAGATGCCCACCACCGAGGCCATCAGGCCTTCGACGGCGAACAGCCACTGCCAGCCGTGGAGGCCGGCCCAGCCGTCCATTTCCAGGAGCAGGCCGGACAACGGGCTGCCAAAGATAAACGCCAGCGGCGCGCCAAAGTAGAAGAAGCCCATGGCCTTGCCGCGCACGGCCTGGGGGAACCAGTAGGTGAGGTAGAGGATCACGCCGGGGAAGAAGCCGGCTTCGGCAACACCGAGAAGAAAGCGCAGGACGTAGAAGCTGGTTTCGTTGTGGGCGAAGACCATCGCCGCCGAGATCAGGCCCCAGCTGACCATGATCCGGCACATCCACAGGCGGGCGCCGACACGGTGCAGGATCAGGTTGCTCGGCACTTCCAGCAGCGCGTAGCCGACAAAGAACACGCCGGCGCCAAAGGCAAACGCGGCATCGCTCAAGCCGGTGTCGGCCTGGAAGGCTTGCTTGGCAAACCCGACGTTGGCGCGGTCGAGAAACGCCATGATGTACATCAGCAGCAGGAAGGGCAGCAGCCGCCAGGAAATCTTGGCGAGCAGGGGCGCGGGCAGGGTTTTCATAGGGGCAGTCCAGTGTTTTGTTCTTATGGGCCGGACTGTACGGCGGCCGAGCAATGCGCTACAAATCGAATCTCGCTTACAAGTGATAACCTCAGGGTATCGATAAGAAAGGTGAAAATGCGTAGTCCCAGCCTGTTCAACCGTTTGCGCTACAAGCACCTGCATATGCTGGTGGCCCTCAGTTCCAGCCAGAACCTGCACCGGGCGTCCCAGGCCCTGAACATGTCGCAACCGGCGGCCACGCGCATGCTGCGCGAGATCGAGGACATGTTTGGCTGCGACCTGTTCGAGCGTTTGCCACGGGGCATGCGCCCCACGGCCCTGGGCCAGGAACTGATCCGCTTTGCCGAATCGGCCCTGAGCGGCCTCGACCGTTGCGCCGAAGACCTGATGGCGCGCCAGCAGGGCGGTTATGGCTACCTGTCCATCGGCACCATCATGGGCGCCGCGCCGGACCTGGTGATGGACTGCATCGCGCAGATCAAGGCGCTCAACCCGCAACTGCGCATCCGCATCATGGGGGACACCAGCGACCAGGTGATCCAACTGCTGGAACAGGGTCGCATCGACCTGGCCATCACCCGCCGCACCGCCGCCACCGACAGCGAGCATTACAGCTTCGAACCCCTGGGCAACGAACGCATGCTGGTGGTGGTGCACGCCGGCCACCCGCTGGCCCAGCGCGAGCACGTGCCGCTGGCGGAGCTGGTGCGCGACTGGCCGTGGATCCTGCAACCGCAAAGCAGCCCGGCGCGGATCGGTTTCGATCAGGCGCTGCAAGACCTGGCGTTGCCGAGCCCGGCGGACATCATTGAATGCAGCTCGGTGTATTCCATGCAGCAGCTGATCCAGCTGACGGACGCGGTGATGGTGCTGTCGGAAAGTGCCCTGCGCGACTATCTGAAAATGGGCCTGGTGGTGGCCCTGCCGGTGGCGCTGGATGTGCGCCTGGCGCCGTTCGGCCTGTTGTTGCGCAAGGGCGAAGGGGTGGGGCGTGAGTTGGCGTTGTTTATCGACTTGCTGCGGCAGAAGGCGGCGTTGTTGTAGGACGCGGAGCGTCCTGGGCGGCATTCCCACGCAGAGCGTGGGAACGATCAGTTGAAAAGATCGTGGTGTGGCGTGGCGATATTAAATAGAATGAATCTCATTTGAGACATGATCGCGCCGCGCAGGTTGCTTGCCATGAATGATGTTGTCGCCCCCGAACTGACGCTGTCGAGCCTGTACCGCGACCACCGCAGTTGGCTGGAAAGCTGGCTGCGCCGGCGCCTGGGCAATGCCTGGGATGCGGCGGACCTGAGCCAGGATACGTTTCTGCGGGTGCTCGCCAGCGCCCAGCCGATCGCGCAGATGCAGGAGCCACGGGCGTATCTGGTGACGGTGGGCAAGCGCCTGCTGGTCAACTTTCATCAGCGCCGCAGCCTGGAACAGGCCTACCTGAATGCACTCGCCAGCTTGCCTGAGGCCTGTGTGCCGTCTCCCGAGCAACGTTGGCTGCTGCTGGAAACCCTGCAAGCCCTGGATGAATTGCTCGATGGCTTGCCGGTGCTGGTGCGCCGCGCGTTTTTGTGGAGCCAACTGGAAGGCCTGGGTTATCGCGAGATCGCCGAGCGCCTGGACGTGTCCGAGCGCACCGTGAAACGCTACATGGCGCAAGCCTACGAGCACTGCCTGCTGGTGGAGCTGTGAGCCGCGACGTTGCCCGCGCTGCGGCCCGGTGGTTGGCGCTGCTGGAGTCCGGTACCGCTACCGAAGGTGATCACGCCGCATTGCAACACTGGCGCGACAGCCACCCGCAACATGAACAGACCTGGCAAAAAGCCCAGACCTTGCGCCAGCGCTTCGGCGGCCTGCCCCAGGCGCTGGCGATGGCCAGCCTCGACCGTCCGCAACCGGGCCGGCGTGCCGTGCTCAAGCGTGCGCTGGGCGTGGCGGCGTTGCTGCCGACGGCGTGGCTGATCAGCCGCCAGTTGCCCATCGACGTGTGGCGCTCCGACCTGCACACCGCCACCGGCGAGCGCAAGCGCATGGCGCTGGCCGACGGCGCCAGCCTGCAACTCAATACCGCCAGCGCCGTGGACATAGCGCCACGGCGTATCCGGTTGGTGGAAGGCGAGTTGGCGTTGAACGTGCCGGGCCCGGGCGCGATGACGGTGCAGACCCGTTATGGCGAACTCCAGGTCAGCCAGGCTGAGGTGTGCGTGCGGCAATTGGCGTCTGGCTGTCGGGTATCGGTACTCAAGGGTGCGGTGCAGGTGCGCGACCTCTATGGGCGCTCGACGACGTTGCACAGTGGTCAGCAAGCATCGCTGCAAGCCACCGGCCTTGGCGCTTGGGTGGCGTTCGATGTGCAACAACTGGGCTGGCGCGACGGCGTGCTGACCGCACAGGACCAGGCCTTGGGAGATTTCTTGCGCGAGCTGGAACGCTATCGCCCTGGCGTGTTGCGCTGGGAGCCGCGCCTGGAAACGTTGCGGGTGACCGGCAGTTTTCGCCTGGACGACACGGACCGCATCCTCAGCCTGCTGGCATCGACGCTGGGCTTCAAGGTGCAGGCGCGCACGCGGTATTGGGTCACCCTCAGTTGAGTCCTGTGCTGGGGTCACGTGCAATCTCTATATTCCTGTTAGGTATAAATAAAGAGCTATATATTCCTTTTAAGTTTTTTCCCGCTGCGGCATCTTGAGGGCCTGCGCATTCGTGCGGATTGACCCAACAGCCAAAAGGAAAGCCGACATGACCATCAAAGCGATCAACGTGCGCAACCAGTTCAAGGGCGTGATCAAGGAAATCCTGCTGGGCGAAGTAGTGTCCGAAATCGACGTGCAAACCGCGTCCGGCATTGTCACTTCGGTGATCACCACGCGCTCGGTGCGCGACCTGGAATTGAAAGTGGGCAGCGAAGTGATTGCCTTTGTGAAGTCCACCGAAGTGTCCATCGCCAAGCTGTAAATGATGGCCCCCGTGCACAGGCGGGGGCCGGCTGGCCGGCGGTGATCAGTCGATACGTTCAAAGATCTGCTTGATCATCTCCGGGCTGAATACGCCTTTGCCGGTGCCTTCGGCCAGGGTGAACGTGCCATCGGCGTTGACCTGCACCCCTGATGAACCGGCAATGCTCACCGAGACGCCGGGGCGTTCCTCAAGCAGCGCCTTCAGCGGCTGTTGACCGTGAAAAGTCTGCCCGATCACCGTGGCCATGCCTTGGGTGGACTGGGTATCGACACCGCCCACCAGGATCACCTTCCCACCGTTTTTCAATGAGTCTTGCAGCTTATCCAGCACGTGCCGGGTGCTGCCATTCAACAAACCAAATTCCAGGTTGCTGCCGGTCAGGTGCATCAGTGTCCGCGTCTGATAGGTGCTGCCGTTCCAGTCGGTCAGTACTGCCAGGGCCGAGCAGTCGCTGAGACTTCGGGTAATCAAGGGGGCATCGCCTTCGCTCAGGGTCATTGACTCGCCCATGGCGACAGACTGAGGGGCCGTCGTGGCCGGTGGACGTGGCAAGTCGTAGGGCCGCTTCGGCTTGTTGACGAGGGTGTCCACCCACTCCGGGTCCAGTGGGCGCATATCGGGTTTGGCGCCGGAGCGGATCCTCCAGCCGGCCTTGTCCCACGCTGCCAGGGTGGATCTGAGCCGCTGCGTATAGTCGGCAGCGGGGCAGGTGATGCCGGCCCAGGGGTCGACAATCCAGGCATCGGCCCAGATGGCTTCAGAGAAATCCAGCGTGCCATTGACCGTCGTACTTGGGCCGCCAACCACGGTGAACGAATGGGCGTCGCCGGCGCCCCATTCGTAGGCCCTGCCGCCACTTTTGCTGATGATGTCCCGGGCCAGCAGGGCCATCTCGCCGCAGTTGCCGGCGCCGGTCTTGATGATCAGGTCTCCCGCATTGGGCGCGCGCAGGTCGGCGGTGCGCAGCAGCCATTCGCGGGTCATGTGGGCCGCGTCGGCTCTGGCCAGGTCCGCGGCGGAACGCACCTGGTTGCCCGGCCCAAGGCCGGTGGCGGTGAGCGCGTGGTCCACTGCAGCCTTGGCTTTTTCGGCATAGAACTGATTCTGCTGCTTGACCGGCCAGTTGGCGAACCCCGGCGGTTTTTCCAGGGGCGTGACCTTGTTGGGGCGCAAGGCGATATCCGGTGCACGGATGGCACTGGCGCGTTGCAGTTGGTAGACCACTTCACGCTGTTGCTCCTCGGTCAAACCTTTGCAGGCTTGCTTCAATTGATCGAGGTCGGCCTGGGTATAGCCGGCGTTTTCCAGTTGGGTGTAGGCGTCTTTGAGCCTGGGCAATGCCACCAGATCTGCATCCAGGCTGTGCGCGCCTTTGAACAGGCTCATGAATGCGCGATAGTCCTGCACCAGGGGCAAGTCGAGGGTGCTGCATTTTTTGAAGTTCAGCTCAGTGCTGTTTCCTTTACCCAGTGGCGCGTAATAGAACTCGGCAGTATCGGCCTCGATCACCAGGTATTGCCGCGTGCCCTGTGTCACCACCACACCTCGCAGCTGACGCTGATCATCGCTGATGTTGCTGATCTTGTTCAGCTTGACCACGCGCGTCTGTTGCGCAAACGGCCCCACGGGTTCGCCGGCGTTGAAGCCAAACCCCGGCTCCTTGACCAGCGTGCCGCGGATACGGCTCTTGTAGGTGATGCGTTCGGTGTTGGCCACCGGTATCAGTTGCGGGCCGGTTTCGCCATCGATCATCTTGTACAGGCGTTTTTCGTAGACCACCTGGCGTGCCTTGTTGAACAGGCCGACCTTGGACGGAAACAGCCGCACATGTTCCAGTGCCTGAAGCTGCGCCGCGTCGCCGGGCAGGTCGGCGATGAGTTTGGCGAAGCATTCGGTGTTGGCGCCGCGCCGGTTGCGGCCACCCGTGGCGGGCGCCGGGCAAACTGCCTCGACCTCCTCAAGGGGCGCGGCGCTATGGCCCGATTCCAGTTCGGTCAACTCACCGGGCCTGGCGTTTTGATAGCGATAGACCTTGTCGCCGTCCACCACGTCATAGCCGTTGCTGCGGGGCAGGGTGTAGGCGGTGTCACTGATGGGGTGGTCCATGACCTGGGCCTGGCGGCCATCGGCGAACACTTCCCGGCGCAACGGTTGCGTGACGGGGGCTTCAAACGCTTCTTCCTCGGCGATGCCGCCGCCCAGGGAGAACAGGCTGTTGAGTGCACCGTCGAGGGCGCTCGAGGTGCCTTGTTGGCGTTCTGCCTGGGTGTCGCCGGAAATGGCTTTTTCGGTCCCCAGTGTGGTCTGCGCCACTCCGATGGCCACGGCGGTACCGACGACAAGCGGCTCGCCGATCACGGCAAATTTGGCCATCAGCCCGGCCGCGGCCGTCAGGTCGTTGAGCCAGGTGTCGCGGGTGACTTCGCTGTTGGACTTGATTGCGACATCGGCATCGCTGGCCATGCGTCGTTGGGTGTTGTCCTTGAGCACGTTGAATACATCGCCCTCGACCCGCAGTCGGCCGCTGTCGATGACCACACCTTCCTGGTGGCTCCAATAGTCGTTGCCCAGGTACTTGAGGGCGCTGTCCACGCCTTTGCGCGACTGGCGGTCGCCGCTGATGAAGGAGGCGAAGTCGCTCCAGAAACCCACGTCGTCATCCTGGCGATCACGCAGGGAAAAGTGCGATGCCAGCGCCTTGCGTTTGTCGGGACAGTTGCCTTGTTCCTTCACCCATTCATCCAGCTCGGCGATGGACTTGAACCGCAGGAACGCCGGCACATGCCCGGGTATGTAGAGGATCTGGGTGGTGTGGTCCGCTGCGCTGAATCGCAGGATGTCGGTGGAGGGGCGGCCGTTGATATCAAGCAGATGGGTCCTGACAACGCCCTTGACCGGCGCGGTGGCTTGCAGTTGTTCAAGGGTCAGCGGTTGCGTTTCATCCTGCGGCAGGTTGGCCACGGCGTTCATCACCAGGTGATAGTCGTCGCGGGTGAAGCTCGCTTGGCCCGCGTCGAGTTGTTGGCGTGCCTGGCTGACAAACTCGCCTTTCAATGTGGCGCGGTAGTCGTCACCGTGCTTGCTCCAGAACGTCTCCTGCAAGCCCGTGAAAAGCCCCTGGAAATCGGTTTTCCAGCTCTGATGCATGACCGCCGACGCCAGCAGCGGGAATTGATTGTGCGCGCCATAACCGCCTTTGGTGCTTTGTCCCGCGCCAACGGTGTACAGGCCGGAATATGCATCCATGTTGCCTGGCAACCAGTCGTCCTCGCTGAAGTTGCTGAGCAGCGCATCCGGCAACTTCTGCGAGCGCCACGGTTCTTGCATCGTCCACTCCCAGCCATTGAGGGTGTCGGCGGAATGGCCGCCGCCCTGGAAGCGATTGAGATAGACCGTGTCGGCATCCACGTGGGTGCCGGTGAGTTTGAAGATAATCGCCTCGGCCCATTTCTTGGCCTCTTCGCGCACCCTGGGGAGTGCGGCGTGGGTGGCGCGCATCAGCTGGCTGTAGCGGTTTTTTTCACGTTGCGCGCGGGCCTGTTCCAAGGGGCTGTCACGTAGCGTCTCGATCAAGCCCTTCAAGGCTTCCAGGGTTTTGGGCAGCGCCGCGCCGGAGGCGGTGATGAAGTGCGCGGCGTTCACCGTGGCGTTGGTTGCGCCCGGGTGTGCCTGGGCAAACGTGGACCCCGGGTGAACGCGGACTTGCAGGGCCCTCAGGTCGCGCGCGAGGACCTCTGGCGTCACGGCCGGGGTCGGTAGCTTGGCCATCAGCCGTGTGAGGTGATCGAGCAGGGTGTGGCGGTCGTGGATGTCGCCGACGAGCCGTTGTTGTTCGGCCAGGGCCGCATCTCCCCGCAAGGCGTCATCGCGGGGGATCGTGGTCAAGTCCTGGAGGCCGTCTGGCGGTGCGGAGGGGTTGATCCCGTAGAAGCGCAACACGTCATAGAAATGCACAGTGTTGTAAGGCTTGTGCGGGTAGTTGAGAAACCGCCCGCTGGACGGTGGCCAAAAACCCAGTGTTCGCACGGCCTGGATCAACGGTCCTGCCACGGCAGCGAAGCCGGAGTCGTCGGTCAGAGAAAACTGCCGGGGCTGGCTGTCGATGAACACATGCAGGATGTTGTTGACGGGGTCGAAACGTACCGTCGAGGGTGAAATGTTGTGGTCTTTCATCCAGCGCTGGAAGTCTGGGTGGCGCAGGGCGTTGTCGAGTTGGTGCAGCCACACGCCCAGGGTGGACTCCGGCGGTATGTTGAACAGCGAGTCCGGGCCGGACAAGGGGTAGTGGAACGGCGCAGGGCCGATGCTGTGCGCCAGTTGCTGGTCGGCCGCGGCCCTCGGATCGGCATGGATGGTGTAGCGGGGAAGGTTGGCCGGCACGTCACCGGTATAGGACTCGATGACGTACTGCGTAGGTGGCGCGATGTTGCGGACCGGAAACGACATGGGATAACTGACTCCGCGAGGGTTTGCGAAAAATAGAGGGGTTCCCTGTATGTCTCGCAAACCGGTTGAGCGGTTCCGGCCTGTTTTAGCGGTTTTGTAAGCTTTGCGCCGTGTGCTGAGGCGGTGTGCGGGGAAGGGCTTTCTAACTGAGCGGGCTGGTGAGGCTCGGCGCGGAAAAGTCCGATAGTCGCCCTGAATGCGCGCTTGGTAGGTTGGTCCGAACCAGGACTGTCAGCTACAGGGACGATAGGTTTCATAACTCTGCCAGAGCGGTCATTTATGCAAATATCTTCCTCTGTTAGCGTGCCGGCGCCGGTATTTTCCACCTCGCCCGTGGGTGACACTGGCGTACACACTCCTGAACAAGCGCATGCGCCAGCGGCTCGTCGCACGCCCCGGCAAGTTTCGGGGCAGGTTCAGCCCCCCCTCTCCGCCGGTATTCCGGATGCCGAAGTTCCCCCGCTATTTCTAGCGAAAGTCAACGTGGCCAAACTGGAATCCACCCGCAGTGAGTTCGTGCAAGGCTATAACGCGCACAATTCAGTAGCGCTGCCTGGTTACTTCCCGTCAATGAGTGACACGGCGCTCATGCGGATAGCGCTGGACCAAAACCTAACGGCGAAGCAAACCGGGGCTTTGCAACGCATGGCAGAGCAGCGTGTTATCAACGGCTCTCAAAACAATGTGCGAACGTTCACGAAAGTCATCTCAGGCAGAGGCATAAAGGTAACGCCTTTGTCGCAAAGCTATTACCTGTCCATGGTGAACCGGCTGGCGGGAGGGGAATGTGCAGGGCTGTCACATCTGATGTCTCTGGCGGTGGCGGAGGGTAAGCAACAGACTTTTCTGAGCAATATCTACTACGCCGTTACCAACCCGGATACGCCGGATTCCCAGGCGTTCTTTATGAAAATCGCCGAGGTGCAAGCCCGGTTGAAATATCCTGGATTTTCCCATGATCCTGCCACCGTGAAGCTCGGTACTCATACGGACATCGCCCCTCAGCTTATCAATTCACCAACCTCTAAGACGATCCTGATCAGCAGTGATGAACATCGTCTGACCGCTGGCGTGATTGTTGACCCGGATGGGAAACGAAAGTATTACTTTGTGGACCCCAACCATAGTTATACGGAGATTGATACTGGTGATGTAACTACGACCAATGCTTTATTTGAAGACGTAATGAAAAAAGTGTTTACCGATCCCGGGTTGAACGCGTTCATTAAACCTTTGAAAGGTTTTCCGAGTCATCAGCAATACCTCATCAGTGTGTTTAATCGTGACTATGTTGCGGGTATAAACGGCAGCACCAACGACATCAAGTTCATGTACGAACGTCCCTTGGGTGGGCTGAGCGATATCAATGTGCTGAAGGGGGTCCGGTTACCGACGGTAGATGATTCTCGCCTTAAAACCTATACCCCTGAGCAAGGCGCTGTAGGGGACTACGACCTTGTGCTGCAGAAGCTGGATAAAATGCAGACCAGTCGCGGGGTACCGCAATACCATGACGCGATGGCCGCGCTGGACTCAGTCAAGCTCTTCATTGCCACACACCCTGGCTCGAGCCTCGTGCCACCCATGCAGGCACTTGGGCAGCGCTTGGAGAGGGTTATCAATGAGGCGGCAGCGCCCGCGGAGTATCCCTATGTCTTTGAGCGTATGGAGCGCGATAGGGTGCTTCTGGTCGAGGACAAGGTCGGTAAGCCGAAGCATTTTCAGAGTGACACTATTGAGGGCAAGACCGTTGATCTAAAGAGCAATGGAGGGGGCGATCCCGGCCGGGTAACTCGTGTGGGCGATGCCGTAAAAGAAGCATTGCAGAAACTCTCGCAAAGCGACCCGGCCACCGCCCAGGCCGTTGGCAATAAACTCAGGGTGATTATCGCCAACCCAGGCGATCAAGCAGAAACACGGCTGTTGTTTGACACCCCGCCGGCCTTGGTCATTGGGGATGATTTTTTTACCACGCCGTCTGCAGATGACACCACTGTTGCCGATCGAATAGGTGGTCAGGCTCAAGCGCGTGGAGGCGACGCTCAAGCACAGAGGCAAGGGGCACTGGTTGCGGGCAAGCTGGGGATGCTCGGTTATTACAACGCGGACTCCACAGGGTTTTTGGAGGTCGTCAATAACAAAGAGACCTTTCGCGATGGTGGCGACAAAGTAAGCCCACGCGCAACCCGAAGCGCTGGGGACTTTATGGAGGAGTCTTTCACCGCACGCCTCTACGATGGAACGCTCGACAGCACCACCGATGCCTCACTCAAGCGACTGTTCTCCCCCGCCACAACGGCCTCGCCGTCCACCAGTACCGCGTCCCCCAGCAATCCGTTGCCGCCCACGCCACCGGAGACGCCGAACACGCCGCTGCCGGATGCGCCGAGCACATCGCCCTCTACAGTAAGGGCCATTGAAGCGTCTGAAATAAAACGTCTGCAAGCACTTGACAGCAGTCTCCCGCCGATTCGAGTCGGGGAGGTGGACGTCAGTCGGGTCGATCTCTACAAAATGGGGGTCCATGCTCAGGGCAAGCCGATTGAGAGCGCGTTGACCACGGATGCACAGGGTCATATCAGCGCAGACGTGGAAATCGACTACGTGCGCTTTTTGGCTTATGTGGAAGGACAACCGCCTGAGATCGGTGCGAGCGCATCGCGTGTTGTCAGTGAAGTAGCGGCCAGGCGCAAGCCTGACACGACAGCTGTGTTTACCCGCAAGGATGGTGGCCTTATACCTGAGCAGCTGCAAAAACATGTCGATGCCACGTCGCGGCAGGCTGCTGCCATACGTGAATTGGAGCGCAGCGGTAAACCACCGCCTGCCGACTTTTTCTCCCCGCCAAAATCGGGCAACCCTGGCGGGAAGACTCAAACCGCTGGGCTTGGGTTCCAGGCGTTCAGCACGTCCCAGGGGCTGCGCGCGTCCATCGATGCGCTTCAACGCGGGGATACGACGGCGGGGGTCATCGGTTTGGGCGCCGTGGCGTCGGACTACGTGGGTATGTCGGCGGAAGCCGGCATTAACAAGCTTGCGAAACATACGATCAATAAAGTGTCGGCGCCCATCCTGGGGTTCCAGGCAAGCACCATCGGCAAGTTGCTGGGTAAAGCCGCTGGAGGTGTCGGGGCGATATTCAGTGTGCCGTTTGATATCTACAACGCTGTGGACTCGTTTAACAAGGCTGCCAATAGTACGGGTAAAGACGCTCAAGACCATTACGTCAACGGTGCATTTTCCGTGGCTAGCGCCGCAACGTCTATCGCATTGACCGCGGCATTCATGGCGGGAGCCAGTTCTGCCGGCCCTGCGGGGCTCGTTGTGGCAGCCGTGCTGATGGTGGCCCAGGCGGTTTATTCGGCTGTACGTGTCGTGGAGGACATTGATGAACTAACGCCGTTGACAGGGGGGCAAAAGTTTACGGTTGGGTTGGGTTCGTTCCTGGGCCTCCAAATACCATTTAAGATATTAAAACCGTATCTGGAGGTTAAGTACCGCAAGGCCTATGAGACCACTCAAGAGGCCAAGCACAAGAAGTTTTTGGAAGGGGGGGGGAAAGAGTTGTTTGAACGGGTTGTCTATGGTTCGTTGGATGTAGACGTCAAATCAAAATCGGTAAGGGTGCCTTACCCGACTTTTTTTGCGTTCATTCCGGGTCACGGCGTAGTGAATGCCATCACTGACGGAATGCCTGGCTACGAGACGGTCGTTGATCAGCACCATGGCAACGACAATATTAGAGCCCCTGAACAATCATGGGCGTGCAAGCGTTACGCCGTGGAAGGAGAGCCAGGGCCAAACAAAGCCACGCTATGGGACATCGGCGACGGTGATGACGGGGTGAAGGGCGCGCAGACGAAGCCCAACTATTTCTTGATGGGCGGGGGCAAGAAATTGATCAGCGGTGGTGATGCCGACGATACGTTCATCTTCGGTGCTGATGCCCGACAGACACTCCAGCAAGTGAAGGAAGTCGGAGAGGTCTGGGATGACAGAACGGCTGGGTTCGGCAAACGTTCAACCGAACTCTGGGGGGAAGGTGGCAGCAATACGCTGATGTTCAATGGTGAACTGAATACCGACCATACTGAACGTAATGTGACGAGAAGTTATCGTTATTCCGGGCATGTCATTAACTTCAAGACGGGAACTATTGCAGTAAGTGCTGAAGACCCGCAAGCAGACGGTGCCACGCCCATTGCGCGGTTTCACTCATTTTCCAACGCCATCACGGTTGAGGATGGAAAGAGTTATATCGTGGGCGATGAACAGAGTAATACATTTACTCTAAATGGTAAGAAGGATGTGGTTCTGACCGGTCAGGGTAACAATGTCGTTATAGTCAATGGTGGCGCGACGGTTGTCGGAGAGGGCGGTTCCAATACTTATTATATTAACAAGGGCGATAAGGAAGTGGTCATCAAAGACCCGAATGACAGTGTTGTCCGGCTGGATTACAGCGCCTCTCAGGTTTCGGGTTGGAGCGTTTCACCCTCGGGTGAATTAACCGTAAACCTGAAGGGTGATAAGCCTGGAGAGGAGCGTAAGCTGACTTTCCAAAATGCTTTTTCCGACGAGGCGGGGGGTGAAAAGGCACGACCTAAATTCATCACCAACGACGGCGTGATGATGACGATCACCGCCCCATTCCAGGCGGATTCATCCATTCGTGTACCGAAGGTGAGCAGTCTGAAGGTTCAAGCCGATAAACCCTTGGCTTAAGTAATGCCAAGGGTGAGGCAATGCCATCGACGGGCTGGCAATGGGTGGGTGCCAGTCTGTTTCAGCGGGCTTTCAAGCTGCGCTCGATGCGTTGCAGGCCTTCCTCCAGCATGGCCCGCGGGCAACCGAAATTCAGGCGCACGAATTGCTGGCTGTCATCGCCGAACTCGATCCCGGCGCTCAAGCCGACCTTGGCCTGTTCGAGGAAGAACTGTTGCGGGTTTTCCAGGCCCAGGGCAGTGCAATCCAGCCAGGCGAGGAAGGTGCCTTGGGGCGCGTGCATGACCACGCCGGGCAAGCGGGTTTGCACGGCATCGAGCAGGTAGTCGCGGTTGGCTTGCAGATACTGCTTCAGCGCTTCCAGCCATTCGCCGCACTGGCTGTAGGCGGCGCGGGTGGCTTCCAGACCCAGGGGGCTGACGCTGTCGACCATGCCGCAACGGGCGTTGTTGAAGCGTTCGCGGATCTCGACGTTCTGGATCACGGCAAAGCAGGTCTTCAAGCCGGCAACGTTATAGGCCTTGCTCGCCGACATCAGCGTGATGGTGCGCTCGGCGATTTGCGGGCTGAGGCTGGCGGTAGGGATGTGGCGGCGGCCGTCGAAGCATAGCTCGGCGTGGATTTCGTCGCTGATGATCAACGCGCCCTGCTCCAGGCAGGCGTTGGCCACGGCCAGCAATTCTTCGCGGGGGAATACCTTGCCCATCGGGTTGTGCGGGTTGCTCAGCAGCAGCGCGCCAGCGCCGGCCAGGGCGTCGCGCAGTGCGGGCAGCGGGGTCAGGTATTCGCCGTTTTTCAGTTCAAACGGCACTTCGATTTTCGGCAGGTTCCAATGCCCCGGCGCCAGGCGGATCGGCCGGTAGTTGGGGGTTTGCAGCACCACTGGCTGGCCCGGTTGCACAAAGGCATGCAGGGCCATATTGAAACCCGGCTCGACGCCCGGCAGGAACAGCAGGTCTTCGGGCTGCACGCGCCAGGCATACTTGGCCCACAGGTCGGCGACGATGGCTTCACGCACATCCGGGCCGGCCACGCTGTAGCCGAGGATCTGCTGGTCGAGGCGCTCGCGCAGGGCCTGCAACACGGCGGGCGGGGCGGCGATGTCCATGTCGGCGATCCACATTGGCAGGACGTCGGCCGGGTAACGGTTCCATTTGGTACTGCCGGTGCCGAGGCGGGGGTGGATCGTGTCGAAATCAAAGCTCATGGGGGGGCTCGTGGCTGGGGGCGCTAGAATGGGGCTGATTCTAGCGTCATTATTTTTATAGGCCACAGCTTATTGATTGACGGCAAGATCCGGGCGCAGCGGTGTGCCACCGACCCAAAGGTAACCCATGCCCGATGGGTCAACTGGTGACGTCGGCCTCTGTGATTCTGGCGTGTTGGATTTTAAGTTTGAAGTCTGCATTTCCATCGCCATCGGTATCGACCAGCAAATAGCTGGTCCCCAGGTGTGGCGACATCTCGCCTGGCCGGTGAATGATCATTGCCTGTCCCGGCTGGCCGGAAAACTCCTGGACGAAGTCCAGTTTGGACTTACCGGCGGGCGTCAAATTGGACACATCAATCTTGTCTTTGCCGACCACGAAATTGTTGATTGAGTCGGGATTGTCGGGTGAAGAATCCGCCGCGCTGCTGAAGCCGAAAATGCTCTTGCCGCCTTCGGCTTCGGTGGTGCCGCTGTACATATATTGTTGGCCGGAAAGCCCGAGGATCACATTGTTTGCACCTTTTTGCCCCACCAGGTGCTTCTGCCCTTCAACTTCGCTGTGCACCAGTTTGTTGGGGCGAGCACTTTGACCTTCCCCCAAGGGCTGCTGATTGAGAATGGTTTCTTTCAATGTAATGACGCGGCCGCCAAAGGCGATGTGCATCCTGTTATCGGCGGGCGGATCGGAAGGGGCGGGACTATTGGTCGGAGGTGGAGATGGAGGCGGTGTCGGCGTCGGCGTCAAGTCCCAGACATCGGCAATATTGACGGTGGGTATATGTGAGGTCGCGGTCGGGCGACTTTGGTTGCTTATTCCGTAATGACTCATGGCAGATACGTCTCTCGGTTGATTGGATATCTTGCTATTGGCGCAGTGCTCGGAAACGTTCCATCGCTATTGCGGCTTCCCAGGCATAGGGGCTTGGGCATTGCACGCAATCGGGGGTAGGTATTTTCCGGCAAGCCAACGCTCCCCATTCGGGGTGTCTGTGACCGACAGGTTCTGTAATAAAAACGCCATTGCACTGGGGATTAAAGCTACGGCGGGCTATTTTGGTGCATCTCAATAACCAGAGTAGCCATGGATGAAATACCAACCCTTCAGCCGTACCCTGATCGCCACTGCGCTGGTGTTGACGGTCAGCGGTGTGCAAGCCGCGTCGCAAGCCCCAGTGGCGGGCGAAAATGGCATGGTGGTCACCGCCCAGCATTTGGCCACCCATGTGGGCGTGGATGTGCTCAAGGCCGGCGGCAACGCAGTGGACGCGGCCGTGGCCGTGGGTTACGCATTGGCGGTGGTGTACCCGGCAGCGGGCAACCTCGGCGGCGGCGGTTTCATGACCGTGCAACTGGCGGACGGGCGCAAGACCTTCCTCGACTTCCGCGAAAAAGCCCCGCTGGCCGCCACGGCCAACATGTACCTGGACAAAGACGGCAACGTCATCGAGGGTCTCAGCGCCAAGGGCCACCTGGCCGTCGGCGTGCCGGGTACCGTTTCGGGCATGGAACTGGCCCTGAGCAAGTACGGCACCCTCAAGCGCGCCCAGGTGATTGCCCCGGCGATCAAGCTCGCGGAAAACGGCTTTGCCCTGGAGCAGGGCGATATCGACCTGCTGCACACCGCCACCGGCGAGTTTGAAAAAGACCAGGACATGCGCGGGATCTTCCTGCACAACGGCCAGCCGATGCAGGTCGGCCAGAAGTTGGTGCAGAAAGACCTGGCCAAGACCCTCAAGGAAATCTCGGCCAAGGGCAGCGACGGTTTCTATAAAGGCTGGGTGGCCAAGGCGCTGGTGGACTCCAGCCAGGCGGGCAAAGGCATCATCACCCAGGCCGACCTGGACAAGTACAAGACCCGCGAACTGGCGCCCATCGAGTGCGACTACCGGGGCTACCACGTGGTCTCGGCACCGCCGCCGAGCTCCGGTGGCGTGGTGATCTGCCAGATCATGAACATCCTCGAAGGCTACCCGATGGCCGACCTTGGCTATCACTCGGCCCAGGGCCTGCACTACCAGATTGAAGCCATGCGCCACGCCTACGTGGACCGCAACAGCTACCTTGGCGACCCGGATTTCGTGCAGAACCCCATCGCCCACCTGCTGGACAAGGACTACGCCGCCAAGCTGCGCGCCGCCATCGAACCGCAAAAAGCCGGGGATTCCCAGGCGATCAAGCCGGGCGTATCGCCCCATGAAGGCAACAACACCACCCACTATTCCATCGTCGACAAATGGGGCAACGCGGTCTCCGTCACCCACACCCTCAATGACTGGTTCGGTGCGGGCGTGATGGCGAGCAAGACCGGGGTGATCCTCAACGATGAAATGGACGACTTCACCGTCAAGGTCGGCGTGCCGAACATGTACGGGCTGGTGCAGGGTGAAGCCAACGCCATTGCTCCGGGCAAGGCGCCGCTGTCGTCGATGAGCCCGACCATCGTGACGAAGGATGGCAAGGCGGTGATGGTGGTGGGCACGCCGGGTGGCAGTCGCATCATTACCGCGACGTTGCTGACGATCCTGAACGTCATCGACTACAAGATGAACATCCAGGAAGCTGTCGACGCGCCGCGCTTCCACCAGCAGTGGATGCCGGAAACCACCAACCTTGAGACCTTTGCGGTGAGCCCGGATACGCAGAAGATCCTCGAAAGCTGGGGCCATAAGTTTGCCGGGCCGCAGGATGCCAACCACTTGGCGGCGATTCTCGTGGGTGCGCCGTCGCTGGGGGGCAAACCGGTGGGGAACAATCGGTTCTACGGGGCGAATGATCCGCGTCGTAACACCGGCCTGTCGCTGGGCTACTAAAAAAACCTGTGGGAGCGGGCTTGCCCGCGATGGCGGTGTGTCAGCCACAGATGTATTCACTGGCCCACCGCAATCGCGGGCAAGCCCGCTCCCACATTGAAGCTCCGTGTTATGGCTGGAGTAGGTGTTCGACTGCTGAAAACGCCGCCCGCCGGCGTTCTTCCCAATCCCCGCGAATCACCCGCACAGGCTGTCGATGCGCCCGCATCCACTCCAGGCTACCCTGGAAAAACGCCTGGCGATCCGCCAATTGCGGCTGGCAACGCTGCCCATCCGCGGTCCACTCCACATCCTCCGGTGACAGCAGCAAGTGCAGGTCGTAGTGACGGGCCAGCAATTCACTGTCCAGCCATGCCGGGTAGTCACCGAACAGGACCTGGCTCCAGAGCTTGTTGGTGAGCAAATGCGTATCGAGGATCAGCAGGCGCGGCTGCTGGGCGCGGGCGGCATCTTCCCAGGCCAGTTGGCCGTGGGCGATGGCCGGGATGTCGGCCAGGGTGGTGTCGCGTTGATGGTGGTCGATGAAGTGACGCACGTATTCGCCGACCATCAGTCCGCCGAAATGCGCGTGCAATTCAGCGGCGAGCCAGCTTTTACCGCTGGATTCGGGACCGGCCAGTACCACCACCTTCATGATTGCAACGCCGGGTCGGCGCGCCATTCACGCCAGCCTTGTACGGCGATCACGGTGAACAAGGCGTAGAGCGCGGCGGTGAGATACAGGCCTTTGTAGAGGAACAGGCCGACGAAGATCACATCCACGGCTATCCACAGCGGCCAGCATTGCACGCGTTTTTGTGCCATCCACAGTTGCGCCACCAGGCTGAAGCCGGTGAGGGCGGCGTCGAGCCAGGGTTGTGCGGCGTCGGTCCAGTGGGCCATGGCGGCGCCCAGCAGCAGGCTGCCCACAGCGCCTAAGCCAAGGCTGGCGATGATGGCCGGCACCCCCAGGCTCGTGACCTGACGGCCTTGCTTGACCTCGCCGGCGCGGGTCCACTGCCACCAGCCGTACAGCTGCAACACGGCGTAGACCACTTGCAGGAGCATGTCGGAATAGAGTTTGACGTCGTAGAACACCCAGGTGTAGAGCAGCACCATGATCAGGCCGATGGGCCAGCACCAAGGGTTTTGTTTGACCGTCAGCCAGACAGCGATCACCCCCAGGGCGGCGGCGAACAGTTCAAGCCCGGACATGGCGGTTCCTTGGAGGAGTGGGAGAGGGCGGGGATTGTAACCAGAGGCGTGCAATCTACAAAACACTGAGCACTGTCTGTGGGACCTGCTCTTATGTGGGAGCTGGCTTGCCTGCGATGGCATCACCTTGGTCTGACTGAAAGACCGAGGTGTCTGCATCGCAGGCAAGCCAGCTCCCACACTTGAAGCAGTGTTAGACCTTGAATTGGCGGAGCAGGTCGTTGAGTTGTTCGCTCAGCGTGCGCAAGTGGCTACTCGCCACACTCGACTGCTGCGCCGCCAACGCCGTGCTGTGGGACAACCCCGCCGCCTGGGTGACGTTCTGGTTGATGTCTTCCACCACATGGGCCTGTTGCAGCGTGGCACTGGCAATCGACGCATTCAAGCCATTGAGATTACGCAACGCCTGGCCGATGGCCGTGAGGCTGGCCCCGGCCTGGCCGGCTTGTTCGATGGTCAGTTGCGAGGCGCTGTGGCTGTCGCTGATCACCTTGACCGCCGCTTCCGAGTGGCCTTGCAGGCGCTCGATCATGCCCTGGATCTCGGCGGTGGATTTTTGCGTGCGCTGGGCCAGCAGCCGCACTTCATCAGCGACCACGGCAAAACCCCGGCCTTGCTCACCGGCGCGAGCGGCTTCGATGGCGGCGTTGAGGGCCAGCAGGTTGGTCTGGTCGGCGATGGAGCGGATCACTTCGAGCACGCTGCCGATTTGGGTGCTTTCCGCGGACAGTGTGCGCATCACCTCGACCGCCTGGCTGATGGTGCCGGAGAGTTGGTCGATCTGCTGCAAGCTGCCGTCGATGTTGACCTGGCCTTGCTGCGCCTGGGTCTGGGCGTCACGCATTTCGCTGGCGGCGTGTTCGGCGTTTTTGGCCACGTCCTGCACGCCGTAGGTGACTTCGTTGATCGCCGTGGCGACCAGTTCCATCTGCTGGGATTGCTGCTGGCTGCGGTCATGGGCCTGGGTGGCGTTGTTGCCCAGCTCGGTGGATGACTGGCCCAGGGCGTTGGCGCACACCTGCAACTGGCTGACCACCTGGCGCAACTTGGCGGTGAAGCTGTTGAAGTGGTGCGACAGCTGGGTCACTTCGTCGTGGCCGTGGGTGTCGAGGCTGCGGGTCAGGTCGCTTTCGCCGCTGGCGATGTTGCCCATGGCGTTCACCGCCGCTTGCAACGGGCGCACGATGCTGCGGGCGATCAGCGCCACCAGCAAGGCCATCACCACCGCAATGATCAGGCCGATCACCGAGGCTTTCCACACTTGGCCGGTGAACTCGGCCTGTACATCATCCACGTACACGCCGGAGCCGATGATCCAGCCCCAGGGTTCGAACAGTTGGATGTACGAGGTTTTCGCCACCGGCGCATCGGCGCCCGGCTTTGGCCAACGGTAGTTGACGATGCCGGCACCCTTGGCCTTGGCCAGGATCACAAATTCGTTGAACACCGCAAAGCCATCCGGGTCGCGGATGGCCGAGAGGTTCTGGCCGTCCAGCTTGGGGTTGGCCGGGTGCATGATCATCACCGGCGTGAGGTCGTTGATCCAGAAGTAGTCGTCATGGTCGTAGCGCAGGCCGCGCACCACGCTCAAGGCCTGCTTCTGCGCGGCGTCGCGGGTGAGGGCGCCGGTTTTCTCGAGGTTCTGGTAGTAGGCCAGCACACCGCTGGCGGTCTGCACCACGTGTTGGGTCTGCTGGCGCTTGGCCTGGTAGAGGTCGCCATGGATCTGCTTGAGCATCAACAGGCCCAAGGTCAGCAACATCAACACGGCGACTATCAGGATCAGCCAGAGCCGGCGGCTGATCGACATGCTGCGCAAACTGTTCATCGTCCTGTCACTCCGTGCTTTTTATAATTGTGGGCGCTGCATCGACTTTTACGCCTTGTCTGATAGGCTTTCGGCCTGTAATCGGAAAACCTGAGTACTGCCTGATTTTTCACGGGTTTTTTATACACCCGGCGTCAGTGAACCACTTAAAAAAGACTATCGAGGCCTGCCCCGCGCAGGACCTTTTGGGGGATGCATGGATTTTTGGACCGCCATACAGGCATTGATTCTTGGCGTAGTGGAGGGGTTGACGGAGTTCCTGCCGATTTCCAGCACCGGTCACCAGATTATTGTCGCCGACCTGATCGGCTTCGGCGGCGAGCGTTTTGAAGCGTTCAACATCATTATTCAACTGGGCGCAATTCTTGCCGTGGTCTGGGAATTCCGGCGCAAGATCCTCGACGTGGTCATCGGCCTGCCGACGCAGCGCAAGGCCCAGCGTTTCACGGTGAACCTGATCATCGCGGTGTTGCCGGCGGTGGTGCTGGGGGTGATTTTTGCCGACCTGATCAAACACTATCTGTTCAACCCGATCACCGTGGCGGCCGCGTTGGTGGTGGGTGGCGTGATCATGTTGTGGGCGGAGCGGCGGCAACATGCGGTGCACGCCGAGACGGTCGATGACATCACCTGGAAAGACGCGCTCAAGGTCGGCCTGGCCCAGTGCCTGGCGATGATCCCGGGCACTTCCCGTTCCGGCGCGACGATTATCGGCGGCCTGTTGTTTGGCCTGTCACGCAAGACCGCCACCGAGTTCTCGTTCTTCCTGGCCATGCCGACCATGGTCGGTGCGGCGCTGTACTCGGGCTACAAATACCGCGACCTGTTCCAGCCCGCCGACCTGCCGGTGTTTGCCATCGGCTTTGTGACTTCGTTCATCTTCGCGATGATTGCGGTCAAGGCCTTGCTCAAGTTCATCGCCAGCCACAGCTACGCAGCGTTTGCCTGGTACCGCATCGCGTTTGGCCTGGTGATCCTGGCGACCTGGCAGTTCGGCTGGATCGACTGGTCGGCGGTCAAGCCATGAACATCCAGCACCCGCGCCTGAAGGCCGCGGTTTTTCTGCTGTTGTGCGCCGCGCCGCTGCTGGGCTCGGTGTTGCTGTGGCATCGCGGCGAGACCGTGCTGCCGCTGGCGGCGTACGGCGTGGTCAGCGTGTTGGCGTTCTTTTTGTACTGGCGCGACAAGCGCCAGGCGCAGACCGAAGGCCGGCGCACCCCGGAAAACATCCTGCACGCCGTCGAGCTGGCAGGCGGTTGGCCGGGGGCGTTGATTGCGCAGCAAGTGTTCCGGCACAAGACGCGCAAGGTGTCTTATCAGGCGCTGTTCTGGGCGATTGTGCTGCTGCATCAGGTGTTCTGGCTGGACCAGCTGTTCCTCGGCGGCACCTTGCTGTCAATCCTCTAGCCGCAAGCCGACCTGCGTGCGCTTGGGCAGTTTGCTCACCACCAGTTGGTGGGAGCGCTGCAACAAGCCGCGCAGTTCCTCCGCGCCCAGCGGGTAGGGCGTGTTCATGATGATCCACTGCGCACGTGCCAGGTACGGCGCCGGGTGGATGCCTGGGCGGTCGACGTGGCCGAGGAACACATCCTTGTCGACCTTGAACGCCAGCGACTCACCGCGCAGGTTCTGCAGGGCGAACATCTTGTTGCCGGCAATCGAAAATACGCGTACGCCGCCCCATTTGTAGTCCTCGCGCGCGCCGGGCAGGCTCAGGCAGAAACGCGCGACTTGTTCTTCGGTGATCTTCATAGCAGACGGTCTCCGCAACCCTTGAAGCCTTCTTCCAGATAGTCGATCCAGGCCCGGATGGCCGGCAATACGCCACGCCGATGGGGGTATACGGCTTGCAGCCAACCGCCCGGCAACGACCATTGTGGCAGCAGTTGCACCAGGCGGCCGCTGGCCAGTTCCTCTTCGCAATACATCATCGGCAGTACCGTAAAGCCCAGGCCCATGATTGCGCTGGCCTTGCGCACGATGAAGTCGTCGATGCCCAGGCGCGCCTCCATCACCAGTTCGTGGGGGTTGCCCTCGGGGTCGAGGATGCGTTGGTGGACCATGCGGTCCGGCTCCAGCGCGCCGAGCATGGGCAGTTGCTTGAGGTCGTCGAGGCTGTGGATCTGCTTGCCGTGCATAAACGCCGGGCTGGCCACCAGCACCGTCTGGGCCTGGCGCAGGCGTTTGGTCACCAGCAGCGGATCTTCATCCCCCAACTCTCGCACGCGCAGGGCCACGTCGATGCCTTCGGCCACCAGGTCGACGCGGCGGTTGACCAGGGTCATTTCCAGTTGCACGTGGGGATGGGCGGCGAGAAACCCGGCCACCAGCTCCGGCAGGATGTGCTGGGCCATGCCCACGGGGCAACTGACCCGCAGCCGCCCACGGGCCTCGCTGGACATGCTGGCCACGGCCTCGTCGGCCATCTCGGCCTCCAGCAGCATGGCCTGGCAGTGGCGCAGGTAGCGTTCGCCGACGGCGGTGAGGGTCAATTGCCGCGTGGTGCGTTGCAGCAGGCGCGCACCGAGGCGGTCTTCCAGCTCGGCAATGCGCCGTGACAGCCGTGACTTGGGGATGCCCAGCAGCCGGCCGGCGGCCGCGAAACCGCCGGCTTCGACGACTTTGGCGAAATAGTAGAGGTCGTTGAGGTCTTGCATGGTCGGCCTATTGTCCTGTCAGTGGGACAAACTATCGCATTTCAGCTGGCTTATCGGCTATTGGTTTCATGCGTAGCATCACCACCATCTGATCGCCACTGACGATCCTACTCGGAGCACTCACATGAAACTGTTGCACATCGATTCCAGCATCCTCGGCGACAACTCGGCCTCCCGTCAGCTCACCGCTGGCGTGGTCAAGGCCTGGCAAGCGGCTGAGCCGGGTGTGGAAGTGACCTACCGCGACCTGGCGAGCGAAGGCATCAGCCACTTTTCCGGCCTGACCCTGGGCGCACTGGGCACCGCTGCCGAATTGCGTGACGCGGTGCAACAGCACGAGGCGCAACTGAGTGCTTCGTCGTTGGCCGAATTCATCGCGGCGGACGCGGTGGTGATCGGCGCGCCGATGTACAACTTCTCGGTGCCGTCCCAACTCAAGGCCTGGATCGACCGCATCGCTGTCGCCGGCCAGACCTTCCGCTACACCGAGGCCGGCCCTGAAGGCCTGTGCGGTGGCAAGAAGCTGATCATCGTCTCCACTGCCGGCGGCCTGCACGCTGGCCAGGCCAGCAACGTTGGCCACGAAGACTACCTGAAGCTGGTATTCGGCTTCCTTGGCATCACCGATATCGAGTTCGTCCGCGCCCAGGGCCTGGCCTACGGTGATGAAGTGCGCAACAAGTCCCTGAGCGACGCCAACGTAGTGATCAACGAACAATTGTTCGCTGCCGCGTAAGGGTTGAGTAAAAGTTCGCTATTCCCCGTTTCATTCTGAAAACGGGCGCCTAAACTCTGTATTCTGCTCGCCTTGAAAGCGATCGGAGTACGGAGTTTTTTCGTTTGTCCGCTGTCTTTTTAATATGGCCCAGGTTATGCAGGCTCGGGTTCAACACCCTGGACGTTTAATTCGACATGTCGGTTCTCACGCAACAAAGGTGGACATCCCCATGATGCGTCTTTGTGCTGTTTTGGTTCTTTCCCTGCTCGGCGGCCTGGTTTCAGTGCATGCCGCGCCTGCGCCACACCCGCATTGGAGTGTGGGCTTTCATCGCATGACCTTTCTCGATCCGCTGGATTTGCAGCCGATGAAGGCCATCGCGTTCTACCCGTCCACCGATGTCGAGCACAGCACGCAGCTGGGCGCTTACCGCGTGGGCGCCGGTGAAGACGCCAAGGTTGCCATCGGCCGCTTCCCGATGCTGATGTTGTCCCACGGCAATACCGGCACACCGCTGGCCCTGCATGACTTGGCCACCTCGCTGGCGCGCAAGGGTTTTGTGGTGGTGGCCGTGCTGCACCCCGGCGACAACTACAAGGACCACAGCCGCCTGGGCACGCTGAGCAATCTGTACGGGCGGCCGATCCAGATTTCCGAAGCGATTACTGCCACTCTCGGCGACCCGATGCTGTCGCCCTTCGTCAACGTCGATCAAGTCGGCGTGATCGGCTACTCGGCCGGTGGCGAGACGGCGCTGATCCTCGCGGGCGCGAAGCCGGATTTCGACCGCCTGCGCCGCTATTGCCAGGAACGTCCTGAAGACCGCGACGCCTGCACCACCAAAGGCGAGTTGGTGGTGGACCGCGACGACCTGCAACCGCAAGCCGACCCACGCATTCACGCACTGATGCTGATGGCACCGCTCAGCCTGATGTTTGGCCGCCAGACCCTCGCCGATGTGCACGTGCCGGTGCTGCTCTACAGCGGCGACGGCGACAAGCTGGTGGCCGTGGACAAGAACGCCGCCGCCCTGGCGCGCAAGCTGCCGGAACCGCCGGACTTCAAGCTGCTGGCTGGGGCGGGGCACTTTGTATTCATGGCACCCTGCGACAGCGATCAATTGCTGGCCATGCCGGCCATCTGTACCGATGCGGACGGTGTCGACCGCGAAGGCATCCATCGCAACCTGATCTCCGAGGCGGGGCGGTTCTTCAGCCACACCCTGGGGCAATCCACCCGCGCCGGCTTGCAGACCGCTGATCAGTAGGCGCGGCGCTTGAGCAGCAGGGTCAGGCCCAGCGCGCCGACCGACAGCAGGGCGGCGCAAAAGAAGATCCAGCCGTAGCCCAGGTTCAAGGCGACAAACCCCATCAACGGCCCGGCAATCGCCAGGGCCAGGTCAAAAAACACCGCATAGGCACTCAGCCCGGCGCCACGGCTGCTGTTGGGCACCTGTTTGATCGCCTCCACGCCCAGCGCCGGGTACACCAACGACAGGCCAAAACCGGTCAACCCCGCGCCGATCAGGGCCACGCCGGTGCTTGGCGCCAGCCACAGCAGCGTCAGGCCCAGGGTCTCGATGGTCATGCAGGCAATCGCCGCACGAAAGCCGCCAAAGCGGCTGATGGCCGAGATAAAGATCAGGCGCGACACGATAAAGCACACGCCGAACACCGTCAGGCAATACGCCGCACCCGCCCAGCCACGGTTGAGGTAGTACAGGGTGATGAAGGTCGTCAGGGTGCCGTAGCCGATGGAAGCAAGGCACAAACTGGCGCCAAACGGTGCGATACGTCCGAACACCGCCCAGAACGGCAAACGCTCGCCACGCACCACCGGCACCGACGGTTTATTGCGGATTAGCAGCAAGCCCAGCGCCGCCAGCACTGACAGCGCAATCCCCAGGCTGCTGTAGCCGTATTCGGCGACCATCACCACGCCCAAGGGCGCGCCGATGGCGATGGCGCCGTAGGACGCGATGCCGTTCCAAGAGATCGAGCGCGCCGTGTGCTCGGCGCCGACCTGGCCCATGCACCAGCTGATGGTGCCCACGCCGATCAGGCCCTGGGCCACGCCCAGCAATAGGCGCCCCGCGATCAGAATGCCGAGGCTGACGGCGGGCAGGCTCTCCATCAGCGTCGCCAGCAACGTCAACACGCCACTGAGCAAAATCCCCGCCAGCCCCAGCACAATCGCACGCTTGGTGCCGACGTTGTCCGACATGCGCCCGGCCATCGGACGACTGAGCAAAGTGGCCAGGTATTGCGAACCAATGGTGATCCCGGCGACCACCGCGCTGAACCCCAACTGTTCGTGCACGTAGCCCGGGATCACCGCAATCGGCACGCCGATGCAGATAAAGGCAATAAAGGTATAGAAAACGATGGAGACGATCTGCAAGGTGATCGACAGGGAACTGGGGGCGGCGGCAGACATGGGCACTCGTTCGCGGGCGGGCGGTGCGGCCATCATGGCAAGGGCGTGGGGGAAAAGAAAGCTGGCTAACGATTAATGATGGTGTGCCATTAAATGCAAAAAGCCCCGTCACAGTGGACGGGGCTTTGGTGTGCAGCGGGCGGTGCTTAGAACACGACGCCTTGGCTACGCAGGTAGTCGTCATAGGTGCCGCTGAAGTCGATCACGCCGTCGGCGCTCAACTCGATGATGCGGGTGGCCAGGGACGATACGAACTCACGGTCGTGGCTGACAAAGATCAGCGTGCCCGGGTAGTTTTCCAGCGCCAGGTTCAGCGCTTCGATGGATTCCATGTCCAAGTGGTTGGTCGGTTCGTCCATGATCAGCACGTTCGGCTTTTGCAGGATCAGCTTGCCGAACAGCATACGGCCTTGCTCACCACCGGAGATCACCTTGACCGACTTCTGGATATCGTCGTTGGAGAACAGCATGCGACCCAGGGTGCCACGGATCATCTGCTCGCCTTGGGTCCATTGGCCCATCCAGTCGAACAGGGTCACGTCGTCTTCGAAGTCGTGGGCGTGGTCCTGGGCGTAGTAACCCAGTTCCGCGGCGTCGGTCCACTTGATGCTACCGGCGTCCGGCGTCAGCTCGCTGACCAGGGTGCGCAGCAGGGTGGTCTTGCCGATACCGTTCGGACCGATGATCGCCACGCGCTCGCCGGCTTCAACCTGGAAGCTGAAGTCCTTGAACAGCGGCTTGCCGTCGAAGCCTTTGGCCATTTTTTCGACCATGACTGCCTGACGGTGCAGCTTTTTGGTCTGCTCGAACCGGATGAACGGGCTCACACGGCTCGAAGGCTTGACCTCGGCCAGCTGGATCTTGTCGATCGCCTTGGCACGGGAAGTGGCCTGCTTGGCTTTCGAGGCGTTCGCCGAGAAACGGCTGACGAAGGATTGCAGCTCGGTGATCTGCGCCTTCTTCTTGGCGTTGTCCGACAGCAGTTGCTCGCGGGACTGGGTCGCCACGGTCATGTACTCGTCGTAGTTGCCCGGGAACAGGCGCAGCTCGCCGTAGTCCAGGTCAGCCATGTGGGTACACACGCTGTTCAGGAAGTGACGGTCGTGAGAGATGATGATCATCAGGCTGGAACGCTGGGTCAGGATATTTTCCAGCCAGCGGATGGTGTTGATGTCCAAGTGGTTGGTCGGTTCGTCGAGCAACAGCACTTCAGGATCGGAAAACAGCGCCTGGGCCAGCAATACACGCAGCTTCCAGCCCGGGGACACTTCGCTCATCGGACCGAAGTGCTGCTCCAGCGGAATACCCAGACCCAGCAGCAGCTCACCGGCACGGGATTCGGCGGTGTAGCCGTCCATCTCGGCGAACTCGGTTTCCAGCTCGGCCACGGCCATGCCGTCTTCTTCGCTCATTTCCGGCAGCGAGTAGATACGATCACGCTCGGCCTTGACCTTCCACAGCTCCTCGTGACCCATGATCACGGTGTCGAGCACAGTGAATTCTTCATAGGCGAACTGGTCCTGGCGCAGCTTGCCCAGACGCACATTCGGCTCCAGCATGACCTGGCCGCCAGACGGATCCAGGTCACCGCCGAGGATTTTCATGAAGGTCGACTTGCCGCAACCGTTGGCACCGATCAAACCATAACGGTTGCCAGCGCCGAACTTGACCGAGACGTTCTCGAAGAGCGGCTTGGCGCCGAACTGCATGGTGATGTTAGCTGTGGAGATCAATTACTTTACCTATCAATGGGTTGCGAGCGTGGCGGCAGGAGCCTTCAGGCGTGCATCAACAGCGACATCAAGGCGCGAAACCCGGTCGCTGAGCAGAAAATGGGGGATGTGTGTTGGAATTTGGCGCGCATTGTCGCATATGTGAGGCGACAGTTGTATGGCAGGCGATGATGGATGTTCAGTGGTTTGGGTGTGGGGGGCTGCGCGAAACATTTGGGTAGCCTGCTTAGCTTTGTTTACCGCATTCCAGCGCGTCATGGGGTGTCCTGGCCCCGATGATGAGTAGTCGCGGTTGGTCTACAGTTGATCGAGACGTTACTCGGTGGAGAGAAAATGGATGTTCGATAAGTATCCCGAGCAAAAGCAGGCCCGAAAGTGGGTAGGGGCGTTTGGCGTTGCGCTCCTGGTGCTGGGGGTGTTTCTGATTGTCATTGATGGAACGGGAGGTGGGCTTTGCATCGTGATGGGGAGCGGTTTGGTGCTGCTGGTGTTGCTGGCGAATGAAAAACAGTTTGCGAAGACGATAAGGGTGTTGGGCTGGTTTGATGGGCTTTCGTGAGTGGGATACGCATTAGGCGGTTGGGGTTGTTTTTGCTGATGCGTATTTTGTCGCCCCCTGTGGCTGATAGAGGAGGCACAAAGCTATTGCGCCGAGTTCTGTCTCGGTTACTGGCATTCCCTCCACGCTGGATGGCCGCACAGGCCAGTGATAACCATGAGGGATCATAAAGCGGGCGCGTGCGAACATGATTTCTGAGGCGAGCACCATTCCTGTTGAGAGCGACCCAGAGAAGAGAAAGGAGGTTGGCGAAAAGTTTACCAAGCGTTTCCTTGGCAAATGCTTTCGTTTTTTTTACGAAACTGATCCAGAGGGTAGGTACTAAGTTCGGGGCGCCTTTTTGCGATCTGACATCGACACTCTAGCCCTATCTGGATGCGGGCGAAGTTACTGCTCGTGTAGTTCGCGGTTGAAACACCCAGCCCCGCGCTGGGCTTTTTGCATCTGGCCCCTCAGTGCTACAGTCCCGCGCCACAGTAGGCGATTAAGGCTGCGTAGATTTGGTCGGCATTGGAGAGTTTCAGCATGATGGATCGCCTGATTTATAGAGCGCCGCAACCATTTGATGTACAACGGCTATTCACTATTTACAGCGACCCCCAAACCAACCTGTTCAACCCGGCAGGCCCAATGACTGATCTTGTCAGCGCACAGGATTTGCTGGGTCGCTGGATCGAGCATTGGAACAAGCATCTATACGGCGTGTGGGCTATTGCAAGGAGCGATGCGCCGGAGCACGTCATAGGGTTCGGCGGCATTTCCCTGCACGATTACTTGACTGAACAGCGCGTCAATCTGGGTTATCGCTTCGCGGTCGAAGCGTGGGGTCAGGGTTACGCAACCCAGTTAGGACGAGATGCGCTTACATATGCATTTGAACAGCTTTACTTGTCCGAAGTGTACGGGCTAGTCAGACCAGATCATATGGCTTCTATCCGGGTGTTAGAGAAGATCGGCATGCAACCCTATGGACAGTTGGATGATGTCCCAGGTAAAGCGCCGAGTTTGGTGTTCAAGGCGCAGCGGAGCACGTCTACCTAGCCGCGAGGGAACACATAGCTATCGTCGTCGAATTCCCGCGCTAGGCTTTTTGCATCTGACGGCCTCTTTGCTTTTTGCAGGCTCGAATCTTTGCCCTCCTGCGCGACTCACCGGCTGGCGTGATTCGTAATACCCAGTGATATGCTTTGCCGCTTATAAAACAGGGAAAACCTAATGGGCAAGAGGTTGGAAGGGATTCAAGAGTGGCTCACGCCGCGTAGACGGCTATGGGCAGGATTAGGCTTGTTTGCAATTGCTTTCGCTGTGCCACTTGCCAGCCCAGGAACATCCGTCAGTTGGCTTATAGGGCCTGCGAGCGTTTTTTTTGTAGGCAGCTTCATCCCCGTTACGAATGGAAAACGATAGGCTTCGCCCTTCGTGATCTCGGATGGTCACGGAAAGATTGATAGCGTCGCAGGGCGAGAAAATTCACAATTCCAGTTTTTTCAGGGAGGCGAAAAAATGTTTCATAGGTCTATGCGGCCGGTTGGCTATGGTTTGGCGGTAGTTGGCACGGTTGCACTGCTCATTTCGGCCGTCGAGTTGATTGTTGGAAAAGATGCTCTTTTCTCTGCTGCAAAGTCAGCGGTGTTTATTTTGATTGGCGTCTTGCTGATCAGGAAATCGACAAAGGCGCAGTGACACCCCGGCAAACTCTGCGCCTGCCGGGAGTAAAGAGCGTTTAAGGCATCAAGACCGAATCTACAACGTGGATCACGCCGTTGGACTGCATCACGTCTGCGATGCTGATGCCAGCCTTGCCGCCTTTGGCATCTACCACCCAAAGCTTGCCGTCATGCAGCTTGATATTCAGCGACTCACCTTGAACTGTTTTCAACACAACAGTGCCGCCGTTCTTTTTGGCGTCGGACATTAGTTGTGCCGATGTGTGAGTGCCAGGGACAACATGGTAGGTCAGGATTTTAGTCAGGTCGGCTTTGTGCTCAGGCTTGACCAGAGCATCGACGGTCCCTGCGGGCAACTTGGCAAAGGCTTCATTGGTGGGAGCGAATACGGTGAAAGGGCCTTTGCTATTGAGCGTATCAACCAGCCCGGCAGCTTTGACTGCTGCTACGAGTGTGGTGTGGTCCTTCGAGTTGACCGCGTTCTCGACGATGGTTTTGCTGGGGTACATCGCTGCACCTCCGACCATCACTGTATCGGCGGCAAAGCTGAGCGTGGCGGTGACGGAGAGAATCGTGAAGCAGGCTGCTGCAGCAAGTTTTCTGTAAAAAGCGTGCATGATGTATCTCCTTGGCTCTTATGCCCTCCAGGTGAGGGTATTGAATCTACGGGCCAGGAACCCAATCGGATGCACCAACTTGCGAAATAATTTTTTGCGTGCAACGTGCGTCCACGCCATAGCCCCAGCAAAGCAAAGAAGGAACGACGTGCGAATTTTGATAGCAGCGGTAGCGGCGGCGTTGCTCCTGATTGGCTGCTCCAGCCCACGAAAACCGCTGGATAACCGTGATCCTTGCCTGGATTACGGCGCCCCTCAAAGTCCTGGCTTCAATGCTTGCCTGGAACGACGGGCCAGGGCACTGAAAGCGGTACTTGAAGACAGCGCTGAAGGACGCTACGAATTTGTTTCTAAGACGCAGCTTGATCCCTGAATCAAGACGCTAGTAAGCCAGCACGATGTTAAGCAGGCGCTCCAATTATCAGAACAAGCTTGCAATCGCCTCCGCCAGTTATCAGGCCACCGCTGTTTGACGTGCGAGCGGCACTTTTGCCAGCGTCTCCGGCATCGCCAACGCCAACAGCGCCAATGCCACGGCTGCCACACCCGCCAACGTCAGGAACGCCGCGTCATATCCAGCCTGTTGCACGACAAACCCTGCCAGGCTGCTGCTCAGTGCCGCGCCCAGGCCAAAGGCGGTGGAGAGGGCGCCCAGGCTGACATTGAAGCGGCCGGTGCCTTGGGTCAGGTCTTTGACGATCACCGGGAACAGTGCGCCGAAGATACCCGCACCGATGCCGTCGAGCATTTGCACCGCAACCAGCCAGTAGGGGTCGTTGGACAGGGTATACAGCACGCCACGCAACGGCAGGATCATGAAACCGGCGAGCAACAGCGGTTTGCGCCCCCAGCTATCCGCCTTGATGCCCACCAGCCAGGCCACTGGCACCATCACCAGTTGCGCGGCGACGATGCACGCCGAGGTCAGCGGTGTGGCCAGGTGCAGGTTGATTTGCGCCAGTTTCTGGCTGACCAGCGGAAGCATCGCGGCATTGGCCAGGTGGAACAGTGCGCAGCAGACGGCGAATACCAGCAGGGGGCGATTAGCGAGCAATACGCGCAGGCCGGAGGGTTGCGCATGGTCGGTGACGTGGTCGGGGTCGAAGCCGCGGGCGACGTCATGGTCGATGGCGTTGGCCGACACGCAACTGATCGCCACCACACTGGCCAGCGCCATGGCCGCCATCAGGTAGAACACCACCACCGGTCCGTACAGATACGCCAGGCCGCCGGCCAGCAACGCAGCGGCGGCGTTGCCGGCGTGGTTGAAGGTCTCGTTGCGCCCGGTGCGCCGGGTAAACGCGCGGGGCCCGGTGATGCCCAGGGAAATCGCTGAAATCGCCGGGGCGAACACCGACGCAGCGACTGCACTGGCCGCCTGGGTCAAGGCCACCAGACTGAATGAGCTGACGAAAGGCAGCAGCAGGCAGCTGGCGGTGACCAGCACGGCGGCAATCGCGACCACCGCGCGTTTACGCCGGGTGCGATCGATCAGCGCGCCCGCCGGCCCTTGGCTGATCAGCGCAGCGATACCGGCCAGGGTCATGACCACGCCAATACTGGCCGGGTCCCATTGGTGAACCGCCAGCAGGTAAATCGCCAGGTAGGGGCCGAGGCCGTCACGCACGTCGGCCAGGAAGAAGTTCAGGCTGTCGAGGGACAGGGTGTTACGCAGGTCTGAGTGTGGGGTCACGGCGCAGGCTTCAGGAGCGGCATTCAACGGCTGAACACCCATTGCGTTAATGACCTGCGGGGTTTGCGTTAAGTTTCGCGGTGTTGCCAGGGTTTTATTGGGCGGGCGCTTGGCTTATTTTCTGAGGCCGATTGTTACGAAGTTCTGGAGACGCAATGGACATGCCCTCAGCCCAAGAGGCTATCACCAGCAACAAGCGCGCCTGGGATGAATCCGCCCAGTTGCACAAAGACACGGATAACTGGAAAACCCTGCTGCGCTCAGTCGCCGATCCAGGCTTTTCGTGCCTGGACCCCACCATCACCGCTTTGCTGCAAGATGTCGGCGTCGCCGGCAAGGATGTGGTGCAACTGTGTTGCAACAACGGGCGAGAGAGCCTGTCGTTGTTCAGCCTGGGCGCACAGTCAGTCGTAGGGGTCGATCAATCCCGAGCGTTCTTGCAGCAGGCGCAGGAACTGGCCGCGTTCTCACCCCACAATCCTGAGTTCATCGAAGCCGACATCCATCATCTGCCCGAGCGGTTGCACGGGCGTTTCGATGCTGCCCTGGTCACCATCGGTGTACTGGGCTGGATGCCGGATGTGGCGCTGTTTATGCGCCATGTCGCGAGTACCTTGAAGCCGGGCGGCACCTTGGTGATGTATGAAACCCACCCGTTCCTGGAGGTGTTTGACCCGCGCGCCTGCAACCCGTTGCTGCCCGCCAGTTCGTACTTTCAGCGCGATCCCTTTGTGCTGCAGGAGTCCATTGTTTATGAAGGGCAGGGCGAGGTGGCGGGGCCGACGTCCTACTGGTTCGTGCACACCCTGGGCAGCGTGATCAGCGGGGCGATAGCAGCGGGATTGCAGATTGGCCATTTGCAGGAGTATCCCCACTCCAACCGTGAGGAACTGTATGACCAATATGAGCACCAGCCTGCGCAGTTACCGTTGTGTTTTACCCTGACCGCGACTAAGCGCTGAGTCGGCGTACGAACGTGCGCATCGTCTGGCCCGGGCCCGTGCTGAATCGGGTCGGGCGAGGCATATGCTCATCCGCGGCAATAAACACAAATTCGTCCTTCTCCAGGCGATAGCTGGCAGGCAACTGTTTGCCAGCGTCGTCGCCGATACTGTCGATCCAGGTGATGCTCTTGGGGGTGGTTGTGCTGTCCAGGAAAAACCGTCCGGCGAGCAACACGTCGCCACTGACGGTCGTCACTTCGAATCGATCACCGGCAATCGTCGTGATGGCGCCGGGCGCGCTGTGGGCATCGACGGGGTTGAGCACGCCACTGTCTTCCAGTGCGGTTTGTTCCCAGATGCCTTGCAGTGCTTGCAGGTCTGGATCTGTATTAAGTGACATAAAAAATCCTTTTTATTGAAGGGCTAATCGCCGCTAGTTAGCGGTAATGGGCAGCGTTCAGTCAATTAATTTCCCGAATGTTGTAGGACTAATCTTTATTGTTCGTGCGTGTCCAGATTTTCCCTTTATAGGCAATGGATTAGCGCTATTTTCTCGCCGTCGGGCAACGTCACCCACGCAACCCTCTATGCTTTCGCGAGTAACAAAGGGCGCCTCTTTTGCCCTTGACGTTGCCCCCTGTTTATTCCGTCGTTATTCAGGTCTGTGTTGTTGGGCGCTGACTAACCACTCTTCAGGGCGAACTTACGGTGAACAAAATCCCCCCGACTATTGCGCATCCGGCCTCGGATGAGATTGATCTTTTTGAACTGGTCCATGGGATCTGGAAGCAACGCGTGCTGGTTGCCACGTGCGCAGCCATCGCGGCAATCCTGGGTATCGGTTACGCGATGTTTGCGCCTCAGGTGTACCAGGCCAGCAGTGTGCTGCGGGCGGTCGAGCTCAATGAGTTGGACGCGCTCAACCGTTCCGAGGTCTACCCACTGTCGCCGGCCGACGCATTGAGTAAAGTGGCGTTGCAACTGGACTCCTATGACACCCGGCTTGGGTTTTTCAAGGCCAATGCCAAGCTGTTCGAAACGTATCAACGCCCAGGGCAAAGCCAGGAACGAAGCTTCGACGCGTTTGATCGCAGCCTCCTCAGCCAGGTGTTGCCCGATCCGAAAAACAGCAATGCCCCCGGCACTTTTATACGCCTGGAAATGCAGTACCCCCAGGGCAGCGGCGGGGTGGCGATCCTCAATGGCTTCGTCGATTACGCAATTGCCCGCCAACGTGAGCGTGTGGCGGCTGACGTCAAGGTGATCGTCAACAATCGTCTCGCGGAGGTCGGCCGCAAGATCGATGCCGCCCGTGAAAACTATGAGAACGAAAAGTCCACGAAAATCGCCAGGTTGCTGGAGAGTGATGGCATCAAGCGTGGCCAATTGCAGGATGAACTCAGCGCCCTGCGCGAGGAGATGGCAAAGGAGCGCTCCCATCGCCTGGCGCGACTGGCTGAAGCCATTGCCATCGCCCGATCCGTCGGTATCACAAGGCCGACCACGCCCTCGGTAATGGGCGCGGCGGCATTGCGGGGGGCAAGCCAGGTGACGGAGGTTTCCCAGCAAACCGTGCCCTTGTTCTTCATGGGGACACAGGTGCTCGAAGCTGAGCGTGCGGTATTGCAGCAACGGAGCAGTGACGACATCGCCAACGAGCGTGTTGCCGAAATCAACAGAAAGCTACGTTTGCTGGAGGTCAATCGTGAGGTTGACGCCCTGAAAGCGCGCGGCAACGAAGATATCTTCCTGCAGGATGTTGAATGGCTCCGCATGGAAACTGTCCGGTTGCGTGCGCTCAACCTTGACATGGACGGGTTGAAAGTGGCGACGATCGACCGCCCGGCCCAAGAACCATTGGCCCCGATCAAGCCCCGCAAGGCCGCAGTGGTGGCGTTGAGCGTGTTCGCTGGCTTGATGCTGGGCGTGCTGGTGGCGATGGTGCGATATTTTGCGGGCCTGCGTCGGGTTCATCCGCAAGGACGACAGGTGCCGCAACAAGTAGGCTGAGTGGACAGCTTTTCACAATTCTTCGCTAACCTTTGGTTACAACTTGTGGCTAAATATCTGCCAAATGGTCACGCAGCGGCTTGTTACTGAGCCGCTTGCGCTGCCTGTCTGTGAATTGTGATTGCAGCTGCTGCTTATCCAAACCTCGGCCGTCGTGGGCACGCAGGAGCAGCCTGTTTTCTCCTGACGTGTGACGAAATTCCGTGAAACTTTTTATTGTTGTTCTCTACGTTGCTTCCATTGCGTATGTGCATTTGCGTGGTCGGGTGCGCCACACACTGGGCCGCCAATTGAGCGACCACTCCACCTTCCTGGCACCGATCAACTGCTTTCTCTATCTGTTCTCCAAGCTGCCCAGCCGACCCTATCTGGCCCCCAGCGACTTCCCAGACCTCAGCCCATTGCAGGAACACTGGGAAGAAATTCGCCAGGAAGGGCAGAACCTGATGCGTGCCGGCGCAATCAAGCGCTCGGACCAGTACAACGACGTGGGTTTCAACTCGTTCTTCAAGTCGGGCTGGAAGCGCTTCTACCTCAAGTGGTACGGCGACAGCCATCCCTCGGCAATGAAACTGTGCCCGCGCACCACTGAATTGGTGCAGGGCATCGGCTCGATCAAGGCCGCGATGTTCGCCGAGCTGCCACCAGGCTCCAAGCTGGTGCGCCATCGCGACCCCTACGCCGGCTCCTACCGTTACCACCTTGGGTTGGATACGCCCAACGATGCGGCCTGCTATATCAACGTCGATGGCGAGCGCTACGCCTGGCGCGATGGCGAGGCGGTGATGTTTGACGAGACCTATATCCATTACGCCGAAAACGCCACGCAGCACAACCGCATCATATTGTTCTGCGATATCGAACGGCCGATGAAATACCGCTGGGCGGCGGCCTTCAACCGCTGGTTCAGCCGCAACGTGATGGCGGCGGCGGGCTCGCCGAATGACGCGGGGGACAAGACCGGGGGGCTGAACCGCGCCTTTACCCGGCTGTACAAGATTCGCCTGCGCGGCAAGGCGCTGAAGAAGCGCAACCGCACGCGTTATTACCTGGAGAAGTGGGCGATCTTTGCGGCATTGGCGGCCATTTTCCTGTTGATCTGAGGGCCTCGCAGACAGATCGTGTTACACCTGATGAGAAACTATTTAGTTACCAAAGGCGAACCCTGGGCGTAGCGTGTTATCGAAAGCACGTACTACTCGCCCTTGAGAGGCTTTGTCATGAATAGTTGCTTACGTCACCTTGCACTGCTGGCACTGGGCGCTGTCCTTGTCCCCTGTGCCCAGGCGCAAAACCTGCCGGGCGGCAACGACGCCAACAACAGCCCGATCCACCGAGCGAACCCCAACAGCATGCAGGGCACCCAGCCCAATGCGCCGGCCATTCGCGGGCCTCAAGTCGGCCCCGCACCGCGCGCACCGACCCTGGACAACGGCGGCATCGGCAATCGTTATCCCACGCGCAACACCGCCCCCAGCCGCCCAGCCACCGAAACCAAAGCCCCCACTTACGATGCCAACGGCAATCGCCGGTAAGGACTCGCCCAATGCACCTACGTAAAACCCTCCTGGCCGCCCTTTGCGCGACCACCCTTGTTCCACTGTCGACGGTTTACGCCGCTGGGCCCCAGCAGTTCCCCAGCGAGCAAGGCAGCCTCACGGTCACGCCGATCGCCCAGGGCCTCGACCATCCATGGGCGGTGGCGTTTCTGCCAGACAGGCAAGGCTTCCTGGTAACGGAACGCCCGGGCCATCTGCGCTTCGTCAGCCCGGACGGCAAACTGTCGGCCCCCCTTGGCGGTGTGCCGCAGGTGTGGGCCAAAGGGCAGGGCGGTTTGCTCGATGTGGTGCTGTCGCCGGACTTCAAGCAAGACCGCATGGTGTACCTGTCCTACGCCGAAGGTGGCGGCAAGGGCGGCACCGCCGGTACGGCTGTCGGGCGTGGGCGTTTGGCCGATGACCTGAGCGGTTTGACGGACTTCAAGGTGATCCTGCGCCAGGAGCCCAAGCTGTCCACCGGCAACCACTTTGGTTCACGCCTCGCGTTTGACCGCGACGGCTACCTGTTCGTGACCCTGGGCGAAAACAACGATCGCCCGACCGCCCAGGACCTGGACAAATTGCAGGGCAAGGTCGTACGCATCTACCCGGATGGCCGCGTGCCGGATGACAACCCGTTTGTGGGCCAGGCAGGTGTGCGGCCGGAGATCTGGTCCTACGGCCAGCGCAACCCGCAAGGCCTGGCACTGAACCCGTGGAGCGGCACGATCTGGGAAAACGAACACGGGCCCCGTGGTGGGGATGAGATCAACATCATCGAGCGCGGCAAGAACTATGGCTGGCCATTGGCAACCCACGGTATCAACTATTCGCTGACGCCAATTCCGGAAGCCAAAGGCAAGACGGCAGAGGGCACGGTGCAGCCCCATCATGTCTGGGAGCAGTCCCCCGGCATCAGTGGCATGGCGTTTTATGACGCTGACCGCTTCAAGCCCTGGCAGCACAACGTGTTTATCGGCGCACTCGCCAGCCAGGAGCTGATCCGCTTGCAGTTCGACGGCGACAAGGTCGTCCACGAGGAACGGCTGTTGGGCGGTTTGAAAGCGCGCATTCGCGATGTGCGGCAGGGGCCGGATGGCTACTTGTACGTGCTGACGGATGAGGACGCGGGTGTGTTGTACCGCGTGGGGCTGAATCAGGATTGAGCTGCCAGCCGCAAGCTTGAAGCTTCAAGCTTGCGGCTACAGGCTAGAGCCCCAGCTCCGACAGCCCCGGATGATCATCCGGGCGCCGCCCCAGCGGCCAGTGGAACTTGCGCTCGCTCGCCTGGATCGGCAGGTCGTTGATGCAGGCAAACCGATTGGCCATCAGGCCGTTTTCATCGAACTCCCAGTTCTCGTTGCCGTAGGAGCGGAACCAGTTGCCCGAGTCGTCATGCCACTCGTAGGCATAACGCACGGCGATGCGGTTGTCGGTGAAGGCCCACAGTTCCTTGATCAGGCGGTAGTCCAGCTCCTTGGCCCATTTACGCGTGAGAAAGTCCTTGGCTTGCTCGCGGCCGTGGGCAAACTCGGCGCGGTTGCGCCAGCGGGTGTCCAGCGTGTAGGCCAGGGACACCCGTTGCGGGTCGCGGGAGTTCCAGCCGTCTTCGGCCAGGCGTACTTTCTCGATGGCCGATGCGCGGGTAAAGGGCGGCAAGGGTGGGCGTACATCGATGTCTGATGACATTGGCATGCTCCTTAAAACAATAAGGGATTATCGGAAAGTTGCCTGGCTTATGGGCTCAAAGCGCCGATAACGTTCGCGCCATGCATTGCGCATTATCGGCCGCGGTTGAATCACCCATCACCAGGGCAACGGTAATGGCGCCATCGATCAGGATCAGCAGTTGCGCGGCCTGCTGTCGCGGGTCGGGGGTGCCATGTGCGTGACACAGTTCAAGTGCGTACTCGAACAGTTTCTGTTTATGGGCCTTGGCCAGCAGGCGCACCGGGTCTTGTGGGTCGCCGGTTTCACCGCTGGTGTTGATAAAGGCGCAGCCGCGAAAGTCGGCGGAACCGAACCACGCCTTGAGGGCGTCGAACAGCGCCAACAGGCGTTCGCCACTGCCTTCCTGGCGCTCCACTTGCGTGCGCAACCATTGCAGCCAGCGCTCGTCGCGGCGCTGCAAGGCGGCAATCACCAATTCGTCTTTGTTGGCGAAGTAACGGTAGATACTTTTTCTCGAGACGCCGGCGGTTTTCACCAGGAAGTCCATGCCGGTGGCGGCGATGCCATGGCGATAGATCAACTTTTCGGTAACGTCGAGGATAATGTCGCGGGTCATGTCGTTCATGTGGCGAACAGTAGAACGATCGTTCTTCTTGGTCAATTAAATTTTTCCATGCGCCGCCGCAAGACCTGAGCACCCCCATGGTGTAAGCTCGGTGCCTCTTCGGATTCGACCCATTGCGAGCCCTATGCCGTCGTTCTTCAAACGCTCCCTGTTGCCCAAACTGCGCGGTTTCCCCCTCACTCCCGACGCGATTGACGTGCTGTCCGGCGCCGATGAATATCGTCGCTGCCTGCTGCGCCTGATCCCCCAGGCGACGCGGCGCATCTACATCGTTGCGCTGTACTTGCAGCACGACGAAGCCGGGCAGGAAATCTACGACGCCCTGCACGCCGCCAAGGCTGCGCGGCCGGAGCTGGACATCGTCGTGGTGGTTGACTGGCTGCGCGCCCAACGCGGGCTGATCGGTGCAGGCAAGCAACCGGGCAACAGCGCCTGGTACCAGGCCATGACCGAACGCCACGCCAGTGAAGTGCCGGTGTACGGCGTGCCGGTGCAGACCCGCGAGCTGTTCGGCGTGCTGCACCTCAAGGGCTTTGTGATCGACGACACCGTGCTGTACAGCGGCGCGAGCCTGAACAATGTGTACCTGCACAAGTTCGACAAGTACCGCTTCGACCGCTACCACTTGATCCACAGCCAGCCGCTGGCCGATTCGATGCAGCATCTGATCGAGCATGGCCTGGTGGCGTCCAAGGCCGTGCATCGCCTCGACCTGCCGAACCCGCCCACCACCCGCAGCCTGCGCAACGACATCGGCGACTTGCGCAGCCGCCTGAAACACGCGGCCTATGACACCACGGCGGGCCAACTGCCCAATGGCCACCTGTCGGTCAGCCCGCTGCTGGGAGTGGGCAAGAACAACCCCTTGAGCCGGGTGATCCTGGAACTGATCGCCAGTGCCCAGCAGCAACTGACCATCTGCACCCCCTATTTCAACCTGCCGCTGCCGGTGACCCGCGAGATCAATCGCGCCCTGGCCCGTGGGGTGAAAATCGACATCATCGTCGGCGACAAGACCGCCAACGACTTCTACATCCCGCCCAGCGAGTCGTTCAAGGTGATCGCGGCGTTGCCCTACCTGTATGAGATCAGCCTGCGTCGCTTTGCCAAGCGCCATCAGCCGATGCTCGACAGTGGCCAGTTGAACCTGCACCTGTGGCGCGACGGGGATAACACCTACCACCTCAAGGGCATGTGGGTCGACCAGCGCTATACGTTGCTGACGGGCAACAACCTCAACCCGCGGGCGTTCCGCCTGGACCTGGAAAACGCCTTGCTGATCGATGATCCCCAGGGCCAATGGCTGGAGCCGCGACGCACCGAGCTCGCGCAGATATTCCAGCACGCCACGCGCATCGAGCGTTATCAGCAGTTGCAAACCCTGGTGGATTACCCGGCGGCGGTCGGCAAGTTTTTACGGCGTGTCAGCCGCGTGCGCATTGAGCGGTTGCTGTACCGAATTCTTTAGGCCCAGGCTCAGCCATGGCCGTCAACCGATTGAGAATTTGCTTACCCTTTGCATTCGGCTTGTCTTGTACGTTTTCTATTGACAGTTCTTAAGGACAAGAACTCTCGCCACTTCACTGGTTAGAGAGCAATAGAAATGTCGTCAATCCATGTCAATAGTGCGGATACCGCTTTCAACAGGTTGTTCCGCGCCCCGCAGCCCCCCGCACCGTCTGCGCAAAGCCGTCCTGAGACGGCGCCTGCCGATCGTCTGTCTGGACCGCCACCCAATACCGCAGCCTTGCAGCACGAGGGGCGACCACAGACGAAAACAAACCGGTCCAAACGTGACGCTACCACTCCAGGCATCGAGCCGACTTCCGGGAGTGTCACGGCCAGCCGTCTTTTCCCTGCCAGCGATGTCGCGCAATCAGCGGACGTTACGTTGCAGGAAAACATGGTGCATTGGTTGAACACGGGCCACGCAAAAGAAGAACTCATCCCACCAAACGCATCCATCTCGTCATTTCTCGAGATGTACGACCAAGCGATCAAGGAGCCGCCCATCCAGGCCTGGTTCAAATCCAAGGGGCTCAAATTGTCGACTGTGCGTGTGTTCAGCGACTCGGTGGTTGGCGTCGTGGTCGTCAATGGCAAACAGTCCTTCCAGCGGTTCACCACCACCGATGGCTCTGGTTGGTGGGAGGTCAGCGCAAAGGTCAGTGCCCTGCACAAAGTGCTCTCGCCAAATGATCTAGGGATTCCGGTGGCACCCGGGCCGACTCAGGGGCCTGTTCCACGGGATGTGGTACTGGACTTTTACGGGGTGAAACCGCCTCTGAATGAAAAGGCTGCGCCGCGGTTGGGTAAACAACTCCAGCAAGAGGGCTGGCCCGGGATTTCACAGGCACAGCGTGCTCAGTGGGAGAAACAGTTCAAGCAACTGCAGCAGCACAGCGGCGACAGCGCTGTCCGTGAGCGCCTGGGGGCGCAGTTGCAACCCCTGATCAAGAACAAGCAGGGGGGTGATGAGCTGACACTGAATGAGCAGGCGATATGGGTTGAGCCGGGCTCCTCCCTGGACCAGGCGAGTACGTCACCACGCGAACAATTCGCTGAGTTTCTCGTATCAGCCGCCTTCAAGGCGTTCCTGGGGAGGGCCGGTGTCGCAGGGCTGGGCAGCGAATTCAGGATAACGGAAGGTGACCTGCAAATGCTCAGAGCGAACGGGCAGTGGATCTCCCTTCAAGATTCCTTTGACGCGGACGTCGAGCTAATGTCTGGGCACGGCAGTGCAAACGAACAAGCCACCGCGCGCAAGTTTAATGAAGACTTCGACCGGTTGGTGCAGCAGAGTGAGAAAGCCGGTAACGCCCTGTATTCCACCCGTCGGTACGACATGCGCCAGACGCTGGCCTATTATGCGCCCGACGTACCGAAAACCGTCGGGCAGATGCGTGCAGCGCTGCAGTGGTTCAATACAAAATTGCCTTCACCCCCGCTGGCTGGCGACTACGCGGGGATGACCCCTTACGTGCAAACCGAAGGATCGCTGTCTTCCAGCTCACTTGAAACAATGAAAGCGGCATCGGCGGGCGTCATGTCGTTGCTCAAGGGCTTCTCCGGCAGGCCGTCGTTTGGTCAGTCTTTTCACGATCCGGACCGGCAACTGGCGGATTTTTTTGATTCGTCCAAGGCCATTGCCAAGGCCGATGAGATAGCCAAGGCCCTCAAGCTCTACAGTGTGGCCGAGGGGCAAGCGCTCTCCCGGGCCGAACGTCACCAACTGCTGGCCACTGCGCTCAAGTTGAGTGTTGACGCCACCATGCCGGGTGTCCCGGGGCAGGTGGCGGGGTATTCGTTGTATCAGCCGGGCAATTTGGGGCGCTCACTCAAAGAGGTGCGCGATGACGTCGAAATGCATCTTGAAAGCAAAGGCGTGGACGCCGGGTTGACGCCACTGGTGGCTCACCTGTTCCTTGCCCAGTCGGCTCCAGAGATGCTGGTCAAGGCTGACACCCGCGTGCCTGAAGACGCCAGGCAGGTGCTCAACCAAGACCCGCAAAACGTCAAGGTTGGCTCGACCGGTTGGCTGGAGCTGCGTCAGGGCTGTGCAATCGCCGATACCCTGAGTGGTCCGGGCAGTTCGCGTTTGATGAATTTTACGCAAGTCATGGCGCTTTCCCGGCTAGACGCCAGCGGGCCGAATCAGGAATACCTGCAAAAGAGCCTGGCTACCAAACCTTTGCTGGACTGGGGGGTAATGGCCGGTATTTTCCCAGCGACTGCGGACGGACACTACTCCCCTGGGGACTACAAAGCCGCTGCGCAAGCATTTACCGAACGGGAAGACCAAACCCGCGACGCGTTCAACACCTTGACCAGCGAACCGCCGACCCAGACCACTGTTCTGATCAAGGAGTTGGTCCGGTTATTCCCGGAAATGACCGAGGAAGAACTTCGTACGTTCAAGCTTGAGTTGGACACCGATGTCAAATATGACTCCCGGCAGCACGGGCACATGGAAACCCGCCAACCGCTGTTGACCGATGTCATCCTGACCAATCAAGTCGACGATGATCCTCTACTTTTGTTGGATCGGTTAGTGAACTACCTGGTCAGTGGAGAAAAGAAATACAAGTTCAACCACCCGAAAATCTCCCAGGCCACTTTTTTGGAACGCATCAAGCAACTGCCGAAGATAAAACCGTTGGTGGCGCCGGCGGTCGATCAATACATTGCCGATACCCGCGTCGCCCAAGCCACGGCGCTGAAACTGATGCTTGCGCAGTTGCCGCTGGAAGACCGCAGGGCGTTGGAGTCGGGGAAAATCGAGTTCTTCAGCGTACGCAAGGAAACCGGGGAAGCCCTGGAGGACGACCAGGGCCCGGATTCCAAAGTGGCGAGTAACAGGGGCACTCACGGCCTATTGCTACGTTACGAAACCGGGCTTGTAACACCCTGGTTTGGTTACTACGAGGTGTTTCCCGGTTCGATGCAGATGGTCAAGCGCACCGATTTACCTGACCGCCTGCCGCTCGGTGGCGAAACCAAGGCGGGCCGCAAACCCCATGGGCCCTTTGCCTATGTGCAGACGCCTTTCCAAAGGGGCACTGAACAGCCGTTTGACTTTGATGCGTACAGCACGGGTTCTCCACCCAAGCCCGGTGCAAAATCGATGGTGATTATTGAAAAGATGGCAACGGAGTTGCCGGCAACGACAGAAATAGCCTCGCGGCGCGTTCCCAATACCTTTAGCTCGAACAAAACAGCACGGATGGTGGAAACGTTTCTGGCACACAGCTTTGACGGGAAGCGCGACGCGTTACTTGAGCACGCCAACCAGCCGACAACGCTGCACAGCCGTCGTACCTATCCGTTTGCATCAGGCAAAGTGTTTTCTTCGGAAAATGCTCGTCTGATGTTGCGCCTTATCCCTTTCGTCGGGGCTGTGTTTGACTTTGCGCAGGGCAAGGTGGCAGAGGGTTTGACGGGGTTGCTGATCGACTTTGCTTCATTCATTGCCACCGGCGGACTGGCCGGGGCGAGGCAGTTTTTTAGCGGTATGAAGATGTTGATCCCATTCAGTCGCAAGGCATTCAGCATGGCCGGCCTGAAGGGGGCGGGCTCGTTCTTCATGAGTGTGTTCAACCCGTTGGCCGGTGCGGTTGATGTGCTGAAAGCCGGGCCAAAGTCGCTGGCCGCAACCCGGAAAATCCTGATGGGCGAAGCGGCCCGTGTTGGCCCAGGGATCTACATGACCAATACGATCATGGAGAAAATCCGGTGGATCATTGGGGCAAAAGACACCCCCTTTACGGGTATCGCCCCCTCAGCAGGGCAATGGCCGGGGAGTCGCTTTGGCACCAGTCAAAACCGTGAGATGTATGCGATTCAGAAAAACGGTCAGTGGTATGCGATCGACTCGACCACCCTGCGGCCCACAGGTGCGCCACTTGCGCAGTTCACCCCCCAGCCGGATTGAAACCTGTGGCTCTCGTGCGCCCTGACGAGGTGCACGAGAGCCCGGTAGGTGCTATCAGTTCAAGCCCAGCTTGCCACGCAGGGTTGACAGGTCCTCAGCCAGGGTATTGACCGGGCCCACCAGGGCCTTGCGGTCGTTTTCCTTGACCTTGTCGTAGGTCTCGAAGCCGCCGTCCTTGGTCTTGTACTTGGCGAGGATCTTGTCCACGGTGGCGAAGTTCTTGTCGACCTTGGCCAGGAACGCCTTGTCTTGTTTCTCGATCTGGCCACGGAACAGGTCGACGATTTTCTTCGCGCCGTCGATGTTGCCCTGGAAGTCATACAGGTCGGTGTGGCTGTAGCGGTCCTCTTCGCCGGAGATCTTGGTGGCGGCGACTTCCTCCAGCAACGCGGCGGCGCCGCCGACGACTTTTTCTGGCGGGAAGGTCAGGCCATCCACACGGGTTTTCAGGTCGTTGACGTCGGTGTTGAGCTTGGCGGTCAGCGCCTCCAGGCCTTTGGTGGTGTTCTGCGAGAACAGCGCATATTCGATGCGGTGGAAGCCGGTGAAGTCTTCGGCGGTCACGCCTTTTTCATGGTCATCCACGCGCGAATCGATGGACGCGTCGAGGTCACTGAACAGCTCGGCGATCGGCTCGATGGACTCGTAGTGCACGCGGGTCGGCGCGTAGAGTTTCTTGGCCGTGGCCAGGTCGCCCTGGTTGATCGCATCGGTGAAGGCCTGGGTCTGGGTGACCAGCTCGGCGATTTCTTCGGTGACGTAGATCTTGTAGTCCGACACCGGGCCTACCAGGTCCAGCGGCGCCGTGGCGGCGAACGCGGCCAGTGGCGAAAGGGTCAGTAGCAACGACAACGCGAGAGTCGACTTCTTCATGGGACGGTTTCCGCTGTGGGGTGGGTTTCAGGTGTTGGCAGTGGTGTGCGGGTGCGTAGCGGCCAGCAGCGTGCGGCCAATGAAATCCGAAGGTCCCGTGACCCCCGGCAAGGTGAAGAAATACCCGCCGCCAACCGGCTTGAGGTATTCCTCCAGGGGCTCGCCGTTGAGCCGGGTCTGCACGCTGATAAAGCCTTTCTCCAGGTCAGCCTGGTAGCAGATGAACAACAGCCCCATGTCCAGCTGACCGTTTTTATTGACGCCGTTGGAGTAGTTGAACGGCCTGCGCAAAATCAGGTTGCCCTGGGTCTGCGGGGTACGCGGGTTGGCCAGGCGGATGTGGGCATCGAGCTTGGTCAACTTGCCTTCGGGGTCCTTGCTGTAGTCGGGGACCTGGCTTTCCTGCTGGCCACCCATGGGCGCGCCCGTGGTCTTGACGCGGCCGATGATGCTTTCCTGTTCCTGCAGCGGGGTGCGGTCCCAGCGTTCGACGAAGTTGCGGATGATGCGCACCGCCTGGTAGCTGCCATGGGCGGCCCAGGCCGGTTCGTCGCTGGACGGCTGGACCCAGACGATCTGGTCCATGGTCTTGCCGTCGTTGGAGTCGGGGTTGGCCGAACCGTCACGGAAACCGAGGAAGTTACGCGCACTCTGCGCCGGCTCACCGGGTTTGCTCGGTGCCTGGGGCGGCACGCTGCCTTCCTGTTTCCAGCGCACCAGCAGCAGGTCGGGCAGGTTTTTCACGATGTCGCGCAGGGCGTGGATATTGGTGTCGGGGGTGTTGGAGCAAAATTGCAGGCTCAAGTCGCCGTGGCACTGCGCCGGTTCCAGCGCGTCATTGGGAAAACCCACCATGCGGCTCAGGCGCTTGGGCTTGGCGTGTTCCAGGCCGAAGCGCTCATCGAACAGCGACTCGCCGACGGACACGGTGATGGTCAGGTTATCCGGCGTGACCACCGGGCCGAGAATCCCCGAATCGGTGGGCGGCAGCTTTGGATCGACTTGCGCCACGGTGCCGCCGGTCATCAGGAAGCTGATGCGCTCGTTCAACGTGCGAAACAACCGCTCCAGGTCTTCGCGGTCGCTGGCCAGCACGTCGAACGCCACCAGCATGCCGCAGGCCGGGCGCGGGGTGACGATGCCGCTCTGGTGCGGGCCGAAGAAGTCGTGGTGGTCCTGGGTCTTGTCGCTGCGCGGTGCGCTGGTGACTTGCTCGGCGGCGGCCATGGCCGGGCAGCTCAGGCTGCTGCCCGCTAGCGCGACGCCGGTGGCGGCCATGCCCAGCAGGACACGGCGGCGCTGGAGGTTGGTGTGTGCGGAATCACTCATGTGTGCGGTCGTCTTCACTGCAGGCCGGAAAGGCCAAGGGCGGGATCGATTCCATCGAGTGCGGCGGCCAGAGCCTTGGCCTTGTCGGCGATCTGCTGGCGCTGATCGGCGGTCACGCTGTCGTAGGGGGTATAACCGTTGCTGGTCTTGAAACCGGCGAGTTCAGCGTCGAAGGCGGCGAGGGCGCTGTCGATTTTCGGCAACAGCTCGGCGGCGGATTTGCCCAGCAGCGGGCGCATCAGATCGACCACCTTGTGCGCGGCCTCCAGGTTGGCGGCGAAACCATACAGGTCGGTGTGGCTGTAGCGCTCTTCTTCACCACTGAGGGCGCGACTATCCGCCAGGCTGTTGAGGTTGCGCACCACGATGCTCACCAACTGTTCCGGCGGCAGCGATTGGGCCAGCAGTTGTTGCTTGAGGGCACTGACGTCGGTGAGCAGGTGCTGGGCAATCGGCGCCAGGCCATCGAGGCTGCGCTGCTGGAACAGGCTGTATTCGAGGCGGTGGAAGCCGCTGAAAGCCGGGTCCTGCTCGCGCTTTTCAAAGTAATCGGCACGGGCGTTGATCCCGTTGTCCAGCTCCGCCAGGCGCTGGGATGCCGGGGCGAGGCGCTGGTAGGCCTCACGGGCCGGGATGTACAGCGCTTGCGCCTGGGCCAGGTCATCGGCGTCGATGGCCTGTTGCAAGGCAGTCACCGCCTTGACCAGCGCGCTGCCCTGGCTGCTCAGGTACACGCGGAACTCCGACAGCGGGCCGATAAACGCCACCATCGACGGCTTGGCCTTGGCCTGGGCGTCGGACTCCGCCGTCGGCGTCACATGCAAGGTGCCACGCGGGTTGCTGAGCAAGCCGCAGGTGATCGCATAGTCGCCCGGCAGCAGGTTGGCGTTGATCACCTGGCTCAGGCCGGGGGCGATGTTTTCCCGTTCTTCGACCACCAGCACGCCATCGAGGATTTCCCATTCCACCGCGCGGTCGGAACGGTTGATGATGCGAAAGCTCGCACGGCCGGCCGGTACGGTCAGCGCATTCGGCTCGCAGGCGTGGCCATGAATGGTCACGGCGATTTCATTGTGGTTGGCCTGGCGCTTGCTCGCGGCCAGTTGCGACGCGTAGTAGAACAGGCCACCGGCGGCGATCATCACGACCACCGAGCCTGCCACGGCCCAGCGCAGGGCGCGGGGTGGCAGCGCCGGTTGAGGAGTTGGGTGGGACAAGGGACGGTCCTTACTGGCTGGAAACGGAGGAAGGTTGGGCGACGGGCGAGGGCAGGAAGAACATCACCAGCGCCACCACCAGATAGATCAAATAGGCGCCCAGGGTGCTGACGGTCGGTGCTTCCTGATAGCCGAACATGCCGGCGAGTACCGAGCCCAGTGGGCTGTCCATCGGCAACACGGCGCTGAAATCGAACAACACGGTTTGCAGGTGGTTCCACACGCCGGCTTCATGCAGGGCCTGCACCGAATTGGCGAGGATGCCGGCGGCCACCACCAGGATGAATAGGCCGGTCCAGCGGAAAAACGCACCGAGGTTCAGGCGCATGCTGCCGCTGTAGATCAGGAAACCGACGATGATCGCCAGAATCAGGCCGAGCAGGGCGCCAATCGGCGCGCCCGGGCCTTCACTTTGCTGGAACACCGCCAGCAGGAAGAACACGGTTTCCAGGCCTTCACGGGCCACGGCGAAAAACACCATGAGGATCAGTGCGGTGACCTGATGCCTGGAACCGGCCAGCGCCTGGTCGAGGGACTCGTGCAGGGAATGCTTGATGGAGCGCGCCACCTTGCGCATCCAGAACACCATGGAACTGAGGATGGCTACGGCGACCAGTCCGACAACACCTTCGAACAATTCCTGCTGCTTTTGCGGAAATTCGGCGCTGACCAATTCCAGGCCACCACCGACCAGCAACGCCAGCGCGGCGGCGAGGAATACACCAATCCACACCGCCGGCATCCACTGGCCACGGCCGGTCTGTTGCAGGTAACTGGCGATGATGCCAACGATCAATGCGGCTTCAATGCCTTCGCGCAACATGATGAGAAAAGGAACAAGCATTCGGCACCGCGTCACAACTAGATAGGAGGCTAAGTTGTAACATAATGATACTCATTGCCAAACAACAATTCTTGACGTTTGCTGAACAGTGGCTGAACGGTGGTGGCGAAGGGCAACCGCCCTTATGATGCACGCCATCTTGTGTGCCGCCGGAACGCCTAACTGCCCATGTCGGAAAAAGACTCCATCTCCATCCACCTCGTGCGCGAAGCCCTGTTGCAGAGCTGTGCGCCGGGGGCGGCCACAGTTGAAGCGCTGAGCAAAGTCGGGATTGACCCGGCGTTGCTGGAGCAGCCCGGCGCCCGCGTACCGGCGACGGCCTACGCGCGGTTGTGGCGCTTGCTGGCGCGGCGTCACGACGATGAGTTTTTCGGCATGGACCCGCGCCGGCTCAAATCCGGCAGCCTGGCGTTCCTCTGTCACGCCTCGATGGCACAACCGACGCTCGCCACCGCCCTGGAAACCGCGCTGGGTTTTCTGTCCTTGATGCTGGAACAAATGCCCGCGCAACTGGTGCGTCAACAGAGCCTGGCGGAGATCGTGCTGGCGGAGCCCGCGCCCAAGCGCGCGTTCACCTATTTCACCTATTGGATGATCGTGCATGGCGTGGCCTGCTGGCTGGCGGGGCGACGCATTCCGATCCTGGCGATCGAGTTGCGCTGCGCGCAACCGGACTTTTGCGACGATTACCAGGTGATGTTTTCCGACAACCTCCGGTTTGATCGGCCACGCACCCGCATGATCTTTTCCGCCGACTGCCTCGACCTGCCGATCAAGCGCAGCGCCGAAGAGCTCAAACGTTTCCTCGCCCACGCCCCCGCCAACATCCTCGTCAAATACCGCGACCCCGACAGCCTCGCCACCCGCATCAAACACGACCTGCGCCACCTGCCCCCCGACACCTGGCCGGAAACCGACGGCCTGGCTGCCAGTTTGTGCATCTCTGCCTCAACCCTGCGCCGACGTTTGGCGGAAGAGGGGCAGACCTATCAGGGCCTCAAGGACAGCGTGCGTAAAGAGTTGGCCATTGTTTGGCTGGCCGAACCGCAGATCAGCTTTGCCGAGATTGCGACGCGGTTGGGGTTTGCCGATGCCAGTTCGTTTTATAAGGCGTTTCGTAAATGGGTGGGGTCGAATCCGGGGCATTATCGGAGTTTGATTTTGAATGAAAGTGCCCGGAGTTAGTTGCTCCTGAGCGGGATTAGGATATAGCTGACTTGTTCCATCGAATTAATATGACAGAGCGCTCCTTAATGATTTTAGGACGCAGCTGGCATATTCGCAGCCTGAATTCGTGCACAGTAAGCCGTGTGTTTCCTTCTGCCAGTCGTAATGACTTTAGGTTGCGGTGTAGGAAGCTGGACACGTTGTTTAACTGTGAGGGAGTTCTATGGATAAATGATCCAATAGATTGGCTTTCTGTGCATATTTGAAAATTAATTTTGATTTTGAGGTGTGATCATGAAAAGTCTTATTGCGGTGTCGTTTGCTGTGTTGATGGTTGTGTCGTCGCAGGTGTCTGCGGCGTGTTTATATATAACGGATAGCTTTAGTGGGATTGTGGCGGGAAAGCAAGTTGATACAGCCCATGGTCCGTTCACGATAACGTCTGCCAACGGATGTTCAAATGCAAATATTGATGTGCGGGTTTCTGCGCTGGGTGTGGGTAGAGGCCCAGACGTTTACATTGAGCGCCAGGTGGGTGGTTCGTGGAAAAGAGAGACGTTTGGTATAGGTAGCAATGCGACGTACAATGGGCCACTCGGAACTTATCGAGTTCAAGTGAACAATGACGAAGAGCTTCCGAAAGCTTACTCAGGTACAAACAGGTACGGTCGGTAGGTTGTTGAAAGGTCTATGCGCTAGGCTAAGCCTAGCGCACAGCTTCCTGCAGAGCCCCTCCAGTTTAGGCTCGCTCGTCGATAGACAAATGACTGCTGTTCGAATTAATGAAAAATGCAAGTGCGTTGATTGCGTGATTTGCATCTACCATTCCCTGCAAATAGTCCGTAGCTCCTTCACGTCTCGGGATTGCCGGATCGCTGTTGAAATGTGCAATGGTATCTTCAAGCTTTTCGTTGAAGAGGGCGATGGCATTGAACTTTACATGGGTGTCCGTTTGTTTTCCGTTAGCGTCGGACGCACCATCTCCAGAAATAAACATGCCGAAGGACCGGCGGCTAATCATTTCGTTTTTGTAAAGCAGGCTGCCAACGACTTTCAGTTCGTCAGTGCTAATTGACGTCATGTCATATTTTTTCAAAAACGCCTTCAGCTCAACAATTTCTTTATCATCGCTAAGTTTTAGCGTCTCTGCGGCTTTGGATGCCTCGGTTATTGTGAATTGATTCGTCACCTGTCCAGGGTTCTTGATCTGGAAAGGACTGGAAGCCTTGGTGTGCCGCATTTGCTCAGCAGTCAACAAAATTGCCATGATGGTGCCCTTCAATAGTTGAAAGTTACATCGGCTTTTCGTCAGGCTCACTGTTTTCTTGAGTTAAGGTGAACGGCAGTCAGCCATACGTTTTCAGCTTTTATTAAAGCAAGTCCCGCCAGCAAATACCACGGCAGGCAGGATTACGAAAAAGCCTACAATAATTTTCTAATACTCCTACAGTGATTGCCCTCAATGTTTTAAGACCCCTCCCACAAAAAATCTTCAAAAAAAAGCCCCACGACCAAATGGACCACGGGGCTAAAAATTGGCTGGATGCGACCAACCAAAGGAGCTCTTCAAATCAAATCACTTGGCGCTGGCCACCACCGTATCCGGCTGCCAGCCACCCCCCAGCGCCTTGTAGATCGCCACAATCCCGCGATACAAATCCACCTCGGCCTGGGCCTGGGAATCCTCCGCCGCCAACCGCTCACGTTGCGCGTCGAGCAGCACGAGGAAGTCCACGGTACCTTCGCGGTAACGAATCGCCGCCAGGTCCGCCGCCGCACGGCTGGACTCGCTCTGACGGATCAACGACACCAGTCGCTGTTGCCGCTTGCCATAGTCACTGAACGCATTCTCGGACTCTTCCAGTGCCAGCAACACTTGCTGCTCATAGGTCGCCAACGCGCCGTCGGCTTCGGCATTCGCACCGCGCAAACGCGCACGCACGCTGCCCAGGTCAAAGGCGGCCCAGGTGATGCTCGGGCCGAGGGACCAGGCATTCGCCGCGGCCGAGCCGATCTGTGAACCGCGCCCGGCGGTGAAGCCGAGGAAGCCGCTGAGGCTGACCCGTGGGAACAGGTCGGCCTTGGCCACGCCGATGCGCGCGGTGGCGGCGGCCAGTTTGCGTTCGGCGCTGAGGATGTCCGGGCGGCGTTGCAGCAGTTGCCCCGGGTCGCCAATCGGCAACGCCTTGGCAATCGCCGGCAGGTCTTTCGGGCTCAAGTCCACGCTCAACTTGTCCGGGCGCTGGCCGAGGAGGGTGGCGATGCGGTTGCGCTCGCGCACTTGTTCGGCTTGCAGTTGCGGCACGCTGGCTTCGACCGCCGCCAGGCGGGCATCTGCGCGTTCTACGTCCAGCTGATCACCGACACCGGCATCCCGCAGGCTGACGGTGATGGTGCGCGATTCCTGCTGGTTCTTCAGGTTGTCCAGGGCGATGCGTTCACGCAGTTGCGCGCCACGCAGTTGACCGTAGGCATCCACCAGCTCGGCAATCATGGTGACTTGCAGTTGGTACAGGTCCGCCTCTGCGACCTGTTGGTCAGCGTCGCTGGCCTCCAGGTTGCGGCGGATGCGGCCGAACAAGTCGACTTCCCAGGCCATGTCCAGGCCCAGGTCATAGCGCTCGCTGGTGACGCGCTTGGTGGTCTGGCCGGGGATCTGGCCCTTGCCCACATCACTGCTGGCGCGAGAGGTGACCACCGGCATGATGTCGTTGGCCGCATCATCACGGATCGCACGGGCGGCGCGCAGGCGGGCGAACGCCACGCGCAGGTCGCGGTTACCGCTCAACGACTGGGTCACCAGCTGGTTGAGGGTCGGGTCCTCGAACTGCTGCCACCAGATGCCTTCGTACTTGGCGTGGTCGTAGCTCTTGGTGTCGGCGGCGGCCGTGATATTGGCCGCCTCCAGGTTCTCGGTTTTGTAGTCCGGGCCCACGGAACAGGCGCTCAGCGCCAGTACCAGCAAGCTCGGCAGGAATACTTTCACGCTCATTGCTGTGTCTCCAGCTTCAAGGCCTTGGCCGCTTTGCGCGCTTCCTGGCGCTCCACATAGCGACGGATCAGTACGTAGAACACTGGCGTCAGCAACAGACCGAAGAAGGTCACGCCGATCATCCCGGAGAACACCGCCACACCCATGGCATGCCGCATCTCGGCACCGGCACCGCTGGACAACACCAGTGGCACCACACCCATGATGAACGCGAACGAGGTCATCAGGATCGGCCGCAGACGCAGACGGCACGCCTCCAGCACCGCAGCCAGCGGGTCAAGACCCTCCGCCTGTTTATCCTTGGCAAACTCGACGATCAGAATCGCGTTCTTGCACGCCAGGCCCACCAGTACGATCAGGCCGATCTGAGTGAAGATGTTGTTGTCGCCGCCAGAGATAATCACCCCGGTGATGGCCGACAACAGGGTCATCGGTACGATCAGGATCACCGCCAGTGGCAGGCTCCAGCTTTCGTATTGGGCCGCCAGTACCAGGAACGCCAGCAGCACACACAGCGGGAACACGAACAGTGCAGTGTTGCCCGAGAGGATTTGCTGATACGTCAGGTCGGTCCACTCGTAGGTCATGCCGTTGGGCAGTTCTTCTTTCAGCAGTTTCTCGATCGCCGCTTCCGCCTGGCCCGAGCTGTAGCCCGGCGCGGCGTTGCCGTTGATCTCGGCGGTGATAAAGCCGTTGTAGTGCATCACGCGGTCCGGGCCCGAGGTGTCGCTGACCTTGATAAAGGTCGCCAGCGGGATCATCTCGCCTTTGTTGTTACGCACTTTCAGCTGGCCGATCTGGTCTTCGTCGAGGCGGAACTGCTGCTCGGCCTGCACGTTGACCTGGTAGGTACGGCCAAAGCGGTTGAAGTCGTTGGCATACAACGAGCCCAGGTAGATCTGCAGGGTGTCGAAGATGTCGCTGATCGCCACGCCGTGGGTCTTGGCCTTTTCGCGGTCGATGGCAGCATCGACCTGGGGCACGTTGACCGTGTAGCTGGTGAACAGGCCAAACAGTTCCGGCACGTTATGGCTCTTGGTGATGACGTTCTGCACTTCTTTGTACAGCTCGTCGTAACCCAGGTTGCCACGGTCTTCGATCTGCAGGCGGAACCCGCCAATCGTACCCAGGCCCTGTACCGGCGGCGGTGGGAAGATCGCCATGTAGGCTTCCTGGATGTCGCTGTACTTGCCATTCAGCGCACCGGCAATCGCACCGGCGGACATGCTTGGGTCTTTACGCTCATCGAACGGCTTCAAGGTGACAAACACGATGCCGCTGTTCGGGCTGTTGGTGAAGCCGTTGATCGACAGGCCCGGGAAGGCGACCGCGGCTTCCACGCCCGGTTGCTTCAAGGCGATGTCGGACATGCGCTTGATCACATCTTCGGTGCGGTCCAGGCTGGCGGCGTCCGGCAGTTGGGCGAAGGCCACCAGGTATTGCTTGTCCTGGGCCGGTACGAAACCGGTCGGGGTGTGGGCAAAACCGAACCAGGTCAGCACCATCAGGCCAGCGTAGAGGAACAGGGCGATGCCGCTACCGCGAATCACCCGGCGTACGGTGCCGACGTAACCGTGGCTGGCTTTCTCGAAGAAACGGTTGAACGGTTTGAACAACCAGCCGCCCAGCAGCTTGTCGAGCACCTTGGAGAAACGGTCTTTCGGCGCGTTGTGGCTTTTCAGCAACACGGCAGCCAGGGCCGGCGACAAGGTCAGGGAATTGAACGCCGAGATCACCGTCGAGATCGCAATGGTCAAGGCGAACTGCTTGTAGAACTGCCCGGTCAAGCCGCTGATGAATGCCGCCGGAATGAACACCGCACACAGCACCAACGCCGTGGCAATGATCGGGCCGGTCACTTCGCTCATGGCTTTTTCAGTGGCCGGGAACGGCTCCAGGCCCAGCTCGATATTCCGCTCGACGTTCTCCACCACCACGATGGCGTCGTCCACCACGATACCGATCGCGAGTACCAGGCCGAACAGCGACAGCGCGTTGAGCGAGAAGCCAAACAGGTGCATCACCGCAAACGTACCGATCAACGATACCGGCACCGCCACCAACGGAATGATCGAGGCGCGCCAGGTTTGCAGGAACAGGATCACCACCAGAACCACCAGGATCAGCGCTTCGAACAGCGTGTGTACCACCGCTTCGATGGAGCCACGCACGAAGATGGTCGGGTCATAGACGATGCTGTAGTCCATGCCCTGCGGGAAGCTCTTTTTCAGCTCCTCCATCTTGCCGCGTACTTCGTTGGAGATCTCGATCGCGTTGGAACCCGGACGCTGGAAGATCGGGATCGCCACCGCCGGCTGGTTGTTGAGCAATGAGCGCAGGGCGTATTGGCTGGAACCCAGCTCGACCCGGGCGATGTCTTTCAAGCGGGTGATCTCACCGTTATCGCCGGAGCGAATGATGATGTTCTCGAACTCTTCTTCCGTCACCAGACGGCCTTGAGTGTTCACCGACAACTGGAAGCTGGTGGCATTCGGCGCAGGTTGCGCACCCAAGGCACCGGCCGCCACCTGGCGGTTCTGCTCGCGGATCGCGGTGACCACATCCGTCGCCGTCAAATTGCGCGAAGCGGTCTTGTTCGGATCAAGCCACACACGCAGGGAATAGTCGCCCATGCCGAACAGCTGCACGTCACCCACGCCGCCCAGGCGCGCCAACTCATCCTTGACGTTGAGCAAGGCATAGTTGGACAGGTAGAGCATGTCGTAGCGCTGATCCGGGGAGGTCAAGTGCACCACCATGGTCAGGTCGGGGGAGGCCTTGTCCACGGTGATACCGATGCGTGTCACTTCCTCAGGCAATTTTGGCTGAGTCCGCGTCACCCGGTTTTGCACCTGCACCTGCGCGTTGTCCAGGTCGGTGCCCAGGGCGAAGGTGATGGTCAGGGTCAGCTTGCCGTCGGCGGTGGATTGCGAGGACATGTACAGCATGTTCTCAACGCCGGTGATGGCTTGCTCCAGCGGCGCGGCCACCGTTTCACCGATGACCTTGGGGTTGGCGCCAGGGAAGTTGGCACGCACCACCACGGTCGGCGGTACCACTTCCGGGTATTCGCTGATGGGCAATTGGAACAGCGAGATCGCACCAGCGATCAAAATCAGCAGAGAAAGCACTGCTGCGAAGATCGGCCGCGAAATGAAGAACTTGGAAAAATTCATCTTGAGTCGTATCCCTTAACCGCGTGGAGTCGCAACGGCTGCGAGCTTGGGCGCGGTTTTTTCCGGCGCCACTTGCTCCAGGTTGCTGGCTTCAAGCGCTTGTCGTTGTTGGGCCAAGGCGGCGAGGGTTTCCTTGCTGGCCATCGGGATGGTTTCCGGGGCGACCGGCGAGCCTGGGCGGATGCGCTGCAAGCCTTTGACGACGATGGTGTCGTCCTTGCCCAGGCCACTGCGCACGATGCGCAAGCCTTCGATTTTCGGCCCCAGTTCCACCGAGCGATACGCCGGCTTGTCGCCTTCCATCACCAGCACGAATTTCTTGCCCAGGTCAGTGCCGACGGCTTCGTCGTTGATCAACACGGCGGAGTAGGTGCCGCTGCCGACCAGCTTCAAACGCGCGTACAGGCCCGGGGTGTAGCGGCCGTCCGTGTTGTCGAACACCGCACGCCCACGGATGGTGCCGGTGGCCGGGTTGACCTGGTTGTCGACGAAGTTCATCTGGCCCTGGTGCGGGTTGCCGGTTTCGTTGGACAGGCCCAGGTACACCGGGGTAGTCGCACCGCGACGGCCTTGGCGCGCCAGTTCGGTGTACTTGAGGAACACGCGCTCATCGGCGTCGAAATAGGCGTAGACCTTGTCGGTGGAGACCACGCTGGTCAGTGCGGTGACGTCGGCGGTTACCAGGTTGCCGGCGGTGATTTCCGCACGGCTGACGCGGCCGCTGATTGGCGAGGTGACGCGGGTAAAGCTCAGGTTCAGCTTGGCCAGGTCCAACTGCGCCTGGATCCCGGCGACCGCGGCGCGGGCTTCCTGGGCGGCGGTGGTGCGCGAGTCGGCCAATTCGGCGGAGATCGCATTGCTCTGGCGCAGGCGTTCGCCGCGTTGCGCTTCGTTGTCGCTGCGGCTGGCGGCGGCACGGGTCTGTTGCAACTGGGCTTCGAGGCGGCGCACTTCAGCCTGGAACGGACGTGGGTCGATCTGGAACAGCAGGTCGCCTTTCTTCACCAGTGCACCTTCGATGAAGGCCACCTGATCGATCTGGCCCGACACGCGCGGACGGATCTGCACGGTCTCCGGCGCTTCCAGGCGGCCGGTGAATTCATCCCACTCGTTGACCGGTTGTTCCAGCACCTTGGCCACGCTGACTTTGGCAGCTGGCATGGCGGCCGCTTGTTCCGGGGTCTTGCCGCACGCGCTCATCACCACCACGGCCAGGATCGCCAGGGGGAAGCGCAAATGTTTGAGTGACTGTTCCATGAGGTGCATCCGCCAATGTATTTGAGATGGGCGGATCATGCGCGGCGGGGTGCTATGTCACGAATCGAATGAAGCAAAGGTAACTATCATTCGGAATGATATAAGCGGCGGGAAAGCCCTCTAGGATGGGGGTTTTGTTAGGGTGCTATCAATGTCGTTGATGACAAAGGACTGTTGCAGGGTATGCAGAAGTACCTGCGGTACTCGGTCAAAACTGTGGGAGCTGGCTTGACTGCGATGAGGGTGTGTCAGTCGATTCATATGTGACTGACACTCCCTCATCGCGGGCAAGCCCGCTCCCACATTGGGATCGATGTGTATTACAGGGTGCCGAACCCCACCTGCACCGTCAGCGCCCCCTGGTTATCTGCAAGTCCAATCCCATACCTACCCTCCAGATCATCATTGATACACAGCTGCAATTCCCCCGTCTCACCCGGCGGAACCAGCACCAGATCTCCCACCAGAAACGGCGTCCCCCCACTGCCCACGCGCCCAATCAACGCGCCTTCATTGGCCCCCGGCAACGTATAGCCCGCCTTGGCAATCAACCCCGCGCTGCCATTGCCATCCACCATGCCGCCCACCGGGCTTGCAAGCCACTTGCCGCTCACGTAGCGCACCAACCGTGGGCTCGGCCCGCTGATCTGCACGCCGCTGCCTTGCCACGGCTGGTTGGCCTGCACCTGCACGGTCACGGCCTTGAGGTCGTTGCACAGGGTGTCGCCGGCCTGGATCGATAGCGCAGCGATGGTCAGGCTGGGGTTGGACGTGCCGGTGCTGGGGAACACGCCGTCACCCACCAGGAACAGGTTGGCGTGGTCCCAACTGCGCTGGTATTTGTCCACCACCGAGGTCTTCGGATCGGCGCCCATGCGGTAGGTGCCCATCAAGTGCCCGGCGCCCTGGAACGAATAGGATTCGCCCTGGTAGACGAACACCCCCGGCGGGATGTCGGCGGTCAGCTCGGTGGCACCGAGCAGTTCGGTGATGACATGGCTGGCGAGGATGCGCGCCTGCTTGAAGCCCTCCTTGGTGTAGTCCGACAGGTCGTAATGGATTTCCGGGCGCGGAATGCCCAGACGGTCCTTGTATTGGCTGGATGGCACGATGTAGCAGTTGGCGTTATCGGGATCCTCCTCGACTTGCTCCACCAGGAAGCCCACGCGAAATTGCCGGGTCAGCAGGTTGTTCAACTGTTGCACCAGCGCCGTGCCTAACAGCACCTGCGAGGCGCCTCCCGTATTGGGCAGCGGGTTGGTGCGGCTGACGTTGGTGCCATCGATGAGGTCGGCGACGGTGGTGTAGGGATCGCCAATCGGCCAGTTGAAGCCTTCGTTGCCGATCTCGATGCGCCACGCCGCACGCTGGCTGCGAAACGCCCCGTCGCGCAGGCTTTCAATGCCCGACGTGGACACCGGCCCTCGATACGGAAACACCGTCTTGCCTTCGGGCATCAAGCCCCAGGCCAGATAGATCGGGTGGTCCGCCAGGCTACGGCCGACCTGGCCGCTGCTGTTGGCCACACCATTGGGCCAGGCGCTGCTGGTGGAATTGAGCAGCAGCTTGGGCGTCTCGATGGCATGGGCGGCGACCACATAACGCTGCCCGATGGCCACGCCGGTACCGGTCGCCGGCCCATCGCCCAGTTGATACTGGATGAACTCGATGCCGCTGATGGTCTTGTCCGCCGCCACGGTGACCTTGCTCGCCACGGTCTTGTACAGGATCCGCACATTGCCGGTGTTGAGCGCGTTGTTCATCGTCACCGTGGCGTCGTACTTGGCCTGGATCGGGCAGATCGGCGTGCAGTTGGTGTTGCCCGCACACACCCGGCGCCCGGCATACGGCTGGGAGTTGCGCCCGGCCGGGGTCGGGCTGACGACCAGGGGCAAACCCTGGAATGACTGGCCCTGCACCGCGCTGACAAAACTGCCGTCCACCAGCGACAGCGGGATGCTGGTCATCGGGAACTCGTAGTTGGCGGGGAAGGTGATGCCCAGGTAGCCCTGGTCGGCGACGTTGGCCGCCACGCCGATTTCCGCCTCGGCGCGGCAATACGCGCTTTGCAGGTCGTTGTAGCTGATCGGCCAATCCACCCCCACGCCGTACAGCGACTTCAGGCGAAAGTCGTTGGGCAGCATGCGCAGGCACGTCGCCACCCAATGCCAGGTGGTGCCGCCGCCCACGCGCTCGTAGGTGCTGGTAAACGGCAGCGGGCCTTTTTGCACGAGGTAGCTGACGTCGGGGTTGTTCCAACCCAGGATCAGGTCGGCGATGGTCGCACGCGGTGCGTTCTGCTCGGCCGGGTTGCGCGCCGGGCTCAGGGTGCTGACGGGCGGGTAGGGCGACTCCGGGGTTTTCAGGGTGGCGGTATAGAACCGCTCCAGGTACTGGTTTCGGTTCGCCGGGATTTCCGGGCCGGACTCCAGCACCAGCACCTTCACCCCGGCCAATCCCAGTTGATAGGCAATCAGGCTGCCCGCAAGGCCCGCACCGACGATCACTACATCCGCTTGTTCGGTACTCATGACGAGGCTCCTGGCTGGGGGGTGGCGGCAACGCCGGTGAAATCCTCAAGGCTCGGCGGCGCACTGTTCCAGTAGCCAAAGAAGAACTCGCTGTAGCCCATCGGGTGCGCCTGGGCGATGCTCCACGCCCAGCTTTGGGTGTAGGCCTCGGCGCTGACCACGGTTTGCTCATTCGCCGGGAATTCGCCCTGGGTATACGGCTGGTACCACACGCCGAGCAGCCACAGCTTCATGATCGCGCGCGCCGCCTGGGCGGTTTGCGTGGCGGCGGGCTGGCCGTTCTGCATGAGGATGGCGGTGCCGATCTGCTGCGGCGTTTGTTGCTCGGCCAGCAGCGCCGCGTATTGGCCGAGCAGGGCACTGAGCACATTCTGCCCCAGGCGCGGGCCGATGAAGGCGAGGAAGGTGGTGGGCAGGCCGATGGGGTCAACGGAGGGCGCCAGCAGTTCCTGGTTGATCCCGGTGAGCACCACGCTCAGGCCGGTGAAGTTGTCGAGGTCGGTACTCATGGCTGGCTCCCTGTTGCCCCGGTGGATTGGGCGCGTTCGAGCAGGTAAGTGAAGTCGGCGAAACTGGTGCGCGGCGACTGCGTGACGTGGGTCGCCGCATTGCCGTGGCAGGCGATGCAACTGGACGACGCCTGGGGCACGCTGCCCTGGATATACGTCTCCAGCGTCGCATTGGCGAGGAACGACGGCGCCGGCTTGCCCAGGGGCACGGTGGCCGAGATCTGGCACGGCGGCTGGCCGCTGAGGGTCGGCCACTGGGTGCTGATCAACTGGTAGTTGGCCCACACGCTGTTGGGGTTCACCGTGCGCAGCAAGGTCTGGTAGGTGTTGTTCAGGGTTTTCGTCGCATCGGTCAGGGGGATCTCGCGCACGATCTGCGATGGCGTGGCCTTCACCGCCGGGTTCCAGGGCCGTGGCGGCGGCTGGTTGACCTCGGCGTGGCTGCTGGCGTTGTAGAACAGGTACGGGCCCTTGCGCTCGGCCGGTGGCGTGGTTTTTTCCGGCACATTGTCGACGTGCTCGAAGGTGGACCACACCCACTGCGGCGCGCTGGTGGTCTTGTGCACGATGTGCAGGCCGACCAGGCCCACCGGCTCGGCCGTGCAGGACTCCGCCACCACCGGCCCCTTGCTCGGGTCGCTGTTGCCCGGCGTATACACCAAGGCATCGACCGTGTGGAAACTGCCGGGCTTATCATTGCCGTCCAGCACCTTCCACGACGCCTTGACCATGATCGAGCCCACCTCGCTGGTGTTCGGGTTGCCGCAACTGAACGCCACCGCATTGGTCGGGCTGGCGGCAAAAAACGCCTGCTGGCCCTGCACGCTGTACAGGCCGTTGTTGACGATGCCGTCGAACATCGACTGGTTCACCACGATTTCATTGCGCGTGTACACGCCGCTCTGGTCCACCAGCGGGCCGCTTTCAAAGGGTTGGATAAACTCATCCAGCACGTCCGGAACCTTGCCCATCTGTTGCAGCAAGCGCCCGGAACCCTTGCCCTCGCAGGCCGGCGGCACGGCCGCCGGCGCGCGAAACGGCTGCGGCTTCTGGCCCTGGGGCAGGAAGATCTGGTAACTCTCCCGGTAGCCTTCCCACACCGTGGCCGCGTCCTGCTGGCCGATCTGTACGCCGGTATTGGGGTTGCCGTCGGCCAGGGCTGGCCAGTTCAGCGCAATAAAGGTCTGCCACGACATGTCGTCGAAGTTCTGTTGCAGGCTGGTGAGGGAAAACGGCGGGGTGGCCGTGACATCGAAGGGGATTTGCGTAGACAGCGTGGGGGCCGCGACGACCAGTGGGCTCAGCAATGCGCCAAACAACGCGCAGCCGAACCCAGGCCGGGGGCGATGGGGTTCCTTTCTCATCGTGATCTCCTGGGCATCAGGCGCCAGGAGACAGTGGGTCCGTCATGGACTCTTCAATACGCCTCCTGGCACGTCCCTGAGCGTAGATAAGGCGGCGCAGGCCGGTGTATGGGCGGCTAGATTGTTTCGTAATAAGTGCAATTGCCGCACTGCCCTTGCTGCTGGATGCTCATCAGGCGGGCGTTTCGTCCGCGCTCAGCGCATCGGCGCGGATGTAGCTGCGAAAGACATGGTCCCAGAGCGGCGACGACACCCCGAAGTTTTTCTCGATGCCTTTGCGGTGATGCAGGTCATGGTTGGCCACCAAACCGGGGATAAAGCGGTAAGCCCAGTGCTCCGGGCGGTGCATCACGTAATGCAGGGAAATGTAGAAAAAGTAGCCGGTGACCGCGCCGATAAACATCGAGGTCAGCCCGCTGTACCAGGCAAACAGCAGCAGGGCGGCAAAGGTGGAACTGGTCTTCCAGCTCGACACGCCGATATAGGCCAGCACGTCGACATGGTGGGTCCAGTGCTCGCGGCGGTACAGCGAGTGGAACAGGAAGCGGTGCGTCGAGTATTCCACCAGCGTCCAGGCCAGCAGGCCCAGCAGCGCCAGGCCGGCGTCAAATGGCGCGAGGTACAGGGCCAGGGCGATAAACAGCGGGACGCTGAAAAAGTCGAGGTAATAAGCGACTGACGACATCAGCCATTTATTGGAAGCAGCCATGTGCGTAAAATCCTTGTAGTGCCGATGGTTGGGGCGAATCGGCGGCGATTGGATCACACATTGGCGCTTCCGTGCAGCAACCCTCAACCGGTCTTGCGGCCTTGTTCACCTTTGGCGAGGATCGCCGTGTATTCGCCGGGGTCCACGCCGTTGAGGTAGTAATTGCCGACGTGGTGCAAACGCCAGCGGATCGGGTCATGGGTGGTGTGCACCCGCGCATTGCGCCAGAAGCGGTCGAGGTTCCATTTGCTCAGGGCGGAACTGGCGCCCAGCAGGGCGAAGATCTCGCTGGAGATTTTCAGCGCGGCACTGTCGGAGTGGGCGCGCACCGTCGCCACCGCCAGGATCAGCTCGCTTTGCAGAACCGTGTCGTGCTCATCCAGCAGATGCTGGTCAAACAGCCGGGCGGCGTCGCGCAGCAGGGATTCGGCGGCGCGCAGGGCCACGGCGAATTCGCCGATCTGGCGGATCACGTGGGGCTCTTCATAGGCATGGTCGACGCCGCTCTCCACCCACGGCCGTGCGTTCACGCGCAAGTACTCGACGCCGGCCTGCAACGCGCCGGCGGCGATGCCGGTGTCGATGGCCGCGTGGAGGATCTGCGGGAAGGTCAGGCCGGTGCGCTTCATCGGGCCTTCGCGCAGCAGCACGAAATCGGGGTCGAGGATCACCTCGTCGAAGCGCACGGTGCCGCTCACCGAATGCTGCTGGCCAAACGCACGCCAGTCGTCCACCAAGGTCAGGCCGGGGGTGTCGCGGTGCAGCCAGATACCGGCGCCACCTTGCTCCGAGGCGGCGGCCAGCCAGATCCAGTCGGCCAGGTAGGCGCCGGTCGAATAGAACTTGCTGCCGTTGAGCACCAGTTGCCCGTCGGCGCGCCGCTCGACGCGGGTCTTCAAGGCAAATTTGTTTTTCCCGCCGACTTCGGCCAGGGCGTTGGCCAGGCGCTTGCCGGCCAGCACATCGCTGACGATGCGCTGGCGGGCGGTGGCGCTGTAGTCCTCGAGGATGCCGCGCAGCATGACGTAGTGAATCTGTAGCAGTTGGCCGACGCCGCCATCGGCCGTGGAAATGATCCGCACCACCTCGACCTGGGTGTGTACGGAGGCGCCGAGGCCACCCAAGGCGGTGGGCACGCCGATGGCGGTCAGCCCGTAATCGGAGAGCCACTGGGCCTGGCGGGCAGGGATTTGCTCGTTGTTCGCAGGGTCGCGGGCCAGCTCGGCGATGCGCAGGGCGGCCGCGCGGGCGGCGTCCAGGGCCTGGCGTTCGGTGCGTAGGGGCAGGGCGATGTCGCTCATGGGTAAACGTCTCGTTGGGCAGATGAAAAAAACACTCACGCCAGCCCTGAGCAAGTTCTGCGCCAGCGCGCATTGGCCCATGCGCAGGGGGCTTTGGCGCCACCCAATCGCGCGGGTTGTGGCATTGGCAGCAATGGCTGCTGGTGGCCTGCTGCGCTGGCAGCAGTCGGCGCTTTCTGAAACTTCGAAGGCAAATAAACCCCTTGTAAATCAGCTAGATAGTTGGTTGGCATGGTCGTTGCGATGAGCTGCCCATCCACCCGCTAACGGGTCTTTCATTTGTGCTGACCGGAGTTCCCATGCCCATTGCCGCTGCCTTGCCTCCTTCCACCCTGGACACGTTGTGGTTCACCCGCTGCCCGGTGCCGACCGCCTCGGGTATTGCCTTCAAGCTCGGCTGGCTGGGCGAAGAGTTCGCCCGCGACGGTATCCGCGTCGCCACCTTGCAAGACGCGTTGCAACTGGGGCGTCATCACTACGATCACGAACTGCCGGGGCTGTTTCGCGAAGGCGGCAACGTGCCGGCCCTGGCCGCACGCGGCGCCGGCACACCGACACGCTTGATCGGCCTGACCTGGATCGAGGAATGGCAAACCATCCTCGTGCGCCCCGACTCGGGTATTCGCTCGCCCGCCGACCTGCGCGGCAAGCGCCTGGCCCTGCCGGCCTGGGAAGCCGGGGATCGCCCTGGCAGCATCGCCCGGGCCATGAGCCTGTCCGGCTACAAGGGCGCGCTGGCGTTGGCTGGCCTGGACTTCAGCGATGTGGACCTGGTGGAAGTGGCCCTGCACCCGCGTGACGACAGCCTGCCGCCGCAGGAAGGTTTGCAGCGCCTGTGGTCGGGCCTCGATCACCTGGTGCGCGGCGAGGTGGATGCGGTGTACGTCAAAGGCGCCTCGGCCGCCGACGCCGCCCAGCGCCTGGGCTTGGTGGTGGGCATCGACCTCGATCAGGTGGCCACGCCACGCCAGCGCATCAACAACGGCACGCCGCGCCCGATCACCATCCACCAGAACCTGTTGGACGAGCACTACGACGTGGTGGTGCGGTTCCTCGCGCAAACCCTGCGTGCTGCCGATTGGGCTGCGCAGAACCTCGACGCCTTGCGCGCCATCCTGGCGGAAGAAACCCGCGCCGCCAGTGCCGGTGTCGAGGCGGCTTATCGGGGGGATTTCCATACCTCGCTGCACCCGGACCTGTCGGCCGAGCGCCTGGAATACCTGGCGCTGCAAAAGAACTTCCTCTACCGCCACGGCTTCCTGGAGCACGATTTCGACCTCGCCCAGTGGGTCGCCCCGCAACCGCTGCAAGACGCCCGCGCACTGCTCAACCGTAGCCAAGGACAGTAAGCCCATGCCCGCACACTTTCACTTCAACCGCCTGGCCTGGGCCATTGCCGGTGCCCTGGCACTGCACGGTCAACTTGCCGCCGCCGACGAACCGGTGGCCAACGAGGCATTGCCCACGGTGACCGTCACCGCGCAGAAACGCGAAGAATCGCTGCAGGACGTACCCTCGGCGATCTCCGTGGTCAGCGCCAAGGACATCGAGAGCAACGGCGGCGGCTTCAGTGCCGGCAAGGCCTTGCGCAACGTGCCCAATGCGATCGCGCCGGAGTTCGCCGGCCACCAGCGGCCGCGCTGGTACATCCGTGGCATGGGCTCCGGCGACATGGCCTCGACCACGGTGTACCCGGTGGGCATCTACACCGACGACGTGTACATCGACCCCCACGTGGCCACCGGCTTCCCGCTGTATGACATGGAGCGCGTCGAAATCCTGCGCGGCCCCCAGGGCACCCTGTGGGGCAAGAACACCACGGGCGGCGCGATCAACTTTGTCTCGCGCAAACCCACCTTCGAAGACCCTGCGGGCTACTTCAAGGCCGATGCCGGCAACTACAACGCCCAGCTGTATGAAGGCGCCTACGGCGGCATCTTGCTCAAGGACAAGCTGGCCGGCCGCGTGGCGTTTATCGACCAGAGCAGCGACGGCCAACTGAAAAACCAGGTGGACGGCCACACCGTCGGCGATATCCACGACCAGGCCTTGCGCCTGCAATTGTTGGCGCAAATCAACGACGACCTGCAAGCCACCCTGCAGCTGCACGCCCGCGACTACAAAGGCCAGGGCATCGCCACCCGCGCCTGGGGCGCAGGGGCGGGCGGCAGCACGCTGTTCGGCCCGGCGCCCAAGCCGAACACCGGCCACGCCGCGTTTACCGGCAAGGCCGACGACCGCATCCAGCACAACGGTGTGCAACTGGCGTTGAAGTGGGACCTGGGCGAGCTGCAACTGGACTCGATCACCGCGCTCGACGACATCCAGGAAAAAGCCCAGGGCCCGAACATGAGCATTTACGAATTCGGCCGCTCCTATTCCGATGACCACTGGAAGCAGGCGTCCCAGGAACTGCGCCTGTCCTCGGCGAAAAACCAGCCCGTAAGTTGGATCATCGGCACCCACCTGTTCCACGAACACCTGGACAGCGCCTCCAGCAGTGCCTTGCTGCCGGCCGACTACAACCAGGCGTTCGGCGTCGCCGATTACGGCAAGACCTCGATTGACCAGACCACCGACAGTTTCGCGCTCTTCGGCAGCACCACCTGGCAGGTCAGCGAGCCCTTGAGCATCACCACCGGCCTGCGCTGGACCCGCGAAACCAAGGACATCGACCTGCAACGCGTGGCCGCACCGGGCAGCGACGCCGTGTCGTTCGCCAGCGCCGACCAGTGGTGGAAGCACTACACCGGGCCGCTGGCGACCACCGTGGTGCAGGACGAAAAACGCACCTGGAACAAACTCACCTACGACATCACCCCCGAGTACCAGCTCAACGACAACGCCCGTGTGTATTTCCGCTATGCCAAGGGCTTCCGCTCCGGTGGTTTCAGCGGCGGCGCGCTGGTGCAGGCCGAAGCGTCGGTGGTGGCGCCGGAAAACGTCGACGCCTACGAACTGGGGATCAAGAGTGAATGGTTCGATGAACGCCTGACCGCCAACGCCAACGTCTTCTACTACGACTACTCGGACATCCAGGTCAACGCCGTGTCGGTGCGTGACGGCCAGGTGGTGTCGCTGCTGACCAACAGCGGCAAGGGCGTGATTCGCGGTGCCGAGTTCGAACTCGAAGCGCTGCCGCTCACCAACCTGCACCTGAACGCCTCGGCGGGCCTGTTGCACACCGAGTTGCAGGACTTCGAATCCGGCGGCGTCGATTACTCCGGCAACCGCATCGCCCGTTCGCCGTCGCGCACCCTGGCCGTGGGCGCCAGTTACCGCATCCCGCTGGACAACGGCGACGCGCTCAACTTCGGCAGCGACTGGCGCTACCAGAGCCGCATCTACTTCCTGCCCACCGCCCAGCAAGACCACAGCGTGTCCCAAGGCGGCTACACCCTGGGCAGCGCCAGCGCCACCTACCACTTTGGCGGGCGCCTGGACCTGGACCTGACCGCCTACGTCAACAACCTCACCGACAAACAATACAAGACCGACAGCGTGCCCTTGCCCTTCGATGTGGCCTGGGACGCGCGGGGCGACCGGCGCACCTTTGGGGTCAGCGCACTGACCCGTTTCTAGGGCCATGCCCTTGCGTGCATCCCTGAGCCTTTTTTGGAGAGACAAAACATGACGATCAAACTCCTGTGGTACCTCACCCCCCCCGATGGCCCGTACCCGTGGGAAGCGGCCGGGCGCTGGGTGACCGGTTTCGAACAGCTCAAGCAGGTTGCCGTGGTCGCCGACCGTCTTGGCTATTACGGCTCGCTGCTGGGCACCAGCCCCAATTCCAACCTGGCCACGGCCGCCGCCTTGATCGATGCGACCCAACGCCTGCGGTTTCTGATTGCGCAGTACCCCGGCGAACTGTCGCCAGCGGTATTGGCCAAGTGGGCGTTGAGCTTCGACCAGTATTCCGGCGGGCGTCTGCTGCTCAACCTGGTCAATGGCGATGACAGCGGCCTGGCGGCCTTGGGCGTGCATTTCCCCCACGACGAGCGCTACGACTTCAGCCGCGACTACTGGCGGGCCTTTCGCAGTGTCTACGCCGGTGAAACCCAGGGCTTTGCCGGTAAATACATCAACCTGGCGCCGCGCGATCCGGCAGACGCCAATCACCCGTTGGGCGGCTGGCTGGCGCCGACGCAATCCACACCCATCGAGTTCTGGGGCGCCGGCACGTCCGACGCCGGCGTGGCCCATTCGGCCGACCTGCTCGACGTGTACCTGAGCTTTGCCGACACGCCGCCACGCCTGGGGGACAAGTTCCGCCGCGTCGGTGCCGAAGCGGCCAAGCGCGGGCGCCGCCTGCGGTTCGGCACGCGCTTGCAGATCATCGTGCGCGAGACCGAAGAGGAAGCGTGGGCCCACGCCGAGTTGTTGTTGCAACGCACCTCCCTGCAAACCGCCCTCGACGGCGTGGCCGCGCAGTTGCCCCCGGGCGAAACCCTGGAGACCTACGTCAGCGACGATCCCCAGGTGCAACGCAACCTGCAAACCCTGCGCGAAGGCCGTCTGCCCACCGCACGGGAACTGGAGATCTACCCCAACGTGTGGGTCGGGCCGAGCCTGTTTGGGTTCGACATCCTGCGTCCGGCGGCCGGGACCTATCTGGTGGGCAGCGCCACCCAGGTGGCCGAGCGTTTGCGTGAGTACCAGGCGCAGGGCGTGTCGGCGTTCATCCTCTCGGGTTATCCGTTGATCGATGAAGCGCAGCGCGTGGCGGATCTGCTGTTCCCGTTGCTGGAGCTGGATCACGGTTTCGACATCCCGTTGTTGTCGGCGAGGTGAGCCCGATGCTGTGCTTACCTTGGCGTGCCTTGGCCGCCAACCGACAAGTGCGCCAGGGCGCCGGCCTGAGCCTGCTGGTGATCGGCCTGGCATTGGCCGGGCCGTTGCTGGCGCCCCATGGCGCGAGTGAACTGCTCGGCCCGGTGTACGGCGCGCCCAGCGCGGGCGCGCCGCTGGGTTACGACTACCTCGGGCATGACGTGCTGTCACGGGTGCTGGTGGGCGGTTGGAGCGTGGTATGGATGTCATTGGCCGCCGCGCTGCTGGCGTTGCTGGTGGGTGCAGGCCTGGGATTGCTGGCGGGGTTTTCCCGTGGGCCGCTGGACCGTTTGATCCGCTGGAGCGCCGACCTGTCCCTGGCGTTTCCCGAGCTGATCCTGGTGCTGCTGGTGGTCTCGCTGCTGGGGCGCGAGCCGTGGTTGATCGTGCTGACGGTGGCCTTCGCGTTCCTGCCCGGCATGATCCGCCAGACCCGCGCCAGCACCCAGGCCGTGGTCGAGCAGGAGTTCATCGAAGTGCTGCGGGCCATGGGCCTGCCGCGCCGTCACCTGCTGCTGCGCGAAGTGCTGCCGAATATCCTCACGCCCATGCTCGTGCATTTTGGCAGCATGCTGACCTGGGCCATCGGCATCTTGTCGGGGCTGAGTTTTCTCGGCTACGGCGTGGCGCCGCCGGCGGCGGATTGGGGCCTGATGATCAGCGAGAACCAGGGCGGGCTGGTCCTGCAACCCTGGGCCGTGCTGGTGCCGGCGCTGCTGATCGGCGTGTTCGCCTATGCCAGCAACATGCTCGCCGAAGGCATCGGCCGGGTGCGCGCCGGGGTACTGGAGCACACACCATGACGTTGCTGCGTGTGCAGGACCTGCGGGTGCAACTGGACAGCGGCAAGGCGGTGGTGGCTGATATCCATTTTGCGCTGGAGGCGGGAGAAATCCTCGGCCTGGTGGGGGAGTCCGGCTCGGGCAAGACCACGCTGGCCACTGCGTTGCTCGGCCATGTGCGCAAGGGCGCGCGGATCAGTGGCGGGCAGGTGCTGGTCGCCGGCTGCGATCTGCTCGGCTTGCAGGGCGAAGCCTTGCGCCAGGCCCGGGGTGGCGTGATCGCCTATATTCCCCAGGACCCGGCGATGGCGCTGAACCCGGCGCTGCGCATCCTCAGCCAGCTGCAGGAAACCCTGGCCGCCCATGCGCCACAGCTGTCGCGGACGGCGCGCCAGCAACGCCTGCGCGACACCTTGCAGCACGTGGGGTTGCCGGATGACCAAGACTTTCTCAGGCGCTTTGCCCATCAATTGTCCGGCGGCCAGCAGCAGCGCGTATTGCTCGCCCTGGCGTTTATCCTGCGCCCGCAGGTGGTGGTGCTCGATGAACCGACCACGGCGCTGGACGTGACCACCCAGGCGCACTTCCTGGCCGCCTTGCGCCAGTTGTGCAAAACCCAGGGTGTGGCGGCGGTGTACGTGTCCCATGATTTGGGGGTGGTCGAGTCCCTGGCCGACCGGGTGATGGTGCTGTACGCCGGCAGGGTGGTGGAATGCGCCGAGACCGCGCAGTTGTTTCGCCAGCCGCAACACCCGTACAGCCAACGCTTGCTGGCGGCGGCAAGGCTGGCGGCGCGGCCGCTGGAGGATCTGTCGCAGCAACCGCTGTTGTTGGAGGTCGATGAGCTGGCGGTGAGTTATGCCGGACGGCGCGTGGTTGCAGGGGTGAACCTGCACGTGCGCCGGGGCGAATGCCTGGCCTTGGTGGGCGCCTCGGGTTCCGGCAAAAGCAGCGTGTCCCGCGCGCTGGTCGGCCTGGCACAAGAGGCAGCAGGGCGCCTGCGATTTGCGGGTGCGCCGCTGAATCTCGAGGTTGGCGCACGCTCGTCCGAGCAACGGCGGCGCATCCAGTACATCTTCCAGAACCCCCTGCGTGCCTTGAACCCGCGTCACACCGTGGCGCAAAGCCTGGCCACGCCACTGCGGCACTTCTTCGGCCTGCGCGGCGCGGCATTGCGCGAGCGTATCGAACAAGCCTTGAGCCGCGTGGCGTTACCCGTGGCCCTTGCCGATGCCTATCCCGGCAGTTTGTCCGGTGGCGAGCGCCAGCGCGTGGCGATTGCCCGGGCGCTGGTGTGCGAGCCGAGGTTGTTGATTTGCGATGAGATCACCTCGGCGCTGGATGTGTCGGTGCAGGCGTCGATCCTGGAGTTGCTAAGGGGGTTGCAGGCGGAGGGGATGGCGCTGGTGTTTGTCACCCATGATTTGAATGTGGTGCGGGCGATTGCGGATCGGGTGATGACACTCAAGTCTCAATGACACAAAAAAACTGTGGGAGCGGGCTTGCCCGCGATTGCGGTGTGTCAGCCGAAATATGCTTGACTGACCCACCGCCATCGCGGGCAAGCCCGCTCCCACAGATTTGATCCCATGTAGTCAGAGGTGTTGGGTGCGCAGTTTGGGCACGCATAGCCTCGCCAGCCCATCCGCCAGCAGATTCACCCCCACCACAAACGCCGCAATCGCACTCACCCCGGCCTGAATCACCGGCACGTCGCGCAGGCGAATCGCGTCGTTGAGCAAACTGCCGACCCCCGGATACGTAAACGCCATCTCCACCAGCAAGGTGCTGCTGAAAAACACGCTGAGGGTCAGCGCCAGCCCCTGGATCAGCGGCAGCACGGCGTTGGGCAAGGCATGCCCGAGCACCAGCCGCCAGGGTTGCAGGCCGCGCAGGCGGGCGGCTTCGAGGTAGTCGCTGTGCAGCGCTTCGATCATCGCACCCCGCACCAGGCGGATCAGGTACGGCGCGCTCGCCAATACAAGCGCGGCCACGGGCAGGACCAGATAGCGGCCCTGGGTGAACGCCGAGTGTTCCGGGTCGAGCAGCGACACCGCCGGCAGCCAGGTGAACAGGCTGGTGGCGAACAGCATGATCAAGCCGATCGCCAGCACAAACCCCGGCAATGATTTGAACATCACCAGCAGGGGCAGGGTCAGGCGGTCGATCCAGCGGTCGCGGTACAGGGCCAGCAGCGTGCCCAGCCCCACGGCCAGCAGCAGGTTGCACAGGGCCACGGGGATGAGCAGCGCGAGGGAGTTGGCGAAGCGTTGGCCCAGCAGTTGGGTCACGGCCACCTGGGAGTCCAGGGACAGGCCCAGGTCACCGCGCAGCGCCGCGCCGAGCCAGTGCAGGTATTGCTGCCACAGCGGCAAATGCAAGCCCAACTGTTCGCGCAGCACCTGCAACGACGCCTCGGGCGCGCCCGGCCCGAGGATCACCCGCGCCGGGTCGGACGGCAGCAGGCGGATGGCGAGGAACACCAGCACGCTGATCAGCAGCACGCTGCCCAGCGCGGACAACAGGCGCCGTGCCAGCCCGCTCACGCCGGCTCCTTGAGCCACAGGCTGTCGAAGCGCCAGGTCGGGAACAGGGTTTTTTCCGCCTGGGCGCCGCCGACGCGCTGGGCGATGCCGTCGAGCAGGTTGGCGTAACCCCAGATCAGCATGCCGCCTTTGTCATGCTGGATCTGCTGGGCTTCGTGCACCAGCACACGGCGTTTTTCCAGGTCGGGTTGGGCCAGCGCCTCGAGGAACAGCTGGTCGAAGCGCGGGTCGCTGAAGTGGGTCTTGTTGGCCACCGACACCGGCGCGTCGGAGTGCAGCCCGCAGGTGAGGAACGGCGCGCCGATGCTGCCACCGGTACTCAGCGGCCACTCGGTGAGTTGCGGGCCGTTGAAGGTCGCGCTGTCGACCTGGCGCACGCGGATGTCCACGCCGGCCCGCTTGGCCTGTTCGGCGAACACCAGCGCCGAGCCGACGCCGCCGCTGTCCTGGTCGGCCACCAGTTCCACGCTCAAATGCTCCTGGCCGGCTTCGCGCAGCAAGGCCTTGGCGCGTTCCAGGTTGTAGCTGCGTTGCGGGATGCTGTGGTCGAAGGTCGGGTCGTTGGGCGCATACAGATCGTTGGCCACGCGGCCCTGGCCGTTGAGGGCGCGGGCCACCAGTTCTTCACGGTCGGCCATCAGGCGAAAGGCTTCGCGCACGCGCGGGTCGTTGAACGGTGCCTGGCTGAGGTTCATGTCGAAGGTCAGCCAGTTGCCGGTGACCGAGGTCAGCACTTGCAACTTCGGGTTGGCCTCGACCAGGCGCAGGTGCTCGTTGGCCAAGCCATTGGCCAGGTCGATCTGCCCGGATTGCAGGGCGCCCAGGCGTGAGGTCTGGTCCTTGAAGTCGATGATTTCCAATTCATCGGCGTAGGGCTTGCCGGCCTTGTAGTAGTTCTCGAAGCGGGTGAACAGCGAGCGTTGGCCGGGGGTGAAACTCTTCAGTTTGTAGGGGCCGGCGCCCACCGGGTTGGTCACCGGGTGATAGTCCACCGGCACGATGCCGCCGAAGTTGACCCAGGTTTCCGGCAACGGCACAAAGCCGGCGCCGTCCTTGAAGCGTACGCGCAGGGTGCGGTTGTCGAGTTTCTCCAGGTTGTCGCGGTCGATCCAGTGCAGCAGCGCCGCGTAGGGCGAGGCCAGTTGTGGGTCGGTGAGGCGGCGGATGGAGAACACCAGGTCATCGGCGTCGATGGTCTTGCCGTGGTGGAACTCCAGGTCCTTGTGCAGGCGCAGGGTCCAGGTGCGTGCGTCGGAGCTGACTTCGGCCTCTTCGGCGAGGGCCAGGCGCGGCAGCATGTTTTCGTCCCATTCCCACAGTTTGCTGTACAGCGCAAAGCCGCGAATGATGCCGCTGCCCACCGGTTTATGGGCGTCGAGGTTGCCACTGCGGCTGCCGTCGATCACGCCCAGGCGCGGGCGCCCGCCGTACTGCGGGCCGCTCGGTGCGTTGTTGGCCAGGGCTTGCGGTGCGGCGCCGTCGCCACAGGCACTGAGCAGGCTGCTGCCGAGTACCAGGCCAGAACCGAGGGTCAGGCTGTTGCCGAGAAAACGCCGGCGGCTGAAAAACGTCGGGTCCATCACGCCACCTGTTCGTTGGGTTGGGCCGGCTGCCGCGCTGCGGGTTGGCGCAGGTGGCGGAAGTGCGGAAGGATGTGTTCGCCCAGGCGGTAGTTTTCTTCCAGGTGCGGGTAGCCGGCGAGGAAAAACAGCTCGATGCCCACCGCGTTGTATTCGTGAATCCGTTCGATCACCTGGGCGTAGCTGCCCACCAGCGCCACGCCAGGCGGCACGCCGATATAGCCGAAGCCGGACCACACAGTGGGGTGGATGAAAAAGTCATCGAACCCGGGCGCTTGTTTTTGCGCGTATTCGTGTTCAAAACCGAGCTTGCGCGCCGAGCGCAGGCCGTCGTGGGCCGCCAGTTGCTGGACCACGCCCTTGGCCACGCCTTCGTCGAAAAAGCGCCGGGCCTCGGCACGGGCCTCTTCCTCGGTCGGGCGGGTGACCACATCGACGGACAAGCCAAAGCGCAGGTTGCCATTGCCATGGGCCACGGCGCGGCGGCGCACGTCGTCGATCAGCGCGCGGATTTCTTCCGGGCGCTCGGCACGCATCAGGTAGTAATCGGCGTGTTTGGCGGCGAATTCGCGGGCGGCTTCGGAAGAGCCGGCGGTGCAGATCAGCGGCAGCTCGGCTTTTTTCTGCGGGCCACGCAGGCCGCCGCCTTCGGCGCTGTAGTAGCGCCCGGCGTAGTGGAACTGTTCGTTGTTCCAGTAACCCTTGACCACATCCATGAACTCGCTGGCCCGCGCATATCGGTCGTCGTGGCCGGTGACGTCGCCAACCTGGCGCTGCATCACTTCGGAGCCGCCGTTGATGATGTTCCATACGAGGCGGTTGCCGCTGGCGCGCTGGTAGGTGGCGGCCATCTGCGCGGCCACGAACGGCGAGAAATGGAACGGCTGGAACGCACTGACGAATTTCAGCGTGCGGGTTTCCCGAGCCAGCAATGAGCAGACGGTCCAGGGTTCTTCGCCGCTGGGCGCGTTGACCATCAGCACACCGCTGAAGCGGTTGATCTCGGCGGCACGGGCGATCTGCCCGAGGTAGTCGATGTAGGTGAACGGGTCGCCGACGGCGAAGTCCGAGACGGCGCCGCTGTTGTTTTCCGGGGCTTGCCAGTCGCCGCGGTTGCGCGGGTCGCCTGGGAGGAATTGGGTTTCGCCATGCAGGGGCAGGCGGGTAAAAAAGTCGATGCTCATCAAGCAGTCTCCTGGAAAAAGTTAGCGGGCGCGTTCGACCTGGGCCTTGAGGTTGGGCCACAGGTCGATCAGGCCGAGGTCGCGGATCGCCTGGTCGGTGAAGCGGGTGGCCAGGGCCTGGCTGAAGTCGGGCTGGCTGCTGATCAACTGGTTGTCGAGGGCGTATTGGGACAGTGCGGCGAAGTGCTTGAGCAACTGCGCATCGGTCTTCGGTGCCCAGCGCTGCACCCACGGCACCGGGTCGCCCTGATCATCACGGCGCAACACGCTTTGCGGGGTGCCGGCCAGGGAGGAGAAGCGGTAGTACTCGGCGCTGTTGTGCTCATCGGCCAACCATTGGCTGGCCTTGACCCAGGCCGTGGCGACCAGTTGGGTCAGTTGCGGCTGGTCGTCGACAAAACGTTCGGTGCCCCACAGGTCCGAGGCCAGGCGCCAGTCGGCATCGCCTTGCTTGCTGGACCAGAGCACCCGGCCGACCTGCTTGTCTTCGAGCAGATAGGCCTCGCTGAGCAGCACGGCGGCATCGACCTTGCCCGCCGACACCGCCGCCGCGCCGACCTGCGGGTTGATATTGGCGATCTTGAAGTCCTTCAGCGCCAAACCCTGGCTGGCGAGGAACTGGCTGAACGGAAACTCCCACGGCCGCCCACGGTGCAGGGCCAGGCGCTTGCCCTTGAGGTCGCCGATGGACTGCGCGGGCGAATCCTTGGGTACCACCAGGTAGATGTTGTTGCCGCTGCCGCCGGGCACCACCAGTTTGCCGGGCACGCCACCGGCCAGGGCGATCACTGACGGCAGGTCGCCGCGCACGGCAAAGTCCAGGCCGTTGTTGGAGAAGCCTTCGTTGATCTGCGGGCCGGCATTGGCGTGGGGCAGGGCTTGCCACTCCAGGGCAACCCCGCGTTGCTTCAGCTGCTGTTCCAACCAACCTTCTTCAATCACGCGCCCGGGAATGCCGCCAAACACCGGCTTGCCGCCCTGGGTGAACGAGACGATGCCGATGCGTACGCTGCTCGGGGTGTCGGCAGCGAAGGCACTGAGCGCGGGGATCAAGGCCAGTGCGGCGATCAGGCGTTTGCAGGCAAGCTTCATGGTTGTGCTCCAAAGCCATTGTTGACGAGATAGGCCAGGGTCACGCGGGACAGCGCGCGCACGCCCACCGGCAGCGCGTTGTCGTCCACCAGGAACTTGGGTGAGTGGTTGGGCCAGGTGTGCGCCGGGTCGATGCCATCGGGCGTCACCCCGAGGCCGAAGAACACGCCGGGGATCTTGCGCGAGTACTCGGCGAAGTCGTCCGCCGCGTAGACGCCGGATTCGATGTCCACCGGCAGCTTGGATGAGGCTTTGAGCTGGGGCAGCAAGGCATCCACCAGCGCGCTGTTGTTGTAGCCCGCCGGGTACGTCGGGGTGACGTCGATGCTGGCGCTGGCGCCGGCACTTTCGGCGATCTTGCTGGCGGTGCGGCGCAGGCGTTCGATCACGTCGTCGCGCTGGGCCTGGCTCAAGGTGCGCACGGTGCCTTCCAGGCGCACTTGCGCGGGGATGATGTTACTGCGCACGCCGGCGTCGATGCGCCCGACGGAAATCACCGGTGCCGGCAGCGCCACCAGGTCCATCTGCCGGCTCGGGATGGTTTGCCAGCCGAGCACGATCTGCGCGGCCAAGGGGATCGGGTCGATGCCGGCCCAGGGGAAGGCGCCGTGGGTTTGCGCGCCGGTCACAGTGGCGACGAAGGTGTCGGCCGCTGCCGTGGTGCGCTCGCGGCTGATGGACAGCGAACCGGACACGCCACGCCCCACATGCAGGCCGAAAATCGCCTGCGGCGCCGGCTCGGCCAGCACGCCTTGTTCGATCATCAGGCGGGCGCCACCTTTCTCGCCGACCGGCACGCCTTCCTCGGCGGGCTGGAAGATGAATTTCACCGTACCGGGCAGGCTGTCCTTGTGCTTGGCCAGCACCTCGGCCACGCCCAGCACAATCGCGATGTGCGCGTCATGGCCGCAGGCGTGCATCACGCCGACGGTCTTGCCGGCCTGGCTGAAGTCGTTGCCGCTGTAGGGCACGCTGACGGTGGAGGCGTAGGGCAGGCCGGTTTGCTCGGTGACGGGCAGCGCGTCCAGCTCGGAGCGGATCGCCACCACTGGGCCGGGCTTGCCGCCGCGCAGGATCGCCACCACGCCGGTGTGGGCCACTTCGGTCTGCACCGTCAGCCCCAGTTCACGCAAGCGCTGAGCGACGCGTTTGGCCGTCTCGAATTCGCGGTTGCCTAGCTCGGGATGTTGGTGGATGGCATGGCGCAGTTCGATCAACTGCGGGGTGGCGCGCTGGATGTCCTGGTCCAGTTGGCTCAACCGTTGCGGGTCGATTTCAACGGCGCTGGCCAGGGGCGCGACGAGCAAGGCGGCGAGCAGCGCGGGGAGGGGGCGGGTCAAATTCATGCAAAAGCCTCGGGGTTCAAACGACAGATGCCGAGGGACAACGCAGAATGCATGCCAGGCGCCCCTATCCACTGTTTCCGGGGTTTTACGGCGTTTTCGAGGGGGCTTTTGCTGAATCAGCAGCGCCTCGTTGCTGATGGATTGCTGCTCCAGCAGCAGTGAATCTCATATGTTTTATTGGAATATTCAAATGCCAATTAATAATTATTTTATCTATGCGGCTTGGTTCACTATGGCGCCCAAGTACTTTGGAAACAGGACCGTAAGATGTCATTGCTCACCCACCCCAACGCCCGTGAACTGAGCAAAACGGTGCGGGCCACCGTACTGGTTTTCAAAGACCCCCGTTCCCAGGAACTGCTCAACCGCATCGAGCGCCTGGCGCCCAGTGAAGCCAACGCGCTGATCATCGGCGAGACCGGCACCGGCAAGGAATTGGTCGCGCGCCAGATCCACAACCTGAGCCGGCGCAGCCAGGCCAACTTCGTCGCGGTGAACTGCGGCGCGTTCCCCGAAACCCTGGTCGAGAGCGAACTGTTCGGCCATGAGAAGGGCGCCTTCACCGGCGCCACGCAGAACAAGGCCGGTTGGTTTGAAGCGGCCAACGGCGGCACTTTGTTCCTCGACGAAATCGGCGATTTGCCGTTGGGCATGCAGGTCAAATTGCTGCGGGTGTTGCAGGAGCGCGAAGTGGTGCGCCTGGGCTCGCGCACGCCGATTCCGATCAACGTGCGGCTGGTGGCAGCGACCAATATCAACCTCGCGGATGCGGTGGTCGCGGGCAATTTTCGCGAGGATCTGTTTTACCGCCTGCACGTGGCAACCATCCGCCTGCCGCCGCTGCGCGAGCGCCCGGGAGATATCCTGCCGCTCACCGAATTCTTTGTCGCCGAACACTGCCGGCGCCTGGGCTACAGCAGCGCGCAACTGAGCCCCGAGGCCGAGCGCAAGCTGTTGGCGCATAACTGGCCGGGGAATATCCGTGAGCTGGAAAACGCCATTCATCACGCGCTGCTGGTGTGCCGCCAGCAGTTGATCCAGCCGGGGGATTTGCATCTGGTGGAAATGAGTGCGGCGGTGCGCCAGGAGATCCAGGCGCTGCCTGCGGCCGGCGCTGACCTGGAGTCGGCGTTGATCAGTCTGTTCGAAAAGAACCTGGACAACCTGTTCGATCATATCGAGGAGCAGGTGTTTCGCACGGCGTACCAGTTCTGCCATGGCAACCAGTTGCAGACGGGGCGGTTGCTGGGGATCAGCCGCAATATTGTGCGGGCGCGGCTGGAGAAGATCGGCGAGTTGCCGCCGATTGGCGGGTATCCGGTCAAGGTTGACTGACCCAACACCATCCCCCCTGTGGGAGCGGGCTTGCCCGCGATAGCGGTGGATCAGTCAACAGAGGTATTGGCTGACAGTCCGCCATCGCGGGCAAGCCCGCTCCCACACAAGCCTGTTTCCACAGGGTTGGCAGTGTCAGGCCTGATGTTCCCCTAGCAACTCAGCGCGCAACTGCGCCTTCAACCCATGCAACTCTGGCGACAGATGATCCCTCGGATGGGGCAACCCCACCGCAATCTCCCGCCGAATCCTGCCCGGATGCGCCTGCATCACAATCACCCGATCCCCCAGGTACAGCGCTTCTTCGATGTCATGGGTGACCATGATCACCGTGCACCGCTGCTTGACCCAGATGCGTTGCAGTTCCTGTTGCAGGTACACCCGGGTGAGGGCGTCCAGGGCGCCCAGGGGTTCGTCGAGCAGCAGCACTTTTGGCGTGTTGATCAACGCGCGGGCGATGGCGGCGCGTTGGGCCATGCCGCCGGAGAGTTGGTGCGGGTAGGCGTCGGCAAAGCCTTCGAGGTTGACCTTGGCGATGTGTTCGTCCACCAACTGCTGCTTGGTCTTGGCGCTCAGGCGGTGGTTTTTCAGGGCCAGGGCGATGTTCTGGCTGACGGTCATCCACGGGAACAGACGATGGTCCTGGAACACGATGCCACGGTCGAGGCTGGTGCCGGTGACGGGTTGGCCGTCGAGGAGGATCTGGCCGCGGTAGTCGTTGTCCAGGCCGAGGATCAGCCGCAGCAAGGTGGATTTGCCGCAGCCGCTGGGGCCGACGATGCTGACGAACTCGCCGGGGGCGACTTTGAGGTCGATGCCGTCGAGCACGGGCAGGCGCTGGCCCTTGAGGCTGTAGTCCTTGCTCAACCCTTTGATTTCAAGGGCGCCGGGCAGGGTGTGGGGTGTCAGGGAAACAATGTCCGGTGCGATTGCAGTCATGTCCAAGCCTTCCAGAATCAGGGGCGCCAGCGCAGCAGGTAGCGGCTCAGGCAGGTGAATAACAGACTCATGCCGTAGCCCAGGGCGGCGATGCTGATCACGCACAGCAGGATGATCTCCATGCGTGCGCCGGCTTCGGCATTCATCATCAGGTTGCCCAGCCCGGGGCCGGCCGAGAGGAACAGTTCGCTGCCCACCGCCGTGACCCAGGCGAAGGCAATCGCTTGCAGCACGCCGGTACACAGGCTGGGCAGTGCCGACGGCAGCAGCACCAGGGCAAAGCGTTGACGGCGGCTGAGGACCAGGGCCTGGGCGACTTCGAGGTGGCGCGCGTCCACCTGGCGCAAGCCTTCGAAGGTGTTGAGGGCCATCGGGTAGCTGGCGGCCAGGGCGATGATCAGCACCTTGGAGCTTTCGCCATTGCCGAACCACAGCGCGATCAAGGGAATCCAGGCGAGCATCGGCACTTGGCGCAGGCTATGGAACAGCGGTGCAATCAAGCGCTCGCCCCAGGCGGACAACGCCATGCTCGCGCCGATCAGGGTGCCGGCAAGCACGCCAAACAGCAGGCCCTGGCTGGTGCGCAGCAGGCTGGCGAGCAGGTTGGTCAGCAGCTCGCCGTTGCCGACGATCTCCATCAACCCGGCCACCACCTGCGCCAACGGCACCACGGCGTAGGCGCCGCTGGCACCCTGGCGCGAGGCAAATTCCCCGGCGGCCAGCAACAGCAGCGGCAACAGCGCGCCACGGGCGTGGCGGAGCAGGCGTTTCATGGCGCCACCCGCGTCGGTTGCCAGCGCTGCAAGCGGCGTTCAAGGCGGCGCAGGGACCAGTCGAGGGCGAAGCCGACCAGACCGGTGACGACGATGCCGACCATCACCACGTCGATGCGCAACATCTGCCGCGCCATCTCGATCATCTGCCCCAGGCCGCTGTCGGCCGCCAGCAGTTCGGCGGCGATCAACACCACCCAGGCGCGGGTCAGGCCGATGCGCAGGCCGGTGACAATCTGCGGCGTCACCGCTGGCAACGCCACAGCCTTGACCAGGCTCAGCCAGGGCAGGCGATACACCGCCGCCACTTCGAAATAGCTGCGGGGAATGCCCTTGACGCCCTGGCTGGTGGCCAACGCCAGCGGGAAAAAAGCTGCTTCGGCGACGATGACGATCTTGAAGATTTCATCGATGCCGAATACCAGCACCAACAGCGGAATCAAGGCCAGGCTGGGGATCTGCCGCAGGCTATGGAACAGCGGCCCGCAATAGGCTTCCACGGTTTTCGACAAACCCATCAGCAAGCCGAACAGCAATCCGCTCGCCGCACCAATGCCCAGGCCCCAGCCCAGGCGGGCGAGGCTGGTGAGCAAGTGGTCCAACAGCTCGCCATTCTCCAGCAGCAGCGCAAAGGTGCGCCACACCTGGGCGGGCGGCACCAGCAACTGCCGGGGGAATACCCCGGCCGCCGTGACGCAGGCCCACAGGCCAAGCAAGGCCAGCGGCGAAATCAGCCAGGAGAGCCGGGACGCAAGCGCCGGCAGTGAAGGTTGGGGCATGGGGATACTCTTATCAGTCTGCTTGAAGGCAATAGTGCAGCTTGTATGCCAAGGCCCAAGGCCCGGCAAACACGGGTGAAGGCGGGCAACCGCGCTGCTGCACGGGCAACGCGTTGCTGGTGCACTGCTGCTACAGCAGCAGTCAGGCCGCGACGGGCACCTGGCGCCGCGCCGTATACCAGGCCGCCGCAATCACCAGGATGAGTAGTGCCCAGCACACAAACAGCGGGCCGAGGCCGATCAGGTAACTGAGCGCACCGCCCGTCATCGCCCCGACAAAACCACCGGCCATGGAGGCGAGCTGGAACAGCCCCGACACCTTGCTCTTGTCCTGCACCTGGTGGCTGAGTTGGTTCATGTTCAGCAGGTGCAAAGCGGCGGCGGCAAGGCTCAACAACACGCCCGCCAAGGCGAGCCAGGCAAAGCCGTGGCTCAATCCGATCAGCAGCAGCGCCGCCATGCCGAACGCCAGGCTCAAGCCATAGGCCAGACCCTGGCTGAGGTGGCGCAGTACGTACCCCAGGCCAAACAGCGCCAGCACCGCGCCAACCCCTTCGATCACCACCAACGCCACCGCACGGTCCTGGGACAGGCCCGCTTCCTGTAGCGCATAGAGGATGATGAAGGTGCTGAACACCGAGGTGGTCGCACTGTTGAGCGCCTCCATGGCACACGGCTCGCGGATCTCTCGATGCCCCAGCAGCCCACGGGCTTCGCCGAACATGGCCGACAGGTTGAGCGCAGGCGCGCGCTCGCTCGGCGGTTCACCTTCCCAGAAGCTCAGGCTGTACACCGCCATCGCGCCAAAACACAGGCTGATCAGCACGAAGGCCCAATGAAACTGGCCTTCGCCGCTGAACTGGTTGCCCAGCAGCGGCCCCAGCAAGCCCAGGCCCAGGGTCAAGGCGCCGCGATACCAGCCGGCCTTGCTCAGCCCCAGGTGCTTGAGTTCGCGCAGGAAGGCGCTGTTCATCGCGACGATGCGAAACGGAATGAACAAGCCGATCAACCACTGCGCCAGCGCCAGCCACAGCCAACCGCTGAACAGCGGGATCAGCAGGTTGACCAGCATCGGGCCGAGGCTCGACACAAAGTAGATCGGCTTGGCGCCATAGCGGGCGATCACGAAACCCGCCGGCAAGGTGAGAAACACCATGCCCAAGGACTCCATGGCCGAGATGATCCCCACCTGCATGGCGTTTGCCCCCAGCGACAGGGCGTACAAGGTGGTGACGATCTTGGCCATGCCGATGGTGGCGCCGCTGAAGGTGGCCAGCAGCATGAAGTTGACCAGGAAACCCGGGTGCGAGGTGTTCACGGGCATCCTCAGAACTTCGCCGTCACGGTCACGCCGGCGGTGCGCGGGTCACCGAACGACGCCCAATACGGCGCGCTGCCACGGTTGAGGGAAATGCCGTGGTTCTGGTACTGCTTGTCGGTGAGGTTGTTGACGAAGCCGGTGATGTTGTACTTCTCGTCGGCGGTGGTGTAGCTCAGGTGCGCATTGCTCACGGTGTAGCCGCCCTGGTTGAGCCAGGTCCACTGCGACTGCTGATACGCCGAGATGAAGTACTCCTTGCTCTGGTAACGCAGGTCGCCGCCCAGGACCAGGGCGCCTGGAATATCCAGCGGGAAGCGGTAGTCGGCGCCCAGCGCGTAGGTGTGGCGTGGCGCGCGGATAAAGCTGTTGCCCTTCCACAGGTCGCCGGTGAACTCGCTGGAAAACACCGAGGCGGCCAATTGCAGGTGCAGGTTGTCGGTGGCCTGGGCTTCCAGTTCGAACTCCGCGCCGCGCGCCGTGCCTTCGGCGCCGTTGGTGAGCAACGACACCAGGCTGCCGCTGGCGGTGGTGGTGGTCGCGCTGACCTGCATGTCCTGGTAGTCGTAGTAGAAGACGTTGGCGTTGGCGTGCACGCGACCGTTGAGCCACTCGGACTTGAGCCCCAGTTCATAGGAATTGAGGGTCTCCGGCTGCACCGTGCTCAACTGCTCCAGGCTGCTGGACAGCCCGGTGTTGAACGCACCCGAACGGAAGCCCTTGGCATAACGGGCGTACACCCGCAGGTTGTCGTTGATGCGGTATTCCGGGGTCAGGTCGTAGGTCACCGCGCTCCAGGTCTTGTTGCGCTTGGCATTGCCGTTGGTGGTGATGCCGGCACCGGTCACGTCCACCGGGTTTTGCAGGGAGCCTGAATCCCACCAGTCGCCGTTGAAGTTGCTGCCGGTGGTTTGCACCAGGTCCAGGTCGATGGCTTTTTTCTCGCGGGTCCAGCGCAGGCCGCCGGTGACGGTGAACTGGTCGGTGAAGTCGTAGGCCAGGTTGCCGAACAGTGCGTAGCTGGTGTTTTTATGGCTGAACGAGGTGCCGGTGTAGCTGGCCTCGGACGCGCCTTCATCCGGCAAGGCCGAGGTGGCGCCGGCGCTTTGCAGGTCTTCGTGGAAGAAGTGCGTGCCGAGGATCCAGCGCAGGGTTTCGCTGGTGGGCGAGGCGATACGGAACTCCTGGGAGTACTGGCGCCAGCGGTTGTTGGTGTAGTTGCGCCCGCTTTCCACCGGCGACAAGTCATCGTCGCTGATGCTGCGTTGCTTGGTTTCGTCGTAGGCGCTGATCGAGGTGAGGCGGTAGTCACCCAGGTCGTAGTTGAGGGTCAGGGCCGTGCCGGCGTGTTCGATTTTTGATTTGTTGTCGACGTTGCTGTCGATGTAGCGTCGGTCCGGGTTGCTGCGGTTATAGCCGCCCAGCCACGGGAAGCTGCCCACCGGCAACAGGCCGGCGGCGGTACCGCGGGTCTGGCTGTCGTGCAGGGTCCAGAGTGCGGTGAGGTCGGGGTTGAGCGTGGCGAGGAATTGCAGGCGCACGGCTTTGTTGTCGACGCGGTCGTAATCCTTGTCGTCGTAGACGTTCTTGATAAAGCCGTCGCGCTCCTTGGAGTACAGCGACACGCGGGCGGCCAGGCGGTCTTCCACCAGGGTGCCGCCGATGGCGCCATTGACGATTTTCTCGTTCTTGCTGCCGTAGCCAAGGGTGGCGTAGCCGTCGTTCTCGAAGCTCGGTTTTTTGGTCAGGATGTTCACCGCGCCACCGGTGGTGTTCTTGCCATACAGCGTGCCTTGCGGGCCGCGCAGGATCTCGATGCGATCCAGGTCGAACAGCGGGTCGCCGCCCGCCAGCGGCGCGTTGAGGTACACATCGTCGACGTACACGCCCACCGGGAATACCGTGGCGGCGCCCTGGTCGCCGGTGCCCACTCCGCGAATGTACCAGCGCGGCCGTGCATCGCCGTCCGGGTTGTTGGCCTGGGCGTTGGGCACGAACTTGAGGGCCTTGCCGATGTAGTCGGTGCCGGTCTGGCCGAGGCTCTCGCCGGACACGGCGCTGACCGCGTTGGCGATGTCCTGCACGCTTTCTTCGCGGCGCTGGGCGGTGACCGTCACCGATTTGAGGGTGGGTCCGCTGTCGTCGGCGGCGGGCGTCTGTTCCTGTGCCAGTGCAGGCAGGCTGTGCAGCGTGCCGGTCAAGGCGGTGGCCAGCCAAAGGCTGTGGGTGATCCTGTTGATGCGGTACATAACCCCTCCGAAAGTAATGGTGCTGGTACTTTTCGGTCTGCTTAAGTTGTCTTTTAAGTGCACTGCAAACCTGGAAAGCTACAGCGCTATAGCAGGGCCTGTGCCAAGTTTTATGTTGTTGATATCTATAGGTTTTATTCAGACTTGCGGAGGGTGTTGCTGCCCCAGCAGCAGCCGGTCAGCAAGGGGCTGTTTGCGGATGAGCAGGCGGGCTTTTCCATGGGCGAAAAAAAGGCCGGCAAGCCGGCCGAGGTGCGCGTCATGAAACTAGACGGACAAGCGTGAAGTGGCACCGAGGACACTTTCCAGCACGCTGAAATCAATCCAGTCACGCACGTCGAAACGCCGTTGGATGAACTGCCAGCGATGGAGGAAATCGGTGAAGTCCTGCAACGCGAGGATCGACTGCTCATCGAGCATGGTGCGCAGGCGCCGATGGGCATCTTCGCCGTAGGCGGTGGCCACCCAGTACTCGCTGGTGTTGAGTTCGCGGGCGAGGAACTGGCGGGTTTTCTCGGGGTTGGCCCAGGCCCATTGCTCGGCGCGCAGCACGCAGTCGACGATGGTTTTCGCCGCGTCGAAGTGATGCTCGCGCAAATGCCCGTCCACCGTGAGGGTGCGCGGCGTGCCGTTGTTGGAGCGGATCATCGGGTCGGGGTGGGAGCCGGTGTCGATCACCACATGCAGGCCGAACTCGGCAGCCAGTTGCACGGCGTGGGCGCCCTTGAGAAAGATCGCGTCGATGTCGCCGCGCAGCAGGCCGATCAGTTCATTGTTGCGCCGTTGCGCGCGGTTGAAGCCGAACGACACCTGGGCGCCGTGGACGTGGCGCATCTGTTCGTCGCTGTAGGTGCCGCCGTAGGGGTAGTCCACCAGGTCCACATCGCTGACGCTCATGCCTTCGAGCTTCAGCGCGTTTTCCAGGCCGCGCAGGGCTTGGGCGCGGGTGAAGTCGATCTGCACGTTGGCCCACTTGGGGATGCCGAAGCGGCGGTGCTTGAGGTCGCGCACGGTTTTCACGCCGCTTTCGACGGTGGTCAGGATCAACTGCACTTCGTCGCTCCACGACAACCCCAGCAGGCGTGTGTCGCCGCCATTGGCATAGGCCCAGATCGCCGGGATGTTGCCGCCGTGGCGCACGGAGTTGGGCAGGTGATGGTCGTAGTGGGCTTCGCGGATGTCGCGCTCGCTGGACTCGCGCAGGGCCTGGATATTGGTGCCCGACGGCAGGAACGCCTCGGCCAGGCGCCCGGATTCCACGGCGATGCCGAGGCCGGTCGGCACCGGGCTGTGGGTGTACCAGAGGGTATCGAGAGAAGGTGTGCTCATGGTCATCCTGTTCAGCGCGAAGGGCGGTCTTGCACCAGCGGCAATACTTCCTGGCCGATGCGCAGGGCTTCTTCCAGGTGCGGGTTGCTGGCGAGGATAAAGGTCGAGAAGCCTGCGTCGCGGTACTCGGCCAGGCGTTCGGCGACATTTTCATGGCTGCCGACCAGGCCCACGGTGGGGCCGGGCTTGGCCTTGGCAAAACCGGCCCAGAGGTTGGGGCCGATGATCAGGTCTTCAAAGCGGTCGACATTCTGGTGATAGGCGGTCTGGCGTGCGGCCCCCACCGAATCCGAGCCGCCGACAAAGGCCTTGGCCTCGCTGCTGCCGCGATTGCCCACGGCGTCGAACTGGCGACGCAGGTCGCGCCAGGCGGCTTCTTCGGTTTCCCGGGCGAACAGGTCCACGCGCAGGCCGAAGCGCACTTCGCGGCCTTGTTGCGCGGCGCGCTCGCGCACCCGGTCCATGTGCGGCTGGAGTTTGTCCAGCGGCTCGGCCCAGTTGAGGTATACGTCGGCGTGCTTGGCGGCGACGTCCAGCGCCGGCTCGGAGAAACCGGAAAAGTACACGCCGGGTTTGCGTTCGGCGCGCAGGCCGGGGGGCAGCGAGCCGTTCTCCAGCTGGTAGACCTGGCCTTCATAGGAAAACGTCTCGTGCTCCCACAAGCCCTGGATGATGTCGAGGAACTCGCCGGTGCGCCGGTAGCGCTGGTCATGGTCGAGGAAATCACCCTGGGCGCGCTGGCTGGCCGGGTTGCCGCCGGTGATGATGTTCCAGTCCAGGCGCCCGTGGCTGAGGTGTTGCAGAATCGCGGCCTGCTGCGCGGCGTAGGCGGGCAGGGTCCAGGTGGCCTGGAACGCCACCAGGAAACGGATGCGCCGGGTCTCGCGCGCCAGCGCCGCGGCGACGATCCACGGCTCCGGGCCGGTGGGCAACAGCGCGCCCTCGAAACCGGCCAGCTCGGCGGCCTTGGCCACTTGCGCGATGTAGTCGATGTAGGTGAAGCCGTCCGGCTCGCCGTTGGGCCGCCGGCCCGGCGCGATATGCCCGGGGCTGCGGTTGAAGCTGCCGCGATTGTGCAGGTCTGTACTCAGTTGCTGGCCGTCGGTGCCGAGGGGCAACCGCCAGAAAAACTCCGTGCTCATACAGGCTCCCGAAAGAAAATGGAAAACGTTGCAGAGGCTGATAGCAACGCCCATGCCAGTCTCCCTGGGCGGCGCAATTGCGGGCGCGCCCCGGCTACGCGCCGGGCCGGGTGCTGCTGTGGCAGCAGTCGGTCAGCAGTGGTTGCTGGGGAGACAACATCCGCGCGGCGCCAAGGCCCCGGATCACGGGCCTGTGGCGGCTGGCACAACTCGTGCTGAGAGGTGGAGTCACCCATTCCCTGATTCTGGAGTTCATCAAGTGAGCCAGCCTGCCCCGTTGAGTGAAGCCCTGCTGCACCAGGTCGAACAGACCAAGCGTGATACCGCGAAGATTTTCAAGGTGCTCAAGGACACCCGCACCTTGACCGCCACCAACACCTTCCAGGCCCATGTGCGGGTGCCGGGCACCGATCTGTTGATCGTCGTGGCCACGCCCGGCCCGTGGGACGATGACCAGAGCATCCGCGCGGTGGTCGCCAGCTACGACGGCGTGGTGCATCTGGACGAACACCTGGTGCCGGGCCAGCCGTTGAGCGCCAGCCGCCAGGGCGGTGGTGGTCGACGTTATGCGGCGACCTTTCGCGGCGCGCCGCAGGTCAACGTGGTGATCCATGTGCACACGCCGTATTTGGGCGGCTATGCGGCGGCGCATCGGGTGTTCCCGCTCAACTATGCTGCGGCGCAACGGGTGACGCTGGCCCGGGAGCTGCCGGTGTACATCGACCGCAGACAGCCCGAAGCCGAGTTCATCCTCGACGTGCTCGCCGCCAACCCGCACACGCCAGCGGTGCTGGAAGCCAATGGCGGCGCGACGTTCTTCGGGCCGGACCTGCTGCAATCGGCCGAGTGGATCTTGTTGTTTGAAGAGGGCGCGTACTTTCAAGCGCTTGGGGAAAACCTTGGGGGCGTGCGGCCATTCGGTGAAGGTGTGCTGGAGCAGCAGTGGCGCATGACCGGGTTGTGGGAGCAGGGGCGTGCGTTGGTTGAGCAAGGCTAGTCTGGACGATCACGCATGTTTCCTGGATGCCTGGCTATTAACCCGAGATGCCGAACCTCTTAGGCTGCTTCTATCGATTTGAACCCGCCTGAGAGGGAAGTGAAGATGAAAAAGCTGCAGAAGAAAATCGCATTGGTCACCGGTGCCTCCAAGGGCATTGGCGCGGCGATTGCCAAGCAATTGGCCAAGGAGGGCGCCACCGTTATCGTCAACTACGCCAACAGTCGCGAGGATGCCGACCGTGTGGTTTCAGAGATCCTGCAAACCGGCGCCAGGGCTCACGCGATCCAGGCGGACGTGTCCAACAGCCTCGACGTCAAGGCGCTGTTCAAGGCGATTGTGCATGAACACGGGCATCTGGATATCTTGGTCAACAACGCGGGGGTCTATGCCACCAGCCCGCTGGCGCAGATCACCGAGCAAGAGTTTCACCGTCAGTTCAACCTGAATGTGCTGGGTCTGATCCAGTGCACCCAGGCGGCAGTTGCGGTGTTTAATCCGGCTGGCGGCAGCATCATCAATATCAGCTCCAGCGTGACCGCATTCACCCCAGCCAACTCGACGGTGTACACCGCCTCAAAGGGCGCCGTGGATGCGATCACCCGCACGCTGGCCAATGAGTTGGGGCCCAGGAGCATCCGTGTTAACTCGGTCAACCCGGGCTTGGTCGTGACTGAAGGCGTGCACGCCAGCGGTTTTTTCGAGGACGCGTTCCGCCAGCAGATCGAGGCCATTACGCCGCTGGGACGTATCGGCGAGCCCCAGGATATCGCGCCTGCGGTAGCGTTCCTCGCGTCGGCAGACGCGGGCTGGATCACCGGCGAGGTGTTGGTGATCGGTGGCGGCCTGCACTAGGCGACGTGTTCGCGCAGGTAATGGCGGGGTGATTGGGACATGACGCGTTTGAAGGCGCTGCTGAACGCACTCTCTGATTCGTAACCCAGCGAGAACGCGATGGTCGAGACCGAATCATCGGAGTTCTGCAACCGGTCACTTGCCAGCAACATGCGCCAATGGGTGAGGTACTCCATGGGTGCTGTGCCGACCACCTGCTTGAAGCGCAGGGCGAACGCCGAGCGAGACATGTTGGCCCGTTGCGCAAGTGCCTGCACGGTCCAGCGGTGAGCCGGCTGGTCATGCAGCGCGCTGAGGGCAAGGTTGAGATTGCGGTCGGCGAGACCGAAAAACCAGCCGATCCCGTGACTGCCCAGTGTCGCCAGATGGGTGCGAAGGACTTCGACCAACATGATGTGTGCCAGGTGTTCATTCATCAGCGATCGGCCAGGGCGTTTGTGTTGCAGCTCACCGATAAAACGCTCGAGTGCCCAGCGCAGGATCGACGCCTGCGGCTCGTTGCCTGGCACATGCACCACCGGGGGCAGGGTGCCGAGCAGCAACTGGGCAGGCGTGCCGGTGAAGTCAAAGCGGCCACCGACCAGTTGCACATCGTCGCCGCCGTAGTGCAGGGAAAGTTCGTTGGCAGCCAGTGTTTGAACGTGCGCGTCGGCGTCCAGGACGCGCTGCGACTTGTCGCTGTAGAGGGTGAAAGGCAGACCCCGGGTCATCAGGAAGCAATCGCCTTGCTGGAGTCGCTGGGGCAGTTGTTCGCCCTCTACGTGCAGCCAGCAACTGCCCTTGGCCACGGCAGTGAACTTGATGCCTTCCTTACGCGGAAAATGGAATGCCCACGCGCCGCCCAAGGTGAGCGAGGCGCTGTGATAGTTGCGAATTCTCAATAAGGACAGCACTTCGGACAGCGGGTCCATGCATCACCTGTGGGACGGTCAATAAAGTCCGCACGAGTCTACACCTCTGGCGGCCTAACGCCTCGGGGGTAACAACAGAGGGTTATCGTCACCGCCGCAGGGTGAACCTAGACTCGCCGCACGTTCTTCACTCGACAATTGAGAGTAAAAACATGCGTTTACGAGATCTGGGCATCACCATCGGCGACGGCCAGCCGGGGGCGTTCAACGCCATCACCGACGTTCCCGGCGTGCGCGTCGGCCATCACACCCTCAATGCCGAGCACGCTGACCGTTCCATGCACACCGGCGTGACCGTCATCGAGCCACGTGCGGTTGCCGCGCACCTGGCTCCGTGTTTTGCCGGTGTGCACGTGCTCAATGGCAACGGCGACGCCACGGGGCTGGAGTGGATTCGCGAAGCCGGCCTGCTGACCACGCCCATTGCCTACACCAACACCCACAGCGTCGGCGTGGTGCGTGATGCGCTGGTCGCCGCCGAGCGCGACATGGGCAAGCAGCACACCTATTGGTGCATGCCCGTGGTGCTGGAGACCTATGACGGCATCCTCAGTGATATCTGGGACCAGCATGTGACGGCCGAGCATGTCCATGCAGCGCTGCGTGATGCCCGTAGCGGCCCGGTTGAAGAAGGCTGCGTGGGCGGTGGCACCGGCATGATCTGCCATGAATTCAAGGGCGGCATCGGCACGTCGTCACGAGTGCTGAGCGAGGAGGAGGGCGGCTGGACCGTCGGCGTGCTGGTGCAGGCCAACTACGGCGCGCGCGGCGCATTGCGGGTGGCGGGTTACCCGGTTGGCAGCGTGTTGAAGGATGTGCCGTCGCCTTACGACGGCCCGGTGAATGTCGGCGTGCCTGGCATGGGCTCCATCGTGATTACCCTGGCGACGGATGCGCCGTTATTGCCGCACCAATGCACACGCCTGGCGCAGCGGGCGAGTATCGGCCTGGCACGGGTGGGTGGCGGCACCGAAGATGACAGTGGCGATATTTTCATCGCGTTCTCGGTGGGCAACAGCGGGTTGCCGGTGGCCAACCTCGGGCAGCCCGGGCCGCCGACGACGGCGTTGCAGATGGTCAACAACGACTATATCTCGGCGTTGTTTGTCGCGGCGGCGGACGCGGTTGAAGAGGCGATCCTCAACGCCATGCTCGGCGCCAACGACCTGCACGGCCGGGGCAAGACCGCGCTGGCCCTCAAGCCCGAGCAACTGCTGGTGGCGCTGAAGCAGGTCGGCTGGGCGCCTCACTCCTGAGCTTGCAGGAACAACAGGAACAGCTCGGACTGGGACTTGATCCCCAACTTGTTGTACAGGTGTCGGCGGTGGACTTTCACCGTCTCGGCCGAGATCGCCAGCTTGCGGGCGATCTCTTTGTTCGAGCAGCCGCTGAGCATTAGCTGGGCCACCTCGGTTTCGCGGCTGGTCAGGGTTGAGCTGATGTGCAGGCCGGGGGAGTCCACGCGTTCCTGCCAGTCTGTGGCGGGTTCCGGTTCGCGCTTGAAGCCCTGTTCAAAGGCGCAACGCTGGCGCATCAGCCCGGCCACCCAAGGTTGGATCAACCCGAGCAACGCGAAGTGCTCGTGGCTGAAGCGGGTGCTGCTACCCAGGGACAGGCTCAGTGTGCGCTCCGCGTCGAGTTGCACATTGAAGTGGATCTCGTCGGCGACGATATTGAGGCGGAAGTAGCGCTGGTAATAATCCGTCTGCTCAAAGCATTCCGGTGCGACGTCATCCAGCTGGAACAACCCGCTTTGCGGCGCTTCGCGATTGGCCAGGTAAAACGGGTCGAGCAAGTACAAGCCCTTGAGATAGTCCTGGAACAGCGAGTCGCTGGCGCTTTCCGGCGCCGGCGACTCGGCCAGCAACTGCGGGCGCCCGGCGCTGAATATCAACACCACCCAGTTGTCCATCGGCACATAGCGCCCGAGCAGGCGCGTGAGTGACGTCCAGAAATTCGGCCGGTCCAGCGTCTCGATCAGCCGGCCGACGGCGTCATGCCAGGCCAGGTCCTGCAAGGTCAGGTGCATCTCGCTACCCATTCGGGGTTACCCCATCGAAGTGATTTTGTGCCATGGGGGTACGGCCCATACTCGTTGCCAGCTTACTGTGCACAAGGATCCACGATGAAGATCGAACTCATGCAACTGGCCGGCCGTGACGGCGACACTGCTTATAACCTGCGCCGCGCCCTGGAAGCCATCGCCACGTGTGGCGCGGACACCGACTTGCTGGTGTTTCCTGAAACCCATTTGATGGGCTTTGTCGCCGGCGAACAATTGGCCGAGGTGGCGCAGCCCCTTGACGGCACGGCGTTGCGTGCCATCCAACAGGCCGTCCGCGAGCGCGATGTGGCGGTGGTCATCGGCCTGGTCGAGAGCGATGCCGGCGTGCACTACAACACCTCGGTACTGGTCACGCCCGAGGGTATTGCCTTGCGTTATCGCAAGACCCACTTGTGGCCTTCCGAGCGCGGCGACATCACCCCGGGCGACCGTTTTGTCACGGCGCTGTGTAAGGGCGTCCGCGTCGGCATCCTGATCTGCTACGACATCGAACTGCCGGAAACCGCCCGCGCCCTGGCTCAGCTGGGGGCCGAGCTGATCATCGTCACCAACGGCAATATGGACCCCTATGGTCCGGTACACCGCACCGCCATCATGGCCCGCGCCCAGGAAAACCAGCTGTTCAGCGTGATGGTCAACCGCGTCGGCGAGGGCGACGACGGCCTGGTATTTGCCGGTGGCAGCGCCGCCATCGACCCGTTTGGTCGCCCGCTGTTCGAGGCCGGGCGCGATGAAACCCGGCAAGTCGTGACCCTGGACCTGACGCAGCTCCACGCCGCCCGCGCGGACTATCACTACCTCACTGATCGCCGCCTCTACCTGAGCGGCGAGAGCGTGCAGCACGCCGATGGCCGCCGGGAACTGCTGCTGCGCTGATCAATCCTGCCCAACCAAAACAATAATCGGGCGGCAACGCCCAGGAGTGCTCGATGATCCTGACTCGATACGTACGCTGGAGCCTGGCCTGCTTGATCAGTGGCGCGCTGACCTGCGTCCAGGCAGAAGAACCGAAGGTCAATATCTACAACTGGTACGACTTTATCGCCCCTGACACGCTGAAAACCTTCCAGGCGCAGACCGGCATACATAGCGCGTACGACGTGTTCGACAACAGTGAAGTCATGCAGAGCAAACTCATGGCCGGGCGCAGTGGCTACGACGTGGTAGTGGCCACCGGTGACCTGCTGCCCAACCTGATCAAGGCGGGTGTGCTCAAGGAACTGGATCGCGCGCAGTTGCCCAACGCAACCCACCTTGACCCGGCCATCCTGGCCAAGGTGCAGAGCAACGACCCCGGCAATCGCTACGCGGTGCCGTACCTGTGGGGCACCACGGGCATTGGCTACGACGTGGAAAAAGTCCGCGCCATTCTCGGTGCCGACGCACCGGTCAACTCCTGGGACCTGATCTTCAAAGAGGAAAACCTCGCCAAGCTGGACACCTGCGGCGTGGCCATGCTGGATGCACCGGGCGAAATCATCCCCATCGCCCTGCATTACCTGGGCCTGCCCTACAACAGCCAGAACCCGGACGACTACCAGAAAGCCCAGGCACTGCTGCTGAAACTGCGCCCGCACATCCGCTACTTCGACTCATCGCGCTTCATCACCGACCTGGCCAATGGCAACATCTGCGCCGTCGTCGGCTGGGCCGGCGGCGTGATGGACGCCAAGAAAGCCGCCGATGCCGCCGGCAGTGGCCGCCACATTCAATACAGCATCCCCAAGGAAGGCGCGCCGGTGTGGGTCGAAAGCCTGGTGCTGCTCAACGATGCACCGAACCCCCAGCAGGGGCTGGCGTTCATCGACTATATGCTGCGCCCGCCGGTGATTGCGCAGACGTCCAACTACCTGAGTTATGCCAATGCGAACAAGGACGCTACGGCGTTGCTGGATGAGCGGGTGCGGGATAATCCTGGGGTTTATCCGGCGAACGTGGTGTTGGATACACTGTTTCCGCTGGAGCCGCTGCCGCTCAAGTTGGAGCGGGTGCGGACGCGGGTTTGGAGTAAGGTGAAGAGTGGGACGTGAGGGGCGTGGAAGCTGTTCGGCGCCCGACAGCTACAAGCTGTCCGGGTCGCCGAAGAACATTTTGACTGGGCTCTAGGACGGCATTTTTTGATCGAAAAATCTAAAATATGCCCCCAGTTTTGCCCCCAGTCGCGACGGGTGTGCGAGCGATCGCGAATGGCGATTTCTGACACGGACGTCGGTGGCCGTGGCTGGTATTCAGTGCGCCTCCGTATACTGGATGACCAACCCGAATCCGGCAAATCCTTGGTGGTTCGTTGAGTCGATATGCGAACTACTCAGCCCGTCGAGACGAGACATATGGTGTAACGTCTTTGTTTTCTACCGCCTGAAGCTCGAAGTACTGCCCTTTGGCTTTCAACGCATGGATGATGCGACATTGGGCATAAGCGGTGCCGTATGAGGTGCTCGGGCCTTGGATGTTGAGTACCAATTCCCCTCCGTAGCTTCGCTCGTACCTCAATTCTCTCAAGGCTCCCGCCGCTTCACCATTTGCCTCGGCGATCTCGATCACCAATTCCCTTAAGGCCGATTGGTCGGTGTCTGCTAGCTCAGCGGAAAACTTGACCTGGCGTTGGCTTTGAAAGCCTCCGCCACTGGCCGAACCTATTCGGTTAAATGTGATGTGGGCGAGCAGGACTACTTCCATGGTCTGAACCTTCTATGTGAGTCTTACTTCTATGTCGTAGGGGGCAGCGTCAAGGCCAAGTGCCCCCTGGGTTCTTTCTAATTCGCACCCAGCAATGATTTACCGATTGCGTTGTAGCGGTGCGATGAGAAGGCCCCAAAGCGTCTCGGCACCGCCTTCTTGGGAAAGCTTCTGGTCTTGCCGAGTGTGGAACGCCATGCCTAAGGTCTTCAGGTACATGGATTGGTCGTCCGTATTTACGGTAAGCGCCTCGTTGTAAGAGCCGCCGCCAAACGAGTCTCCATGGCTGTAGTAGATACCGGCGCCCATCTGGCCGCCGGTGAACACTGCCGCTTTTGCAACGTCGTGGCCGTCCTTGTAGATATTCGCAGAAAAGCGATTTGCATCTACCCGACGGAAGACCCCTTCATACCCTGAGTTGCGCGCTTGGAGCTCCAGCAACGAGTTCTCAAAATAGCGGGCGATGTACTCGAAGCTGTCGAGCAAGAAGCGGTCTTTGTCCAGCTGGGTGAAGCTCTTAGCCATTCGAAGGTTACTCGACCTAGGGCCAGCTGGGGCGATAAGGGAGGGCGCTGAACCTCCATTGAAATCGTTGCGTTCGGCTCGCGGAGCAGTGTTCGGTTGGCCACGGCTGCGTCGCTCGGCGGCTTTCCGAACCTCCTTCGCAACCTGCAAGAATGCTTCGTCCCGATCAGGCCAAAGGGTCACTGGCTTACCATCTTGGGGCGTACCAAGCAGCTTGCCGAAGGGGGCATGATGCCAATCGCATGGGCGAAGAATCACAGGAATGACAGTCGCTTCTTTAGCGGCATGGCGCTCCATTGCGCGAGCCATCTCGATGTTGTAGCAATAGTCGGAGGCGATGAAATCCGGGCTTACCAGCAACAGGATAATTTCGTCGCTGTTGATGTGATCATCAATGGCAGCATCGATCTCTTGGCCTGCTCCGATTCTGCGGTCGTGCCAAGTCTCAATGACGCCTTGGCGCTTGAGCATCGAAAGCTGCTTTTCCAACTGGTCGCGCAGCGCCTCGTCAGCATGGCAATAAGAAAAGAACACGTTCGGCAAAAGGGTCACTCCTACTCGGAAAGGTGCGATGTCGATCTTACGGGCAGCTTGGCTGCGAAGTACAGACGTGGGCTGGCTTGACTGCTGATTGGATGCCCTTCAGTTGAACCTGTCAGCCAAAAAGCAACGGTGCTCGAGTCGTGACATGGTGGTAGATCATTTGGGCTCGCTCGTAATGAATGATGTGCATAGGCTGGAGATGTCTATGGCGCCGGGGGCAGTCCAGATTGCCTCGGCGGTTGGCAAAGAGATAAGCACAGTGCGGCTGCGCCGCACCGAAGACGGCCACTACCCGGGCGAGGGCTTTCTCGGTGCCGGAGCGCATATCCATCGGTTCGGTGGCTAGCCAAATTGCGTCAATGCGGATCACGAAGCAAGTCCACGGACAAAACGGACACACCCTTCAGGATCGGAAGACGGCCATTTCACCGTGATAGTTTGCTCGCCAAATGGCAGCTCGATGATCACCGATGACTCGGCCTGCCTTTTCGGGGCGACCTTTACCGGAACAAACGCCGGCAAGGTTGCGGGTGGTTGATCTCGGAAAAGTGGCAGCCACTTGCGGATCACGTTGGCATTGATGCTGTGACTGATGGCTACGCTGGAAATGGAGGCGCCGGGTTGCAGTACTCCTGGACAACCTGGGCTTTGAACGACTTAGGGTAAGAGCTTCGTTGGCGCATTTAAGGGCTATCGCGTCCGCTTAAAAATAGGCGGACACCATCGCCCTTAATTTGGGAGATCGGTAGGTGTTTTCACTGTTCGCTTACCATTTAAGGGCTACCGCGTCCGCTTAAAAATAGGCGGACACCGTCGCCCTTAATTTGGGAGAACGGTAGACGGATTCACCGTACGCTTATATAGATTAGCTTTGAGGTGATTGTGATTTTCTACGAGCTAATTAGCTTAGAAAATCGAGCTTTTGCCTTAGCCCCTCGTTACGTCAGTGTATGGCGCAGTGTCTACTTGCCGATGTTTCGCTGGCAAGGCGCGCTGCCACCGTCTCTTGAAAAGTACGCCCTTTAATGGCTCCAGCCAGCTCGCGCATAAGTCGAGCAGTTCATCTTCCCTCAAATGGCGTATTGACATCAATGCGCCGACTTTGGCCTACTCGCGGACACCTATTGATGCCCATAATCTGAAGGGAGAGCGGCAGCTTTCCGCTGGTCACCCCCGAGATTGGATCTCAAATGCTAGAAACGGAGTTCTTTACATGTTCCTGAATGACCAGGAAACAGCCACTGACCTGCTGTATTACGCCCCCATTGCCAAAACGGTAAAGCGCCTACTTGATGAATCTCGGGGAACCCCGGTCACTATTGGCGTGCACGGCGACTGGGGGGCAGGTAAATCCAGCGTCCTGAAGATGACTCAGCAACTACTCAACGCTGATGAGCGCGTCTGCTGTATCTGGTTCAACGGCTGGACATTCGAAGGCTTTGAGGACGCGAAAACTGTTGTTATCCAGACCATTGTCGATGAACTGCAGCGTGCACGGCCAGGCTCCAAGAAGGTCGCCGACGCTGCGAAGAAGGTCTTGCGACGTATTGATTGGTTCAAGCTGGCGAAGCATGCGGGAGGTCTCGGGTTCACCGCATTGTCCGGCATCCCCAGCATTGACCAGCTCAAAGGGGCAGTGGAGTCCATTTCGGCCTTCGTGCACAACCCGGGCGACCATCTCAGCATAGAAAACCTCACCGGCCTTGCTGAGAGGGCCGGTGGCTTCATCAAGGATGCTGAGAAGGAGTCTGAGCAGCTCCCCGAGCACATGCACAAGTTCCGGGCCGAGTTCGAAGAACTTCTGACGGCTGCAGACATTGACCAACTGGTGGTCATCGTAGATGACCTTGATCGATGCCTGCCCAAGACAGCCATCGCCACGCTTGAGGCCATCCGTCTCTTCCTCTTCGTAAACCGGACAGCATTCGTGGTCGGTGCTGACGAGGCCATGATCGAGTACGCGGTGCGCGAGCACTTCCCAGACCTGCCGCAGGGGGCAGGGCCAGTGACCTATGCGCGTAATTACCTCGAAAAGCTCATTCAGGTACCGTTCCGCATCCCGGCGCTTGGGCTGGCGGAGACCCGCAGTTACATCACGCTCCTACAGTTGGAAAGCGTCGTCAAAACCGATGACGATCAACTCAAGAAGCTCTTGACGGTCGCTCAGAAGGATATGCTCCGGCCCTGGAAAAGCAGCGGCCTCGACCGCAAAGCGCTTACTGGCGCTTTCGGCGATCCACTTCCTGACTTTGTCCAGGAAGCACTGGATACCAGTGCCTTGCTTGCACGGATATTGAGTGAAGGTACTCGCGGCAACCCCCGGCAGATCAAACGCTTCCTGAACTCTATGATGCTGCGTCACGCCATCGCCGAGGCTCGAGGATTTGCTGAGGATATTCGGCGTCCGATACTTGCGAAAATCATGCTGGCTGAGCGTTTCCATCCTGACTTTTATGAGCAACTGGCACGGATCGCGAGCCTGGATGCGGACGGTACGGTACCTGCAATCGCCGAGCTGGAAAAGCGGACCAAGAAGTCAAAGGGAACCGCCTCAGAGTCGGATGAGGGAAAAGGCTCTGGGAAGCTCAAAGCTGTGGCCAACTCTGGCGATGTGCACGATTGGGAGAAGAGCGACTGGATCAGCAACTGGGCGGCGATCGATCCCGCGCTGATCGGTGTTGATCTGCGCCCCTACATCTTCGTGACTCGCGATAAACGCAGCTCCTTGATAGGGCAGGTCGCAGTGAGTCATCTCGAGGCGCTCGTTGACAAGCTTATGGGCCCTGCATTGCAGATCCGGCAAGCAGCCACTAAGAGGGACATCGTGGCATTAGCTGAAGTTGATGCCGAGAATGTTTTTGATGCACTCCGCGATCGGATAATCCAAGCAGATGAGTATTCGAATCAACCCAAAGGGGTTCCGGGATTGATCGAACTTGTCAAACAACGCCCCGCTCTACAAAAACGTTTAGTCGAATTCGTCCGATCTCTGCCCACGCCCAAGCTTGGCATGTGGGCTCCCGCTCCATGGCATGAAAGCTTAAAGGACACCAATGCCATCCAGGGGCTTGAAGGGATTCTGAGGGGCTGGAGCCAGCAGGTCGAGAACGAGACGCTTCAGAAGGCAGCCAAGCGAGTACTTGAATTCAGTGGAAAATCTTAAGGATTGATATGGGTACCTCCAAAGGATATGGAGGCCCGAGCTCCGGCTTGGTCCCCTCCTGGATTGATGATGTAGCACAACCAGCCGGCCCGGCCGCTCAACCGAATGGGCCACGCCAACCAAATCCATCTCAGCCAGGCTCTACCCCGTCTCAGTCAGGCTCATCTCCATCAGGGCCGGTTAACAATGACGGCACTGGCTCGCTTCGGGGTGCCCGCAGCAGCTTCACCCGTTTCGCCCGAACTGGAAGCCCCAGCGATTTGGGGAATGCCCTGTCTTCCTATGTGCGTAAAGGCGTAGGGGGATCATCGAGAGGTGCTCGGCGCATGGGAACATCCCGCGCTACTGCGGCAAAACTGCTCAGTATCTTCGGGGATGTTCAGCGCAACGGGGCAGCAGAAACACTACGGCGATTGCAACTTACCGTGGCTCCAGGACAACCGGCCTCCCAAGTACTACTCGCGCTGCTTGAGTTCATTTGCCCGCCTGGTGGGGCGATTGACGAAGGCGTTGCGCGCCAGGCTGCACTGAACACGATCGCCGAACTGGACGAGGCAGGCAGCGGCAGCTTCCAGGATATGACTGAAGCTGATCGGCAAAACTTCTTCCTCGACTTCGTAGCGAATTCGATTGAGAGCATGATCATGGCGGACTTGGGCGGCAGGGGCATCACCATGCCGGATGATGTGGAAGCGGTTGAACGCATCCAGTCTCAGCTGAGTTCGTTCATCACAGGTTGTACGCGAGGTCAGCTCGCCAACCGGCTAGAGCAATGGCCGGCGCCCACAGAACAAGAGGTCAATCAGGTCACGTCTGCGATTTATGAGGCGGCGTTCGATCTTATCGCGACTGCAGCGGAGGGGCTGGAATGAGGCACCACAGCATTATCTGCCGGCTCGGCGAAACAGATGACGAGGATCTCGCGCTGCTGGAGTCAGGTAGTGTCATCACCAATATCCAGTTCCTTGACGGGCACGGGAGATTGCAGTTCGGGATCGGCCAAGCCATTGAGCAATTGGCTGATCTGGGGCTGAGCCCAGGAGAAACTGCCGTCGATCTGGCACTGCTGGCGGCGACCCTTACCGCAGCGGACACCAGAATTTCACGAGACACCGAATCGGAGAATTCCTGGACGAGGGAGATCGACCTCTACATCCCCGTCGCAGAACCCACAGTATGGACAGCAACGTGCGACCTGCTGGCCTCGACTTTGAAATTCCTCACTGGTGATCGCTGGCGCCTGGTTTTCCGCGAGCGACCAACAGGTATCGATGAACTATCTCCCGCTCCGGAGAGTTTGAGAACAGATGAGTCGGATAGCGTTTGCCTGTTCTCAGGGGGGATGGATAGCTTCATTGGGGCGATCGATCTATTCGGTGGCGGCGGTAAACCATTGCTTGTGAGCCATTACTGGGATACCAACAGCACCAGTACCTATCAGAACGACTGCCGGGCAGCGATGCAGGAGAGGTTTTCCGAGATGTCGATCAACCACATCCAGGCCCGTGTGGGGTTCCCGCACGATCTCGTGGAGGGAGGGGGCAGTGAAGATACGCTTCGAGGGCGCTCATTCCTGTTCTTCGCGCTGGCGGCCATGGCCGCGGAAGCGATCGGCGACTCGATCACCATCCATGTGCCTGAAAATGGTCTGATCTCACTGAACGTTCCCTTGGATCCGCGCCGTCTGGGTGCATGTAGCACGCGCACGACTCATCCATACTACATGGCGCGTGTGAATGAGCTCTTCGCGGGGTTGGGCCTAAGCACGAGGCTATTCAATATGTTCAGCCATCTCACCAAGGGCCAAATGGCAGAGCAGTGCTCTGACCCTGAGTTCCTGGCGGATCATGTACATCTGACGATGTCGTGCTCCTCGCCAGGAAAGGCAAGGTACCATCCTGACCCCTCGAATCGATCACCCAAGCACTGCGGATTCTGCGTCCCCTGCATTATCAGGCGGGCAGCAATTCATCGCGGGTGCGGGCCGGATCAAACCCGATATGTCATCCCGGATCTACATGCGCAAACGCTGGACACGAACAAATCTGATGGCGAACATGTACGCTCTTTCCAGCTAGCCATCGCGCGCCTCAAACGTGCTCCACACCGCGCCAAGTTCGCAATTCATGAGCCCGGGCCTTTGATCGACCATCCTGACAGCCTGGATGACTTCGAGCAGGTTTATCGAGATGGACTGCTGGAAGTCGACGATTACCTCGAGGGCGTGACAGCCATACCACTATGAAACCTCAGAATAGCTCGATTCCAAAGTGGGTGGATTTCCACTGCCACCTTGACCTCTATCCAGATCACGAGCGTCTCATCGTGGAGTGCGATCAGGCAGGGGTTGCTACGTTGGCTGTGACCACTACACCGAAAGCATGGCGGCGCAATCGTGAGCTTGCGGCATCGTCTCGGCATGTCCGGGTGGCATTGGGGCTACATCCCCAACTGGTGGCTGAGCGTGAATCGGAGCTACCGCTACTGGAGCGCCTGCTTGAAGAGACTCGATACGTTGGAGAGGTAGGGCTTGATGCCGGGCCCCAATTCTATGGGAGCTTTGAGGCGCAGGAACGGGTGTTCAAGAGGGTGCTCGAGGCTTGCTCGGAGCAGGGCGGGAAGATTCTCACCGTCCACAGCGTCCGGAGTGTTGGAAAGGTGCTATCCCATATCGAGCGCCTGCTTCCGACTGACCGGGGAACGGTGGTGCTTCACTGGTTCACCGGCTCCCCCAGTGAAGCTAGGAGGGCTGTGGAGCTTGGATGCTATTTTTCGATCAACTCGCAGATGCTGACCTCTGCCAAGCACCGCAACCTCGTCGCCTTGCTACCATCTGACCGGCTTCTCACCGAGACAGATGGCCCGTTCGTGCAAAGCGAGGGACGACCAACCAGGCCTGCTACTGATATCCCAAAAACAGTACAGGCGCTGGCGCTGCTTCGAGAGCAATCGCCCGAGCAAGCTGCAGCCCAAATCATCAGTAATCTGCGAGATCTAGTAAGTACCTAGTATCTCGAGGCGAGAAACTCGCCGCCTGAAAACTGAGATTCTATTTAGCAGTGTTTTCCTGCCAAGGCCCTCCAGAGAATTTGTCGCTGTACTGAAGCAGGATGCTGAGTTTGTCTCCACGCACCCGGTCAGGAGAGTTGAAGTGCTTCTCCTGGTAGTCGGATGGGCCGAATATTCGGAAATGCTCATCAGGCAGGAACAGGGGCGCGTAGACGAAATCCTTTCGATGGCCACACTCATAAGATGCTCGGGCGGAGCTCCGGCTACCCTGCCAGCACCAAGCTCACGACCATACTCGACCAACGCCTGCGAACCGTAACCGTCCGGGCATCCCACCTTGCGCTGAGGTGCTAACGATTTACTGATCGTTGCGCTCCGGCGACTCACCGGAATTGCTTACCAAAAAACCAGCTAAGTCCTCAGCAGCTTCCTCCGCCAGTAAGCCGACAACGACTGTAATGCCTGCATCTCGTAGCATTCTTATGCCCGCTCCCGAGTTTCTCGGATCGGGATCAAGCAACCCGACAAAAACTTTATCGACCCCACTGTTTATCAGTGCCCGCGCGCATGACGGAGTTCGGCCATGAAAAGAGCATGGCTCAAGCGTGACAAATGCTGTCACCCCGGAGCAGTCATTCGCTAATCGGCTTAACGCCATCGCTTCCGCGTGATAGAGCCCAGGTGCCTGTGTATGGCCTTGGCTGATCACCACGTTGTCCTTTACCAGCACGCAACCTACTGGCGGGTTTGGAAGGCAGCCAGGTAAGGCTAAGCGCCCTTGGGCAAGAGCAAGCTGCATGAAATCGGCATCGGAGGTAAGACTAGGCATATTTGATTGGTACTCATCCTTGGTGGCCTAATCTTGGCACATTGAATTAGGTATGGCTGTACCCGCGAAACTATCTTAAGCGTCTGCCCGGCACGCTATTTCTGATCAGCTCTTCACCTGCCTCTTCAACCATTGATTAGTCCAATCGCAGTCAAACGCCGTCGGATCAAATCCGTCATCTCCATACCACTCCAGCATTTCTTTATGCCCGGGATGATTCGGATCCGCTATCGCTGCCAGAAAATCTTCATACCCAGGCGCGCCACCAACATCCTCGGGCGGACACCTATTAGCTCCATCAATACAGCACGGCACTTGCGGAAAAATAATTGCAGGCAAGGTCTTCTCGACTTTAATCCTCAGCTCCCAGTTGTCGCCGAAGTCATAGACATACCGAAACGTCTTCTTGCCGTACAACACGCTGATCAGCTTTTTACGCTGCTCTGAAATCACCGGTGGGCCCCAATCAGGATCAGGAACGCCATAACTCTCACCATCAATTTCAAACTCGTGCAGGTGGCTGTCGCTCCAGCCAAACACCGCCTGGATCACCTGATGCAATTTGCTCAACGTGATGTTTTCAGGCACTGCCACACGTCGCCAAATCGAAGGTTTTATCCATGTAAACTCGATGTGCAGTATCAGGACTTGGTCGGTTTTAACCACGGACAGGTGAGATTTTTTTGGCATGGATCAAGCAGCCTCGCAGTGTTCGAGAGGGTTAAGAGATACGTTCCAGGGCAGCAGTTCTTCCACCCGGCTGATTGGATGGTCGGCGATTTGCTCCAGCACGTGGGTCAAGTAGGCTTGCGGGTTCAGGTCGTTGAGTTTGGCTGAGCCTACCAGGCTGTAAATAGCAGCAGCCCTTTCTCCACCGGCATCGGAACCGACGAACAGGTAGTTTTTTCTACCCAAAGCAACAGCGCGCAGCGCTCGTTCGGCAGCGTTGTTGTCGATCTCAATTCGCCCGTCATCGCAGTAGCGCACCAGCGCCTGCCACCGATTGAGGGCATAGAGAATCGCACCACCCAATGCCGATTTTTCGACACCTGTGTCAGCGTCTGATTGAGCCACGCGTGCAACTGCTCCAACAGCGGACTGGCTCGGCTTTGCCGAGCCGCTATTCGTCGGTCGGGCGGCTGGCCGCGAACCTCACGCTCAATGGCATACAGCACTGCGATTCGTTGCAGCACTTCGGCGGCAAGCGGCGAGGACTGGTCTTTGTACACGTCGTAAAACTTGCGCCTAGCGTGAGCCCAGCATGCCGCTTCCTGAACACTGCCGGAGCTATAGAGCTGAGCAAAACCCGCGTAGCCATCGGCTTGCAAGATCCCGCTGAAATCGTTGAGGTGCGCACGGGGATGTTGCCCCTTGCGATCCGGCGAGTAAGCAAACCACACCGCCGCTGGCGTCGCGTAACCGGAGGAACGGTCGTCGCGGACATACGTCCACAGGCGCGCCGTTTTGGTTTTGCCGGTGCCAGGAGCGAGTGCGCCAATCGGTGTGTCGTCGGCGTGGACTTTATGGCCGCTCATGACGTGGGACTTGAGCGCATTGACCAACGGCCTGAGCAATTGGCTGCTTTGGCCGACCCAGTCGGCCAAGGTCGAGCGCTCCAGATCTACGCCCTCGCGGGCGTAAATTTCGGACTGCCGATACAAAGGAAGGTGGTCAACGAACTTGGAAACCAGCACATGAGCCAGTAGCCCAGGGCCTGCAAGGCCCCGAGCTATCGGGCGGCTCGGTGCAGGCACTTGAGCGATGTGCTCGCAGCAGCGACAAACCAGCTTGGGTCGAACGTGGCGAATCACCTTGAAACGTGCCGGAACGTACTCCAGCACCTCAGATACGTCCTCCCCCAACTGGCGAAGCGTCCCACCACAACCAGAGCATTGTGGATCGGGTTGATGGACATGAATTTCGCGGGGGAGATGCTCGGGCAATGGCTTGCGACGGGAAACGGTGCGCGGTGAGGGCTCAGTGACTGACGTCACTTCAGCCTGGCTGACCTCCAGTTCTTCAAGGCTCAGTTGGAGCTGATCGATCATCGCGTCCAATTGCTCAGAACTGCGACCGAACTGCGTGCACCGCAACTTAGCGATCATCATTTTCAGACGCTCAATCTCTGCCCGCTGGGCAGAGACCAGGGTCTTTAAGGCGTGAAGATCATTCGGCAAAGCGTCGGTCATGTGAGTCATGCCCGAATGTTACTAAGGATTTTCAGCGCGCAAAGTCAGACCGCGAGGACGGGTGCTGTACGAATTGGCCTGCGCCAATCAATGCCTTCCAACAACATCGATAACTGCGCCGCTGTCAGCGAAACGCTGCCGCAGGTTGCTTGCGGCCAGACGAATCGGCCCTGTTCCAGGCGTTTGCAGAACAGACACAATCCGTCGCCGTCCCACCACAGCAATTTGATGCGATCACCACGTCGCCCGCGAAAGGCAAAGATCTGGCCGGAGAACGGATCGGCCTCCAGCTGTGTTTGCACCAACGCCGCCAAACCGTCGAAGCCACGGCGCATATCGGTGACGCCGGCAGCGATCCAGATACGGGTTCCTGAGGGTGGAGCGATCATCGCAGTAACTGCTGCAAGGTGAGTTGCAAGGTTTGAAGGTCAGGCTTGCCGGTGATGCGTAGCTTGGCTTTTCCTACTTCTATAAGGATCTCGGAAGGGCGTTCTGGCGGCAGCGGCGCTGGCGGCGGCAATTCGATAGACGCTTCGATCACCTCGACTGGCAGGAGATTCACGTGCTGGCTGATGGGGCCGAATGCTCCGTCCTGATATTGCTGTCGCCAACGAAAGACCATGTTGGCATTAACGTCGTGTTCGCGAGCAATCAACGATACGGAGGCGCCGGGCCGGTAAGAGGCCTCGACGACTTTGCGTTTAAATTCTGGTGGGAAGTTCGGGCGGCGACCGGGGCAACGAGCGGGAGCTGTATCCAAGATAGTGTCCACTAAAAAATGGTGTCCACTATCTTGGCGAATTTGGAGAGATGTCAGGAGAGGGTGTTGGCCGGACGGTTACGAAACAAGCGCCGTAGAAAGGCGTTCTTGGGCCGATTGCCAGCAGCAATGATAAAGAATTTTTGAGCCAAATGTGAACGAGTGCGGCAGTACGTCCGGGGGCATCAGGGCGGCTGTGGCTGAAGAAGGTCGGTGCAACGGTTTTATGCTGTACCGTCGTCGATGTCGGCGTTGCCCCAGACCAGACAGATTAGTTCGGCAGGGCTCATGCGTTTCATGAAGTCATCCAATCAGCTACGACCATGACTGAAGCATTGCCAGTACGTGATGTGCGAGAGGTCGGTCACCCCGACCTCTCATGCCCATTGCAGGGTTGGCTACTATCCCGCGCTTCCTTCCCAGGCAACCTATTTAAGGCTGTCATGGTTGCGCTGCATCAGCCCAGCGTTGATAGCTCTGCTCGGCATGCTGCGGATTTTCCAGTTTTGGCTTTGTACGCAAGGCAAACGCCTTCTGTGCCAGAACCTCCAAACGTTCAGCCGCCTTGGGCAGCCAACCATTCTTTATTGCCCAGCGCCTGATATTTTCTGCCGGCTCCAGGTGTTCGCGTGAGCGGAGAATTCGAAGAATCCGCTTGGCGTGTTCCTCGTCAGAGGGGTGCAAGCTGTTGTGGGCTTTATTGATTATGTTGGTCAGCGATTTCATCGCTTGCTCAACAACTGGGTCTGTAATGAGCTTTGCTGCTGACTGGGCCGGCGGGCTCGACTGGCCTAGGATCTGTGGTGACCAAGTCTTCGCCCAGTCATCGATCTCACCCGCCACCCAGGGGATAGCGACGATAGCCGCCACATTCTGTAGCGCGTCGATCTTGTCCATCATCTTTTGACTGGCGTACACCGCGATCACCACGGACGGTTTCGGCAGCCACTGCAGTGTCTGTATTGTCTCGCAGCGCATGTGCGCACCACTTGGTAGCTTTACCGGCTTACCTTTGGCGAGTGCGTCGTGAACAGCTTTACCAAGCGCGTTATGCAAAGAGCCGGAGGTGAGTGAGGCTTTGACTGGCACGAGAAAAATGACGTCTGGGACGTTCAGCGTGGTGCTGAGGTGATCAGCAACACTGATGCCCTTCAGAACGTGTTCGAGGCCTTGGTTGGTGTCGGGTAGAAGAATCCTTTTTGCTACGGGCATGTGCTTGTCCTTGTGATGGTGGCCACGGATGTGAGCCATTTTTAGTTTGCAGTCTCGGTGCACCGTATCGGAGATCGAGTACTGCAAAGCGGCAAGTGTCGTTCATCTCGGCTTGGTGATCTCGGTATGGCATACGTCATCAAAAGCTCAAGCTGGTTGATTGAGCCTGGAGCGGATAGACGCAGCCTAGTGGAGTAGGAGTGGGTCGCTCCTATTCAGGTACACCTCCAGACCGCATTTAAATCGGCACGATGATCCGGCTGCGCGCCACATAGACGTTGTCTTTCACCGCGTAGCATTCCACGTAATGGTCGCCCTGGAAGGTGGAGTGCTCGGTGATTTGGCGGTAGCCGCTGTCGATTCGAATTTCGCCACGGATCATGTTTCTCTCGATGGCCTGCGGGCCCACGTTCTTCACCTTCCAGTAGATCTTGTACGGAGGTGGTACATCGATCTCGGCGACCCAGAATGTCAGCTCACGCTGCTTGGGAATTCGGTATGTCATAACGCGAGACATTAGATTGCGAAGCCGATCACCTTCGTTCTTGACGGAGCAATCGATGCGCAGGGTGTACTGGATGTCGAGGCTGAATTTTTGACCGATGAACTGTTCGGCGTTTTTGACGCGGTTCTCTGCGATTGCCTGTTTCTTATCTTGCTCGACATACTCTGGGAAATGCTCGCCGAACACAGTGCTCCAACGCTCATGGGCAACCTCGCCATCATCCAGCGCCTCCTGTAAGCGTCTCAGGGCCTTCTTGGCCTTGGGATGAAAGTTGCCTGATTTGGTAGCGATGGAGCCACTGCCGGGCGCACGCCATTGCTCCTTGTCTTCATTGATATCAACCAGGTAGGCGAAGAAGTCCCGGGTCATTTGGCTGTAGGCGGCATAGGACTTGTTGTCGTAGTCCATGGTGCCCTTCAGGAACTGATAGCACAGGGTGTCGATCAGCATTCCCTTCAGTGGCACACCATGGTCGTTTTTCCAGGCCCGCACCATTTTGCATAGGCGCTTTAGGTTATGGTTTTTGTCCTGGTTTAGCGCGTTGATTTCATCGATTTCAGCGACTGGGTTACAGGTTTTCCAGCTGCCTCCATCATTGGCATCTGGGTAGGTGTAGCTACCATCCTCATGCTCGAATGCCGGGAGTACCTCGACCACGTAGTCCGAGAAATTTATCGACACTACCTGCTGCTGGGCCCTTACCTCATGGTTCGGGAAGCGTTCTTTAAGAGCTAGGCGGATCTCGCCGAACAGCGACGATTGCTTGTTGTTCTCGTAGCGCTGGAAGCGATCGTACACCGACCACGGCAACACGAACGCCATGTCCAGATCGCTCACGCCGTGGACTGCGGTATGTCGACCGTATGATCCGACTTGGCGGCAGTGCAGGGTCTCTGAGGTGCTGTCGTAGTACTTTCCGTTGAGCTTCTCGGTGATCTGCCGGTAGCTTTTGGAGATCTCGTCGGCATTCTTGACTGCCAGGTTTTTACGAAACTGCTCGAAAAGCTCTTTACTCATGGGTGCAGACTTCCTTCAGCGAGAGGAGAAGTTCCGGATGCGCAGCGAGCCATGACCCACCGACCAGAGCGATCAAAATCACTGCCATCAGGGCGTATACGGAAAAAGGGATCTTGTCCCTGAAAAAACTAAATTCACGGTGCTCAGCGATCCAGTCGATCTGGTGATCCCAAAAGAATTTTTTGTGAGCTAGCCAGCCCGAGAAAAGGATGTGCTTACGCTGGCAGGCCGATCGGAAATCAGTGGTGATTCGATCCAGTTGGGCTTGATCGGCGGCGGTAAATGGCTGGTTGGATTTACATCGGGCAGACATGCCCTTCAGCTCATCAAGCAACTCCGTGAGCTTGTTCCCGGCTTGAAAATATTGTTCTTTGGAGTCGGCGTAGTAGGTGATGTAAAGGCTGCAAATGCCGATCACGGTAATGAGCGCTGAAACGTGTTTTGCCGCCAAAAAATCGATGTAAAGCGCTAGTACACCTATCACCAGGGAGATCAAGCCGATCCACCCTGGGGCTTTCTCCACCATGTCGTAGGTAGAGAAGTGAAGCTTGGCGGAGTAGCCGACGTCGTAGGCCTTCTCGGCGATCAACTTTAGCGCAACCTGCTGATCCATTTAGCGTACCTACAGTGAGTCTCATGGGGTCGCCTAGCTGCCCCGGATGGGCGTTATGCCGACGTGTGTGGCAGATGAGAGGCGAGAGAGCTCTGTCGCTCTCTCGCGCTCAGAGCCGCGAAAGGATCAGACCAGTCGCAAATTTCTGAGGTTGTCTTTAGCAGTGCTGTTGCGGTTAGCCCGAAGGAAGATGTCTTCAAATACTTCCACATCCGCACCGGTTTTCCATTCCTTGCCATCATAGTATCGAGATTTGAATGACACGCCGGTTTGGATGAGCTGAGCGACGAATTCGCGCGGCACTATGAATTGCTCGTTTGAGACTTCTTTGCGAACTCGAACAAGTTCGATGTGCTCTCCGGTTTTGTCGAGTCTGATGCCATTGATGAAATAAACATCTGCCATGGGAGCTCCGATATAGTGGGGTGGTGGACTAAGATTTCGGGGCGCAAGTTGCTAATTCAAGGCGTTGTTTCCAGTTTATTTTTTGACAACAAGTTGACGCTAGTCAAGTCAATAAGCTGGCGTTGCTGGGATCTGATTGGATGTTTTTTGTTTTTATATATATCTATTTGAGTTTTAATTTTGCAGCGATGCCTAGCACTTTAAGATCGGCAGTGATTTATGAGCCATTGGGATAGATCTCTCTTTGCGGTATGAATACCTACCTCTCAGGGTCGTGAGCAGTTTTTTGCTCGCGTTCGGTCAACGTGCTGGAGATGGTTTTTGAGTAAAGAATACGTTTGGGGCCCATCGTATTGGGGTAGGGTTCTGACCAGTTCATCATCCTGGTTGTTGCGACTCGCAAATGGCGAACAAATAAGCACAGTACGGCTTCGCCGCACCGAACACCGCAATCACCCTGGCCAGAGCGGTCTCGGTGCCAGCACGTATATCCATGGGCTCGGTGGCGAGCCAGATGCTGTCGATGCGGATCATAGGGCAAATCCACGGACAAACTGAGCGCAGCCCTCGGGATCGGAAGCAGGCCATTTCACCGTGATGGTTTGCTCACCAAATGGCAGCTCGATGATCACCGCGGTGACTCGGCCTGTCTTTTCGGAGCGACCGTTACCGGAGCAAACGCTGGCAAGGTTGCGGGTGGTTGATCTCGGAAAAGTGGCAGCCACTTACGGATCACGTTGGCATTGATGCCGTGACTGATGGCAACGCTGGAGATGGAGGCGCCGGGTTGCAGGCATTCCTGGACAACCTGGGCTTTGAACGACTTGGGGTAAGAGCTTCGTTGGCGCATTTAAGGGCTATCGCGTCCGCTTAAAAAATAGGCGGACACCATCGCCCTTAATTTGGGAGAACGGTAGGTGGGTTCACCGTTCGCTTACGTTGAAACCCGCTCGAAGACCGTATCGAAGTCGAACACGAAATCAATTTTTATCTTAGCCCCTTCGCCTGCTTGAACATTCGCAGGGATCAAGGAGCAATTTTCCACGCGATAATCGCCTGACAGAAAATTCTCCAGCATAGGGTCCAAGCCCGACTCTCCTTGCAGAAGCTTCTCCCGACCGGCTAAGACCTCCACGAACAAGGCAGATGGGATTTCGAGGCTAAGACCATTGTTCCCAGTTGTCATACTGATACTCCCCAGCAGCTTCCTATCCAAGCCCTTCTCAGGAGTCTGGTATTGATTGAGTTCAAACGAGTATTTCCAGCGATTAAAATGGAGCTGTTGCATAGCTCCTACCACATGCTCGGTCATGGGTGCCTTTGCCCTAGAGTTAAGGTAGAGCCATGGATGGGCTAGCTTCTGCATTTGGCTGAAGGCCTGGAAGACGTGTTTGATCTCTACGGTAATTACGCACCCCACAGAGGTTGTTTCGCTGAACGCGAGGCGGGTTGCATCCTCGGCGGTGATCACTGCTGGGGAGGAGCTGCGGGCGAGTGCTCTGCTGGAGTCACTCCCTACGCAAACGATGCGCATACCTTCAACTGCGTGCTGGCTGGCCTTACGTTTGATGATTTTGTACAGCTGGTGCTGCTTCGGATCTTTAGGCGCTTCCTGCACTAGACCACCGCCGCTTCCGCAAGTGGCTGATGGAACATAAGAAATTTGAAAACTAAATTTGGGGTGCTCGACCGTGAATGGCTCTAAGGGCTTGCCCCGAATTCGTTCAAAGAGATCTCTGGCATACTCTCCTTTAAAGAATTTTTTGAGGTCTTGCTGTTCTGGCAGTCGGCGCTCATAACCCGCCGCAGTGGGCTCACCAGTAAACCTGAAAGAGATCTTTTCAGGAGCAATACCCTTGCTTTGAGCATGCGTGCGCATAGCCATAGTCAGATCGCGTGATTGCCGCTCCTGTTTCCAATACTTGTCGTACAGAAACGCAACTTCCACCCAAACTTGGTTGCCGTCAGGCAGCGTCAGTCGGATGTCGGGGCTGTTGGGGAAGGGTTCGTACTCAACCGTACCGAGCTCAGCAAATGCCTGAATGGCAAGCAGCTCGAAAATAGCAGCTGAGCGATTCTCTGGCCTGGTCAGATTGCCACGGATCTGAACCAAGCGTTGCCCGACTAATCGCTCACACTGGATGAGCAACTCACTGACTTGCTCCTCCTTCAGCATGTTGTTACCTCCACTTTGCCAGCCTCAGTGCCGGTAGATGCAGTATGCCTGGCCTGAGTGCCCCCTGTCTAAGCGGTAACTCTCGCTTCACCGGTCGGAGGCTTATGCCTTACCAGCAAACCCGGATGTGTGCCGTCATTAAATTTCTGAATCGCACTTTCAATTCTCGCGCGCAACTCACGTGCAAGTTTCACATACAGCACAACGCTGTCCGAATCCGGAGAGAAATCAAGCTCGTAAGTTGCCTAATTACGTATTTTCTGGATCACTCACAAGATACTTTCCACAACTGATCCAACCGCGTTGTATAACTCTGACTCATCATCTCCCGCCGCATCCCCCAGTCAGGATGCTCCGGCACGTTAGCCGTACGCAGTGTCCCCTTGCCCCAACGGCCATTAATCTGATCCAGCACAGTCATCACCCGTGTGGCTTCCGCGGGCTGCGATATAGTAAATAGATCATCGGTGTATTCCCCAGACTGGCACAGATTCAGTAGCAGGACTTCCGCCTTGCTGTAATTAAAACCCGCACGAAACACCTGCCCGACAGCCTCCGTCGCCGCCCGGGTTAGCATGCGCACATCATCGGTCGGGTAGGGCAGGTCAACCACCACCCCATTGGCATATTTCGCCTCGTCTGGATTGAACATCCCCGTGCGTATGGAAACCCGAATCTTCTTGCACAATGATTGCTGGGCCCGCAGTTTCTCGGAGGCGCGCATCATGTAGGTGGCCACTGCTTCCTGGATCGGCGCCAGTTCGGTCAGGCGTTTGCCGAACATGCGGCTGCAGCAGATTTCCTGCTTGGGTGGTTCGGGTTCATCCAGCGCCAGGCAGGGCGTACCCGCCAGCTCTCGCGCGGTCTTTTCCATTACCACACTGAATTTCCGGCGTAGCATCGACGGATCCGCCTTAGCCAGGTCCATCGCCGACTTGATGCCCAGGCCATCCAGATGCAATTTCATTTTCCGTCCAACGCCCCAGACCTCTGCGACATCGGTATTGCGCAGCACCCAATCGCGTTTCTCTGGCGCGCAGATATCGACCACGCCGCCGGTTTGCCCTTGCAGGCGCTTGGCCGTGTGGTTGGCCAGTTTTGCCAATGTCTTGGTATGGGCAATGCCCACACCCACGGGGATGCCCGTGCAAAGCAGCACCTGGTTTCGAATACGACGCCCGAGCGCATCCAGTTCAGTCATCCCGGTCAGGTCGGCGAACGCCTCGTCGATGCTGTACACCTCCACCGTAGGTACCATGGCTTCGATCAGACTCATGACCCGTTCGCTCATATCGCCATACAGCGCGTAGTTGGAGGAGAAGGGCACGATGCCGTGCTGCTTGAGCGTGTGTTTGATCTCGAAATACGGTGCGCCCATTTTGACGAAGGGCTTGGCGTCGTAGCTGCGGGCGATCACGCAGCCGTCGTTGTTGCTCAGAACCACAATCGGGGTTCTGGCCAGGTCTGGGCGGAACACGCGTTCGCAACTCGCGTAGAAGCTATTGCAATCAATCAAAGCGAAGGCGGGCTGCAGCTTAGACATGGCTGCGCACAGTGCTGGTGATGACGCCCCAGATGGACAGTTCGTCGCCCTCAAGGATATAGCGGGCGGGGTATTTGGGGTTTTCCGACAATAGGATGATCTCTTTTCCGCGCTTGCACAGGCGTTTGCAGATGGGCTCGTTATTGAGCACAGCGACAACGATATGGCCGTGGGCGGGCTCGATGGAGCGATCGACAATGCCGATATCGCCTTCGTAGATGCCGGCGCCCTGCATGCTCTCGCCGGTGATGGTGATGAGGTAGACGTGGGGCGCGCGAATGTTGAGCACCTCGTCCATCGAGATGTGCTGTTCGATATGGTCGGCCGCCGGGGAAGGGAAGCCTGCCGGAACCTGGAACGAGTAAAAGGGCAGGGTGGCGCCGCCCTCTGTGATGGGGCCTCGGATGGAAATACTCATGGTGCTGCCCTTTTACAAGTACTGTATTTATGTACAGTTAACTTTGCAGAGGGCTTGCGGTCAATTTTTCTGTAGGTAATTTCGACAAGTGGGCGATAAACGCAGTGAGTGCCCACGGTAATTCAGGAGGAATCGGCATGTGCAGTCACTATGAAGCGCCAGCGAGCGGGCAAATTGCGCTGGCTTTTGGTGCGAGAGGGCCTGAGCAGGGAGAGCTGGACCTTTGGCCTGGTTACATGGGGCCTTTTCTTAAATTGGCTCTTAGTTTGGATGACCAGGACGAGGCCACTCCCCAAGTAGAGCTACTGTCCGGGTCCTTTGGGTTGATCCCTGGTTGGAGCAAAGACACCAAAATTGCGCGCCGAACCTATAACGCTCGTTCGGAAACAGCCGGGGAGAAGCCGTCCTTTCGTAATGCCTGGCGTCGTGCGCAGCATTGCATTATCCCGGCGAAGGCGATTTACGAGCCTGATTGGCGATCGGGTAAAGCCGTTGCCACGCGGATTACGCGTCGTGATAGCGAACCTATGGGGATTGCTGGGTTGTGGGAGTGTTGGACCAATCCAGCAGGAGAGGAGGTGTTCGGTTTCTCGATGTTGACGGTCAACGCCGGCAATAACGAATTGATGCGAAACTTTCATCGGCCTGAGGATGAGAAGCGCATGGTGGTGATTTTGCCCAAAGGATTGTACGCCGATTGGTTGAGGGCGCCGGCGGCGGAGAGTATGGAGTTTATGCGACAGTATCCGGCGGACAGGTTGTGTAGTGAGGCGAGGTAAGGTGATCGCGATCGTTCGGGTGGGTCGCCATTGATGCCAGCTGCCCCGTCAGCGCAAGCAGCTCCAACCTATTTTTAACCGGTTGCTGCCGTTCGTAGCGGGCAGCTTTCGGCCAGGAGCGGTCGCTCACAGACCGAAGGGCTTATCCCTATAAAATGACGTAATATCCGGAGCAGGATGTGTCATTTGAAAGGACTCGCCCTGAAATAAATGGCGCCGGTTTTTTGGTGCTTTCAGCACGCCATCTTCAGACTTCTGCCCATGAGCTCTATTCTTTATTTACCGCGCCAAATATCCAGCAGTGACGTTGTTTACACTGAAGATGAGCTTCTAGTTACGTCAAGTTACGTCGTTGTTCTGGCCGAACCAGGTGGTGGAAAAACTGAGTTAATGCGTAGTTTGGCCCGGAAGCTGGGCACTTCTAGCGTGACAGCGAACAAATTCAAACGTATAGGCCCAGGCGCTGATAACTCTCCGCTCGTGATCGACGCGTTTGACGAGTTAGCTAAAATCGATCAAACCGGTATTCACGACCTCCTGGCGAATGCAAGTAAAGCAAAGCCAACGCACGTGATCATCTCTAGCCGATCCAGCGAATGGGGGACCGCAGCCACAAGCGCATTCGAAGAGTACTTCGGATGCTCACCGCTCCTAGTGAAGCTGGTCGAGTTTGAGGAAGAAGAACAGCGGGAAATTTTTCATCACCATGTGCCGGGTGAGGATTTCGCAACATTCCAAGCGGAAGTCACTCGATTTGATTTAGAAGCACTACTACCCAATCCCCAGTTCTTAAAGATGTTCGCAGACGCTTACATCGAAAGTGGCAGACATTTCACAGACAAGCGAAGCATTTTTTCCCAAGCGGTCGAGCGCCTAGCAAAGGAGGCGAATGCCACCGTGGCGAAGACCGGCCTTACCCTTTCGATCGCACAAAAGGTTGACCTGTCGTCTGAGGTATTCGCCAAGCTTTTGCTTTCAGGTGCAGATGGTATAGGAACGAGCGAAGCGACAGCAGACCGTATTTATCCACTACTAGCGTCAATGTTCGAAAACACCACCGCAGCTGAAGGCATCCTCGCGACTAGACTTTTCAAGCCCGGAGACAGCGCAGATCAGCATCGACCGGTTCACAAGATCGTCGCTGAATACTGTGCTGCGTATTACCTAGCCAAGCGAATAGCTGATCCGACGGACCATCTTACGATCCATAAATGCCTACCCATAATCGCTCCAAACACCATTGTACGGGACGAACTACGAGGGCTGCTGGGTTGGTTGGCCGCGTTAGGCAACAAGTATATTCAGGAATCAGCAATCGAACTTGACCCCTATGCAGTACTAGCGAACGGCGATCCTTCTCAACTTGAACAGTCCTCAAAGCGCCTGCTCATAAGGCGCTTAAAAGATGTGGAAAAGAGAGATCCGTATTTCCGAAGGGGAGATTCTTGGCGTCGGTTCAGTGCTGCAGGTTTCTTCACCCAAGACGTCATGAAGGAAATCAAGCCTCTCCTTGCATCTGGAAACGATGGGCACTTACGTGATCTGATCCTCGAACTTTTGGCGGGATCACCAGCGATTACGCATTTGACAAATGAATTACGTCAGCTCGTATTGGACGCAAGCCAGAGCGAACGCACTCGATTTTTGGCCAACAGATGTCTACTCGATTTGATCGGACATGATCATCACGCCGATGTATCGATTCTGGTTGCTGAGGCTAGCGAAACTTCGCTTAAGGTTGTGGCGGACATCATAACAATCGTAGGTCCTGAAAGATTTGATATTTCTCACTTGTCGAATTTTTTTCGCACCTGTACGGAACTATATCCTGCATCTGAAGAACGTTTAGAACGGACAGTTGGTACTCGCTACTTTATCAAAAAACTTGTAGGCAGCTTAGATTTAAATTTGATCAATCCTCTATTGGATGAATTATCTAAAGGAGTGACCTGCGTTTGCGGTAAAAAGCGTTACGCTTGCTACTGCCGAGATGGTATATGCAAGATTATTGGGCTAATGTTAGATAGGTATTTTGAATTAGCGTCTGCGCCATTTGATCCTGAGAAAGTATGGGGCTGGCTCGAAAATTTAAATTACCATCATCAACAAGCAGCGAGCGGTAGTACTTCTGTAAAAATACTTCAAAGCGACCATAATTTGCGCCAAGGGATTATGGCTCACGTTTTCAAAACGATTACTGATAGAGAGAGAATTTTTAAGACCAGAGTAGAAAAATTTGAGTTCTATGCTCACTCAGGTCTTCAATTCCAATCTAAAGATTACGAGTTTATAGTGAATCTCGCATTTGAACTCGAAAACCCCAAACTTTGGGCTAATTTTATCGCCACACATCAACGCTATCGCTACAAAACAGAAGTAGGATCAAACTACTTAAGAAGACGCATGCGCGAACAGTCTTTAGAAAAGCCTGAATTTATGGTTGAATGGGTACGATCTAACAGAGCTTACTCGCAATTGGCAAAGAACACTCGACTGCCGCGCCAGAATCGCAAAGCGAAACGCCGTCAGCGGCAACGAAACGAGAGACGTGCAGCGAATATTCAGTATTACCAGGCCAATCGAGAGCTAATAGAAAGCGGTGCCGATTGGCAATGCCTTGTCTACTTTGCAGAATTGGTTCTTATGAATCCCGATCGGATTGAGGAACGAGTTGGAGACGCGGCATTAGTTTGTACTGCCCTCAGAAACTGTATAGATTTTATCGCGCTGAAAATTCCCGATCTATTAGAATTTGCACAGTTACAGTGTTCAGGGGGAATATTGCATGCAGAAATGGTCCTACTAGCAGCTTGCCTAGAGATCATGCGTGTGGATGGTAATTTGGATAGTGTTGATTTGCGGTTATTGACCGCGCTACGGACCAGTATTGATCGATCCTACAGTTCAGTGCTCGAAGAAGAACGCAACGCTCTAAAATCTGAAATTGATCGTCTTATTTTTGCAGACTCATCGAGTGCAGAGCACTATCTCCGTCAGTACCTAGAGCCTCAGTTGGCACAGAAAGGCTGCTGCAACCCGGATATATGGCTTTTAAGCGATGACGAGATTTTCAGCCATCTACGGGCGGAGCTTTCAATAGAGTGGCTTGCGCGCTTCTCTGAGTTAGATATTGGCACTTTTGAAAAGCTTTTTGAGATTGCGGCTCAGTTTGGTGATCGTAGTGATCTTCAAAAAATAATCGCAGAGCGTTGCGAAAATATAATGTCCGACTGGCCGGAGCCCACAGATGATGAATACGTAGAGAGAAAGCGCATCTTCTGGCTCGTTCGAGCATTTTATTTTATAAAAGATACCTGTGGCACATATTGGAATTGGCTCAAATCTGATAGGGATACAGTATTTTCACTTAATGTTCGTTCCGGACGTTTCAATCGCGGCGAAAATTCTCATTGGCCAGTACTTACGGCAAATAAAGTGGCGGCGATTCTCGACGCTTTTATCGATAAATGGCCTAAAGTTCATCTGCCGAGCCACTGGGGAACGGGGAGTCCTAGCGAGGAGGTCGCATATCGTTTTTTGACCGATATAGTCTGGTTGATACACTCAGATGATGCTAGCGAGGCCATCCTTGTCTTAAATCGTCTTTTGGGCGATGCGCGTTTTATAGATATGCGCAACGACCTTAAGAGCTTATTAGCCAGTAAAGTCAGACAACAAGCGCTGAGAGATTTCGAACCGCCTTCTCCTCAAGAAATCATCGAACTGCTGGATCGCGATACTGTTGTGAACGTCGAGGGCTTACGCAAACTCGTCCTCCAAGAATTTCAAGATTTTCAGAAAGCTATAGACGGTGGAGAGTTCAATCCAGCTGACCGTTTTTACAATGGTGGTAAGCGTTTGGGCGAAGTCAAGGCCACCGAGGTCATTGCTGAGCGTCTAAGTCTCAGACTCGAACCATTAGGCATCGTAATAACTTCTGAGCATCAGATGAAAAGTGAAAACCGCACCGATTTCACTGCGACCAAGATCATTGGTGGGAAAAGAAGGTTGCTTGTGGTTGAGGTAAAAGGTCAGTGGCATAAAGAACTATACACAGCCGCATCTGCGCAATTGTATGACCGATATTCCATCCACCCGGACGCAGAGCACCAGGGAATTTATCTTGTGATCTGGTTTGGCGGCGATGAACTGGTCGCAAACAAAAAAAATACAACCATAAACTCCGCTCCGGAACTGAAGACCAGCATCGAACAGACGCTCCCGCCAGAGCTAGTTGGGCTAATTGATGTGTTCGTCTTGGACGTTTCCGGGTCCTAAAATTATGCTTGGAACGCGGAGCTGAAGACTATATGCAGCAGTCCTAGGAGACACGAAAAACACCACTCCGCATGACGGAGGTTGTCAATTATATCCGACAACCTCGGCCATTTTCTTTCCGAAAAGGGACCGAAAAGGGGACAGATTTGTTTTTATATCACTGTCCGCTTTTGGCCGATTTCTGCCTGTCACGAAGGGCTGTAATCGACCCAAAGCTGTCGGTGAGCAGTTGGTGAAAGAGTTCAATAAGACGTCAGCACTCATAACCTGGGGCTGGATTTTCATCATTGATGGCACGCCTCAGGTTTTGCCGCCCACATCGCTTTATAGCTCTCCATTACTGCGTGCCTTGAGTGGTCAAGTACGATGCAAACGCTTGGTCAAGTCAGGTGCAATTTCCCAGTGAATGGGACTTCAGCTATCCATCCCCAAGTGGCCCATCGAGTGTCACACCGATGATGGGCGCCCTTGGTTCAAAAATCGACCCTCCAAAAACCTCGTCGAATGCGGTTTCCACGTCTTTGAGGTACTTGAGGATGACGTCCAAAAGACCGCGAAACGTATCGCAATGCCACCTAACGTGAGGAGTAATCAGCTTCAGCACCCTGCTCTTAAAGTCATCCAGATCTTTAGGCAAACCTAGTAAGACGTCCGCCCCCAAAACTGGCGACATGGCTCGATAATTAAACATAGACAATGACATCACTGGGACAGCGTGCAGCGCGTACAGGAGATCAAACTTTTCCTTCTGTTCCGGGCACAAGGCATCGTAAGCGCGATCTCGAACGCCATTACACGGCTCTACGTACTGGAGGGGGGTATCAGCCGTATCGCCGATGAGTGGGCAGAAATACCGGGGCCACCACGCCTCAAAATAACGCTGCTGGAACTCTAGGTACGTCATACCGACGATGTTGGTATTTTGCGTGTAGCGCTGGGCGCCCTTTTGGAGACCATACTTCGAGATGATGAAGCCGATGTTTGCCCCCGTTTCATGCATTACAGTAGTGAACGAGTGCACCACGGCCTGTGGAATGGCGCTTCCCCAATTCTTGCATTCAACGATGTACTTGATCTTGTCGACACTTCGAACGTCCACAGCCAGCACGTCCACATTTACGGATCCCCGCGGCGTATCGAGATCAACCTCAACCTCTGCGGTTAAGCCAACATTGCGGAAAATTCGTTGCACACCACTTTGAAGGTCCCGCCAGTCTTGTGGTAGCGGATCGTCGATCACAGCTGCGTCTCCCGTTGCAGTTCGCGGCGTGAGAGACTACTTCTTCACAAAGGCGACGTCCACAGGCTAGCTACAGCTCAGACCTCAAGTAACGCAATTGGTCAGCTGCCAGCGGAGATTGATCCTGGCGATGTGCTTAGAAGCGACTGCTGCACTGGCCACATTCAATCCAAGGGAGGTTTCATGGAGTACGAGCTGGAGGACCGCTCGACGCTTGAAGGTCGGTTTGCGGGACTTATCCGGCGATATCCAACCTGATATCCTCCCGGCCCTATCGCAAAGGTAAGGCTGGGAGCCTGAGATGAGTTTTATCCCGAGCTGTGACAACAGACACGACGCCATTAGCTCTCTTGCTGAGATCTACGCTGTTTCTACCGATGAGATCGAACGAGTGCTTCTAGCCCCGGCAGTCCTGGAAATCGCACAGGTGTACTCTGAAATTAAGCGACCGGAGTTCCATGGGGTTGTTTGGCACCTGCTAAAAGCCTACCCGCGCGATGACATCACCCACGCGTATTACTACCACTCGACGAGTTATGCGGGGTGCGACTCGTGGTTTGCCGAGGGGTTGTTGGGTTCTTCCCAAGGCGTGGGGCGCTTCTTGGATAAGATCATGGAGTGGGTACCCCCCGAAAAACGACCAACTGCAAAACAGCGGGCTGAGGGTATTGTGAAGCTTCGCAGCGAGTATGAAGGGTCTACAGCTGCGGGCACGGGCCCTTACGCGTGGAACACCTTCACTGCTGCAAGCCACAGTGAAAGCGGCATCCGATACCGCGTACCAGAGGCAGTCCAAGATCTATGGTCTAGCAGCTTTTGCGGAAGCGGCGGATTTGTCGACCTGCGCAGTGTTATAGAAGAGCGACTGAAGCCTGTCGTAGTCAAGTTCAAAGGGGAAACGACTGACATCGAGGACTACTGTGCGTCACTTTGGGCCTACCTGCTTTCGGATGACGGAGAATGTCACCTCACCCACACCTTCAAGGGCACCGGACAAACCATTCCCCGCGAGGACATCGCCGCGGTAATTGACGTGTAACGACTTGAAGGCTGAACCGTATGAATGGCGAAATGATTGATTCGCCGTTCGAATCAATTGTAGGAAACACGAGCCCCCTGCCCCCCAAGATCAGCGCGAGTGTCTGGCTAAAGAAGGAGCTGGACGGAGGCTTCAATGTCGCAGGTGTAGGACGGTATGAGGGTGAGCGCTTTACTTCAACGAACAACAAGGTGTCGCTTGATTCGTACACGACGGCTGAATTGGCTGGCGTATATCGAAACGAGCACTACGACGTGACGCTGAATGTCGATAACCTCTTTAACCGTGAGTATTTAGTTTCTGCCAAGGCGGGTAGTGATAACTCCAACTACCCCGGGGCGCCTCGCAGCGCCAGCCTGCGTGTAGATTATCGCTTCTAACGAACTAGCATCCCGGCCAATGGGGCGTAGCAGTTGTTCGCGATTTACCGTTTTCGACCCGGTGCAGCCAGTCAGCAGCGACTGAAGCCGGTCAAAAAATGACAGGCTAGAGTGTGCCAGGACAAATCGATTTCTGCTGCTACTATGCCTGGTTATCTTATTTAGTAGACTTGCTATCTTCATATATTTTTGCTCTTAATAATGCAGGCCCGTAAGATTCGATCCACGTCGCCTCTCCGGCGCTGAGCCGCATCGAAGTTGAATCCCTTTGCAGAATGACTCCCGTTTTTAACTCATTTATGAAAACCTTCAAGACTTGATTTCGAAAGGCTTGGGTTTGATTGCTGTCGTCATAAATGAAAAGGTAAAATACTAACGCACCGATTATAACTGTTCTAGTTATGAATCCACCCTTCGAGCCCGCGATGTGGACCTTTCCAACGCGAGCGATGAGCGGATTTGTCTTCCCACATGGGGACATTGGAATTCCGATTTTTTGCAATCTAATAACTTCCTCAGCCGAATGCTGAGCTGGTGACAAAAGCTGAACAACTACCTCAAAGCCGCGCATTCCAGCTGGGTCGGAATGAAGGATATAATTTATCGAGGTCGAAAAAATATGCGAGTGCAACCCGTCTATGCGCATTGCGTTAAACGAGAGTTTTAATATCCACCTTAGTAATATATCGTAGTCGTAGACTAGCTCGATGTTTTTTTGTAAAAATACGTCAGTTAGTATTCCGTGCTGGCGAAGAAACTGGCTTGCATGGCTATCGAGTTTGCCAAGCAGTACATGATTGCATCTCTCGCAAACATCTTTAATTGTAAATTGGCCGCCTACAGTTTTTTTTGCAAACTCATTCCAGCCTGATATTTTGTAATTGTTTCTTTCATAATAATCATAAATAAAGTGAGGAATGATGTGCTCACGGGTTAACTTTCTATCTGTTGGCCCGCAATATGCGCAAATTAATATTTTTTCGCTCAAGAAAAATCTCCTTTATAGGGGGTCAGTGTCGCGCTAGATGTTGTTGCGTTCTCGCTCTTGTTGAGTATGTTATCTTTCAATTAATTTTAGGTATGCCAGATAAAGACTTATAACAGGATTAAGTGTTACCGGCTCAAGGCTTTACCTGTCAGCTTACCCCAAAGATAGTGCCTTCGGTAAGTGGATCGAACAGAGAGAAAATATGAAAGGCCTCTGCTTTCACTTTCCGGTGATTCAAGGCTACGGAAGTCAGAAGTGGAAACTTTAAACGCTGCCTGTCGCTATTCATAATTTTGCAAGCCCTAGTATGGGAGGGCGATGTAGTTCTACCAATCTGCATCGGTCTAATTCAAGCACGCACATCCCGTTTTTTCTTGTGTATCTGTTATTCTTGGCTCTAGGTGGATGTCCGCTATTGGCCGAAAGCTGCCTACGAATATAGGCAACAGACGTCTGCGTGCGCACAGCTAAAGTATCCGGCTGGGCCTAAAATGCGCCATGCTGGCTCATTCAGCCTGATCCTTCTTGAATACCCCCTGAGAAATAGTATGAAATCGGATTTGACAGAAGAAGAGATGCGTCGGGCGCTATTCGGCGAACCCGAGCCTCCTGCGCAGGCATTGACCACAACCGTGCAGGAAACCGTCGCGGAACTGGCGGTTATGACGCCGGTAAAGGTTGTGAAGAAAAACAAAGTATCAAAAGGCTTCACGCCCAGGCTCAGAGTGACACTACGAGTTGGGAATGAGTTTGAAGGCAAGATGCACGAAATGGTACATGAAGCAGATACGCTCAGTTCCCTTGTTGCCGAGCAAGAAGCCACGAAGGCAGCCAGGAAAAAGTTTCGCTTTGTCGAAGTGGTTTCGGTCAAGTCAATGTAGTGGCGATATTTATTTCTCAAGGGCGCCGCAGCGATTACGCGCATCGCACAACGTAGTCAGTCGCGTCCTACAGACCGAGCGGGGCGGAACTGGAATAGTGGTGTGACCTAGATCTGTCTATGAGCACATCACAAATGCCTATCTCTCTGTCGGATCGTTTTCGTGGCTGCCTACTTGGCCTGGCCTGTGGCGATGCCGTCGGAACAACTGTCGAGTTTATGCCGCGCGAGTCCTTTGCTCCGATCACGGACATGACTGGCGGAGGGCCTTTTAATCTTCAGCCTGGGCAGTGGACCGACGATACATCCATGGCGCTTTGCTTGGCGGAGAGCTTGCTGCACAAAGGTGGTTTTGACGCTCCCGATCAGATGGAGCGCTATCTGAACTGGTGGACGTCGGGTTACTTGAGCTCTACCGGCGAATGCTTCGATATTGGCCTGACGGTGCGCCAGGCATTGGTTGATTTTCAAAGAAATGGCGATCCCTTTGCCGGATCCACGGATCGCTACTCGGCCGGCAACGGTTCAATGATGCGCCTGGCCCCGGTCGTGCTGTTTTATTACCCCGATGCTGACCGGATTCGCGCTTTTTCAGCCGACAGCTCCCGTACAACTCACGCCGCTCAAGAGGCTGTTGAGTGCTGCCTGGTGTTATCGGAGATCATTGCCAATGCGCTGCGTGGTACGCCGAAAGCACAGATGTTGCAGGTGCAGAGTTTAAGCCTTACGGAGCCCAAAGTGATTGCCATTGCTCAGGGGCTATACCGGGAAAAGAAACGCGCTGACATTGTCGGTTCCGGCTATGCAGTGGCTTCACTGGAAGCTGCGCTGTGGTGTTTTCACCATACCGACAGCTTTGCCGAGGCCGTATTGGCGGCTACGAACTTGGGGGATGATGCGGATACCACTGCAGCGATTGTCGGCCAGGTGACGGGTGCCTATTACGGTGTACAGGGTATTCCAGAGGACTGGTTGGCCAAGCTGTGGATGCGCGAACACATTCAGGTAGTTGCGGATGAGTTGATGCGGGTGAGCCATCCGCTGACGGAAGGCTCCCCGTAGAGCAAGAACGCTTCGACGATTACTGCATCAGTTTCATGAACGCCATCAGAATACCAACGGCGGCCGACAACATGACGCCCATTCGCATCGTCAGCTTTATTTCCAAGCGAGAAATTTCTGACTGCAACTGATTGTGCAGATTGGCGATATCAACTTTGGTAGCGAGATACGTATTCAAGTCTGACTCCATCGCTTCGATTACCGCATTGATCTTTTCCTCGGGGACGTTGATTGAGGACAACGCCTGATACAGAGCAATTTCGAGTTTCATATGACCTCCAAAATAGCAAAGGCCGACCCCGTCCGGGAAGGCCCGTCGGGGTTGGGGAGATAAACGGCTTCCATCGACTTGACGTCGACTGATCGCGCTATCGGAAGCGGGCGATCATGGGCTGGATCTCTGCGCAAAACCGCAGCGCAGCCTGAAGATCCTGGCTGCTGGCATGTGGCTGAATAGATCAGCCGGACACGCCAGCCAATGTGAAAGTGAGGCGGCAATCGGTCAATTCAGAAAGCGCCAACGCGTGTCTACGGATTCTTCTGGGAGTTGTGTGGGTAGGCTCCTACACGGACTCGTCCGTTATGAGTTGCAGGTAGGGATTATTCAGCTTCAACTCTTCCGGTAGCTCCCAGGTGTTGGCCAGCAGGTAGCCATAAAGCCGACTGGATTTACGCGGTCCATGGACAATGCAAGTCCAGATGTTCAAGTCGTTGGGTTGCTTGCGGTGTTTCTTCATCCGCTCAAAGCTTTTTTGCACGAGCTCCCAATCCTCAAGCTGTTCTTGTTTCGCTGATTGAGCAAGATCAGGGTGTTCCTGGGCATAGCGCTGGAACAGGCCTGGGGTGACCAAGAACAATGTGTTTTCGACCGTGTGAACCAGTGCTTTGGCTTCATTGATGCGCAGTGTGCGGTTCTGGATATGTTGCTGAAGCCAATCCATAAACCGCCGCCCGAGCGGGGTGCTGTCATGTGCTTTTTCAGCTAGCGGTGCCTCGTCCGTGGCTTCTTCTGCTACCACTTCAATTTCAACAACCACGGTCCCGGTGAAGGGCAGTGGTCTGTTCTCGGATTGCCAGATCAGTGACGGTGCGAGTTTGAGCAGGGTGAAGCTCTGTGCCCATCCGCTCTCACTGTGCACCGTGGCACGCCAGATGGCTTTGCCTTCGGCGTTTTCGAGTACCAGGCCGTACTCCTGAAGAATATTGAACAGAGTGGTATTGCGTTCGGGGATGCCGCTGATGCCCTGGGACAGCAGGTGGGCACGCAGTTTGTCCGAAGCGGTTTTGCTGACCAGCCACAAGGCATTGTCGGTGAGCCAGCCGTCCGAGGCTTCGGGCTGGTTTAGTTTGAGCACTTCGTGCGCCAGGTAGCGCAAGCCATCGAGTAGCTTGCGCTGGAGTGCGTGGCGGGGCGCTGCAAGTGCTACGGAGGGATCGCCACCGAGGGCGCGGGCAACAGAGGCCTGGTCGGCGCGGACCACGATGTCTCCTAGTATGCCCGCCTGCTCATATTGGCCTGCCAGTGCGTGAAGCAACGCCGCCCAAAGCTCTGGGTACTCGCAAAGCCAGTCCATTGGCTCGCGTCCGAGCACTTGGGCTGCCAGTAGGCCGCTGCTGACGCCGTGCAAGCGATATTGCCGGTGGGGTTTGTGGCGAAAGCGATAGGGGTGTTGCAGGGGGCCGTGCCACGGGTGCCAGCGTTGTCCGGATTGATCTTCAACATCCACGTCAGTCACAAGTTTGCCGATATCGTGCAGCAGCGCGGCGTAGGCGATGCCGGCGGTCCAAGCTTCGGCTTGTTGGGTCTGGATTTCCGGTGAACTGCCGGGTGGGAGCAAATGGGATTGGCGCAACTTCAAGGCGCAGATCACGATTTCCAGACCATGGTCCAGTAGACCGCCTGGGTAGGCGTGGTGATGGCTCTCGGAGGCGGGGAGTAATTGCACCAGTGCGGCATATCGTTCCAGCGGCGCGCGGTACAGCGTGGTGAACTGTGCGGGTGAGACGGCGGTGCGCTGCCAGATCTGTTCCATCAGTGTTTGGCGATGGGGCGGGGCGAGTAATGCCTTCCCCGATTGCACAGGGTGCCAGCCCACAGGTGTTTTCGGTTCTGCGGGATTTGCCGGCGAGGGTCTCCTTTTTTGAGGGTGAAACCACTGGAACATGGTGTTCTCCAGGGTATGGGTGGCGAAGGCACCGTTTGCGTTTTTCGGGCAGGGCCTTTGCCATTAATTAACCCTTCCGTTTAGCCTTTTGCAGCAGCCGTTTATGGGTGTTTATGCTGATAAGCGGTGTCCATTTTCTGGAAAAACTGTGGTATCCATTGCACTTGCTCTTTCTCAAATTGGAGTGCTGGAAGGCCCATTTCGTGGAGGTGAATGCAATGGGTGATCATTCGAAAATCAGTAATGCTGAACGGGCGGGGCGCTGGCTTGGACGAGCCTATCGAAGCCTGATGCAGCAGGAGCAGCGGTTGCGTCTGTGGCTTGTAGGGTTCGGAATTCATGCAAAAGGCGCCCGGATCATTGCCTGGTGTCTGCGCCTGAGCGCGTTGGTTCTGCTGCTGAGTTTTTCCATCGTGCTCGCGATGATCTGCATTGGCTTGTGGCTGATAGGGCGGGGTGTTGCTCGAAGCGATTTTTCTTATCAAGCATCAGAAGCCGAATGGCGTTACGGCGATGAGGGGTTTGGCTTTTATGAGAAGGGCGTTCGTACAGACTTCGGTCGACTTTTTGAAGACGGCGAAGACCTATAGCTCAATCTCTAGGTCAGCCTTTTGCTAATCATCTCGCCGCCGCTTCGGCCAGCACTTTTTGCTTCGGTTGTTGCGTCGCTTAAGCCACGTAGCACGCTGCCGACGTGTAGGCCGGCCCAGGTTAAACTCGCTACCCAAAGACTTGGAAGCACAATGAACATCATCGCCATCACATAATTCAACAACATATCCCCAAACGAATTATTCAACCCAAACAGCACATTGAAATTACTCTGCGGCGCACCACCACCATAGAGCGCATCCAAAATCGTGCTGTCGATCCACCGCGCCAACTGAAACCAGAAATCCACAAAAAACAGCGCAAACTGCACGCAGCTAACCGTGACCAACGTCTTCAAATCATAGGTGCCAATCACCAGCACCAGCGGCACGCAGATCACCAGCGCCATCTTCAACAACGACAACACCATCGGCAGGGCCTGACGCAGCACATCCATTGCCGGGAAGAACCCCAGCGATCCCACCGTCAACCCAAGGTCCGCAGTAGCACGGGTGATGATATTGGAGATGCTCTTCTCAACCTGGCCGCCATAGTCGTTATAAACCTGCCCCTGGTTCATCGTTTGCTGACGCGGTGCCGCCACCGCACGAATCACTGCATCATCCACTTGCACCCGAGACAGGAAGCCTGCCCAGCGCGCCAGTCGTGTAAGCACGTCCGCGTCCACCTGCTGCAACAGCCTTGCACGCAGGCCCTGGTCGGTATCCGTCCACCATTGCCGGCAGCCCGGATAGCCACCACCCTCGGGGACTTGCGCCAAGCCCGCGTCGCGTGTGGCGTCGTAGGGCCATGCGCTGCGTGGTTTGCTTGACCGATAGCGCTCATAAAAATTGGGGTTGTCGACGAAGTAACGCGAGCCAATCCAGCTCACATCATTCATCTGTCCGTCATCCAATTGCGGTCGGTCCATAAACAGCCGCGCACGGGCACGGGCGTAGCAGTCGCGGGTGAAATCGGCGACTTCTTGCGCCAGCAGAGGATCATCGATGCGGCTACCATCGATGGCCATGCGCATCTGGCGCAGGTCAACTCCACAGGGGATTGAGGCTACCGCTGCGCCGGTCACGGCTTTGGATAAAGAGTGCAGGAAGAACCACCATACCGGTACTTCTGCGCTTTGATTATTGAGGGTAGTGAATGCGCTATCCCAGCCGGTCTCTGTGGGCGCGGCGACGCGCACCTGGCATTGTTCGGAGCGGCTTTCGTCGAATTGCAGGGTGCTCAGATCCACCGGCACAACCGGGATGCCGGCGAACATGATCACCACGATGGCCACCCATACGCGGTTTTCAATGCGCATCGCTGACAGCACGCCCTCATTGCCCTCATCGGCACCTTCGCCGCGAGCGCGCAGCCACTCTTGCAGGATGATCGCGAGAAAGGGCAGGGCGAACACGCCGCTGGCAACCAGCACCTGCCACAGGCCGTTGTTGATTATCCAGCCCACCAGGGTCAGGTAATACTCCAGATAGTCCGTGGTGGTCAGGTTCATGCTGCCCCCCGTCCGGAAACGGCGTTGGCAGCCTCCAGTAACGTCAGCGCGGCAATGGCAGCCACTTCGGTACGCTGGAGTCTGCTGGCGACTTGCGGTTCGCGTTGCAGCAGGCGATTGCGCATACGCCACCAGGCGTAAACCAGCGTTGCGTACAAACTTAGACGCCATAGGAACAGGCCATTGGCGTGGTCGCGTAACCAGTTATGCCAAGTGATGAAGTCTCCCAGTACCGCGCTGGCGAGCAGGTTGATCAGCAGTCCGAAAGCGGCCAATCCCAGCCCCCAAACCATAAGCCGTGCACCAATGGACAGGCGCATGCTAGCGACCCTCCTCAGCGGGCCGTTCAATCTGTTCAATGCGATTGCGCTCTGGATCGCCCTGATACACACCGCGCGAACCTTCAATCCGCAGCGCATTACGCCGCAGGATTTCACTGGCGGCATTGGCGGCCAGGGAACGTCGCAACTCCAGCTCGGTTTTCAGGTTCTGGATTTCCAACGTCAGCAAGTCGCTTTCTTGAGCCACGGCTTGTTGCGCCAGTTCATTGGCCGCCACATTGGGTTCCTGCCGGCCAGTCAGCAGCGTACGTTGTAGCAACAGTGCTTTTTCCAACACGCTCGACAGAGCCACTTCGGACGCCAGGCGTTTGCTCAACAAATCCTGATCGGGTTCTTCACGCAGCGCCTCAATCAATCCACGCGTCACCGGCAATGCATTGCTGCCCGCAGCTTGGAGGTTGGCGTGGGTGGTTGGCAGGCGTTTGCTGAGCAGGTCTTCTAGGGCTTTGAGCTTGATGTCGTACTCTTCCTGGATCAGCGGCGTGAGCCCGGTGCCGGGGGTGCTGTCGGTCTTGCTGCAACCGTCGCAGGTGCGCTGGACCTGCTCGCCCAGAACGCGGTTTGCCCAGTCGGCAGCGGCTTGCGGTGACGGCCAGCTTTGACAACTCAAGCGGGCGCCACAAGTCGCGCTTGGGATTGCAGAACTGTCCGTCACGTTGCGTCCGTTCAGCAGGTTGTAACCGGCACGAGTGACATCGCCGACCACCTTGATCGGCATTTGCCCGCTGCCACCGGCTTGCTCGCCACCCACCCAGGGCACACCACGGTTGCCACGCTTGGCCTCGGTCTGCTCGATTGCGGCCACTGCATCGGTTTTGCTGGATGCTTCCTTAAGCGCCATCCCTTCGGCCAACTGTTCCCACCCCGACTGGCCACCGGCGATATCTGCCATGCGGTTGGCAATAGCCCGGCAGGTGGATTTGGACCGATCAAAGTCCAGGCGTGCCTGCAAAATGCCATTGCTTAGAAGGTTGTAAAGCCCGGGATTGGCGCGCTGAATAATCAACGCCGGCAGCGACGCTACCGCGCTAGTGGCGTTCTGTATGACGTTGCTCATGATCGACTGAAAACCGTTGGTGATACCGTTCAATTGGTTTTGCAGTGTGGTTTGCAGGTTCATATCGCCGCAGATCATGTTGCTGCGCCAGCCCATGCCGACGCCGAGGCTGTACATATTGGCACCCGGACCCATCGGCACTGCGCGGCCACCGCCGATGCTGTAGAGCACGTCATCACCGATCACACTGCCGCTGGCGCCAATGCTTTGGTCATTGGCGTGGATGGGCGAGCAGAGCAACCCGAGGGCAAGCAGGGCGAGGGTAGGAAGCTTTGTCATGGGTCAGTTCCCCGTGCTGCCGAGGAACGTCTGCCCCTGACGTTTGCAGCAACTGTAGGGCCGCCACAGCGCCCAGACGTAGGCGCCATCCTCGGCTTGGGGCAGTGTTTCAGTGTTAGGGAATACGCTGCAGCTCGTGCTCATACTCGGTTGCAGGTGCTGCCATTTGCCGCTATTGGCATCGTTCTCGTTTAAGGCCCCGGCTGGCCAGTAGCCGGGCGAGGCCTTGCTCAGCAATGGCTGATAGACATGGGGTTGGCCACTGCGAGTGACCACATCCCCCGCACGCTGGGCGGCCACGGCTGCGGTTTTGTAATCATCGGCCTGGTACAGAAAGCCACCACGCGGATACACGCTGCCCCAAAGGTCGCCCAGGATGCCCACCTCGCGCATGCCTGGAATTAGCGCCTCCGGATACAGAAGCTCGGGAATGTTGTAGCGCCATGCCAGGAAGTCAAAGCTGCTCAGAACGTAGGGCACAAACGGCTTGCCTGCGCCGTTGCAGCTGTAGCCAAACTGGCTGGCAAACCGGTTGAACAGCAGCGTGCCGGGGTGGCCGATGACATCCGCATTCTTGAACTTGAGCAACGCGTTCTCATTGACCTGATTGGCCGTACTGTCGCCACCATCTTGCGCCGCAGAATTCGGCGGGCTCATCAGCGCGACTTCACGCCATGGGTTGGCGCCGGTTTCGGCATAACTGGAAACCACGGCATCCGGCACGTAGTGGCGCACCTTGGCTGAGTTTTTGACCTTGCAGCCATAGGGCGTGCAGCGTAGCCAGTAGCGAACACCCACAATGCGGTAGTCCAAGCAGTTTGCGGAGAGGCAAGAGTTGGCTAGCGTGGCGCTGTCGATGGCTGCCGCATTGCCGGTGGTGATCAGCAAGGCAAGGCTTAGCGCGTGACGGAGTGGGGCGGGGAGGTGATGCATTGGGTGGCTACCGGTTGAACGATCGGTAGACAGTTGAGCGTGTTACAGGGGCGTTGGCGCAGAGGTAAGCGATTGCATTGATGCCCTTATTCGGTGACGCGACTGGTCTTTCTCATTGCGGATGATCTTTCGACGAATTTGATGTGTTCCGAATTTTGCGTGGGAAATTTCTCGGTGATGTCTGAGGCACTAAAAAGGCCGCTACGAAATTATCGCAGCGGCCATTTGCTGGTGCGTCATACGCTCATGCTGTCGGGCATTGCTGCTCCAGAGCCTGATCTACCAGAAGCTGTGCCATTTCTACGAGTTGTAGTATTCCCAGCGCTTTATCACGCTGGGTGTCCGCTAACTCAAACGCACCTTGGTAACCCATGCTGACAGCCGAAGCCAGCAGCTCACTGGCATTGGCCAAGGCGACTTCGGAGCTTAGTCCGCTGCGTACGTTGAAAACGCTAGACGGTTTTCCGTTCGAGGCAAGGTCATCGTTCATGACAGGGCCTCCATCAGCGTTCCCCTTCGAAGTCCATTTGCGAGGTGGCTACGGAGTGCGCTGGTATTGCTTGGAACGCTCGAAGGGCGGTGCCCGGGCGTAAAAGGGGGATAGGCCATTCTCCTTATCTCCATCGTGTCGTTAAGGAACCACCCCCTGCCGTTGCGACACGGGCGAAAGGTGGCAGACCGTACGAGGGTCGCAAACCGGCACACGAAGGAAAACCGGCCAAGCCGAAGCCTGCCCCGCACGGCCTGCCATAGAGGGACAGCAGCCGGCCTGATGAAGCGTCGACCACTGTCTATGGCGCTGAACCGCGCCTTCGTGCGATTTCAGGTTGCGACACCCGCTCACAACAATGTTGTGACGCGAGATAGCCTATTCCCGAGTCTATATAAGTCAACGTCAGGCCTAGAGTGGGCAGCGGTTTGTGTAATCAAGAAATTTGATTATTGGCTACCATCAACGACGACGCCAGTTATGCAGTACGACCGAACAACTAGCCTCAACGGCTCCAGGGAACCGTGCGCTCCATTAAATCCTGAAGGCCAGGGTTGTCTTGAGGTGCGCGGTCGAGCAAGGCGATAAAGCTTTGAGCCTGATCGCCATCATGTCGCCGCAGTCGCGGGCAGAGCAAAGTGTCGGTTGCGACCTGACAGGCGCTGTCCAGAATAAAATTGTGCAACGATTTGTTGGCCAACTTGGCCGCTCTGCCTAGAACAAGGCTTTGCTGGGACGAAATACGCAGTTGAATTCGTAAGCTGTGTGAGCGTGATTTATCCATCATTGCGGTTGCCTGGTCGGTTTGCTAGCTGGGAAACTGATTCATCGCCCAATCAGCGTGGGTAGATCCTCCGGCCAACTCTGCGCCTCATGCAGCACTCGCAAAATACGCACACGATTATCATGGATTCTGTAAGCCGCGATATAAGGGGTGCGACCAATCACCAATTCCCGTGTGCCTGCGCAACGGCCAACTCGACCACTTTCGGGGAAATGGGCCAGACGTTGTGTCTGATCCTCAATGCGAATATCTATCTCGATGGCGGCGCGCGGGTTGTCCTGTTCGATAAAATCGAAGATCGCATCGCGATCCTTCAGCGCCCAAGGCGACCACTCCAGCTTCACGCCTCACCACCTTCCGACAGCTTGCGCTGGGCATTGGCACGGCGTTTGGCGAAATGAGCCTCGACGTCTTCCGCAGGGATTGCAGGGCGCGGATCGTCCAGGGCTTCCTGCACCTTGGCGCGGAACCAGGCGTCATAGGTCGCAGGGTCGGCGACGAATCCAAAGGGTAGGGCGCCCTCATTCGCCACGCGGGTGAGCAAGATACGTACAGCATCCGAGACGGTCAGCCCCAAGTTGTTCAACACCGCCGTGGCACGGTCTTTAACGTCCGGATCGATACGGGTTTGAATAAGCGCGTTACTGGCCATGACAGGGATACCTCCAAAGAGCGTGCAATGAATGTAATTCAGTTGCATGACAATTTCCATGGCCGTTAATCCGTTCCTGGCAGATCAATGACCATTGGCTCAATCCCCCGACACCGATCCAAATCCGCCGCCATCTCAAACGCCGCCTCCAACTCACTGATCCCCCGCGCCTGCATCAACTGATGCCGTTGATGCTTCTCCTCCGGCTCAGTCATCGCCATGGCCAGATTCAAACTCGGTGGCACAGCACGAAACAGCACCTCCATCGACTTGGACAAAATCACCCCCTCGGAGAACTTGCCGGCCTCCTTGCGCGCCGAACGCATCAGGGCTTTCTCTGCCGATGTCAGTGCGCGAAAACGGGCGATCTTTTCCACCTCGTCGGGCGGCATCGACAGGCAGATCCACCACTCGATCATGTTCAGCATCGGTTCGGCTGCCTTGGGCAGGTCATCCAGGTTCTGCGTGGCCATCCAGAACCAGGCGCCGAGCTTGCGCCACATCTTGGTGATCTTGACCACATAAGGCGCCAGCAGCGGGTTTTTGGTGATGATGTGAGCTTCGTCGGTCACGTTGATTATCGGCCGGCCGAGCATTTGGTCGCGCTCGGCCAGGTTGTTGACCGCGTTGATCAGCGAGATATACGCGATCGAAAGCTGTGCGCTGTACCCCTCGCGGGCATAGGTGGCCAGGTCGACCAAGGTGACGTCAGCCTCAGGCCAAGGCGTGCCGGCGCAGTTGAACAGGGCACCGTCGCTGCCTTGGCAGAACAGGTCCATGGCATCGGCCATTTCCAGCAGGCGTATACGCCGGGATTCAGGCAAGGCCAGGTCATGGCCGGCGGCGCGCAGCGCATTGCGCACATCTTCGGTCAGCACTGTGCGGTGTTGCTGGGTGCAGAGGCGGGCGGCGTCGAGGATGCTCTGGCGGATCAGGCTACGGTCGGCGCGAGTCAGGCGTTGTTCTTCCTTGTCTTCGCCGCCAGTGATCATCAGGCGTGCAGTGATCTCCAGCTCGCCGAGCACATCACGTTTTTCATCTTGCGGGTCGTCAGCGCACCGCGAAACCCTGCGATGGATTTGGTCACCAGATCGGCGGACTTGAATGCCAGCCATTGCTCGGCGACGTAAGCGAAGGTGCGCTCTTCGTTGAGTAGCTGTGCTTCGATCTTGGCAGTCTTGGCCTTGAGGGGGGCGATGTGGTTGGCCACGTCACGGCGTGCACCGCGGGCAATATCGCGCGCATCTTTCAGTCCGATGTCGGGATAGGCACCGATCGAGAAACGGTTCTCCTTGCCGTGCAGCCGATATTTCAACCGCCAGAACTTAGAAGGGTTTTTTCCAGCCTTGCTCGACGGCCTCACCTCCAAATAGAGGCCAGGTACTTCGCCGTCGGCGTGCTTGCCGGGTTCGGTCAGCGTGCGGATGAAGGCGTCGCTGAGTTTTCGTTTGAAAACGACTGCATTTTCTGAGGGCATCGGTGGGGGCATCCTTTTTAAGGAACCGAAATTTGCCCCCAATTATGCCCCCACCTGCTCCGGAACTCAGTGGATTTAGATAAACGGCAGTGGACTTGCTAAGCGTATAACTGCTTGTTATAAAAAGATTTTTGGAATTCTGTGGAGTTCAGTTACAAACTATCGGGGTCCCCGAAGAACATCTGAATCCGCGACCGCAACCACCGCTCCCCCGGGTCATTATCCTGTGACCCACGCCACGCCATATGCAGCTCGAACGAGCGCACCGGCAGCGGCGGTTCTTCCGCGCGCAAACCACCCGCAGCCGTCAGTGCCTCGGCGGCATAGTCCGGCACGATGGCGACAATATCCGTGCCCGCGAGCAACGTGCCGAGGCCGTTGAACTGCGGTACGGCCAGTACCACGTGGCGTTTGCGGTCGAGTTTTTCCAGTTCCTCGTCGATAAACCCGCTCAAGTCACCGGCAAATGACACCAGGGCATGGGGGCGGGCGCAGAAGTCGTCGAGGCTCAGGCTGCCCGGCACGCTGTCGGCGCGCAGCAGTTTGGGCACGCTGCGGCGCAGCAGCTTGCGCTTGGCGTTGGCCGGCAGGTCGGCGGTGTAGCTGACGCCGATGGAGATTTCGCCGGAGGCCAGCAGACCGGGCATTAGGATGTAGTTGACGCGGCGCACCACCAGCACGATGCCGGGCGCTTCGGCGCGCAGGCGTTTGAGCAGCTGGGGCAGCAGGGCGAATTCAACGTCGTCGGACAGGCCGATACGGAATACGGCGGTGCTGGTGGCCGGGTCGAAGTCGGCTGCACGGCTGACGGCGGTGGAAATCGAGTCCAGGGCCGGGGAGAGCAGGGCGAAGATTTCCACGGCGCGGGCGGACGGTTCCATGCTGCGGCCGGTGCGCACGAACAGCGGGTCATCGAACAGCCCGCGCAGGCGCGACAATGCGGCGCTGATCGCCGGCTGGCCGAGGAAGAGTTTCTCGGCGGCGCGGGTCACGCTGCGTTCATGCATCAAGGTTTCGAATACAATCAAGAGGTTAAGGTCGACACGACGCAGGTCGTTACGGTTCATCTTGTGTCCTGGATGAGTCAGCGAGCTTGACGAGAGCGGCCATGAAAGAACCCCTTGGATTCGCTTGGAAAAGCATGACCGGTATGAATCTTACGGGGAAAGGCTGGTACTCTGCACCGGCTAATTGAGTTTTCCTACGTTAGCCGGGGTCTTTTCCTCGGGAGCGGAATCAATGACAGGCATGTCGACTATTAATGGTGACCTGTGGTCTTACCGGGAAAGCCCAGATAGAGTTCATGGCATTAGAGGTTACTTTGACGAGGTTTGCGATGTCCCGCACGATCCGTTTTCACAAGTTTGGTCCGGCCGAGGTGCTCAAGTGCGAAGAGCATGTAGCCGCGCAGCCCGCACCGGGCGAAGTGCAGGTGCGTGTCGAAGCGATCGGCATCAGTTGGTACGACATCCTGTGGCGCCAGAACCTGGCGTCTTCCCATGCGCGCCTGCCGTCCGGCCTTGGCCATGAGATGGCCGGGGTGGTCGTGGCCCTGGGCGAAGGCGTGGATGACTTGGCAGTGGGCGATAAAGTCGCCAGTTTTCCGGCCGAGAGCCCTAATGATTACCCGGTGTATGGCGAGCTGATCGTCTTGCCCCGTTCGGCCCTGACCCGTTACCCGGACGTCTTGAGCCCGATCGAAGCCAGTGTGCATTACACCCCGCTGCTGATCGCCTATTTCGCCTATGTGGACCTGGCGCGGGTCAAACCCGGCCAGTTTGCCCTGGTGACGGACGCGAGCCACTGTGCTGGCCCGTCCTTTGTGCAACTGGGCAAGGCCCTGGGTGTGCGAGTGATTGCCGCCACCAAGGACAGCGCAGAACGTGAGTATCTGCTGTCCCTCGGCGCGGAAAAGGTCATCGTCACCGAAGAGCAGGACCTGCTCATGCAGATCAACAAGTTCACCGACAACCGTGGCGTCGACGTGGTGTTCGATGGTTTGGGTGGCCCGCAGATGTCGTTGCTTGGCGATGTGCTGGCCCCGCGTGGCAGCCTGGTGCTGTATGGGCTGCAAGGTGGCAACCAGACGCCATTCCCGGCATGTGCAGCGTTCCAGAAGAACATTCAGTTCTTTGTGCACTGTATCGGCAATTTCACCGGCAAGCCGGAGTTGGGCATCACCCAGGACCAAGTGGCGTTGCAGCGCGCGTTGCGTGATATCAACCAACTGACCGCCGACCGCGTGCTGGTACCGCTGAAGACCACGGTGTTTGCGTTCAGCCAGTTCGTTGAAGCGCACCGCTACATGGATGAATGCCCATGTCGGGAACGCGTTGCGTTGCAGGTTGAAGCTGTTTGATCTGTAGGAGTATTCGCAAATGAATGCGCATGCATCCAAATGAATGGGGCAAATGCGCCATTTGGCAGGGCTTAACCCGTTAGACGGTTGAGCCGCTGCTCGGGCGCCAAGCCCCGCAAATAATACCTTTGTCCCTGACGCCGCACTGAATTTCAGTGCGGCGTTGTCGTATGGGCGAAAAGAAAGTCTTGTCGCGTTTTCATCTGCGCTGGTTTCAGGCGACTTTCTGTATCTGTTAATCATGGATCGAGTGCCGATAATTGTGCCTTCACTGTCATCTCAAGGATTGAGCAATGATTGACTATCTGGCATTGGCGCTGTGCGCTGCTCGCACTAAGGGGTTTGTTGCCCTGTGCGCCCGAAGGCCTGTTACTGAAAGAACAGGGCTTGCAAGGGAATCGATAAGTCCACTGATTAATATACGTCGGACGTTTCTCTTTTTATCTAGTTAAAAAACTGTAGGAAGTTGTCGGAGCGTTCCTGGGCTTGGCGGCGCCCCGCTTGCAGCCCGGTGCAAGGCCTGCTTCGTAGCCTGCCAGGAGCTCAATTGTACGGCGGTCCGTTCGCAATGCTTTTGTTGCGAGGTGCTAGTGTTCATTTGTCATCACGCCGAGCAATACACGTCAATTCTATAGATGTAATGGGTCGGGCAAGTGTCGATAAGCATTTGCTTGAAACTGATATTCCAACTTGGGTAGTAGAACTATGAGCGCAATTCACGAACAAGCCATGAACTATGTTTATCAGCAAGTTCTGCAGCGTTTGATTGGGCACTTTTCGCGCGTAGAACGCACCGCACTTCAATTGCTGATCCAGCGAATCGTGGTCGCGGCAGGCGGAATGGAACAAGTGGGAAATTACAAGGTGCTGGTTGCCCATGGCGGCGGCGAAGTGAGCAGTTATACATTGGCGCTGCTGCGTGCCGCGCAATTGTCGATTGCCGGCCGTGCGCCCAAGACCTTCAATCTGCGGGTTGCAACCTTGCGTCACGCAGGCATGACGCAAACCACACTCGATACCTTGCATCAGGGGTACAGCGCGCTGTTTTTCCATGACGACCCGCGGGTGGAACTGCTCATGGTGGAAAACCAGGAGGTTCAGCCCTTCAATCACCAGCGGCCGGCATCAAGCACAGGGCGGGAAGTCAGCCAGCGCGCGATGCTGATGGTCGGGCACCTGACCTCCGGGGATGTTCGCGCCACGCTCTGCAATGACACCTACCTGTCCCTGGGCGACTTCTACCAGCGTGTCACCACCTGGAATGGCGGCGTGCACGCGTTGGTCAGCGGTGATTCACCGCGCAAGCAGGGCCAATACCTGGCCTGGCTAAAAAAGAAAGCCCTGTTGGCCGGGGTCGCCATGCCGCCGGGCAAGCCCCTATCGCTCAACGGGCTGTTTGCACGCATGGAAGAATGGAGCGTGGGGTGTTATCGCGACCTTTTTGGCGAGCAATACGTGGCCAGCGAGAGCCCGGGGCGGGGCGGTCACCGCCATCTGGCGTATATCGGTATAGCTGATTTGCTTAGCGAGGTGGACCCCGGTTCGACGTCGCTCGTCACGGAGTTTCTGGCCCACAGACCGGACCCCCTCGGCTTCCACTTCAGCCATCCAGACTTTCCCAACCCGCTGCTGATGGCTCATCTGTGTGGATTGCAGGCGCAGTGCCTGCGCGAGCTTTCTTACGAGGACGGCGTTGAAGGATTTGTGCGCCACGCCCAAGGCTACATGTTTCGCCGGCAAATTCCCGAGCACTTGATTGCGGGGGCCAGCAGCCGGGATGGACGAGTACTGGCGGCGACTTACGCCCAGGAATTCTTCGGCCTGGAAGAAGGGCAACTGACGTGCCTGCTGTACTCACCCTTCATTCACCATGGCGAACGGCTGGAAAGCTACCTGCGCCAATGCCATCCCGGCATGCTGGTCGCATTGCCGGAGCTGCACAAGGTGTTGCAAGGCAAGTCGGCGACGGAGGTTCTGCAACAGTGGGCAATCGATACGAGCGGGCTTCCACTGCCGTTGCTGCAGCACCTGTACCGCAAGCGCCCCCAATCGATCGATCACAGCACCGGCGTAAGCAGTCAGCGCAGCCTCCAGTCGTTGAACCGCGCTGATGTGCGCAGTTTTCAGCTGTCCGGGCGCTAAGGCGTGTATTGGCGCGGCAGCCGGGGTGCGCGGCAATGAACTTGCGCGGTGAGCGGCAGGCGGACTTTGCCTATCAGGCGGTTTACCGCTACATGATCAGCCTGATCAACGAAGTCAGCCTCGAAACACCGGTGAGGCTGCCGTCCCTGCGGCAACTGTCGACACGCTTGAACGTGTCTATCTCGACCATCCAATACGCCTATTCGCTCCTGGAGAAGGAGGGCCGGGTCTATTCCGTGGCCAAATCGGGCTATTTTGCCTGGCCGGTGGCGGGCAACCCGCTGATGGCATCGGCGGGCGACCTGCTGGAGCGCCTGTATGCCGCGGCGCGTCGTCCACGAATGGTGGTGCTCAGTGGCGATGAGCCGGCGTTGCTGGCAACGCTGGATGGCAGCTTGCTGATGTTGGAGCGTCAACTGGTACGCCGTTACCCGCGTCACCTGCAACCGTGGTCCCAGCCCTGTGGTGTCTGGGAATTGCGGGCGGCGCTGGCGGCCCGTTACACCTCATCGCCTACCCGTTGCTGGCAGGCCGATGAGGTGTATATCGGCGCGGACCTGCAGGGCGTGCTGGAAATCCTGATTGATGTCCTGGGCCTCAAGGGCACCACGTTGATTGTCGAGTCGCCCTGCGACTGGTTGATCTTGCGCTTGTTGCAGGCCGCGGGTGTGCGTGTGATCGAGCTGCCCTGGAGGGCTGACGGCAGCCTGGACCTGACGACGTTCGAACGCCTGTTGCGCGACGAACCGGTGCACGTGGTACTGCTGTCATCCGTGGTCAGCCTGCCGTCGGGGGTTGCCCTGTCCATGCCGGAGCGCTTGCATGTGGCGCACCTGCTGGACCAGCACGGCTGCTGGCTGCTGGAGAATGACACCTTTGGCGAATTGACCTTCGGCCCGCGCCCGCCAGCACTGCGCAACCTGGTCAACCCCGAGCGGCTGGTGGTGTTTTCGTCGTTCGAAAAAATGCTCGGCGCAGAGGCACCATTTGGCTACGTGCTGTCGCGCCACTTGAGCAGCGAACTGCAACGTCAGTTCCTGTTGCGCTCATTCCGCCTGTCGTCGATCCGCCAGCGCGCCATCGCGCGGCTGTACCAAAGCGGGCGTCTTGACCAGCACCTGCGCGTGTTGCGCCAGCGCCTGCAGGAACAGGCCGATGCCATGGATCAGCGCCTGGGCGCGCGCCTGGAGGGGCGTGTGACCTACCGAAGGCCGGTCGCCGGGGCGAGTTTTTGGCTGCAATCGGTGGCCTCGGTGGACATGCGCCAGGTGTTCCAGCGCATGGTCGCCCATCAAGTGGTGATTGCACCGGGAGAATTGTTCAGCCTCAGTGGGCTGCACCAGCAGCATGTGCGCGTAAGCCATGCATTCAATGGGCATCCGAACCTGGACGTGGCCTTGGACGTATTGGCCGACGCATTGCTTCAGGCGCAGGTCGGTTAAGCGGACGAATGTGCGAAATTTCTACTTTGCCTGTGGGATAGATACCGTCGCGCGGCAGTCCAACTCCCAGTAAACTGCCATTTTTTCCGAATCCTTCTTTCTGAGGTTTATGCATGACAATCAGTCCTTTTGCGGGCAAGCCGGCGCCAGCCCAGTTGCTGGTGGATATCCCGCGACTGGTCACGGCCTATTACACCGGCCAGCCTGATGCAGCGATCTCCACCCAGCGCGTGGCTTTTGGCACCTCCGGGCACCGTGGCAGCTCCTTCGAGCTGAGCTTCAACGAATGGCACGTGCTCGCCATCAGCCAGGCCATTTGCCTGTACCGTGAAGCACAGGGCATCAACGGCCCGTTGTTCGTCGGCCTCGATACCCATGCGCTCTCGACGCCGGCCGGCGCCAGCGCGTTGGAAGTGCTCGCCGCCAACGGCGTCCACGTGATGCTGGCCGAAGGCGACGAATACACGCCGACGCCGGCCATTTCCCACGCCATCATCTGCTACAACCGTGGCCGTACCAGTGGCCTGGCTGACGGCATTGTCATCACGCCGTCCCACAATCCGCCGCAAAGTGGTGGCTACAAGTACAACCCGCCCAACGGCGGCCCGGCCGATACCCACGTGACCAAGTGGATCGAAGCCAAGGCCAACGAACTGCTGGCCAATAAGCTGGCCGGGGTCAAGCGCATTACCCACGCCCAGGCGCTGAAGGCAGACACCACCCATCGCCATGACTACCTCAACAGCTACGTCGCTGACCTGATCAACGTGATCGACATGGACGCCATCCGCAGCGCCGATCTGCGCCTGGGCGTGGACCCGCTGGGCGGAGCAGGGGTGCGCTACTGGTCGGCGATTGCCGAGCACTACCGCCTGAACCTGGACGTGGTGAACACCGAAGTGGATTCCACTTTCCGCTTCATGAGCGTGGACTGGGACGGCCAGATCCGCATGGACCCTTCGTCCAGCTACGCCATGCAAGGGTTGATCGGCCTCAAGGAACGTTTCGACGTGGCTTTCGCCTGCGACCCGGACCACGACCGCCATGGCATCGTCACACCGTCCGGCGGCCTGTTGGCGCCGAACAACTACCTGGCGGTGTCCATCGACTACCTGTTCCAGAACCGTCCCGACTGGCGCACCGATGCGGCGGTGGGCAAGACCGTGGTCAGCAGCGGCTTGATCGACCGTGTGGCCGCGCGCATTGGCCGTCGCCTGTATGAAGTGCCGGTGGGCTTCAAGTGGTTTGCCGATGGCTTGTTCGAAGGCTCGCTGGGCTTTGGCGGTGAAGAAAGTGCCGGCGCATCGTTCCTGCGCAAGGACGGCAGCGTCTGGAGCACCGACAAGGACGGCCTGATCCCGGCCCTGCTGGCGGCGGAAATGACCTCGCGCAAAGGCCAGGACCCGAGCCAGATCTACCGCGGCCTGACCGATGCCCTGGGCGAACCGTTCGCCATCCGCGTCGACGCCAAGGCCACCCCGGCGCAGAAAGCCCTGTTGGGCAAGCTCTCGCCGGAGCAGGTCACGTCCACGCAACTGGCCGGGGAAAGCATCCAGCAGATCCTCAGCCATGCGCCGGGCAACAACCAGGCGATTGGCGGTTTGAAAGTCATGACTGAAAACGGCTGGTTCGCGGCACGGCCATCGGGCACCGAGGATATCTACAAGATCTACGCCGAGAGCTTTATTGGCGAGGATCACCTCAAGCAGTTGGTGGAAGAGGCCCAGGTGCTGGTGGACGGCGCTATTTCCGAGTAACGCCACAGCCCTAAAATGTGGGGACAATCAAATGTGGGAGCGGGCAAGCCCGCTCCCACACTTTTTTGTATCAGGCCAGATCGACCAACACGATTTCACTGTCCTCAATTGCAGTCACCCCCAACACCGCCTCATCCTCAACCGCAACACCATCCCGAGCTTGTGCGCGCAAGCCATTGATTTCAATCACACCCGTCGCCGGTACCAAGTAGGCACGCCGTCCGCTGTCCAGCCGGTATTCCGCGCTTTCCCCGGCCTTCAGATTGGCCGCCACCAAGCGTGCATCTGCACGAATGCGCAGGCTTTGATTGTCTCCGGCCTTGCCGCTGGCCAAGGTCACAAACCCGTCGCGGCCCTCTTGCGGAAACGGCTTGGCGCCCCACGACGGTGGCAGCCCGGCTTCATTCGGGATGATCCAGATCTGGAAAATCTTGGTCGGCGTCGCCTCCAGGTTGTATTCGCTGTGGGCGATCCCGGTGCCCGCGCTCATCACCTGCACGTCACCCGCTTCGGTACGGCCTTTGTTGCCGAGGTTGTCGGCATGGCTGATGGCGCCTTCGCGCACATAGGTGATGATTTCCATGTCACGGTGTGGGTGCTGCGGGAAACCTGTGCCGGGCGCGATGATGTCGTCGTTCCACACCCGCAGGTTGCCCCAGTGCATGCGCTGGGGGTCATGGTATTCGGCAAACGAAAAGTGGTGATGGGCGTCAAGCCAGCCGTGGTGGGCGCCGCCCAGCGTGTTGAAAGGTCGAAGTTCAAGCATGATCGTCTCCTGTGGATGGCGCCTATGATCCAGCAGGGCATGATCGATAAAAAGCGTAAAAACTGCCTGATTCCTATCGATAAAGCAGATCATTTGTTGGGGTTTTGACTTTCACTTCATCGCCTAACTGCATGACCGCAAAGCAATTGGCTGGAACTGCGGGCCAATTCCGGCGACCATGGTGCATTCGCCAAAACCAACCTCATCGCTGGAGTCCGCGTGCCGCAACACACCCCTGATTTGCCCCCAGAACTGCGCCCACTGGCAGACATGCCCCTGTTCAAGCGCCTCGCCGCGCGCCTGTTTGGCCATGGCTTGACGCGCTTGCGCGCCCAGCACCGGTTTTCCTGGTTGCATGGGCAGGCGGATGGTTTTCGCAGCGGGCACGAGGCGGGTGTCGAGTATGGCTACCGCGAAGGCAAGGCCGATGGCATCGAAGAAGGCCGGCAAGTCCTGCTGATTCGAGACTTTCGCCCCGATGAGCACCGTGCGCCCGGCGTTGACGACAGCCTGTTCGACGATTGGCGCCTGCCGCTGACTGCCGAATTGAAGAAGCGCATGAAGGCAGATGTCGCGCGGCTGCTGTCGGCCCATGCCCAGCCGAGTGCGGCGCAATGGAAGATGATTTTCAGCGATACGCCGTCCACCTCGGTGATTGCGGGTGCGGGGGCGGGCAAATCCACCTCGCTGGTACTGCGTATCCTGCTGCTTACTCATTATCTGGGGTTCGAGCTGAGTTCGATGACCGTGGTGACCTTCACCCGTGAGTCGCGCAAAGACTTCATCCACAAGCTCATGGAGATTCTCAGCCTGTGGGGCCAACCCCTTGGCGTCAAAGAGGCCCAGGCGGTGGTGCGCACCTTTCACTCGCGCATCCTGCCGATGGTGCGCAGCCTGCCGGGCTTTGAACGCCTGCAGGCGTTCGAGAATCTCAGTGCCGGCGTTGAAGACGCCGACAGTAACCCGTTTGACCTGCGTATCAACGACGCCCAACGCCAGCAGATGAACGCCTGCTATCACCGACTGCATGGCCAGCACCCGCGATTCCGCGAGCTGATCGCGCCGCTGGCCCGGCATGGGTTGCAGCTCAAGGAGCTGGAGCGGGATCATCCTGACGTGCAAAAACGCATAGCGGTGACCGAGCTGGCGGCCAAGCGCGACGAAGAGCTCTGCGACCTGGTCGAAGACCTGTGGTTTCGTGCAGGCGCCTGGCCGATCAAGGGCATCGAGCCGAACCGCCAGACCGTGGAGATCAATGGCGCGCAGTTCCATTGCCACGGCTATATCCCTGATTTGGATGCGTGGGTGGTGCTGGGCTTCGACTCCCGCGAAAACGCCCAGATCAGCCGGCCCAATGCAAAGTTGTCGGTACGCGCGGAGTGGGCAGTCAAGCGCACCCTGTTTCAAGCTTTCTGTCGTAAACCATTGATATGGTTATACAATTACGAATCGTCCAAGCGTCTTTTAAGCAGCCTCGCCGGTGATGCCAGCGCCGGGCCGGGCTTTGATTACAAGGTCAAGGGCGAGCTGGCTTCAGCGCCGCTGCTGGACTGCTTTGTGGTGGCTGCCGGGTTTATCGAGAACCTCGGGCTGGATGTGCTCACGGCGGTCGGCCAAATGAGCTTTGCCAAGGACGACCCGGACCGATTTTTCTTCGAGGCCCTGAGCATTTTCTGGAAGGCCCTGGAAGATCACCTGCTTGACCAGTCGCCGCCGATCATGACCTACAACCGCATGTTCTCGCTGTTTGGCGAGAACACACCGGAAAACCTCAAGCTGCTCAGCGATCCACTGCTGCGGCCGCTGTCCCACCTGATGATCGACGAATTCCAGGATGTGTCGCCGCAGATCGTCTCGTGGCTTCGCGCCAGCCTGCGGGAGATCCGCAGTCGCGGCCCGGCCATGCACGTCGGGCGCGGGGCGCAGCGCTCTTCGCTGTTGTGTGTGGGCGACGACTGGCAATCGATCTACGGCTGGCGCGGCAGCTCGCCGAAGTACTTCATGGAGTTCAACAAGGAATTCCCGTCGCCTGCAACCACCCGCGTGATGCTCGGTGAGAACTACCGCAGCCACCAGCACATCATCGACGCGGCCGAGCATATCGTGCGCGCCGCGCCCGCGATTCCCGGCAAAAAGGCCAAGGCCAGTGGCGCACCCAAGGCGCTGGTGCCGGTCAAGGTGCTGGCGCGCGATGAGGCAGCGCTGGGGCGGCAGTTGCTGGAACACTACCAGCGCGGCGAAACGGTGCTGATGCTGTATCGAAAAAGTAGCGATAAGTTATTGATTCAAGAGCATATTCAGTCAGTAGTTAATGTGGATTCTAGCTTGCCGTCCCACGCGCGTAGACTCAAGCAACTGACCTATCACAGTGCCAAGGGCCTACAGGCGGATGCGGTGTTTCTGCTTGGTGATTGCCAGCATGTCACCAGCTCGCCTTACAAGAACCAGGTCTACCGCATGGCGGGGCTGGGTAAGGACGGTGACAGCGAGCCGTATGACACTGCGCAAAAGGATGAAGTGTTGCGCCTGGCGTATGTGGGCATTACCCGCGCCGTGAGCCATTGCTATTGGTATGTGGAAAAGTCTGAAGGGCAGGCGGTGAATGTGCCCAAGGCGTCGGAGCGGGTGGACGGCAAGAAAGCGTTTTTTGACGACCAGCGCGCTTAACCCGCCACCACAAAAAAACTGTGGGAGCGGGCTTGCCCGCGATAGCGGTGTATCAGTTGCCATATTCGGTGACTGACACACTGCTATCGCGGGCAAACCCGCTCCCACATTGGATTCTCGTCGCCTGATAGGTTGAGGTCAGGCCCGCAAGGACTGCGGTGGCACAAACGACTCCAGCTCATCCTCCACCGCCTCGATAATCCGCTCCACATCCGCGGCATTCATCACCGTGGCGCAGGGAATGCCGGCAATGGCGATCAACGTCTCGCCGCTGGCGCGGTCGAACAGGCGGGCCACCATACTGCCGGGCGCGTCCATGCTGCCCTCGAAGCCGATTGGATGGAAATGCCAGCGCATCAGCTGGCAGGCGTTGGGGAATGTCACTTTGTTCATGTTGCCTACCTTGTTCATTGAGCGCTTCCTTTTGCTCGCGGCAGGGAACCAGGACCGTCATTGGTCGTGGCCGTGAAGAGCTTAAAAATAGCATTCGCTCGCAGACGCAAGGTGACTATTTGCGCTCCGTTCGGCGGTTGTTTTCCTGAAGTTTGACGTGGGTCATGTCCTACTAGTTGCTGGGCAATATGCCATTAGTCAAAATCGCCAATTGGCCATTGTCGGCACCTGCAAAAGCCGGCAATCTCCACGGTTTACCCGCCGCAGAGCCGCCCATGCCAAACATCGCCGCAGACGATGACTCTCCGCAGACTCAAGCCACCCGCGAATGGGTGCTGCGCCATCACTTGTGCTGGCGGCATCGCGACCTTGATGGGGTGATGTCCTACTACCACCCGGACATCCAGTACCACGATTTCTTCCAGAACCGTGTCATCCGTTACCCCGAGCTGCGCGAGTACCTGCAAGCCAGCATGCCGCGTGCGGCGGACGAGGCGATTGAACACACCGACCGCATCCGCGCCGATGGCGACACGGCCTTTATCCAATACCGCATCACCTTGCGCGGTGGCCATGGCCTGGTGTCATTTCGCACCAGTGAAGCGATCACGGTGCGCGATGGGTTGATCTGGCGGGTCAATGAATACGCGTCCCTGGTGCACGAACAGCCCGCCCAGGCGATGCGCCCCACGGTCAGTCGCCTGGGTTTGTCGCCCCAGCAACTGGGGCATATGGCCAATGACTTGCAGCAATACTTCGAGCGCAAGCAACCCTATCTGGACCCCGAGCTGGATCTACAGCGGGTGTCCAAGGAATGCGGCTACAGCAGGAATCAGATCTCCTACCTGCTGAACCAGGTGCTGGGGCAAAGCTTCTACCGCTACGTCAACCAGGCGCGGCTCCAGCATCTGCTCGCGGCACTGGACAGCGCCACGCCCCCCATCAAGGTCGATGACCTCGCGTTCGCCGCCGGTTTCAATTCGTTGTCGGCGTTCTACAGTGCATTTCGCCAGCACACGGGCCAGTCACCCAAGGCCTACGTCAAACAAATTTCCCTGCGTGCACGCGCGCAAGACATGCCTTAGCACCGCGCTCTAGGATCAGCCCTATCGAAACGAGGTAGGGGAAGCGGGCATGCCAGCATGGCGCAAGATCAGTTTATGGATGGACCAGCTGGACGACCCGCTGGTGGCGCGGCCATCCCTGGAGCACGACCTGGACGTCAATGTGGCCATCATCGGCGCCGGCTACACCGGGCTGTGGACCGCGTACTACCTGAAACGCCAGGCGCCTGAGCTGAATATCGCCATTATCGAGGCGCAAACCGCCGGCTTTGGCGCGTCCGGCCGCAACGGCGGCTGGCTGATGGGCAACCTGCTGGGCGAAGATCGTTTGCTGGCAGGCCTGGCGCCCGCAGCACGGCGCGCTGCTTTTGACCTGTTGCACGCCATCCCGGATGAAGTCGCCCAGGTCCTGGCCCGCGAAGGCATCGACTGCGATTACCGTAAAGGCGGCGCCCTGTACTGCGCCGCGCGTTACCCCGAGCAGGAAGGCAGCCTGCGCCGTTATCTGGACAAACTCTACGCCCAGGGCCTCACGGAGTCCGACTACCGCTGGCTTGGCCCACAGCAACTCGCCGAACAGATCCGCATTGCCAAGCCCTATGGGGGTATCTATGCACCCCACGTTGCGACGATCAACCCGGCCAAGCTGGTGCGCGGCCTGGCGCGGGTGGTTGAACGCATGGGCGTGCAGATTTACGAAAACAGCCCGGTCACCCACTGGCAATCCGGCAGCGTGCGCACGGCCAAGGCCGGCGTGCGCGCTGCCTGGGTGGTGCCGGCCGTCGAGGGTTATGCCAATACCTTGCCGCCCCTGGGGCGTTATCAATTGCCGGTGCAAAGCCTGATCGTCGCCACCGAGCCGCTGCCCGCCAGCACCTGGGACGAAATCGGCTTGAGCCACGGCCAGGCGTTTGGCGAAAGCAGCCGCCAGGTCACCTATGGCCAGCGTACGGCCGACAATCGCCTGGTGTTCGGCGCCCGTGGCGGCTATCAGTTCGCCGGCAAACTGCGCCACAACTTCGACTTGACTGACAGCGAGGTGGAGCTGCGTCGCTACCTGTTTGGTGAGCTTTTCCCACAGCTCAAGAACGTGCGGATTACCCATTCCTGGGGCGGCAACCTCGGCATGTCGCGCAATTTCCGACCGCACATGCTCTGCGACCACAAGACCGGCATCGCGCTGTCCGGTGGTTATGGCGGGGAGGGCGTCGGCGCCACCCACCTGGGCGGGCGCACCCTGGCCGACCTGATCCTCGGCCACGACACGCCGCTGGTCCAGCAACCCTGGGTGATCCGCGAGCGTGGCCTCGACGCGCTCAAGGCCTGGGAGCCCGAGCCGTGCCGCTGGCTGGGTTACAACGCGATCATTCGCAGTTTTGTCCATGAAGACCAGGTGCTGGCCAACCCCAACAGCGCCCCTTGGCGCCGCACGTTGGCGAGCGGCGTGGCGGGTTTCATGGAAGGTTTCATGCACTAAACCGTTCCACTCACACGGGAAAACCCATGAGCATCACTCAATTCAAAGACACGCTGAACGCCCACCTGCCGGACTCGTCGCCAGTGGCCGTGCCCCTGGGCGAGCCCATCGCCGTGGCCTCGACTCTGAGCGTCGAACGCAACGACGGCGTCGAAACCGGCATCTGGGAATGCACCCCGGGTCGCTGGCGGCGGCAGATCAAATCCCAGGAGTTTTGCCATTTCATCCAGGGTCGCTGCACCTTCACCCCCGACAACGGCGACGTCGTCCACATAGAAGCTGGCGATGCACTGATGTTGCCGGCCAACAGCACCGGTATCTGGGATATCCAGGACACCGTGCGCAAGACCTACGTATTGATTCTGTAACGCTTTGATCCTTGATCCCCTGCCATAAAAACAGCCCTAAAACCGCCAGGAAATCGAACCATGAAAGCCATTGCCCTGTTGCCCTTGATGTTGGTGGCCTCTATCAGCCAGGCCGCCGAGACGGTGAAGATCTACAACTGGTCCAGCTACATCGCGCCGGACACCACCAAGAACTTCCAGAAACAGACCGGAATCGGTTTCAGCTACGACGTGTATGACAGCAACGAAACCCTCGACGGCAAGCTGATGACGGGCAACTCCGGGTATGACGTGGTGTTTCCATCCAACCACTTCATGGCACGGCAGATCCAGGGCGGCGCCTTGAAAAAACTCGACAAGAGTCAGTTGCCCAACTGGAAAAACCTCAACCCGGTGCTGCTCAAGGCCCTGGAAAACAACGACCCGGGCAATGCCCACGGTTTCCCGTACCTGTGGGGCAGCACCGGCATCGGCTACAACATCGACAAGGTCAAGGCCGTGTTGGGCGACAACGCCCCGGTGGACTCCTGGGACCTGATCTTCAAGCCCGAGTACATGGAGAAACTCAGCAAATGTGGCGTGGCCATCCTCGACAACGGCCCGGAATTGCTGCCGATTGCCCTCAACTACCTCGGCTTGCCGCCGCACAGCAAGAACCCCGAGGACTACAAAAAAGCCGAAGCGCTGCTGATGAAAGTACGGCCCTACGTGGCTTACTTTCACTCCTCGAAATACACCGGCGACCTGGCCAACGGCGATATCTGCGTGGCCGTCGGTTTCTCCGGCGACGTGCTGCAGGCTGAAAGCCGCGCCAAGGAAGCCAAGAACGGCGTGAAGATCGGCTACCAGATCCCCAAGGAAGGCGCCGCCATCTGGTTTGACATGGTGGCCATGCCCGCCGACGCCCCGGATGAGAAGGCTGGTTATGCGTTCATGAACTACCTGCTGGAGCCCAAGGTGATGGCCGACATCACCAACTCGGTGCACTACGCCAACGGCAACAGTGCGGCTGACAGCCTGGTGGAGCCTGAGATCAAGGCCGATACCAAGATCTACCCGAGCGAAGAAATGATGGGCAAGTTGTTTGCGTTGGAGGCGATGCCGTTGAATATCGACCGGATTCGGACGCGGGTGTGGAACACCATCCGAATGGGGCGTTAAGAGCGCTATGCCAAATTGACCGTATTTTGTTGCAGCAAAATGTTGCTGGCTAACAGGAAGTGGCCAGCAATCATGTCATGAAAAACATGTTGCAATTTTATGCGTTGGACAGTCAAAGGTCGGCACTTAGTGGCTTTGCGCATTTGTGGGAATATATTTGATTTTGTCTCTCGGGGATGTTGTAACTTTCTGGAAATAGGTTGTTAAGAAGGCCGGGTGGAAATCGATGTCTTTGCCGTGAGAAGTTTCTCTACGCAACATCTGTCTCCTCTAACCTACACATTTTTCGAAAGGTAACACTATGTCCTCAGTACAAAGTCTTCCGCCAGCCAATAATTGGACTCACCCTGAAAACAGCCTTCCCGTGCTGCGGGGCACTGACGATCGTGAGCGGCTGGAAGCCAACCCCGGCCAGGACTCGGTCCTTATTGGCGGCGGCGCTGGTGACCAGCTGGTGGGCGCAAAAGGCGCCAATACGTTCAAGTATGAAAAGGCCAGCGATTCTCTGAGTGATGACCCGGATACGATCTTCAACTTCAATCCGAAACAAGACGAGATTGACCTGTCCGAAGCACTCAAGGAAAACGGTATAACCGCTATACATATTCAAGATGAAGCGCCGAAGGAAGTCGGGGATGTGCAAATCACCCACAACCCGTTTGGTGTCAGCACGCTGACGATGAAACTGACGCCTGAGGGGCCGCTATTTTCTATTCGCGTCGACAACGTAAAGTTGCTGCCTGAGCATATAAAGTTCTATGGTGATAACTAAGGGTGGGTTCAAGGACTTTCCAGATCATGCCCCGCGACATCGACTATAGCTTATTTGGCGATCAAAACCGCCGGTTTTAAGGTGTCATTTCTGACAGGTTTTTTTTGCGTTGCGTGCTGATTCAATACAGGCGCAGCACTCAAACAAACCAAGGGGAAACAGATATGGGAAATCCAGCGTGGACGCACCTGAAACCGGCGCAGGGTAAGCAAGCAGCCGACTACATAACGGGCACAGTGAAAGAGGGCAATGAGAGCAGGCCATTCTCAGCGGACGTCGTGATATTTGAGGACTCTGTACGTTTCGAATTTGCAGGTGAGCAATACCATTCGCAACCGCAAGACCCAGCTAATGCAACGGGGGTTCTCGTGACATTCTTGAGGACAAGTCCACCCGATGGCACCTACCATGTGGGGCAGCCTCCGTTTGACCGTGCGGTAATTCTTACCCCTGGCGACTGCCTCCACTTTGTTCAGTCGGGGTCTATCACCGTCTTGAATAACCCCAAGACGAAGGCGGTTTCGGGTCACATGCATTTTTTCGCGGGAAATGTAGAAATTGATGCGCAGTACAACGTGTCGCGTTAAGCCTTGTGAAGGCTGCCACCTACCGAAAGAGTGCCACTGGCTCTGTCGGCTGGTGGCTTCTATACCGCGATCATGGGTGTTCCAGATCATGCCCCAACGACTGGATAAACAACGAAAACAACTCCGGCTGTGACGAGATATCCAGCTTCGCGTACAAATGTCGCCGGTGCACCTTCACGGTGTCCGGCGAAATATTCAGGCGCTCGGCCATGGCCTTGGACGAGAACCCGCGCAGTACCAGGCGGGCGATTTCCAGTTCGCGCTCCGAGAGCACGCCGCAACCGAAGTGGCTCAACGCATCGCGGATCTGGCTGTCCATGGCCGGTGCGCGTTGGGTGCTTTGTTGCCAATGCTGCTGCATCAGCGGCAACACCCAGGCGGCCACCATCGTCAGCAGTCCCGTCTCTTCATCGCTGAACCGCCGCTGCATGCCCAATGACAGAGACAAGGTCCCGGCCCCCGGCACTTGCAGAATGAACTGCACCTCGTCTTCCAGCACGTTGTCGTGGAAGTAGTTGAGGAAGTACTCACTCTGGCGAAAATGGTCCGGCGCCACTTCCTCCAGGCGGTACACACCGCTGCTGAAACCCTCGCGGCAGGCTTGGAAAAACGGGTCGAGCAGATACAAACCATTGAGGTAGACCAGCATCGACGCAGGTTTGCTGGTGGGTTGCGCGTCGTATTCCTCCAGCGCCAGGGGTGGGCCATCGGTGGGGTAGAAGATCGCCAACGCGTTATCGAATGGCAGGCATTGTTGCAGCAACAGCACCAGCTGTTTCCAGAACCGCTCGGTGCCGATGTGCGCGACCGTGCGGCCCAGGCCCGCGTGCAGGCCGATTTCCCTGAACAGGCTCATAGCGCAGGCTCCCGTGGAAAAAAGATCGGCCAAGATTTCGGCTTTTGCCGGGCGACGTCAAGGGGAGTACTCCAATAGGGGAATTGGCTGGCAGCGGCCCAGGGGATAACGTCGTTTTCATTCAACGGGAAACATATCCCGACAAGGCTTCATTTTTCGTTTCTGCCTCACACCAAAAACAACAGCAGAGGATAACGATATGAGTGCTTCTCCCGCGCCAGACGGCGTGCTTAAACCCACGCTGAGTGTGTTCGATGTGGTGGCCATCCCGGTTTCCGCCGTTACGCCCGCCAGTTCCGTGTTTGTCATCGCGCCGTTTGCCATCCAACAGGCCGGCAGCGGCGTGTTCCTGGCGTTTGTGATGGCCGGGTTGCTCGCGTTGATGTTTGCCTTTTGCTACGCCGAACTGGGCCGCGCCCACAACAGCGCGGGCGGCGAATATGTGTACGCCAAGCGGGTGTTCGGCGGCATGGCCGGTTATGCGACGTTCTTGACGGTGTTGGTGATGCTGCTGTTTATCCCGCCGGTATTGGCCACCGGCGCGGCGACGTACCTGAACAACGCGCTGGGCACAAAATTCGACTCACAAACCGTCGCCCTCGTCATTGTGGTGTGCAGTTACGCCCTGGCCATCCTCAATATCAAGCTCAACGCCTGGATCACCGGCACCTGCCTGTTGTTGGAAATCGCCGCATTGCTGGTGATCGTGTTTCTCGGTTTCGGCAACCCTGTGCAGCCGGTCAGCGTGCTGTTCCAGCCGCAGATCGTCGAAAACGGCGTGTTGCACCTGGCGCCATGGGCCTTGGTGATCGGTGCGGTGGGGATTGGCCTGTTCTCGTTCAATGGCTACGGCCCGGCGGTGTTGCTGGCCGAAGACATGAAGTGCGGCGGCAAGGGCGTGCACAAGGCGGTGTTGTGGTCGCTGGGGTTGGTGGTGGTAATCGAACTGGTGCCCATCACCGCGCTGTTGATCGGCGCACCGTCCCTGAGTGCGATGATCAGCAGCCCGGACCCCATCGGTTACCTGCTGACCAGCCATGGCAATGAAACCCTGTCGCGGCTGGTCAGTGCGGGGATTTTTCTGTCGGTGTTCAATGCCATCGTCGCCATCGTCATCCAGATCGGCCGCGTGGTGTTCAGCAGTGGCCGTGACGCGCTGTGGACGCCACGTATCAATACCCTGTTTACGCGTATTCACCCGCGCTGGGATTCGCCGTGGCTGGCGACGCTGTTCCTGGCGGTGCCTTCGGCGCTGCTCAGTTTCAGCTCCAACCTCGCTGACCTCACTTCGTTCACCGTATTGTTGATCATGCTGGTGTACCTGGTGGTGGCGTTGAGCGCCTTGATGAGCCGGGTGTGGCTGCGCGATCGCGAGCATCCGTATCGCATGCCGCTGTGGCCATTGCCGGCCTTGCTGGCGGTACTGGGTGCCGGGTATCTGCTGGCGACCCTGGTGGCTGCGGCCTCCGTGCGCGACGTGATGATCATCGCCGGCTTGCTGGCGGTGTCGGTGATTTTCTATTGCATCAGTGGCCGGTCGAGTCCGGCTTACCAGAAATTGTAAGGAGTGGTTATGCGAGCACGTGAACTGGGTATCACCTTGGGGCTGGGCACCCCCGGCGCGCTGAATGCCATCACCGACGTACCGGGCGTGCGGGTCGGCCACAGCACGCTCAAGACCCGCATCCATGGCAAACAGGTGCGCACCGGCGTCAGCGTGGTGCAGCCACGCGCCGGCGAGGCGCGGCAACAGCCGTGTTTTGCCGGGTATCACGTGCTCAATGGCAACGGCGATGCCACGGGCCTTGAGTGGATCAGCGAAGCGGGGTTGCTGACCACGCCGCTGGCCATCACCAACACCCACAGCATCGGCATGGTGCGCGACACCCTGATCGCCCTGGAGCGCGAGCGCCTGGCGGACCCGGCGGTGTATTGGTGCATGCCGGTGGTGATGGAGACCTACGACGGCCTGCTCAACGATATCTGGGGCCAGCACGTCGGGCCTGAGCATGTGCGCGAAGCGCTGGAGAGCGCCGAATCCGGCCCGGTGCAGGAAGGCGCCGTGGGCGGCGGCACCGGGATGATCTGCCATGAGTTCAAGGGCGGCATCGGCACCGCGTCGCGGTGCTTGTCGGCGGAGCAGGGCGGCTGGACCGTCGGCGTGCTGGTGCAGGCCAACCACGGCAAGCGCCAGGAGCTGCGGGTCGATGGCTACCCGGTGGGCCGCCAGCTGCTGGACATTCCTTCGCCATTCGCCGAGCGGGGCACCCCGGGCATGGGCTCCATCGTGGTGATCATCGCCACCGACGCACCGTTGTTGCCGCACCAATGCACGCGCCTGGCGCAGCGCGCGTCCATCGGCATCGCCCGCACGGGCGGCGGCACCGAGGACTCCAGCGGCGACCTGTTCCTGGCCTTTGCCACCGGCAACCAGGATTTGCCGGCGGCCGATTACGGGCGTAAAGGCCTGCCATTGAGCAGCGCGTTGCAGATGGTCAACAACGACCATATCTCGCCTTTGTTCAGCGCAGCGGCAGAAGCGGTGGAGGAGGCGATCATCAACGCGATCCTCGCCGGCGAAGACATGGACACCGACGACGGCGTGCGCGTCCCGGGCCTGCATGGCGACACGCTGTTGGCGGCATTGCATAAAACCGGCTGGAGTGTGTCCCGGTAATAGGGGGCAACTGCAATTATTAGTGTAACTAGTGGCCGTTTAATGTCGCGAATGACACCCTGTCAATATATTGGATCCATTAACTAATGCTGCCGCGCAAGTTGCGCGGCTTTAGCGCTATTTAATATTTAAATAAGGGGGTGTTGTTTTTTGTCGGACAAAACCAAGTCCGCCCAACAAATACGGCACGCAACTTCTTTGCGCAAATTGTTTGCCTGTTTTACCTGCAGGAAAAGATGTAGACGAAAGATTTCAAGTTGTGTCAGTTTTCTTACGCCTTCAAAAGAGGCGAGTGATAGGACGATCTCGCCCGCGGGGTTCCTATCGATCAAAGACTGATGCACTTGCAAACAAGGAAGTACGTTTATGTCAAAAGTTAAAGACAAGGCTATCGTGTCGGCGGCGCAAGCCAGCACCGCTTACTCGCAAATCGATAGCTTCAGCCATCTGTATGACCGTGGTGGCAACCTCACGGTCAATGGCAAACCGTCCTACACCGTCGACCAGGCCGCCACCCAGCTGCTGCGCGACGGCGCGGCCTACCGGGACGTTGACGGCAACGGCAAGATCGATCTGACCTACACCTTCCTGACCTCGGCGTCGTCCAGCACCATGAACAAACATGGCATCTCGGGCTTCAGCCAGTTCAGCGCCCAACAGAAAGCACAGGCCGCGCTGGCCATGCAGTCCTGGGCGGATGTGGCGAACGTCACCTTCACCGAGAAGGCCAGCGGCGGCGACGCCCACATGACCTTCGGCAACTACAGCGGCGGCCAGGACGGCGCGGCGGCGTTCGCTTACCTGCCCGGCACCGGCGCAGGCTACGACGGCACCTCGTGGTACCTGACCAACAGCAGCTACACGCCGAACAAGACCCCGGACCTGAACAACTATGGCCGGCAGACCCTGACCCACGAAATCGGCCACACCCTGGGTCTGGCCCACCCCGGCGACTACAACGCCGGCGAAGGCGCACCGACCTACAACGACGCGTCCTATGGACAGGACACGCGCGGCTACAGCGTCATGAGCTACTGGAGCGAAAGCAACACCCACCAGAACTTCAGTAAAGGCGGGGTCGAAGCCTACGCGTCCGGGCCGCTGATCGATGACATTGCCGCGATCCAGAAGCTCTACGGCGCCAACTACAACACCCGTGCCGGCGACACCACGTACGGGTTCAACTCCAACACCGGGCGCGACTTCCTCAGCGCCACGTCCAATGCCGACAAGCTGGTGTTCTCGGTGTGGGACGGCGGTGGCAACGACACCCTGGACTTCTCCGGTTTTACCCAAAACCAGAAGATCAACCTCAATGAAGCCTCGTTCTCCGACGTTGGCGGCCTGGTGGGCAACGTGTCCATCGCCAAGGGCGTCACCGTGGAGAATGCCTTCGGTGGCGCCGGCAACGACCTGATCATCGGCAACAACGCGGCCAACCTGATCAAGGGCGGTGCTGGCAACGACATCATCTACGGCGGCGGCGGGGCCGACCAACTGTGGGGCGGCGCGGGCAACGACACCTTTGTGTTCGGTGCCAGTTCCGATTCCAAGCCTGGGGCGGCGGACAAGATCTTTGACTTCACCTCCGGTTCGGACAAGATCGACCTCAGTGGCATCACCAAAGGCGCAGGCCTGACGTTCGTCAATGCGTTCACCGGGCACGCCGGTGACGCAGTATTGACCTACGCCTCAGGCACCAACCTGGGCACCTTGGCGGTAGACTTCTCTGGGCACGGCGTGGCGGATTTCCTCGTCACCACCGTGGGCCAGGCCGCCGTCGGCGACATCGTGGTGTGATGTAGCAGCGCGGCGTTTCGGCGCCGCGTTTCCCGATGGAGCGTGAAGATGCAGCGTTTTACCCACTTTATCGCCTGCGTGGTGCAGGTCATGTTCATCTCGGCAGGAGCCCCCGTTATGGCGAGTAGCCTCGTTTTACCCAGCAGCGCCCAACTGGCCGGGCACTGGCAACTGCACCAGCAGGACCACGTGTGTGCCCTGGACCTGTTGGCACCCAACGCCGTGCGTGGCGACGTCGTGTGCGCCGAGCAGTGGCTGGGCGACACCCCCAAGACCTGGCTGCCGACGCCGGACGGCATCTGGCTGATGAATGCCGACGGCACGGGCATTACCCATTTGAATCGGCAGAAAAACGGTGAATATAAAGGTCGCACACTCTCCGGTGCGGAAGTGATATTGCAACGCATGCCTTAGTTGTCGGTTATAAGCCTATAACTTGATTTTATTAGTTGCTCGCTCCGTTATTCGGGGTGCGGGTAACTATTGCGCGCTATTTGGTTCAAGGAAGATCGCAAGCTATGGCCACGCCGCCTTTATTCAAAGCGCTGGGCGAATACAAGAGTGTCTTGCTCAGCGTTGGCTGTTTCACGGCATTGATTAACCTGCTGATGCTGGTGCCGTCGATCTACATGCTGCAAGTGTATGACCGCGTGCTGTCCTCCCAGAATGAAACCACCCTGGTGATGTTGACGCTGATGGTCGTCGGTTTCTTTGTGTTTATTGGCACGCTGGAGGCGATTCGCAGCTTTATCGTGATCCGCATCGGCAGCCAGTTGGAGCGGCGTTTCAACCTGCGCGTCTACAAGGCCGCGTTCGAACGCAACCTGCAGCGCGGCCAGGGGCATGCCGGGCAGTCGCTGGGGGATTTGACCCATATCCGCCAGTTCATCACCGGGCCGGCGCTGTTCGCGTTTTTTGATGCGCCGTGGTTTCCCATCTACCTGCTGGTGATCTTCCTGTTCAACGTCTGGCTCGGCGTGCTGGCCACGGCCGGCGCACTGCTGCTGATCGGCCTGGCGTGCCTCAACGAATACCTGACGAAAAAACCCTTGGGCGAAGCCAGCGGTTACTCGCAGCAATCCACCCAACTGGCCACCAGCCATTTGCACAATGCCGAGACCATCCAGGCCATGGGCATGCTCGGTGCCTTGCGTCAGCGGTGGTTTGCCGTGCATTCGCAGTTTCTCGGCTTGCAGAACCGGGCCAGCGACACCGGCTCGGTAATCACCGCCCTGAGCAAATCCCTGCGGCTGTGCCTGCAATCCCTGGTGCTGGGCCTGGGCGCGCTGCTGGTGATCAAAGGCGAGATGACCGCCGGCATGATGATTGCCGGTTCGATCCTGATGGGCCGCGTGCTCAGCCCCATCGATCAATTGATTGCGGTGTGGAAACAGTGGAGTTCGGCCAAATTGGCCTATCAGCGTCTGGACGCGTTGCTGCGCGAGAGCCCCGAAGCCGTCGAGCCGATGAAATTGCCGGCGCCCAAGGGCCAGGTCAGTTTCGAGCAGGTCAGCGCAGGCCCACCGGGGCGGCGGGTGACGACCCTGCATCACGTCAGTTTCGACCTCGGCGCGGGTGAGGTGCTCGGTGTGCTCGGCGCCTCGGGCTCGGGTAAATCCACCCTGGCCCGCGTGCTGGTGGGCGTATGGCCGACCCTGGCCGGCACCGTGCGCCTGGACGGTGCGGATATCCATCGCTGGGACCGCGACGACCTCGGCCCGCACATCGGCTACCTGCCCCAGGACATCGAACTGTTCAGCGGCAGCATCGCCGACAACATCGCGCGGTTTCGCGAGGCCGACCCGCAGCTTGTGGTGCAGGCCGCGCAGCAAGCCGGGGTGCATGAGCTGATCCTGCGCCTGCCCCAAGGCTACGACACGCTGCTGGGTGACAACGGCGGCGGCTTGTCTGGCGGGCAGAAACAACGGGTGGCCCTGGCCCGCGCGCTGTACGGCGGGCCCCGGTTGATCGTGCTGGATGAGCCCAACTCGAACCTCGATACCCAGGGCGAAGCCGCGCTGGCCAGCGCCATCGCGCAGATGAAAGCCCAGGGCAGCAGCGTGGTGCTGGTCACCCATCGTTCGGCGGCGTTGGCCCAGGCCGACAAGCTGCTGGTGCTCAACGAGGGCCAGTTGCAAGTGTTCGGCCCCAGCCAGGAAGTGCTGCGGGCCTTGTCCGGGCAGCGCGAACAACCGCCTCAACAGAGGATGCCAGCATGACTCACGTAGAACACGACGCGCGTTTTTTTGTGCGCATGGGCTGGCTGCTGACCGTGCTCGGTGCCGGTGGATTTTTCCTCTGGGCCAGCCTGGCGCCGCTGGACCAAGGCATTCCGGTGCAAGGCACGGTGGTGGTGTCGGGCAAGCGCAAGGCCGTGCAAACCCTCAGCCCGGGCGTGGTCAGCGGGATTCTGGTGCGTGAAGGCGAAGCCGTTAAACAGGGCCAGCCGCTGTTTCGCCTCGACCAGACCCAGCACCAGGCCGACGTGCAATCGCTGCAAGCGCAGTACCGCATGGCCTGGGCCAGTGTGGCGCGCTGGCAGAGCGAGCGTGACAACCGCGCCGCCATCACCTTTCCCGCTGAGCTGAGCGGCGATGCCGACCCGGCCCTGGCCCTGGTCCTGGAAGGCCAACGCCAACTGTTCAGCAGCCGCCGCGAAGCCTTTGCCCGTGAACAGGCCGGGATCCGCGCGAACATCGACGGCGCCACCGCGCAACTCGGCGGCATGCGCCGGGCGCGCAGCGACCTCACGGCCCAGGCCCAATCCCTGCGCGATCAACTGGGCAACCTGCAACCGTTGGCCGACAACGGCTACATCCCGCGCAACCGCCTGCTGGAGTACCAGCGCCAACTGTCCCAGGTGCAGCAGGACCTGGCGCAGAACACCGGCGAAAGCGGGCGAGTGGAGCAGGGCATCCTCGAATCGCGTCTGAAACTTCAGCAGCACAGCGAGGAATACCAGAAGGAAGTGCGCAGCCAACTGGCCGATGCACAACTGCGCAGCCTGACCCTGGAACAGCAACTGACTTCGGCCGGCTTCGACCTGCAACACAGCCAGATCAACGCGCCGGCCGACGGCATTGCGGTCAACCTCAGCGTGCACACGGTGGGCGCGGTGGTGCGCGCCGGAGAAACCCTGCTGGAAATCGTGCCCCAGGGCACGCGCCTGGAAGTCGAAGGGCGCCTGCCCGTGCATCTGGTGGACAAGGTCGGCACCCAACTGCCGGTGGACATCCTCTTCACCGCCTTCAACCAGAGCCGCACGCCACGGGTGCCGGGGCAGGTCAGCCTGATCTCGGCCGACCAGATGCTCGATGAAAAGACCGGCGCGCCGTACTACGTGCTGCGCACCACGGTCAGCGACATCGCGCTGGAGAAACTCCACGGCCTGGTGATCAAGCCCGGCATGCCCGCCGAGATGTTTGTGCGCACCGGCGAGCGTTCGTTGCTCAATTATCTGTTCAAGCCGCTGCTGGATCGCGCCGGCTCCGCGCTGACCGAGGAATAAGCATGAAACCGGTGTTTATCGCCTTGCTGTTGAGCTGTACCAGTGCCCACGCCGCCATGGGCCCGTTCGACGTGTACGAACAAGCCTTGCGCAACGATCCGGTGTTCCTTGGCGCGATCAAGGAGCGCGACGCCGGCCTGGAAAACCGCACCATCGGCCGCGCCGGCCTGCTGCCCAAGCTGTCCTACAACTACAACAAGGGCCGCAACAACTCCCAGGCCACCTTGCCCGACGGCCGTGGCGGCACCTATCACGATGACCGCAACTACAACAGCTACGGCTCCACCTTCAGCCTGCAACAGCCGTTGTTCGACTACGAAGCCTACGCCAACTACCGCAAGGGCGTGGCCCAGGCGCTGTTTGCCGATGAAAGCTTTCGCGACAAGAGTCAGGCGTTGCTGGTGCGGGTGTTGTCCTACTACACCCAGGCGTTGTTCGCACAGGACCAGATCGACATTGCCCGCGCCAAGAAGAAGGCGTTCGAGCAGCAGTTCCAGCAGAACCGCCACTTGTTCCAACAGGGCGAGGGCACGCGCACGGACATTCTCGAAGCCGAATCCCGTTATGAGCTAGCCACCGCCGAAGAGATCCAGGCGCTGGATGAGCAGGATGCATCGCTACGGGAACTGGGCGCGTTGATTGGCGTGCCAAGCGTCAACATCGATGACCTGGCGCCACTGAACCAGGGCTTTGCTGCCTTCACCTTGACCCCGGCCAACTACGACACCTGGCATGAACTGGCGATCAGCAACAACCCGACACTGGCGTCCCAGCGCCAGGCCCTGGAAGTGGCGCGGTATGAAGTGGAGCGCAACCGCGCCGGGCATCTGCCGAAAGTCACCGCGTACGCCAGCTCGCGCCAGCAGGAGTCCGACAGTGGCAACACCTACAACCAGCGTTACGACACCAACACCATCGGCGTCGAAGTCAGCCTGCCGTTGTATGCCGGTGGCGGTATTTCCGCCTCCACCCGCCAGGCCAGCCGGGCCATGGAGCAGGCCGAGTACGAGCTGGAGGGCAAGACCCGCGAAACCCTGATCGAACTGCGCCGCCAGTTCAGCGCGTGCCTGTCGGGGGTGAGCAAGTTGCGCGCGTATCAGAAGGCGTTGACGTCGGCTGAAGCGCTGGTGGTGTCGACCAAACAAAGCATCCTCGGCGGCGAGCGCGTCAACCTCGATGCCCTCAATGCCGAGCAGCAGCTCTACAGCACGCGCCGCGACCTGGCCCAGGCGCGTTACGACTACCTGATGGCCTGGACCAAATTGCACTACTACGCCGGCAACCTGCGCGACACCGACCTGGCCAAGGTGGATGAGGCGTTCGGGCCGGCGGCACGCTAGTCCGCTATCTCGACAAGTCCAACAAAAGAGAGGCACTACGATGGGTATCTTTGACTATAAAAACCTCGGAACCGAGGGCTCCAAGGCGTTGTTCGCCGACGCCATGGCAATTACCTTGTACAGCTATCACAACCTGGATAACGGCTTTGCCGTGGGTTACCAGCACAACGGTTTGGGCTGGGGCTTGCCGGCGACCTTGGTCAGCGCGCTGCTGGGCGGTGCGGACTCCCAGGGCGTAATCCCCGGCATCCCGTGGAATCCGGACTCGGAAAAAGCCGCCCTGGACGCGGTGCAGAAAGCCGGTTGGACGCCCATCAGTGCGAGCACCTTGGGTTACGCCGGCAAGGTTGATGCGCGTGGTACGTTCTTCGGCGAAAAGGCCGGCTACACCAGCGCGCAAGTCGAGGTGCTGGGCAAGTACGATGACGCCGGCAAGCTGCTGGAAATCGGCATCGGCTTTCGCGGCACCTCCGGGCCCCGGGAAAGCCTGATTAGCGATTCCATCGGCGACTTGGTCAGCGACCTGATGGCCGCGCTGGGCCCCAAGGACTACGCGAAGAACTACAGCGGCGAAGCGTTCGGCACCTTGCTCAAACACGTGGCCGACTATGCCGGCGCCCACGGCCTCAGCGGCAAGGACGTGGTGGTCAGCGGCCACAGCCTGGGTGGCTTGGCAGTCAACAGCATGGCTGACCTCAGCGGCAATAAGTGGTCGGGCTTCTACAGGGACGCCAACTACGTGGCCTACGCCTCGCCGACCCAGAGCAGCAGCGACAAGGTGCTCAATATCGGCTACGAGAACGACCCGGTGTTCCGCGCGCTCGACGGCTCATCGTTCACCCTGTCGTCCCTCGGCGTGCATGACACGCCTCATGCCTCCACCACCGACAACATCGTCAGCTTCAACGACCACTACGCCTCGACCCTGTGGAATGTGTTGCCGTTTTCCATCGCCAACCTGCCGACCTGGATCTCCCATCTGCCGACCGGTTATGGCGACGGCCTGACGCGTGTGCTTGAGTCGGGTTTCTACGAGCAGATGACCCGCGACTCCACGGTGATCGTCGCCAACCTGTCCGACCCGGCCCGTGCAACAACCTGGGTACAAGACCTCAACCGCAATGCCGAGCCCCACAAGGGCAACACCTTCATCATCGGCAGCGACGGCAACGACCTGATCCAGGGCGGCAAGGGCGCGGATTTTATCGAGGGCGGCCAGGGCAATGACACGATCCGTGACAGCAGCGGGCACAACACGTTTCTGTTCAGCGGGCAGTTTGGCCAGGATCGGGTGATTGGCTATCAGCCGACGGACAAGCTGGTGTTCAAGGAGGTGCAGGGCAGTGTGGAATACCGTGAGTACGGTGGGGATACGGTGATCAGTGTCGGTTCGGATTCGGTGACGCTGGTCGGCGTGAGCGGCTGGTCAGGGGAGGGGATGGTGATCAGCTAAAGCTGGAATGCCATCCCAATGTGGGAGCTGACTTGTGTGGGAGCTGGCTTGCCTGCGATGCAGACGCCTCGGTTTTTCAGTTCAATCGAGGTGATGCCATCGCAGGCAAGCCAGCTCCCACATTTTTGAATTGCACTCCGCGCCAGAGAATTACTTTTCCTTGATAACGGTGGCCACATCCGCCGCCTTCACCCGCACGCGCTTGCCAGCAATGTCCGTGAATTCATAGAAGCCATCGGCGGTGTCGGTTTTCGGTAAATCCTGGGTCAAATACTGCGTGCCATTTTGCAATGTCACCACCGTTTGCGTCGCGCAACCGGCCAATACCAGAAAAGTGAGTGCAACCAGTGGCAGACCCAAATTCTTCATGCTCATAACCCTTACCTATCAACCCTGAAAAGTCCCGCGCCACGGGCTGCGGGGCACAAATTTTACGCCATCGGCTCACCCATCAGATCACTTTTATACAAAAAGTTGCGTGCGCCATTTATCTATTACCGATTGCAACAAGCCACCAGCGGCGGCACTCTGTATGCATAACCAGTATTTGACCCCCGTGCGCCATGGCCAATCCCCTCGAAGACCCGCTTTATTACCTGCAAAACTTCCGTCAGGTCCTGCAATGGCTGGGGCAACGCTATGCCGACTTGCTCGACCCCGACGAATCGCAGTTCATTCAGCAATTTGACAGCTTGCCCCAAGCCTCCCAGGCCTTGCTGGTGCGCATGGTCATGCGCAAGGGTGTGCATTTTCGTGCGGGCAAGCTCAATTACCTCGAAATCGGTTGTACCCGTGCAGCGGCCGCACCTTTGTTGCAGCTGACATGGATCGACGATCAATGCCTGCTGAGCTTTGCAGAGCTGTTCGCCTTGCTGCAAAAAGGCGAAATCCTCGCGGCGTTCAAGCCCTGGATCGACAACCCCAAGGGCAACAAGGCCGATTGGCTGGAAGGCTTGGCGGCGCAATTCCCCGACAGCCGCAGCTTTGCCACCTGGTGCCCGGAACTGGCCGATACGCTGTACAGCCTCAGCGTGATGGACCTGTGCGATCGCCTGCGCCTGATGTTCTTCGGCAACCTGTATCAGGACTGGTCCGAGTTCGTGCTGGCCGACCTGGGGATCTACACCTACGAAAAGGTGGAGATCTGCGCTGAATCCCGGGGTTTGCGCAGCCGTGATGACGTGCAGGACTTTCTGTTCCTGCATGGTTGCCAGCAAGCCTTCGAGGCCGGTGAGCCGGTCGCGGACGTACTGGCGCACATCGCCACCCTGAGCACCGACAACCCCTGGCTGGAACGGCGCCGGGCCAAGCTGGCGTTCCAACTCGGGCAGCATTGCGAGCGCCTCGCCGAGTTGGCCCTGGCCGCACAGATCTACCGCACTTGCGCCTATCCCGGCGCCCGTGCACGGCTGATCCGTGTGCTGGAGCGCCAGGAGGACTACGCCCAGGCCATGGAACTGGCGAGTACGGCGCAACAGGCGCCGGAAAGTCCTGCCGAGCACCAACACCTGCTGCGGGTGCTGCCACGCCTGCGGCGCAAGCTCGGGGAGCCGGCGCTGCCCAAGGTCAAGCCGCAAGAGGTCAGCCGCCTGGACCTGGCGTTGCCACAACCGCTGGAGTCGGTGGAAACCTGTGTGCAGCTGCACCTGAGCACGCCAGAGGCGCCGGTGCACTACGTCGAGAACGGCCTGATCAATTCGCTGTTTGGCCTGCTGTGCTGGGACGCGATCTTCGCGCCGCTGCCGGGCTCGTTTTTCCACCCGTTCCAACGCGGGCCGGTGGACTTGCACAGCGAAGACTTCCACGCGCGCCGCGCCGCCTTGTTCGACGCCTGTTTCGAACAACTGGCCGATGAGCGCTACAAAACCACGATCCGCCAACGCTACGTGGACAAATGGGGCATCCAGTCCCCCTTCGTGTTCTGGAACCTGCTCAGCGCAGACCTGCTGGAACAGGCGCTGGCCTGCCTGCCCGCTGCGCACCTGCGCCATTGGTTCGACCGCCTGCTGCTGGACATCCGCGCCAACCGCGCCGGTATGCCGGACCTGATCCAGTTCTGGCCCGCACAAAACACCTACCGCATGATCGAGGTCAAGGGCCCCGGTGACCGCCTGCAAGACAACCAACTGCGCTGGCTGGCGTTCTGCGCGCAACACCAGATGCCGGTCACCGTCTGCTACGTGCGCTGGGCGGAGCCTGCGCTTTGAGCTACAGCGTGGCCGTGCGGGCGCTGTGTGAATTCACGGCCAAGGTCGGCGACCTCGACCTGCGCTTTACCCCGTCGCCCAGCGCCCAGGAAGGCATTGCCGGCCATCGCACCGTCGCCTCGCGGCGCAGTGCGCACTACCAGAACGAAGTGGCCCTGGAGGGCGACTACCTACAGCTCAGGGTGCGGGGCAGGGCGGACGGCTATGACCCGGATGCCAATCGCCTGGAGGAAGTGAAGACCTACCGCGGCGACCTCGACGCCCAGCCCGCCAACCATCGCCAACTGCACTGGGCCCAGGCCAAGGTGTACGGCTGGCTGCTGTGCCAGAAACTGGGGCTGGCCGACATTGACGTGGCGCTGGTGTATTTCGACATTGTCGGCGAGGGCGAAACGTTACTGCACCAGCGTTATGCGGCCAGTGACCTGGAAGTGTTCTTCAACCAACAGTGCGCGCTGTTCCTCGGCTGGGCCGAGCAGGAAATGCAGCATCGCGACACCCGCAACCGCGCGGCGCAAAGCCTGGGTTTCCCCCACGCCGGCTTTCGTACGGGCCAACGCGCGCTCGCCGAGACGGTGTACAAGGCCGTCACCACCGGCCGCTGCCTGATGGCCCAGGCGCCCACCGGCATCGGCAAGACCATTGGCACGATCTTCCCGCTGCTCAAAGCCCTGGCCCCGCAGCAACTGGACAAGGTGTTCTTCCTCACCGCCAAGACCCCGGGGCGCAAGCTCGCCCTCGACGCCGCCAGCGTGCTGCACCGCAGCAGCCCCGACTTGCCCCTGCGTGTGCTGGAACTGGTGGCCCGCGACAAAGCCTGCGAACACCTGGACAAAGCCTGCCACGGTGACTCGTGCCCGTTGGCCAAGGGCTTCTACGATCGCCTGCCCGCCGCACGCGCCGCTGCCGCCCAGGTGCGCCTGCTCGACCAGCGCAGCCTGCGCGACGTCGCCCTGGCCCACAACGTATGCCCCTATTACCTGAGCCAGGAAATGGCGCGCTGGGCCGACCTGGTGGTTGCCGACTACAACTATTACTTCGACTTCGGCGCCATGCTGTTCGGCCTCGCCCAACTCAACCAGTGGCGCGCCGCGGTGTTGGTGGACGAGGCCCACAACCTGGTGGAGCGCGCCCGCTCGATGTACAGCGCCAGCCTCGACCAGTACCGCCTCAAGACCCTGCGCGACACGGCGCCCGAACCGCTGAAGAAACCCCTGCAACGCCTCAACCGCGAATGGAATGCGCTGCACAAGGACCAGCTCGCGCCGTACCAGGCCTATGCCGCCCGCCCGGAAAAACTCCTGCAAGCCCTGAGCCTGTGCACCAGCGCCCTGGGCGACTACTTCAACGATCACCCCGAAGCCCTTAGCGGCGAGCTGCAAACTTTCTACTTTGACGCGTTGCAATTTGCCAAGGTCGCCGAGCTGTTCAACGAACACTTCATCTTCGACATCAGCAAGCGCCAGCTCAATGGCAAGCGCAGCAGCTCAACCCTGTGCCTGCGCAATGTGGTGCCGGCCGAATTCATTCGCCCGCGCTTGACTGCCGCCCGCAGCAGCGTGCTGTTTTCCGCGACCCTCAGCCCACGGCATTACTACGCCGACTTGCTCGGGCTGCCGGCGGACACGGCGTGGATCGACGTGGAATCGCCGTTCCAGGCTGCGCAATTGCAGGTGCGGATTGTCGATGCAATCTCCACCCGCTTCGTGCACCGCCAAGCCTCGCTGGAGCCCATCGTCGCGCTCATCGCCGCTCAGTTCGCGCAACGGCCGGGCAACTACCTGGCGTTTTTCTCCAGCTTCGATTACCTGCAACAGGTGGCGCAATTGCTCGCCGAGCGCCACCCGCAGATCCCGCTGTGGCAACAATCACGGGGCATGGCCGAGGCCGAGCGCCAGGCGTTTCTCGACCAATTCACCGAACACAGCCAAGGCATCGGTTTTGCCGTGCTCGGCGGCGCCTTTGGCGAAGGCATCGACCTGCCCGGCGCGCGGTTGATCGGTGCGTTCATTGCCACCCTGGGCCTGCCGCAACTGAACCCGGTCAACGAGCAGATGAAGCTGCGCATGGCCGCGATCTTTGGCGCGGGCTACGACTACACCTACCTGTATCCGGGCCTGCAAAAAGTCGTGCAGGCCGCCGGGCGGGTGATCCGCAGCCAGCTGGACGAGGGCGTGGTGATGTTGATCGACGACCGCTTCGGCGAGGCGCGAGTGCGGCAACTGCTGCCACGCTGGTGGGCGGTGGAGTGAGGCATTCCCGGTATCAATGATGCTGGCGCCGTCGCCGGCAATCCGCCACGCTGGGTAAAAACCTTCACACAGGGCCCGCCCATGCGCCAGCAACTGATCCCCGTCAACGGCATTACGCTGAGCGTGCACATCGCCGGCCCCGAGCATGGGCAGCCGGTCTGGTTGTTGCACGGCTTCCCGGAGTGTTGGCACTCCTGGCGTTTTCAGGTCCCGGCGCTGGTGGCGGCGGGTTATCGGGTGTTTGTCCCGCAAATGCGCGGTTATGGCCAATCCAGTGCACCCGCCGATATCGCTGATTACGACTTGCTGACCCTGTGCGCCGATATCCAGCAGGGCATGGACCATTTCGGCCACACCCAGGTGGTGATGGTCGGCCATGACTGGGGCGCCGTAGTGGCCTGGCACCTGGCGTTGCTGGAGCCTGAGCGCGTGACGCGCCTGATCACGTTGTCGGTGCCGTTCGCCGGGCGCGCGCGGCGGCCGGTGATTGAAATCATGCGCGAGCTGTATGCCGACCGCTTCAATTACATCCTGTATTTCCAGGAACCCGGCGTTGCCGAGCGGGAGCTGGATGCGGATATCGAACGCACCCTGCGCCTGTTCATGCAGGACCAGGATGTGTTTCTGCAAAAGAAACCCGCCAACGCCCGCTTGCTGGACGGCGTTGCCACCCCCGGCGCATTGCCATCGTGGTGCACCCGTGCGGACCTCGATGTGTACGTGCACACCTTCGCCGAACAGGGCTTTCGTGGTGCACTGAACTGGTATCGCAATTTCCCGCGCAACTGGCAGCGCACCGAATCCCTGGCCGGCCAGCAGGTGCTGCAACCCACGCTTTTCCTGATTGGCGACCGCGATCCGGTCGGGGTGTTTGAAGCCCATACCCTCAAGCGCATGCCGGACGCCGTGCCCGATCTGGAGCAACACGTGTTGGCCAACTGCGGTCACTGGATCCAGAACGAGCAAGGGCCACAGGTCAACGGCTTGATGCTTGCCTTTCTAGGGAGAAAGTAAACGTCGCGCCGTGCCCGGGGCGCTCCACCAAGCGGATGCTGCGCCCGTGCAATTGCAGGATGCGGTGCACGATGCGCAGCCCCAGGCCGCCATCGCGGCGCGCACCGCCAATGGTGAAGGCGCGCAGGAACAAGCCTTCACGCAACTCGGGATCAATGCCCGGGCCGCTGTCGCTGACCGTCACCGCGACACCGTCGGCGCCCGGCGCGAGGATCACTTCGACTTCGCCGTTGACCGGCGTGTGACGCAGGGCGTTGTCCAGCAAGTTGGTGAGCACGCGCTCGATCAAGCCGAGGTCGGCCAGCACCGTCGGCACCTGCGGCGGCAGGGTGGCGGTGAGCTTGATCGCACGGGCTTCGGCGCTCAGTTCGAATTTCTGGAACACGTCCTGCACCAGGTCCGGCAGGGAAAATCCTTCGATCACCGGCTGCACAAAGCCGTGCTCCAGGCGCACCAGCTCCAGCAGGGATTGAGCGAGGCCGCCGACCTTGCGGCTCTGGTCCAGGGCGATGCCCAGGTAGCGCCGGCGCTCTTCGGGGCTGAGGCTGGCATCCTTGAGGGACAGGGTTTCCAGGTAGCCGTGCAGCGACGCCAGCGGGGTGCGCAGGTCATGGGAAATATTGGCGACCATGTCCCGGCGTTCCTGGTCCTGGTGGGTGAGGGCGCGCCACTGTTCACCGAGGCGGTTTTCCATCTGCACGAAGGCGTGGTCGAGCACGGCGATTTCGTCACCGCTGTGCAGTGGCTCGGTGGCGGGCTCCGGGGTTTTCGGCGCGCCGTTGATATCGAATTGCGCGACCTTGTCGGTCAATTGGCGCAACGGGCGGGTGATCCAGGCAAAGGCGATCAGGCCCGCCATCAGGCACAGCAACGCCACCAGGCCGATGGACCACAGCGCGATCTTCAACGCCATGCCGGTCGCGTCCTTGGCGTCGAACACGTCGTGGGCCTCACCCAGCAGCACCACATACAGGAAACCGGTCTGCTTGCCGTTGGCCTTGAGCGGCGCGGCGCTGAACACCTTGCGCCCCCCGACGCTGCGCGGGTCATCGCCGAGGATCGGCAGCATGGCGCCGCTGAGGAAGCGTCGTACCGGCGCGAGGTCAACGCGGTCACGCAACAAGTGCCCGCTGGGCGCGGCGTTGCCGACCACGCGGCCGTCGATGTCGAGCAGGTACACCTCGACGCTCGGGTTCACCAGCATCAACTGGCTGAACAGCGTGCGCACGGCCTCGGGCTTGAGGCCATCGGCGTCCATCAGTTGCGTGTCACGGGCAATATGCGCGGCGAGGTCGCGGGACAGGCCCTGCACCACTTCCAGCTCGTGCATGCGGTTGGAGCGCACTTGCAGCCACGCCGAAGTGCTGCTGCAGATCAGCAGCAACACGGCAAACACCACCGACAGGCGCTGGGTCAGGGTCAGCTTCATGGCGCGCTCTCGGCAAACTTGTAGCCACGGCCCCACACCGTGAGGATGCGCGCCGGGTTGGCCGGGTCGGTTTCGACCTTGGCGCGCAGGCGGTTGATGTGGGTGTTCACCGTGTGTTCATAGCCCTCATGGCTGTAGCCCCACACGGCGTTGAGCAAGTCCATGCGCGAAAACACCTTGCCCGGCTGGCGCGCAAAGAAATACAGCAGGTCGAACTCACGCGGCGTGAGGTCCAGGCGCTGGCCTTGCAGGGTCACGTCGCGGGTCAGCGGGTTGATAAACAGCTGGCCGAGGTCGAGGCTGCCGGCGTCCATCTTCAGGTTGCGTGCCATGGCGTCCACCCGGCGCAGCAGCGCCTTGACCCGCGCCACCAGCTCCGGCATCGAGAACGGCTTGGCCAGGTAATCGTCGGCGCCCAGCTCCAGGCCGAGGATGCGGTGCAACTCACTGGAACGCGCACTGGTGATGATGATCGGCGTGTAGCGCGTCATGGCGCGGGCGCGCCGGCAGATCTCCAGGCCGTCGACGCCGGGGAGCATCAGGTCGAGGATCAGCGCATCCCAGCCGCCTTGCTCCAGCAGGCGCAGGCCCTCGTTGCCATCGGCGCTGTGCACCACGACAAACTGCTCGTCACGCAGGTGCAGGCAGATCAAGTCGGCGATATGGGCATCGTCCTCGACCACGAGGACACGTTTGGGCTGATCCATGTAAGCGAAACCTTGGCTTGTAGTCGGCGCATTGTGCGGCTTTTGCCTCAGTGTAGTTATCACGAATTGTTTAACTCTGCGTGAGGATTTGGCGACCGGCCGGGGGGCAGGATGGCGTCATTGCAGTTGGGGAAGGGCTTGTATGTGGCGAGGGAGCTTGCTCCCGCTGGAGTGCGTAGCGCTCCCCAAAAGCCGGCTCCAGCTGCGCTGTCGAGCGGGAGCAAGCTCCCTCGCCACAGGGCCATGAATGGAGAAACCTATGTACTCACGCAGACAAATCCTGCTGGCCGGCGGTGGCCTGGGGGTCGCTGTCCTCGCCGGTGGCTTGCTCAGGCAGCTCAACCTGGTCAGCGAAGCCGAGGCGGCTGAGACTTTCGAAGTCAGCCACACCGACGCCGAATGGCGCAGCTTGCTCAGCGCCGAGCAATACGCCGTGCTGCGCGAGGAGGGCACCGAGCGCCCTTACAGCAGCCCGCTCAACGACGAACACCGCGCCGGCACCTTTGCCTGTGCCGGTTGCGCGCTGGCGCTGTTTTCGTCCACCACCAAGTTCGACAGCCATACCGGTTGGCCGAGTTTCTGGCAGCCGCTGGACAACGCGGTGGCCAGCCGTACCGATCGGTCTTTCGGCATGGCACGCAACGAAATCCACTGCCGCCGTTGCGGCGGCCACCAAGGGCACGTGTTCGACGACGGCCCGCAACCCACCGGCCTGCGCTATTGCATGAATGGCGCGGCCATGACGTTCACGGCGGCGTAAGCCGATGTCTCTTTCTTATAAGGTCTTATCCCATGTGGCTTCTGCTTCTCGCGTACCTGGGCGGCGTGCTGACCATCGTCAGCCCGTGCATCCTGCCGGTCCTGCCTTTTGTCTTCGCTCGCACCGGGCAGCCGTTTTTGCGCAGTGGCTTGCCGCTGTTGGCGGGGATGGCGGTGACATTTGCCCTGGTAGCCACACTGGCTGCGGTGGGCGGCGGCTGGGTGGTGCAAGTCAATCAATACGGGCGCTGGCTCGCGTTGCTCTGCGTGGCGCTGTTTGGGCTCACGCTGCTGTTGCCACAACTGTCGGAACGCCTGACGCGGCCGCTGGTGGCCGCCGGCAGTCGCTTGTCGGAAGCCGCCGGGGCCGACGCCAGGCCGCGTGCGGGCGCTTCGTTCCTCATCGGCGTGGCCACCGGCTTGCTCTGGGCGCCGTGCGCCGGGCCGATCCTGGGCCTGCTGCTGACCGGCGCCGCGCTGCAGGGCGCCAATATCGGCACTACCTTGCTGTTGCTGGCCTACGCCGCCGGTGCGGCGACGTCCCTGGCGCTGGCGTTGCTGGTGGGCGGTAAAGTCTTTGGCTTGATGAAGAAGTCCCTGGGCGCCGGTGAGTGGCTGCGTCGCGGCCTGGGTGCGCTGATGTTGGTGGGTGTCGCAGCGATTGCGCTGGGTCTGGACACTGGCGTGCTGTCGCGCTTGTCGACGGCGTCCACCGGTGGCCTGGAGCAAAGCCTGGTGGACCGCCTGAGCGCGAAACCGCAGGGCGGCGCGATGATGATGGCGGCCAGCCACAGCGACACGCTGCCAATAGAAGGCGCGCTGCCGCCGTTGGACGGCGCCGTGCAATGGCTCAACAGCCCGCCGCTGAGCGCCGAGGCGCTCAAGGGCAAGGTGGTGCTGGTGGATTTCTGGACCTACTCGTGTATCAACTGCCTGCGCACGCTGCCGTACGTGAAAGCCTGGGCCGAGAAATACCGCGACCAGGGCCTGGTGGTGATTGGCGTCCACGCCCCGGAGTTTGCCTTTGAGCGGGATGTGGGCAACGTCACCCAGGCCATGAAGGACCTGGGTATCACCTACCCGGTGGCCATCGACAACAACTACAAGATCTGGCGCGCCTTCAACAACCAGTACTGGCCGGCGCATTACTTTGCCGATGCCAACGGCCAGATTCGCTATCACCACTTTGGCGAGGGCGACTATGCCGAGTCGGAGCGGGTGATCCAGCAGTTGTTGCGCGAAGCCGGCGCGCAAAACGTCGCGGGCGGCTTGATCGACGTGGCTGCCAAGGGCGTGCAACAGGCGCCGGACCTGAACACCGTGCAGTCGCCGGAAACCTACCTGGGCGCCCAGCGCGCCGAGAACTTCGTCAAGTCCGGCCCACTGGCGCTGAACAACTGGACCCTGGAAGGCCAATGGAACGTGGGCGGCCAGCAAGTCACGCTGGAGCAGGCCGGTGGGCGCATCGTCTACCGTTTCCACGCCCGTGACTTGCACCTGGTGCTGGCGCCCGGCGCGGATGGCAAGCCGGTGCGCTTCAAGGTCACCGTCGACGGCAAGGCTCCGGGGGCTGCCCACGGCACGGATGTGGCGCCGGATGGCAGCGGTACGGTGACGGAGCAGCGTCTGTATCAACTGGTGCGCCAGCCGGGTGAGGTGCAGGACCGTACCTTCAGCATTGAATTCCTCGATCCGAACGTGGCGGCCTACGCCTTCACCTTTGGCTAACTCGACAACCCTATAACTGTGGGAGCTGGCTTTTGTGGGAGCTGGCTTGCCTGCGATGGCGGCAGGTCAGCCACCTTATGTGGTTCTGATACACCGCTATCGCAGGCAAGCCAGCTCCCACAGTTGACCGTGTTCTGGAGTGAGATCTATGAAGATGTTGAGATGTTTACCGGTGTTGGCTTTGGTTGCCTTTATCGGCCAGGCCCAGGCCTTTTCCTTCGGTTCTTCCGACGATGCCGTCGTCATCGCACCCCCCGCCCTGGACCTGCCAGCCTCGGCCAACCTGCAAACGGCGGTCTTCGCCGGCGGTTGCTTCTGGGGCGTACAAGGGGTTTTCCAGCACGTGCAGGGGGTGAAAAACGCAGTCTCCGGCTATGACGGCGGCGCGGCCGGCACGGCGCAGTACGAGTCTGTCAGCGCGGGCGATACCGGCCATGCCGAGGCGGTTTCTGTTACCTATGACCCGAGCAAGATCAGCTACGGCAAGCTGTTGCAGATCTACTTCTCGGTGGCTCACAACCCCACGGAACTCAACCGCCAGGGCCCGGATACCGGCACGCAGTACCGCTCGGCGATCTTTGCGCAGGATGCCGAACAGCAGAAGGTGGCCCAGGCCTATATCGCGCAGCTGGATGCCGCCAAGTCCTTCGACAAGCCCATCGCAACCACGATTGAAATGGGCAAGCCGTTCTATCCGGCGGAGGCCTATCATCAGGATTTTCTTACCGAGAACCCGTCTTACCCGTACATCGTGATCAATGACTTGCCAAAGGTGGCGCAGTTGAAAACGCTGTTTCCCGAGCAGTACCGCGCTGAGCCGACCTTGGTGAAAAACCAGTAACACCGCAAAGCCTGATGTATGAACTGGCCTCTGTGGGAGCTGGCTTGCCTGCGATGCAGACACCTCGGTCTGTCAGTAGAACTGCAGTGATGCAATCGCAGGCAAGCCAGCTCCCACATTGGACCGAGTTGAATAGAACATCTGCCACAACCACAACAATATCGGCACCCGGAGTATCCCTTCATGAGCAACACCTCTTCCGGCCAAAGCGCCGGGCAATTGGAAACACGCGGCATCGAGCCGGTCCCGGAAGGCGAGTGCAACGGCCATCCGCTACAACTGTTCTGGGTCTGGTTCGCCGCCAATATCAGCATCCTCGGCTTGCCATTGGGCGCGACGCTGGTGGCGTTTCGTGGCCTGGCCATCTGGCAGGCGATCATCGTTGCGATCCTGGGCGCGGCCGGTTCGTTCGCCGTGGTGGGCATCATCTCTATCGCCGGCCGACGGGGCCGCGCGCCGAGCCTGACGCTGTCCCGGGCGATCTTCGGCGTGCGCGGCAATATCGGCCCGACGCTGGTCTCGCTGATGTCGCGCCTGGGGTGGGAAACCGTCAACACCACCACCGCCGCCTTCGTGCTGCTGTCGTTGTGCTCGATCCTGTTTGGTTCGCCCGTCGCCGCGAAAAGCGCACCCCTGCTGACCCTGCTGTTCATCGCCATCTTTGTGCTGCTGACCCTGGCGGTCTCGGGCCTGGGCCACGCCACCTTGCTGGTGATCCAGAAGTGGGCGACCTACGTATTCGGCGCCCTGAACCTGCTGGTGGGCGGCTTCCTCTGCGCCACCATCGACTGGAGCGCCGTGTTCAACGCAACCCCGGCGCCGCTCAGCGCGATGATCATCGGCGTCGGCACCATGGCGGCCGGCACCGGGATTGGCTGGGCCAACGCCGGCGCCGACATGTCGCGTTACCAGCACCGCAGCGTCAAGGCCGTGCGCCTGGTGGCGTCGGCGGCGTTTGGCGCGGGCATTCCACTGGTGTTGCTGATTACCCTCGGTGGCCTGTTGTCGGTGGGCAACAATGACCTGGCCTCGGCCACTGACCCGATCATCGCGATCCGCGACATGCTGCCGACCTGGATGGCCGTGCCGTACCTGATCACGGCCTTCGGCGGGTTGCTGCTGTCCAACAACCTCTCGGTGTACTCGGCAGGCCTCACCACCTTGACCCTCGGCTTGAAGGTCAAGCGCGTGCACGCGGTGATCGTCGATATCGTCGCGATCTTTGCCGGTTCCATCTACTTCATGCTGATCGCCGACAGCTTCTACGGCCCGTTCATCACCTTCATCTCGCTGCTGGCGGTGCCGATTACCGCGTGGGTCGGGATCTTCGTGGTCGACCTGATCCATCGTCACTACTACAGCCCCAAGGACTTGCTGGACGTCAGCCCGAGCAGCGCCTACTGATATCGCGGCGGCGTGGAATGGCGTGCGTTCGGCGCGTGGGCGGTGGCGATCGTGCTGGGCTTCAGCTTCACCACCATCGGCACCACTGCCGAAAATATCTGGTTTGCCGGGCCGCTGTCCGACTCCTGGCTGGGCCACAACGGCCTGGGCTGGATCGTGACCTTCCTGGTGGCCGGTGGGATGTATGCGGTATTGGGCGGAGCGGCTGATCGTCGGCCGGCGTTAGTTGAGAGCCACCATGTCTAGATTGCTGCACACCGGCCAGGTCATCGTCGATCTGGTCATGGCCCTGGATTCCCTGCCCGTCAGCGGCGGCGATGTGCTGGCGCGGTCTGCCAGTTTTGAAGCCGGCGGCGGTTTCAACGTGATGGCCGCCGCCAAGCGCAACGGTTTGCCGGTGGTGTACCTCGGGCGCCATGGCTATGGCCGTTTTGGCGACCTGGCGCGCGCGGCGATGCAGGCCGAAGGGGTGGAGATGGCCCTGGCGGCCAGCGCCGATAAAGACACTGGCTTGTGTGTGTCGCTGACCGAGGCGAGCACCGAGCGCACGTTCATTTCCCACCTCGGCGCCGAGGGCGAGTTGAGCGCCGAGGATCTGGCCGGCGTGCTGCCGCGTGCGGACGATTATGTCTACGTCAGCGGCTACAGCCTGTTGCTGGACGGCAAGGCGCAGGCGTTGCTCGATTGGCTGCTGGCGCTGCCGCGTGACATCTGCGTGGTGTTCGACCCGGGCCCGCTGGTCAGGGCGGCGGATTCGCCGCTGATGGTCGCGATGTTGCCGCGCATCGACATCTGGACCAGCAATGGCCCGGAAGCCTTGGCATTTACCGGTGCGAGCACGCTGGCGGATGCATTGGGCGAATTGCAATGCCATCTGCCCGAGGGCGCATTGCGCGTGGTTCGGGATGGGCCGAACGGCTGCTGGGTGAATGCCGAGCATGTGCCGGGCTTCAAGGTGAAAGCCGTGGACAGCAATGGCGCAGGGGATGCTCATGCGGGTGTGTTTATCGCTGGGTTGGCGAGGGGTTTGACACCCACCCAAGCGGCGCGCCGAGCGAATGCCGCCGCGGCGCTGGCCGTGACACGCTGGGGCCCGGCCACATCCCCCGGCACTGCCGAAGTGGACGTAATGCTGGCTGAATAAACCCAATCAAAACTGTGGGAGCGGGCCAGTCACAGGCTGGTTTATTCCGCTGGCTGTTTAGGCGCCCCCGGAATGTTCGAGTCATCACCTTTATTGACCTTCGGCTCATTCACCGCCGGCCCCATCTTGCCATTACCTACAGCAGCGGGCGCCTGGCGCTGGGTGTCCTGGCCTTTGGTGTGCGGATCGGCACTGTTGCTGTTGTCGACGGCGCCGCCGTTGATCTCCATGCCGGTGCCCATGGATTTCTGGGTCTCGCTGGTGGACGGATTGGTCGGGCCGGTGGACGACGTGGCCGCAACACCACTCAGGGAAACCGCAGACAGCAGGCCGGTGAGGGCGAGGGCAGCAAACTGGGAATGCTTCATGGGGGTGTCTCCTTAGGATGATTGTCCTTACCCTCTATTGGTCCACCCCCATTGGCTGTTGGTGCCTGGCTGGCGACGAACGGCGCCAGAGCAGCCGCACCACGGTGATCAACCAGTTGCACAACGCCACCGCCACGACCGTCATCAGCAACGTCGCCAGCCCGTATTCGACGATGATCCGCCCCGCCAGCAACGGAAACCCGAACACCCCGACAAAGTACCCAAGACTGAACAGCAACAGCGCCTGGGACGTAGTGCCCGCCGGTGCTTCATTGGCCACCAAGCCGTTGATCACCGAGTACGTCAGGCCGTAACCCACGCCCAAGGTGACCGCCGCCAGCAGGTAGCTGAAGGGGCCCGACACCGTGAAGGCAAACATCAGCACCGACAGCAGCATCAGCCCCGACAACACACACGCCGCCGCGTAGGCATCCCGCTTGACCACCCACCCGGCGATCAGCAAGCGGCTGGTGATCGCCGCGCTGAGGAAGCCGGCAAAGAACAGCGAATAGTCCAACCCGTGCGCCGCCGCATAGCTGGTCTGGAACGAGGACAACCCACCAAAAACACAACCGCCCAGGCCGACCATGATGATTGCGAATGCCGCTTTGGAGGACAGTACCTGGCGCGTGGCGGCCCAGGAGATTTTCGCCACCGCCGCTTCTCTCGTGAGATGCCGGCTCAGGCGCCAAAACACCAGCACGCCAATCAGGCTGGCCAGTGCGGCGATGTAGAACGCCGTGGCCAGCGGCAGCCCCAACGCGCTCGCCGCCCGCCCCAACAATGGCCCGGCACCGATGCCGCTCATCATGCTGCCCGACAGCAACGCGAAGTACTTGGCCCGTTGCTCGGGTGCGACCAGCATCGCGACGATGATCGGCCCCAACGTATAGAACACCCCCCAACCCAGGCCCAAGGCCAGGCCAAACACCCGCAAGCCCTGGCCAAACCCGGGCATCAGCGCAAAACCCAGGCAGGCCAGCACCAACAGCAAGCCCATCCCGGCAATCGTGCGGGCCGCGCCCCAGGCATCGGACAAGTGCCCGGAGATCATCACCGCCACAAAGGTGCTGAGCATCGCCGTGGAAATCACACTGCCGGCATCGTGCTCGTCACCACCGCGTGTATGAATCAGCAGCGACAACAAAAAGGTCGAGCCGTAGGACAGCGACAGCAAAAAACTGGCAAGGCAAAACAGGGCGAACAGCTTGGTGTTCACCGGGGCTGGGGCATGCATGGGAAGGCCTGAAAGTCGTTGGAGTTATGCGCAACTTTTTACCACGCACGCTCAGGCCGATTGTTGCGTGGTTGCTGGTGCCAGCGTTACCCGGCGACGGAGTAACGCTGCCCATGAAAATGCACTGCAATCAGTCACCAAACCCCCTTAGTATGTGTGCTTTGCAATTGCCCAAGGTTCGCCCATGACCATCGAGATTCGCCCCGCCGTGCCCAGCGATGCTGCGCAGATCCTGACTTTCATCACTGAGCTGGCCGAGTACGAGAAGGCCCGGCACGAAGTGATCGCCAGTGTGGTGGACATTGAGCGCAGCCTGTTCAGCGAGGGCGCCACCGCCCATGGCCTGATCTGTTTGCGCGACGGCTTGCCGATTGGTTTCGCGGTGTTCTTTTTCAGTTATTCCACGTGGCTGGGCAGCAACTGCCTGTACCTCGAAGACCTCTACATAAACCCCGAACAACGCGGCGGCGGGGCCGGCAAGAAGTTGCTGCGCCACCTGGCCAAGATCGCCTTTGACAACGGGTGCGGGCGTTTCGAATGGAGCGTGCTGGACTGGAACGAACCGGCGATTGCCTTCTACAAATCCATCGGCGCGCAGCCGCAGGAAGAGTGGGTGCGTTATCGCATGGAAGGTGATGCGCTGCGGGATTTTGCGCTGGGCTGAAAACACTGAAGTTCAAATGTGGTAACCCAACTCCCTGTGGGAACACAATCCCCTGTGGGAGCTGGCTTGCCTGCGATAGCGGTCTGTCAGTTGATACATCTTTAGCTGACCCACCGCTATCGCAGGCAAGCCAGCTCCCACATTGGGATTGGGTTGTCACATTTTTTTCGCGATATGTTCAATATATGGGATGATAATTTATATATTGAGATATTTCAAAAGATCGGTTTATAGTCGCCTGCATCAGCACTCACTACCAAAAATAAAACAGGTGAAGCGATGCAGGCACAACCGTTGTCACTCCCCGCCGTGCCCGAGCCAACCTATGGCGAGCGGCTCAAAGACAAGGTGGTGATTATCACCGGCGCCGCCCAAGGAATTGGCGAGGCCATCGTCGCGTGCTTCCAGGCCCAGCAGGCGCGCCTGGTCATCGCTGATATCCAGGCTGAAAAAGTCGAAAAAGTCGCCGCCCACTGGCGCGACCGCGGCGCTGAAATCTACGCGCAAGCCGTCGATATCACTTCAAACGAGCAATGGCAGGCGCTGGTCGAACGGGCCATCGCGCGCTTCGGTCGCGTCGACGTGCTGGTCAATTGCGCCGGGGTCAACGTGTTCCGCGACCCGCTGCAAATGAGCGACGAAGACTGGCGCCGCTGCTTCGCCATCGACCTCGACGGCGCCTGGTTCGGCTGCCGCGCGGTGTTGCCACACATGATCGCGCAGGGCATCGGCAACATCATCAATATCGCCTCCACCCATTCCAGCCACATCATCCCCGGCTGCTTTCCCTATCCCGTGGCCAAGCATGGCCTGCTCGGCCTGACCCGTGCCCTGGGCATCGAATACGCGCCCAAGGGCATCCGCGTGAATGCCATCGCGCCGGGCTATATCGAGACCCAACTCAACGTCGACTACTGGAACGGCTTTGCCGACCCCCACGCCGAGCGCCAGCGCGCCTTCGACCTGCACCCGCCCAAGCGCATCGGCCAGCCGGTCGAGGTGGCGATGACGGCGTTGTTCCTGGCCACCGACGAGGCGCCCTTTATCAATGCCACCTGCCTGATGATCGATGGCGGGCGGTCTGTGATGTACCACGACTAACACTTTTCCAATAACAAGAAGAGGTGGTTCATGTTGAAGAAGACACTCGGCACCCTGGCCCTTGCGATGGCCTTCAGCGGTGTGGCGCTCGCCGAAGAAGTGAAGATCGGTTTCCTGGTCAAGCAGGCCGAAGAGCCCTGGTTCCAGACCGAATGGGCCTTCGCCGAAAAAGCCGGCAAGGAGCACGGTTTCACGGTGATCAAGATCGCCGTGCCCGATGGCGAGAAGACCCTCTCGGCCATCGACAGCCTCGCCGCCAATGGCGCCAAGGGCTTTGTGATCTGCCCGCCGGACGTGTCCCTCGGCCCGGCAATCGTTGCCAAGGCCAAGGCCAACGGGCTCAAAGTGATGGCGGTGGATGACCGCTTCGTCGATGCCAAGGGCAACTTCATGGAAGACGTGCCGTACCTCGGCATGGCGGCCTTCGAAGTCGGCCAGAAACAAGGCACGGCGATGGCCGCCGAAGCGAAAAAACGCGGCTGGGACTGGAAAGACACCTACGCCGTGATCAACACCTACAACGAACTCGACACCGGTAAAAAACGCACCGACGGCTCGATCAAATCCCTCGAAGACGCCGGCATTCCCAAGGACCACATCCTCACCGCCGCGCTGAAAACCCTCGACGTGCCCGGCAGCATGGACGCCACCAACTCGGCCCTGGTCAAGCTGCCCAGCGGCGCGAAAAACCTGATCATCGGCGGCATGAACGACAACACCGTGCTCGGCGGCGTGCGCGCCACCGAAAGCGCCGGCTTCAAGGCGGCCAATGTGATCGGCATCGGCATCAACGGCACCGACGCCATCGGTGAATTGAAGAAAGCCGACAGCGGCTTCTTCGGTTCGATGCTGCCGAGCCCGCACATCGAGGGCTACAGCACCGCGCTGGCGATGTACGAGTGGGTCACCACCGGCAAGGAACCGGCGAAGTACACGGCCATGGATGAAGTGACCCTGATCACCCGCGCCAACTTCCAGGAAGAACTGACCAAGATCGGGCTGTGGAAATGACCGGCGCGGCCCTGCGTTTCAACGGCATCGGCAAGGAGTTTCCCGGGGTCAAGGCCCTGGCGCAGATCAGCTTTGAAGCGCGGCCGCACCAAGTGCATGCGCTGATGGGCGAGAACGGCGCGGGCAAGTCCACGCTGCTGAAGATCCTCGGCGGCGCCTACATTCCCAGCAGCGGCACGCTGCACATCGGCGAGCAGACGATGGCCTTCAAGAACGCCGCCGACAGCATTGCCAGCGGCGTGGCGGTGATTCACCAGGAGCTGCACCTGGTGCCGGAAATGACCGTGGCCGAGAACCTGTTTCTCGGGCATTTACCGTCGCGTTTCGGCGTGGTCAATCGCCGCCAGTTGCGCGAGCAGGCGCTGGCGTGCCTCAAGGGGCTGGCGGATGAAATCGACCCAGAGGAGAAGTTGGGGCGGTTGTCCCTGGGTCAACGGCAACTGGTGGAAATCGCCAAGGCGTTGTCCCGAGGCGCCCATGTGATTGCCTTTGACGAGCCCACCAGCAGCCTCTCGGCGCGGGAGATCGACCGGCTGATGGCGATCATCACGCGCCTGCGCGACGAGGGCAAAGTGGTGCTCTACGTGTCCCATCGCATGGAGGAGGTGTTCCGCATCTGCAACGCGGTGACGGTGTTCAAGGACGGCCGTTTTGTGCGCACCTTCGACGACATGAGCACGCTGAGCCATGACCAGTTGGTGACCTGCATGGTCGGCCGCGACATTCAGGATATCTACGACTACCGCCCGCGCGAGCACGGCGAGGTGGCGCTCAAGGCCAAGGATTTACTCGGCCCCGGCTTGCGCGAGCCGATCAGTTTCCAGGTGCACAAGGGCGAGATTCTCGGCTTGTTCGGGTTGGTAGGGGCAGGGCGCACCGAGCTGTTCCGCGTGTTGAGCGGTTTGACCCGCAGCACCGCCGGAAACCTGGAGCTCTGTGGCAAAAAACTGCACCTGCATTCACCGCGCGATGCCATCGGCGCCGGGGTGCTGCTGTGCCCGGAAGACCGTAAAAAGGAAGGCATCATCCCGCTGTCCAGCGTCGCCGAAAATATCAATATCAGCGCCCGTGGCGCCCATTCCGCGTTCGGTTGGCTGCTGCGTGAAGGCTGGGAGAAGGGCAACGCGGCGCAGCAGATCAAGGCGATGAAGGTCAAGACGCCCAACGCCGAGCAGAAAATCATGTACCTCTCCGGCGGCAACCAGCAGAAGGCCATTCTCGGCCGCTGGCTGTCGATGCCGATGAAAGTCCTGCTGCTGGATGAACCCACGCGCGGCATCGATATCGGCGCCAAGTCGGAGATTTACCAGATCATCCATAACCTCGCGGCCCAGGGGATCGCGGTGATCGTGGTGTCCAGCGACCTGATGGAGGTGATGGGCATCAGCGACCGCATCCTGGTGATGAGCGAAGGCGCCCTGACCGGCGAAGTGAGTCGCGATCTGGCGGATGAAGCGCGGCTGTTGCAACTGGCTCTCCCGCGTTCGCGGGCTTGAAGAATTCGAGGTGAATGATGTCCGACGTAAAAACTGCAAAGGGCTTCTGGCCGGGTTTCAACCAGCGCAAGTTCCTCGATGACTGGGTGATGCTGCTCGCGGCGCTGGGCATCTTTGTGCTCAGTGCGCTGTTTATCGACAACTTCCTTTCGCCGCTGAACATGCGTGGCCTGGGCCTGGCGATTTCCACCGTGGGTATTGCCGCGTGCACCATGTTGTTTTGCCTGGCGTCGGGGCACTTCGACTTGTCGGTGGGCTCGGTGATCGCCTGCGCCGGCGTGGTGGCGGGCATTGTCATTCGCGATACCGACAGCGTGGTGCTCGGCGTGTCAGCGGCGTTGGCCATGGGCCTGGTGGTGGGGCTGATCAACGGCATCGTGATTGCCAAGCTGCGTATCAATGCGTTGATCGCGACGCTGGCGACCATGCAGATCGTGCGGGGCCTGGCGTACATCTTCTCCAACGGCAAGGCGGTGGGGGTGATGGATGAGCGCTTCTTCGTGTTCGGCAACGGCCAACTGCTGGGCGTGCCGGTGCCGATCATCATCACCGTGCTGTGTTTTGTGTTCTTCGGTTGGCTGCTGAACTACACCACCTACGGGCGCAACACCATGGCCATTGGCGGCAACCAGGAAGCGGCGCTGCTGGCGGGGGTGAATGTTGATCGCACCAAGATCATCATCTTTGCCGTGCACGGCTTGGTGGGCGCCTTGGCGGGGGTGATCCTCGCCTCGCGCATGACCTCGGGCCAGCCGATGATTGGGCAGGGGTTCGAGTTGACGGTGATTTCGGCGTGCGTGCTGGGCGGGGTGTCGTTGAGTGGGGGGATCGGCATGATCCGGCATGTGATTGCCGGGGTGTTGATCCTGGCGATCATTGAGAATGCGATGAACCTGAAGAACATCGATACGTTTTACCAGTATGTGATTCGGGGCTCGATCCTGTTGTTGGCCGTCATCATCGACCGCATGAAACAACGCTGAAGCTAGACCCAATGGAGATCCAAATGTGGGAGCTGGCTTGCCTGCGATAGCATCACCTCGGTACGCCTGACTCACCGAGGCGCCCGCATCGCAGGCAAGCCAGCTCCCACAAAAGCCAGCTCCCACATTGGGAACGCCACTGTATTGATGTTCGGTATTTGCCATAATGCCCGCGCTTTCACACTTATAGGCCCGACATGCAGGAAAACGCCCCCACCCCCACCAAAGACACCGCCCCCACCGGCACCCAGACCCTGCTCCGTGGCCTGGGCGTGGTGCACGCGGTGGCGGCCGGTGCTCGGGATCTGAAAGAGATCGCCAAGCGCATCGGCACGACCCGCAGCACCACCCACCGCCTGGCCAGTTGCCTGGTGGAGGAGCGTTACCTGCGCGTGGTGCCGCAAGTCGGTTACCTGTTGGGGCCGAAGCTGATCGAGCTGGGTTTCCAGGCGCGTGAAGAACTGCCATTGGTAACCCTGGCGGTGCCGTACCTGGACGAGTTGTCGGCGCTGACCGGCGACACCATCCACCTGGCCATTCGCGAATACGATGACGTGCTCTACCTGCACAAGAACCCCGGCCGCAACGGCCCGGAAATGCGCTCGCGGGTCGGCCATCGCATGCCGCTGGCGCGCACCGGTATCGGCAAGGCGTTGTTGTTGGATGACCCGGTGCAAGAGTGGCAGCGCCTGTACGACGTCAGCCAGCCGGCGGCCGGCAAAAGCCCGCAGTGGCCACAGCACCCGGAGCAATCCTGGGCGCAGTTCGAGCAGCGCATGCGCGAATACGTGGTGGGTGGTTTTGCGTTCGATCTGGAAGACAACGAACCGTCGATCCGTTGTGTCGCGGCACCGGTGCGCGATGCCAGCCGGCGAATCGTCGCCGGCATCAGCATCGCCAGTACCGTGCCCTACATGCCGCTGGAGAAAATGGCCGAGCTGATCCCTGTGATCAAACAGGTCGCAGCACGGCTGTCAGCGGAGTTGGGCGCGAAGGCCTGATGATCGTTCCCACGCTCTGCGTGGGAGCGCCGCCCCGGACGCTCAGCGTCCAGCGCCATCAGACTTTCAAAGTCGCCATGTCGATGACAAAGCGGTACTTCACATCGCCGGCGATCATGCGGCTGTAGGCTTCGTTGATGTTGCGGATGTCGAGCATCTCGATGTCGCAGCTGATGCCGTGCTCGGCGCAGAAATCCAGGACTTCCTGGGTTTCGGCAATGCCACCGATCAGGGAGCCGGCCAGCACTTTGCGGCCCATGATCAGCTTGGCGGCGTTCACCGGTGGGTCAACCGGTTCGATCAGGCCGACCAGGATGTGCACGCCGTCAAAGCGCAGCACGTCGAGGTAGGGGTTCAGATCGTGCTGCACCGGGATGGTGTCCAGCAGGAAGTCGAAGTGCCCGGCGGCGGCTTTCATCTGCTCAGCGTCGGTGGACACGATCACATGGTCGGCGCCCTGGCGACGGCCTTCCTCGGCCTTGCTCGCGGAACGGGTGAACAGGGTCACCTCGGCGCCAATCGCCTTGGCCAGCTTGATGCCCATATGGCCCAGGCCGCCCATGCCCAACACGCCGACTTTGTCGCCGGCCTTGATGCCGTAGTGTTTGATCGGCGAGTACATGGTCACGCCTGCGCAGAGGATCGGCGCGGCGCTGGCCAGGTCGAGCGTGGCCGGGATCTTCACGACGAAGTGCTCGCTGACCACGATGCTTTCGGAGTAGCCGCCCATGGTGTTGCTGCCGTCAACGCGGTCCGGGGTGGCGTAGGTCATGGTCGGGCCTTCGAGGCAGTATTGCTCCAGGTCCGACTTGCACGCGTCGCAGTGGCGGCACGAGTCCACCATGCAGCCCACACCGACCAGGTCGCCGACTTTATGCGCGGTGACGTTGGCACCGACGGCGGTGACCTTGCCGACGATCTCGTGGCCCGGCATCAGCGGGTACACGGCGATGCCCCACTCGTTGCGCGCCTGGTGGATGTCGGAGTGGCACACGCCGCAGTAGAGGATCTCGATCGCCACGTCATCCACGCGCGGGCTGCGGCGCTGGAAGGACATGGGGGCGAGGGGTGTGGTGGCCGACTGGGCGGCATAACCGATGGCGGTGTACATGGGGAAAACCTCGCAAAAACAATCACAGGAGAGGCGGCGCATTCTCCGCGCCGGGCCTTGCAGCGGCCATGGCGATTGCTCCGAGTCTCATGCCTATTCGTCCGGGAGTGCCCTGTGTTTGGATTTATGTGTCGCCAGACCTGCGATGATGCTCTCATCCCTTTTTCGCGAAGTTTTTTGCCATGTTGTTGACCCGCCATCTCGACGCCAACGCCACGCTGGTCTCCTTGATCGAGGGGCTGACGCCCTGCGACGGTTTCTCCCCGACGAACCTGCCGGGCGTGAAGGTGTTGCGCGCCAGTTGCGATGTGGCACGCGGGCCGCAGATCTACGAGCCGAGCCTGATGTTCGTGGCCCAGGGCAGCAAACTCGCCTATCTGGGCCCGCGCACGCTGGAGTATGGCGCCGGGCATTACCTGATCCAGGCCATGCCGGTGCCGTTCGAGTGCGAGACATTTGCCATGGCGCCGGATGCGCCGCTGTACGGGGTGACGGTGGGCATCGACCGCGTGGTCCTGGGCGAATTGGTGATGGCCATGGGCATTCAGACCGGGCCGCCGCCGACGGCGCAGACCTTGGAGTCGATGAGTTCCGTGGTGCTCGATGACGCCATGCGCGGTTGCGTCGAGCGGCTGTTGCAGTGCCTGCACGATCCGCTGGAAAGCCGGATCATGGGCCCGGCGCGGGTGCGTGAATTGTTGTTCACCGCGCTGCGCGGGCCGCAGGCGGATGTGTTGCGTGCGTTGGTGGAGCAGCAAGGGCAGTTTTCGCGGATTGCCACGTCGTTGAACCACCTGCATGCGCATTTTGACGAGCCGCTGAATATCGAGACGTTGGCCGGGTATGCGCACATGAGTGCGTCGACGTTTCATGAGCATTTCAAGCGCTGCACGTTGTTGTCGCCGGTGCAGTATCTGAAGCGTCTGCGCTTGTTGAAGGCGCAGCAGTTGCTGTTGGTGGAGGGCATGGGCGTGGCGCAGGCGGCGCACAGCGTGGGGTATCAGAGTACGTCGCAGTTCAGCCGCGAATATAAGCGCTACTTCGAGCGCAACCCTGGCGAAGAGCGGGTGGCGTAGGTCTTGCTGGCTCACCACAGTCAATGTGGGAGCTGGCTTGCCTGCGATAGCGGTCTGTCAGTGTCTTATGTGTAGCTGACCCACCGCTATCGCAGGCAAGCCAGCTCCCACATTTGACCGAGTTGTGTCAGCTATAAAAAAAGGCTCCCATCTGGGAGCCTTAGTTGGCGCTTACATATTCGGGTAAGTCGGCCCGCCCGCGCCTTCCGGCGTAACCCACGTGATGTTCTGCGAAGGGTCCTTGATGTCACAGGTCTTGCAGTGCACACAGTTCTGGGCGTTGATCTGGAAGCGCTTCTCGCCGTCTTCCTTGGTGATCACCTCATACACGCCAGCCGGGCAGTAGCGCTGCGCCGGTTCATCGTAGAGCGGCAGGTTGGTGCCGATCGGGATGCTCGGGTCTTTCAGCTTCAAGTGGCACGGCTGCTCTTCTTCATGGTTGGTGCTGGAGAGGAACACCGAGCTCAGCTTGTCGAAGCTCAGCTTGCCGTCGGGTTTCGGGTAGTCGATCTTCTGGCTGTCTTTCGCCAGCTTGAGGCAGGCGTAGTCCGGCTTGGTGTCGTGCAGGGTGAACGGCATCTTGCCGCCGAGGATGTTCTGGTCGAACCAGTTGAAGCCGGCGCCGATGATCGGGCCGAACTTGTGCATCGCCGGGCCGAAGTTGCGGCTGGCGAAGAGTTCTTCGTACAGCCAGCTGGATTTGAAGCTGTCGACGTAAGCGGTCAGTTCGTCACCGCCCTCGGAGTCGGCGAACAGGCGGTCGGCCACGGCGTCGGCAGCGAGCATGCCGGATTTCATCGCGGTGTGGCTGCCCTTGATCTTGGCGAAGTTCAGGGTGCCGAGGTCGCAACCGATCAGCGCGCCACCGTTGAACACCATCTTCGGCAGCGAGTTCAGGCCGCCTTTGCAGATGGCGCGGGCGCCGTAGCTGATGCGCTTGCCGCCTTCCAGGTACTGGGCCAGCACCGGGTGATGCTTGAGGCGCTGGAATTCATCGAACGGCGACAGGAAGGTGTTGCTGTAGGACAGGTCGACAATCAGGCCCACGACAACCTGGTTGTTTTCCAGGTGATAGAGGAACGAGCCACCGGTGTTCTCGTTCTTCATGATGTCCAGCGGCCAGCCGGCGGTGTGCACCACCAGGCCTGGCTGATGCTTGGCGGGGTCGATTTCCCAGATTTCTTTGAGGCCGATGCCGTAGTGCTGGGCGTCGGCGTCGCTGTCCAGGTTGAAGCGCTGGATCAGTTGCTTGCCGATATGGCCACGGCAACCTTCGGCGAAGAGCGTGTACTTGCCACGCAGCTCCATGCCCGGGGTGTAGACGCCTTCTTTTGGATGGCCTTCGCGGTCGACGCCGAGGTCGCCGGTGATGATCCCGCGCACCACGCCGTTTTCGTCGAACAGCGCTTCCTGGGCGGCGAAGCCTGGGTAGACTTCCACGCCCAGGTTCTCGGCCTGCTGGGCCAGCCAGCGGCACAGGTTGCCCAGGGAGATGATGTAGTTGCCTTCGTTGTGCATGGTCTTGGGCACAAAGAAGTCGGGAACCTTGGTGGAGGCTTCGGGGCTGCGCAGTACATAGATGTCATCGCGCACCACGGGGGTGTTGAGCGGGGCGCCGAGCTCTTTCCAGTCCGGGAACAGTTCGTTCAGGGCGCGTGGTTCAAACACGGCACCGGAGAGGATGTGGGCGCCGACTTCGGAGCCTTTCTCGACCACGCAGACGCTGATTTCCTTACCGGCTTCGGCGGCCTTCTGCTTCAGTCGGCAGGCGGCAGACAGGCCCGCCGGGCCAGCGCCGACGATGACCACGTCGAATTCCATGTATTCGCGTTCCACAGGTTATCTCCTACTCAAGGCTCAACAGGCTTTTTTTCTAATGGGGTGGAGGTTTGGTGTCGTCTGGCGCGAAGGCCCGACCCACCTTTCTCTCTAGGTGGCGCATTATATATAGACCACTGCTAGCGTCCAATACAAACGTTTGTTTGAATTGGCCGCAGGCTAGGTAAATCAAAGCAACGCGGCTTATGACTGGCTATTTTGGCGTATTGACCAGAATAGGCGTTCCGGTCAATATACGGTCGGTTTTGCGCTTACCGTAGGCAGACAGCGGGTTTCAAGAGCACGTCCAAAGACAGGCTAAAGGCATGCGTGCCCAAATGATGGCGCGCAGTTTACACGCCGCGATAAAGAATGACCTCTCAGTCACCACTGACGAACGGTCATCACTTCCCGTGAGCAAGGTCCCTGCCGAAGGTTTTGGAGGTGCCCTTGTGTGCCGATGAGCATCAACCGCCAGGTTCGCCTAGGCGACTTTCTTTTCACCGGAGAGTAACGAGGAATCCATGAAGGTTCTTGTAGCTGTCAAACGCGTTGTCGATTACAACGTGAAAGTTCGCGTCAAGGCGGACAATTCCGGCGTCGATCTTGCTAACGTCAAGATGTCGATGAACCCTTTCTGTGAAATCGCCGTGGAAGAAGCCGTACGCCTCAAAGAAAAAGGCGTGGCAACTGAAATCGTCGTGGTTTCCATCGGCCCTACCACTGCTCAAGAGCAGCTGCGTACCGCCCTGGCCTTGGGTGCCGACCGTGCCATCCTGGTCGAGTCTGCCGAAGACCTGACCTCCCTGGCCGTGGCCAAGCTGCTCAAGGCCGTTGTCGACAAGGAACAGCCTCAGCTGGTGATCCTTGGCAAACAAGCCATCGACAGCGACAACAACCAGACTGGCCAGATGCTGGCTGCCCTGACCGGTTACGGCCAAGGCACCTTCGCCTCCAAAGTCGAAGTGAGCGGCGACAGCGTAGCTGTGACCCGTGAAATCGACGGCGGCGCCCAGACGGTTTCCCTGAAACTGCCGGCCATCGTCACCACCGACCTGCGTTTGAACGAGCCGCGCTATGCGTCCCTGCCAAACATCATGAAAGCCAAGAAGAAGCCGCTTGAGTCGGTTACTCCTGAAGCTTTGGGCGTTTCCACCGCCTCCACCAACAAGACTGTAAAAGTTGAAGCCCCGGCTGCACGCAGCGCGGGCATCAAGGTCAAGTCGGTGGCTGAACTGGTCGAGAAACTGAAGAACGAAGCGAAGGTAATCTGATCATGACTATCTTGGTAATCGCTGAACACGACAACAAGGTCGTGGCCCCGGCCACCCTGAACACCGTGGCTGCTGCCGCTAAAATCGGTGGCGACATTCACGTGCTGGTAGCAGGCCAAGGCGCTGGCGCCGTGGCTGAAGCCGCGGCGAAAATCGCTGGCGTGAGCAAGGTACTGCTGGCCGACAACGCCGCGTACGCTCACCAGCTGCCGGAAAACGTTGCCCCGCTGATCGCAGAACTTGGCGCTGGCTACAGCCACATCCTGGCTGCTGCGACCTCCAACGGCAAAAACATCCTGCCACGCGTTGCCGCGCAGCTGGACGTTGACCAGATCTCCGAGATCATCTCGGTTGAAAGCGCTGACACCTTCAAGCGCCCGATCTATGCCGGTAACGCCATTGCTACCGTGCAATCGACCGCTTCGGTAAAAGTCATCACCGTGCGCGCCACCGGTTTCGACCCGGTTGCCGCTGAAGGTGGTTCGGCTGCCGTTGAAGCCGTCGCGGCTGCCCACGACGCTGGCACCTCCAGCTTTGTCGGTGAAGAGCTGGCCAAGTCGGATCGTCCTGAGCTGACCGCTGCCAAGATCGTCGTTTCCGGCGGCCGTGGCATGCAGAACGGTGACAACTTCAAGCACCTGTACGCCCTGGCCGACAAGCTGGGCGCTGCGGTCGGCGCTTCCCGCGCGGCCGTCGACGCAGGTTTCGTACCCAACGACATGCAGGTCGGCCAGACCGGCAAGATCGTTGCGCCACAGCTGTACATCGCGGTCGGTATCTCCGGCGCGATCCAGCACTTGGCCGGTATGAAAGACTCCAAAGTGATCGTTGCGATCAACAAGGACGAAGAAGCACCGATCTTCCAGGTGGCTGACTACGGCCTGGTCGCGGACTTGTTCGACGCCGTACCTGAGTTGGAGAAGCTGGTCTAATCCAGCCGCTTCACTTATAAAGAGCCCGGTCCTTGTGACCGGGCTTTTTTTTTGACTGGCTGGAGAACTTCCCCATGGAATTGCGTCGCTGGACTGTACTGCTGGGCCTCACGCTGCTGCCAGGCCTGACGCTGGCCGCCGGCAAATGCGAACGCCTGGTGATCACCGGCAGCCCGGACGCACCGCCCTTGCTCTGGCGCGACCCCCAAGACCCCACGCGGCTGATCGGTGCCACCGCCGATGTGTTGCAACAAGTGGCCAAGGACCTCGGCCTCAAGGTTGACCTGCTCTACGGCGGCAAACGCTCCCTGGCCCTGGACGAAGTGCGCAGCGGGCGCATGGACATCCTCGCCGATGCACCGCTGAACCTCGGCGAACTGGACACCCTCGACTACATCCACCCGGCACTGGTGCACACCGATTACCTGGTGTGGACGCGCAAGGATTCGGCGCTGGCCTACACCACCGCCACCGACCTGCACGGGCACAAGGGCGCGGTCTCGGAGCGTGCACGCTTGAGCGCCGGTTTCGAAACCTTCGCCGGCCAGCAACTCACCCTGCAACGCTTGCCCAGCTTGACGCCGGCCTTCCAGAAACTGCTGCTTGGCGAAGTGGATTACGTCCTCGCCGGACGTTACTCCGGCATGGCCATGGCCCAGACCCTGGGGATGAGCAATGACTTGATCGCCCATGAAGTGCCGGTCGATCAGCCCGGCCTGTACCTGGCGATTTCCCACAACTCCGCCTGCAATGATCCGTGGCTACGCGGACAGTTGGCCAAAAAGATGACAGAATTGTCGGCCTCCGGTGTGGCGCAAGCAGCGTTGCAGAGCAATCTGGAACGTTGGAAAGCGCAATTGCAGCAACCTGTCGGCACCCCAGCAAAGTAAGGATTTTCAGTGACTCTTCGACCTCTTTTCGCGGCCCTCGCCGTTGTAGCTCTGGCGGGATGTGCGAGCGATCCTGCGCCGATTGAACAAATGCGCCTCACCCAGCAAGCCTTGGAACAAGCCAGTGCCGTAGGTGCCAACGCGGATGAATCGGCTGAATTGAAACTGGCCGAAGCCAAGTTCGCCCGGGCCCAGGGCAGCATGGCCGATGAGTCCTACAAAAACGCGCGCATGCGCGCCGAACAGGCTGAACTGGATGCGCGCCTGGCCGAAGCCCAAGTGCTGACCCGCAAGAGCCAGGAGCAGTTGAACGTGCTCAACACCCGCATCACACGCCTGCGCAAACAGCTGCAGTTGGGAGAAGCCCAATGAGCCCGCTGATCCGTGGTCTGAGCTGCGCGTTGCTGGTGAGCAGCGCGGTGCTGGGCGGTTGTGCCAGCCATCCCAACAGTGAGCAGGCCTTGCAGCAGGCGGGCAGCGACTTCCAGAAGGTCAAGGAAGACGCCAACGTGCTGCGCTTCGCGCCCAAGGATGTGATCCGCGCCGGCGAGTCCCTGGCCCGTGCCGACCGCCTGTCCAGCTACTGGGGCAGCGGCAACGACGTTGCGCATTACGCCTACCTGAGCCAGCGCTACAGCGCCATCGCCCGCGAACACACCGAGCAGGCGCTCAACGCCGAACGGGGCGCCAAGCTCGAACTGGAACGCCAGCGCCTGCAATTGGCCCTGCGGGAAAACAAGCTGACCAGCGTGCAGCAGCAGGGCAAATGGCTCGAAGAACAGATCGCCAGCCTGACCACCACCCAGACCGATCGCGGTTTGGTGATGACCCTGGGCGATGTGCTGTTTGATACCGGCGAAGCCGAGCTGAAAAACTCGGCGAACCGCACCGTGTTGAAAATCGTCCAGTTCCTGCAACTGAACCCCAAGCGCGTGGTGCGCATCGAGGGTTACACCGACAGCACCGGTGGCGAACAGGAAAACCTCAAACTGTCCCGTGACCGCGCGCAATCGGTGGCCGATGTGTTGGTGGACCTGGGCATCGATGAAAAACGCATCCAGGTCGAAGGGTATGGCGACCAGTATCCGGTGGAGGCCAACGCGTCCGAGCGGGGCAGGGCGCAGAACCGTCGGGTAGAGATTGTGTTCTCCGACGAGAAAGGCCAACTGGGCGCTGCTCGCTAAAAGCCAGCTACCAATTCAAATGTGGAGCGGGCTTGTGTGGGAGCGGGCAAGCCCGCTCCCACATTTTGTTTGGTGTACACCCAAAAGGCACTTAAGCACCCTTACAGTTTTTACTGTCACTCCCGCCCGCGCTCGACTATTGTGGCAACTGTCCCCGTACACTTCTAAACTGTGCCGGTATGTTTCACACAAAAATAAAATACCCGTGAAATCGAGTGCTGCGTCATGACCAATCTGTTGCTCTACCAACGTATCGCCCAGCAACTGGCTGAGGATATCCGGCGCGGTGTCTATCAACCGGGCGAGCGTGTGCCTTCGGTGCGCAAGATGAGCTCCCAGCTCAACGTCAGCCATGCCACGGTGTTGCAGGCCTACGCCAACCTGGAAGACCAGGGGCTGATCCGCGCGCGGCCGCAGTCCGGCTACTACGTGCACCAGACGCCCGCGCTCACCGCGCCGACGCCAGACATCGCCCGTGTAGAGCGCCCAGGGTTGGTCACCCGCAGCAGCATCATCCAGCAGGTATTGGTCGAGTCGCGCCGCGAAGGCGTGTTCCCGCTGGGCGCCGCCGTGCCGAGTGTGGATTACTTGCCGGTGCGCGCACTGCACCAGCAGTTGGCCAAGGTCACGCGCTTCCAGAGCCCACGGGCGTTCAGCTACATGTTCAGCCCCGGTTTCGAGCCGCTGCGGCGCCAGGTGGCGATCCGCATGCGCGATGCGGGCGTGGTGGTGGACCCGTCCGAAGTGGTGATCACCCACGGTTGCGTGGATGCATTGCAGATGTCGCTGCGGGTGCTGACGCGCCCCGGCGACCTGATCGCTGCGGAGTCGCCGACTTATTACGGCTTGCTGCAACTGGCTGACCTGCTCGGCCTCAAGGTCATCGAGATTCCCAGCGACCCGGCGTCGGGCATGAGCCTGGAAGCCCTGCAACTGGCGGCCAACCAATGGTCGATCAAGGCCCTGGTGCTGACCACGCGCCTGAGCAATCCCCTCGGCGGCACCATGCCCGAGGAGCGGCAGAAACAGTTGCTGCGCCTGGCGTCGGACTTCGATATCCAGATCGTCGAGGATGATATCTACGGCGAGCTGATGTTCGAAGTCGGTCGCACCAAGGCCTTGAAAGCCTACGACCGCCTGGATCGGGTGATCTACTGCTCCAGCTTTTCCAAGACCTTGTCCCCGGGCGTGCGGATCGGCTGGATGATTGCCGGCAAGTACCAGCAGGAAATCCAGCGCTTGCAGATGTTCAGCACCCATTCGGCGTGCAGCGTCACGCAGATGGGCGTCGCGGCCTACCTGGAAAACGGTGGTTATGATCGTCACCTGCGCTATATCCGCCAGGAATATCGCAAGAACCTCAACGCCTTCCAGCTGGCGGTGCAGCAGTACTTCCCCGAAGGCACGCAGATGACCCGTCCCAGTGGTGGTTTTATCCTGTGGGTCAGTTTGCCGGGGCGGGTCAATACCCAGGAACTGCACGTACGCGCCCTGCAACAGGGCATCAGCATTGCGCCGGGGCTGATTTTCAGTAACACCGAGCAGTTCAACCACTGTATCCGTCTCAACTGCGGCACGCCGTGGAACCGCGAGGCAGAGCGCGCGCTGATGACCTTGGGGATGCTCGCCAGCCAGTTGTGCCAGGAAACCGCAGCGGGCTTTTGAACCCCGGAACAGGGGCATGATCGGTAGTAGGCTAATCACCACGCTTGTCATGCCGCGCACAACAAGCGAGCATATGGCCCTCTGCCGTTAATGCTGTTGGCGATATGACCTCTATTTTTCGTGCTGTCTGGGTGATTGGCCTGCTAAGCCTGTGCAACGTCGGCACCGTGCTGGCGGCGGCGCCTGTGACGGAACGCGCACCTGTCGCTGCCGAGCAAAAGACGCCGGCGAAAAAAGCCCCAGTGGCGAAAAAGAAAGCGCCTGCAGCGAAAAAACGCGCAGCGAAAGCCAGCAAGTCCGCCAACGAAGTGGCCCAGACTAAATTGCCACCGGCACAGTTGGACCTGTCCCTGCCTTCGGACATGGTCAGGCACTTGCAGCCCATTGGCACCATGCCCAAACCCAAGAGCGTGCCCTTGCTGCCGCCGATGTTCGGTGAGAAACCCACCGACAACAGCGCCTTCCAGATCAACGGCCGCCTGCTCAGCAATGAGATGAAGCTGCAACTGCGCAACGAAGAGCGCCGTGACGTGGAAGGTGCAGCGTTGGAATTCGAGTTCAAGCAGTAAACTTTTCCCACAAACGTGACGGCGCCCTTCGACCATCTGTCGCAGACTGGTCAGTCACTTTTGTTTTCTGCGAAAAACCCCTGTTAGACCATTTTAAAACGGCTGTTTAAGGGCGTACTCTAGCCCGGCCATCCACATTGAGTCGTCGAGGACCTGCTGGTCATGAAATGCCGTGAAGGCTGTGGCGCTTGCTGCATCGCCCCCTCCATCAGTTCGCCACTCCCCGGAATGCCACAGGGCAAACCGGCGGGCGAACGCTGCCTGCACCTGTCGGTCGAACAGCTGTGCCAACTGTTCGGGCAACCGGAGCGACCGGCGGTGTGCAGTGATTTCAAGGCGGATATCGAGGTCTGCGGCACCGACCAGGCCGATGCGATCCGCTTGATCGGCTGGTGGGAGCAGATGACGGCGGCTTGATGGGCTTTACTATCGGAACTTCAACAATAAGGAATACAACAATGGGTTCGCTGAAACGAATGGCTGTGTTGTGCGGTTTTACGGTGATGTTTGCTGCCACTGCCCAGGCTGAGGATTGGCAGGTCGCCAAGGACGAAGACGGGATCAAGGTGTCGCTGAGCGAAGTCGCTGGCTCCAAGTACAAGGCGTATCGCGGTGTGACCACGATCAAGGCGCCGGTGGCCAAGATCCAGGCGCTGCAAGAAGACGTGGCGGGCGCCTGTTCCTGGATTCACGAGTGCAAATCGCAAAAACTGCTCAAGCAGGAAGGCGACAAGAGCTGGACCTACACCCAGTTCAAGGCACCGTTCCCGGTGACCGACCGTGACTCCATCCTGGAGATCACCACCTCCAAGGCCGCCGACGGCACGCTCACCCGCAAGTTGCTGGAAGTGCCCACCTATCAGCCGGAAGTCAAAGGCTACGTGCGTGTCGCCCAGGTCGAGGGTTTCTGGAAGCTGGTGCCAAAAGGCGACAACCTGACCGAAGTCACCTATCAAGTACACACCGAGCCAGGCGGCAGCGTGCCATCGTGGTTGGCCAACAAGTTCGTGGTGGACGCGCCGTTCAACACCTTGAAAGCCCTCAAGGACCACGCCGAGAAGTAAGCGCAGTTGATCAGGTGCCTCCGGCCTTGAGTGGAACGTTTGGCGAACCCTCAAGGTCCAGATGGATGTGAGCCCACACACGGGCTTTATCGAGGAGGCACCGATGCAAACGTGGAAAATTACCTTCGTTGACGATCATGGCGAGACCTCGGTGGAGCAGTTTGCCTGCACTGAAAAACCCAGCCTCGAAGACGCCGCGCACATGATCCGCAACAAACTGGTACCGGTGGCCGCCGAACTTGACCTCAATGACCTTGAGGGGCGCAAGCCCGAGCCGACGGTCAAGATCCTCAAAGACCAGAACAGCATTCAAATCCTCGACATCTCGCCTGCCGCCTGAACATTCCCTGATTGCCATTAAAGCGCCTCTGGTGGAGGTGATAGCTTCGCGCTACTCTGCAATCGAGATCAGCGAATGAATCGCTAAGGTCTGGTCTTGTCAGCTACATGCTTGTTTTCCAGCGGTGTTGTCATTGCCGTGGTACCCACGCCATTGCGGCGTGGGCTTCGGGAAGCACGGAAAGTCTATCCATCGGTTAGAGGAGCACTTTTCATGAGCACAGCCTATCAAGAAGACATCAGCACCAACGTTCTGCGCCGCATGAAAGAAGGCGGCTTCGACTTCTCGCGTTTTCACCCCATCGAGTTCTACGCCATTTTCCCGGATGAGGAACGGGCGCGCAGGGCTGCGGGTGAGTTTCGTGGGGAATCCCTGAATGCCCAGGTCAGCGCGCGCGACGATGGCGCCTGGTACCTGGAACTGAGCAAGATCATGTTTGCCACCTACGACGGCATAGGCGACTTCGAGCAAGACTTTGAAGCAGTGGTCGAACCTCTCGGCGGGATCATCGAAGGCTGGGGCGTCAAGCAGGAGGTGCGTGGGTTACCCATGTAGCAGTATGAGAAACACAGCGTATCGGCTGACCTTTGGGTCGGCCGATTTTGTTTGTGCCGTAGGAAAACTTTTCGGAACTTGCGTGACCTTTTTCGGCACCAAAAAAAAGCCACCCAGCAAGGGTGGCCTAAAGGGAAGAGCGGTGTGCTGAAAGGAGCGGGTTCAGCAGATGAGCGCGATTATCCGCAGGCGTGACCGGGCAGTGAAATCAACTCTGACTATGCTGTTGATAGTCAAAGCTCGCATTGCGATGAAGCGTACGACAGGACGGCGGGCATTCCTCGCACCAGGACGGTGCGGCTGGATTTCTGTTTTTATTCAACTCACTGATTTTTAAGTGTTTATGCCGCTGGCACGGGCCTTGCGATGGTTCTTGCGTCCGGGTGACAAGGAGTACGGCATGATCCGCACTTATTACGATGAAATGTACGATGGGGCAGGGCAGGTCCGTCCCCATTACCGCGAATTCGCCCGCTGGTTGGCCGAAACCCCCGCTGAACTGCTGGCCCAGCGCCGGCGCGAAGCCGATTTGCTGTTTCACCGCGCCGGGATCACCTTCACCCTTTACGGCGACGAACAGGGCACCGAGCGCCTGATTCCCTTCGACACGATCCCGCGCAGCATTCCCGCCAGTGAATGGCGGATTGTCGAGCGCGGCTGCATCCAGCGGGTCAAGGCGTTGAACATGTTTCTCGCCGACCTGTACCACGAGCAGCGCATCATCAAGGCCGGGATCATCCCCGCCGAGCAGGTGCTGGCCAACGAGCAGTACCAGTTGGCGATGCAGGGCCTGGACCTGCACCGCGACCTGTATTCCCACATCTCCGGGGTCGACCTCGTACGCGATGGCGACGGCACCTACTACGTGCTCGAAGACAACCTGCGTACCCCCAGCGGCGTCAGCTACATGCTCGAAGACCGCAAGATGATGATGCGCCTGTTCCCCGAACTGTTCGCCGCCCAGCGCATCGCCCCCATCGACCATTACCCCAACCTGCTGCTCGACACCCTGAAAAGCTCCAGCCCGCTGGACAACCCCAGCGTGGTGGTGCTGACCCCGGGCCGCTTCAACAGCGCGTTCTTCGAACATGCCTTCCTGGCCCGTGAAATGGGCGTGGAACTGGTGGAAGGCGCCGACCTGTTCGTGCGCGACGACCGCGTCTTCATGCGCACCACCGACGGCCCCAAGGCGGTGGATGTGATCTATCGCCGCCTCGACGACGCCTTCCTCGATCCGCTGGCGTTCAACCCCGACTCCATGCTCGGCGTGCCCGGCCTGCTCGCGGCCTATCGCTGCGGCAATGTGGTGCTGGCGAACGCCATCGGCACCGGGGTCGCGGATGACAAGTCGGTGTACCCCTTCGTCACCGATATGATCCGTTTTTACCTGGATGAAGAACCGATCCTGAAGAACGTTCCGACCTTCCAGTGCCGTAAGCCCGACGAACTGTCCCACGTGCTGGCCAACCTGCCGGATCTGGTAGTCAAGGAAACCCAAGGCTCCGGCGGTTACGGCATGCTGGTGGGCCCTGCGTCCACCGCGGCGGAGATCGAAGCCTTCCGCGCACGCATCAAGGCCAAGCCCCACGCCTATATCGCCCAGCCCACCTTGTGTTTGTCCACGTGCCCGACCTTTGTCGAAAACGGCATCGCGCCGCGCCATATCGACCTGCGCCCGTTTGTCTTGTCCGGCAAGGAAACCCGCGTCGTGCCGGGCGGCCTGACCCGCGTGGCGCTGCGCGAAGGTTCGCTGGTGGTCAATTCGTCCCAGGGCGGCGGCACCAAAGACACGTGGGTGGTGGAGGACTGATGCCATGCTGAGTAGAACTGCTTCGGATCTGTACTGGATGTCGCGCTACCTGGAGCGCGCGGAAAACCTCGCGCGCATGCTCGATGTCAGCTATTCGCTGTCGCTGATGCCCCAGGATGGGCGCGGTGATGGCCTGCACGAACTGGCGATGCCGCTGCTGATCACCGGCACCCTGGATGATTACCGCGAGCGCCACGGTGAACTGCACGCCGAACACCTGCTGCACTTTTTCGCCCTGGATGCGGCCAACCCGGCGAGCATCTACAGTTGCCTCGGCGCGGCGCGGGCCAGCGCCCATGCGGTGCGTGGGCGAATCACCGCCGACATGTGGGAAAACATCAATGCCACCTGGCTGGATATTCGCGATATCGCCCAGCAAGGCCTGAGCCGCTACGGCATGAGCCGCTTTTGTGAGTGGGTCAAGGAACGCTCCCACCTGTTTCGCGGCGCGACCTACGGCACCATCATGCGCAACGACGCCTTTCGGTTTATTCGCCTGGGCACCTTTATCGAACGGGCCGACAACACCCTGCGCCTGCTGGATGCGCGCTACGAAATGGCCGGCGACCAAGCCGCAGCGGTCACCGACGGCACGGCCCACGCCTACTATCAATGGAGCGCCTTGCTGCGCGCGCTGTCCTCGTTCGAGGCCTACACCGAGATCTACCGTGATGCGCCTGGCGCGCGGCAAGTCGCCGAGTTGCTGCTGTTGCGCGCCGATGTGCCGCGTTCGCTGCGCGCCTGCAGCGAGGAAATCGACCAGATCCTCGCCAGCCTGCCCGGCCTCAACGGTCGCCCGGCCCAGCGCCTGGCCGCCGAGATGGACGCGCGCCTGCGCTTTACCGCCATCGATGAAATCCTCGAGGAAGGCCTGCACGCCTGGCTGACCGACTTTATCCCCTTGGTACGCCAGTTGGGCGACGCCATCTACAGTTCCTACCTGGAGGCCGCATGAGACTCTCCATCAGCCACGAAACCACCTACCACTACGACGACCAGGTTCGCGCGAGCATCCAGTACCTGCGCCTTACGCCCCACGACAGCGAGCGCCAGCACGTCCTCAGCTGGCAACTCGACCTGCCACGCCCGGTGCGCGCCCAAGTGGACCCGTTCGGCAATATCCTGCACGTGCTGACCCTGGACGAACCCCACGACGCCATCATCATCGGCGCCCGTGGCCAGGTCGACATCGACGAGCTGCGCGAAGCCGAACACGAGAGCCAGTCCGCGTTCCCCTTCCTGCGCAGCACCCGCCTGACCGAGGCCGACGAAGCCCTGCGCGGCTTTGCCCGGCAGCACTGCCAGCAACGTCGCGACCGCAATGCGTTGATCGACCTGATGCAGGCGCTGAATCACTCGATGGTCTATACCCCCGGCGCCACCGAAGTGGACACCAGCGCCGCCGAAGCCTTTGCCGGCGGCGCGGGCGTGTGCCAGGACCACACCCACGCGTTCCTCGCCTGCGCCCGCAGCCTTGGCGTGCCGGCGCGCTATGTGTCGGGGTATTTGTACACCGAAGACAGCGCGCACCTGGCCAGCCACGCCTGGGCCGAAGCCTGGCTGGATGACGCCTGGTACAGCTTTGACGTGACCAACCAGCTCGCACGGCCCGAGCGGCATTTGAAGCTGGCTGTGGGCCTGGATTACCTCGACGCCTGCCCGGTGCGCGGCATGCGCCGTGGCGGCGGGCATGAGCAGATGCATGCCAAGGTATTCGTGGCGCCGACGCCGGTGATTGCGGTGCAGCAACAGTAGGCGAAGGTGATCAGCTGTGGGCGCTGTGTTGGAAGGGCTGACAGTGCTCCCACAGGCACATCCAATCCCCTGTGGGAGCTGGCTTGCCTGCGATAGCGGACTATCAGCCAGTACCTGTTTAGCTGACCCACCGCTATCGCAGCGATGCGGCGACCCGACAAGCCAGCTCCCACAGTTGATATAGGTTGTACTCAGGGATGTTGTTTACGCCCTGCCATATGCTTCAAATACCCCACCAACAAATCCAGCTCATTATCCGGCAACACACTGGCCGCAAACCCCGGCATCTTCGCCTGCGGCCAGTGCCTCAGGCTTTGCGGGTCACGGATATAACGCTTGAGGAAATCCCCGCCGAAATACTCCGTGGGGTTGTAGGGAATATTCAGGTCCGGCCCCACCTGCGCATCGCCAGCGCCATTGAGCCGGTGACAGGCCAGGCAATTCTTCTGGAACAGCGCAAAGCCCTGGTTGATCGGATCGTCGCCGGCCAGTTTCGGATCTGGCAACAGGGCCGGAAACCGCTCGGCCACGCTCTTCAACTGCTTGATCGCGGCGACCTGAAACGGCCACTGTTCCGGGCTGATATGACCGGCTTGCGGGTCAGTCCACACCAGGTAAAACGGCCCGGCGCTCGGTTTGCCTGGCGCCAGTGCGGGCCATGGGTGCGCTGGGTCCTCCACCGCCAGCCAGGCGCGGGCGCCACGTTTCTCCAGCAGCGGGGCAGCAGCGAGTTCGGCGGCGAACCCATCCAGGGCAACCGCTTGCAGATGGCTCTGCGGGTCAAGGCCGGGTAGGAGCACCGCCATTGGTACTGCGTGATAAGTCATGTCGCGCTTGTAGGAAACGTCCTCGACGATCCGCACCGTTTGCGCATCCGGGTGTTTGAGCAGCTCAGCGGTCTGCCAGGTCTTGCTGGCGTGGTCCAGTTCGACGGTCAATTGCGCCGCCGCGACCGGCAGGGTGATGAACAAGGCGAGCAGGGCGAGGATCGATTTCAAGAGGAAGGCCCGATACAAGTGGCAATGGCGCCCACGATACCGGAAATGCGCAGGCAAAAAGACAGCGCCTGCAACGGGAGCGCTATGCGCAATGTCCCGGCAGGCGCTGCCAAAAGCTGCAGTCCTGATGCTGTGTGTGCACGGAATGTGTGGGCTGAAGGGTCACCCAATGACCTTGGTCAGATTGGGCAGGATCAGAATCAGTGTGGTGGCGAACAGAATAAGTCCCGCCTGACGTACTTTCGAATGTTTGAACATGGCTGACTGCCTTTTGTTGTTATTCCTGAGCGTCAAATACGTGCCGGTCAATTTCAGTATTGCGCTGTGGCGTGACACTTTTCTTACAGCTGCTCCAGCAAAACCCGGCAGCAGCCTCCTACTGATTCAACCTTAGAGCCCTCGTTCTGCGTGGCTTAGATCCATTTCATATCAGCTAAGCAATATTTGCGCTAAAAAAGGCATGAGGCTTAACGCCATCTTGGCGCCAGACCGTTGGCTAGACAGCTAAAACGATTAACCCGCTGATGGCCCGCACTGCCTACCGTTCGTCCGAGCGTGGGGGTCAAAAGCAATGAGCGCATCCGTCATTGAAACCGTGTCAATCGGGCCTAAGGTAAGGGGCACACATGCACAGCGGTTCGAGGACGTCATGACCCAAGCTTTGATCTTTGATGCGATACGCACGCCCCGTGGCAAAGGCAAGGCTGACGGCGCCTTGCACAGCGTCAAACCGGTAAACCTGGTGGCCGGCCTGCTCAATGCGCTGGCCCGGCGCACTGACCTCGACACACATCAGGTGGATGACATCGTCCTCGGTTGTGTCACTCCCGTGGGCGACCAGGGCGCCGACATCGCCAAGACCGCTGCGCTGGTGGCGGACTGGGACATCAGCGTCGCCGGCGTGCAGGTCAATCGCTTCTGCGCCTCGGGCCTGGAAGCGGTGAACCTCGGCGCGATGAAGGTGCGTTCCGGCTTTGAAGACCTGGTGGTGGTCGGCGGCGTCGAATCCATGTCCCGCGTGCCCATGGGCAGCGACGGTGGCGCCTGGGTGCTGGACCCGCAAAGCAACCTGCACAGCCACTTCACCCCCCAGGGCATCGGCGCGGACCTGATCGCCACCCTGGAAGGCTTCACGCGCGAGGATGTGGACGCCTTCGCCCTACATTCCCAGCAGAAAGCGGCCAGGGCCCGTGCAGACGGTTCCTTCAACAAATCGCTGATCGCGGTGCAGGACCAGAACGGCATCGTATTGCTCGACCACGATGAGTTCATCCGTGGCGACTCCACCCTCGAAGGCCTCGGCAAGCTCAAGCCCAGCTTCGAAATGATCGGGCAGATGGGCTTCGACGCCACCGCGTTGCGGGTCTACAGCCATGTCGAGCGCATCCACCACGTACACACCCCCGGCAACAGTTCCGGGATTGTCGACGGCGCCGCGCTGATGCTGATCGGCTCCGAAGCCAAGGGCCGCGAGCTGGGCCTGCAACCTCGTGCACGCATCGTCGCCACGGCGGTGACCAGTACCGACCCGACCATCATGCTCACCGGCCCTGCGCCGGCGACGCGCAAGGCCCTGGCCAAGGCCGGCTTGCGCGTGGAAGACATCGACCTGTTTGAAGTCAACGAAGCGTTTGCCTCGGTGGTCCTCAAATTCATCAAGGACATGGGCATCGACGCTGCCCGGGTCAACGTCAACGGCGGTTCCATCGCCATGGGCCATCCCTTGGGCGCCACCGGCTGCGCGATTCTCGGCACCTTGCTCGACGAGCTGGAAACACGCCAGCAGCGCTACGGCCTGGCCACCCTGTGTGTCGGCGGTGGCATGGGCATCGCCACCATCATCGAACGGCTCTGAGCCCAAGGAATCCATCATGACCCAAGCCATTCGCTACGAAAAAGGCCAGGACCGGATCGTCGTGCTGACCCTCGACATGCCCGGCCAGAGCGCCAACACCATGAACGGCGCGTACCGCGAGGCCATGGCCGCGACGGTCGAACGCCTGGAAGCAGAAAAAGACACGCTGGCCGGCGTGGTCATCACCTCGGCGAAGAAGACCTTTTTTGCCGGCGGCGACCTCAATGAACTGATCAAGGTCGACAAGGCCCACGCCAAGGATTTCTACGACGGCGTACGGGTGCTCAAGGCGCAACTGCGCCGCCTGGAAACCCTTGGCAAGCCGGTGGTCGCCGCGATCAATGGCGCAGCGCTGGGCGGCGGCTGGGAGATTTGCCTGGCGTGCCATTACCGGGTCGCGCTGGACGACAAGTCGGTGCAACTCGGCCTGCCGGAAGTTACCCTGGGTTTGCTGCCGGGCGGCGGTGGCGTGGTGCGCATGGTGCGCCTGCTCGGGCTGGAAAAGGCCTTGCCGTACTTGTTGGAGGGCAAGAAAGTCCGGCCACAACAAGCGTTGCAGGCCGGGTTGCTCAATGAACTGGCGGCGGATCGCGATGAGCTGCTGGCCAAGTCCCGCGCCTGGATCCTCGCCAATCCCGAAGCCAAACAGCCGTGGGACAACAAGGGTTACCAGATCCCCGGCGGTACGCCCTCGAATCCCAAAGTCGCGCAGATGCTGGCCATCGCGCCGTCGATCCTGCGCAGTAAAACCCAGGGCTGTTTCCCCGCGCCGGAGAAAATCCTGTGTGCCGCCGTGGAAGGCGCCCAGGTGGATTTCGACACCGCGCATGTGATCGAAACCCGCTATTTCACCGAGCTGGTGACCGGGCAAGTGGCGAAAAACATGATCGGCACCTTCTGGTTTCAACTCAATGAAATCAACGCCGGCAGCTCCCGGCCGCGAGGCTTTGCGCCCTATGTCACGCGCAAGGTCGGCGTGCTCGGCGCCGGGATGATGGGCGCGGGTATCGCCTACGTCAGCGCCAGCGCCGGGGTCGAGGTGGTGCTCAAGGACATCAATCTGGCGGCGGCCGAGAAGGGCAAGGCACACTCGGCGGCGTTGCTGGACAAGAAAGTCAGCCGTGGGCAATTGAGCGCCGAACAGCGGGAAACCATCCTCGCGCGGATTCATCCTACGGCCGAGGACGCAGACTTGGCCGGCTGCGATCTGATCATCGAAGCGGTGTTCGAAGACCGCGAACTCAAGGCCAAGGTCTCCGCGGCGGCGCAACGTGTGGTCGGTGCCGACGCGGTGATCGCCTCCAACACCTCCACCTTGCCCATCAGCGGGCTGGCAACGGCGGTGCCGGACCAAGGCAAGTTTATCGGCCTGCATTTCTTCAGCCCGGTGGACAAGATGCCCCTGGTGGAAATCATCAAAGGCGCCCACACCTCGGACGAAACCCTGGCGCGAGGTTTCGACTTCGTACTGCAAATCAAGAAAACCCCGATTGTGGTCAATGACAGTCGCGGCTTCTTCACCTCACGGGTGTTCGGCACCTTTACCAACGAAGGCATCGCCATGCTGGGCGAAGGCGTGGCCGCGCCCATGATCGAGACCGAAGCGCGCAAGGCCGGTATGCCGGTAGGGCCGTTGGCGGTATCCGATGAAGTGTCCCTCAGCCTCATGAGCCATATCCGACAGCAGACGGCCAAGGATCTACAGGCCGAAGGCAAGGCCGTGCCGACGCATCCGGCGACGCTGGTGATTGATCTGTTGGTCAACGAGTACAAGCGCTTGGGCAAGGCGGCAGGCGGCGGTTTTTACGATTACCCCTTGGGTGGCCAGAAGCAGCTGTGGCCGGAACTGAAAGCGCGCTTTGAGCGACCTGATCAACGCATCTCTGCGCAGGATGTGCGCGACCGCTTGCTGTTTATCCAGGCCATCGAAACCGTGCGGTGTGTGGAGGAGGGCGTGCTGATGTCCACGGCGGACGCCAACGTCGGCTCGATCTTCGGCATCGGCTTCGCCGCGTGGAGTGGCGGCGCGTTGCAGTTCATCAATCAGTATGGCCTGAACGACTTTGTCGCCCGCGCCCGCTATTTGGCCGAGCAGTATGGTGAGCGCTTCACACCGCCGGCGTTGCTGCTGGAAAAAGCCGCACAGGGTGCTAGCTTCTAGCAGATGGGCGCACGGGCAGGGCTTGCCTTGAAGGGGTATTTCAAGGCAGGCTCTGGGCTGTGCATTATTCCCATCACCGTGTCAGGTATTTTTTATGTCGCTACGCGTCTGCATTCTGGAAACCGATGTCCTGCGCCCGGAGTTGGTGGATCAATATCAGGGTTATGGGCAGATGTTCCAGCGTCTGTTTTCCCAGCAGCCGATTGCGGCCGAGTTCATCGTCTATAACGTGATGAATGGCGATTACCCGGCGGACGACCAGGTGTTCGATGCCTACCTCGTCACCGGCAGCAAGGCCGACTCCTTCGGCACCGACCCATGGATCCAGACCCTCAAGACCTACCTGCTCAACCGCTACGAGCGCGGCGACAAACTGTTGGGCATCTGCTTCGGCCACCAGTTGCTGGCGCTGCTGCTGGGCGGCAAGAGCGAGCGCGCGAGCCAAGGCTGGGGCGTGGGCATCCACAACTATCAAATGGCCGCCAAGGCACCGTGGATCAGCCCGGTGGTGGAGGAACTGACCCTGTTGATCAGCCACCAGGACCAGGTCACCGCGCTACCGGAAAACGCCACCGTCATCGCCTCCAGCGATTTCTGCCCGTTTGCCGCGTACCACATCAATGATCAGGTGCTGTGCTTCCAGGGCCACCCGGAATTTATCCACGATTACTCCCGCGCCTTGCTGGATATTCGCCAGCAGAACCTCGGCGAGCAGATCTACAGCAGCGGCGTGGCCAGCCTGGAACATGACCACCACGGCGTGACCGTGGCGGAATGGATGATGCGCTTTGTGGCGCACAAGCCCGGCGCTGCGGCTTAAAGCCAGCCCGAACGCTTGAAGCTGGCCCACAGCCCGGTGCAGCCAAATGCGATAAACCCGAGCACCGCAAAATAGCCGTAGTGCCATTGCAGCTCGGGCATGTTCTGGAAGTTCATCCCATAAATCCCCGCCACCGCCGTGGGGAACGCAAGGATCGCCGCCCACGCGGCGAATTTGCGCTGCACCACGCTCTGGCGCGAGGCCTCCAGCAACACACCGATCTCGATGGTCTGGCTGGCGATATCGCGCAGGGTGGTGAGGTCTTCCATCTGCCGCGTGACGTGGATCTGCACATCACGGAAATACGGGCGCATGTTCTTGTCGATAAACGGAAAGCTCAGCTTCTGCAGCTCCTGGCTGATCTCCACCATCGGTGCCACATAACGCTTGAGCCGCAGTACATCGCGGCGCAGGCCGTGAATCTTCTGGATGTCGCGTTCACTTAATGAGCTGCACAGCACGTTGCGCTCCAGCTCATCGATCTCGGCATGGATCGCTTCGCTGACCGGCTGGTAGTTCTCGGTGACGAAATCCAGCAACGCATAGAGTACGAAATCTTCCCCATGCTCCAGCAATAGCGGCCGCGCCTCACAGCGCTGGCGCACAAAGCCGTAGGACGCCGAGTGACCGTTACGGGCGGTGATGATGTAGCCGTTGCCGGCAAAGATATGGGTCTCGATAAACACCAGCTTGCCGTTCTCGCGCACCGGTGAGTAGGTGACGATAAACAGCGCATCGCCGAAGGTTTCCAGCTTCGGGCGGCTGTGTTTCTCCAGGGCGTCTTCGATGGCCAGTTCATGCAGGTTGAACTGGCGTTGCAGGTTGGCCAGCTCCTGGGCGTTGGGTTCTTCCAGGCCGATCCAGACAAAGTGATTGGGTTTGGCGGCCCAGGCCGCGCCTTCGTCAAGGGTGATATCCGTAACTTTCTTACCGGCGCTGTAGACGGCGGCCGCAACAACTCTACCCATGGTGCTGATCACTTCTTATTAGGAGGACAGGTGTTGGGCAGCTTAGCCTGAAAGGCGTTCCGTTGCGGCTGCTCACTGTGCCGAGCGAGCTAGTTGTGGCGAGCGAGCTTGCTCGCGCTGGGGCGCGAAGCGCCCCCAAAGTCTTAGCCCACTTGCAACTCAAGATCCATCTGCGCAATGCAAGCTTCCATCTGCGCCTGACACGCCTGCATCAACCTCGGCACGTCATCCACCGTCATCCCAGCCGTAGGAATCGGCGGCAGCGAGCGTATGAGCACATCACCACTGTTCCAGCGATTCAGCCGCATATGCGTGACGTAATTGCTTACACACACCTGCACGATGGGCACGCCGGCCGCAATCGCCATATGGAACGCGCCTTTCTTGAACGGCAGCAACCCCTTGCCCAGATTGCGCGTACCTTCCGGGAACACCCAGATCGACGTGTCCTTGTGTTGCAACGTATCGGTGGTGGTGAGCATCGCCCGGCGCGCCTTGTGCGCGTTGCCCCGGTCGATCAGCACATTGCCCGCCAGCCAGAACAACTGGCCGAACAGCGGCACCCACTTCAGGCTTTTCTTGGCGATGCACACGGTGCGATAGGGCACCACGTTGCCAAACACAAACAGGTCATAGTTGGACTGGTGGTTGGCGATGATCACGCAACCGCTGGGCTTGTCTCGCAGCGAATCCACCTCGGTCTTGACGTTCAGCCCCAGGATCCACATGGCCGGCAGCGCATAGAGGCGTGCGCACAGGCGACTGTTGTCCGGGTTGAACGGCCGGCAGATCCCGACGAGCACGCCTAGCACGCCCGCGATCATAAAATGCAGGCCCATCAACAACATACGCAACAGAAAAAGCATCGACACGGCCTATCGAGACAAAAGGTGGCGCAGTGTACGGATGTGCACTGTATTCGGCAATTACCCCTGTAGAGGTAGGAGATAGGCGATGTTTTAGTACATGTTTCAACATGTGCCAGCAGCGGCTGGCTAGAGCGGCTAAAGGTGTTTCGGATTTCTTTGTAAGAAAAAGCCCGACTCAAGGTCGGGCTCTAGTGCTGCGGATGTAGGCGGTCAGCTCAGGTTATGGCCCTGATCCTGGATGATGGCGTCGTCCAAGGCCTCCAGCAGCGCTTTGCGCACCTTCAATTTGGTGTGCTTGTGCGCATTCATATTGATCTTCTTCAACTGGCGTGCGGCTTCCAGGGCGGCAGCGTGCAGTTCTTCAGGCGCCACCACCTTATCGAGGAAGCCAGCCTGCAACGCGCCCTGCGGGTCGAACATCTCGGCATTGATCACCGAACGATGAAACGCCGACTTGCGCAGACGATCCCGCGCCAACTCGATCCCGGCGTGGTGCATGGTCATGCCGATGGCCACTTCATTCAGGCCAATGCTGAACGGGCCTTCGACGCCAATCCGATAATCCGCCGACAACAACAGGAACGCGCCCTTGGCCACCGCATGCCCAGGGCACGCCACAATCACCGGGAACGGGTGCGACAACAGGCGGCGCGCCAGGGTCGAACCCGACGTCACCAAACCGATTGCCTCTTTAGGACCGGCAGTCATGACCTTCAAATCATAACCACCGGACAAAATCCCCGGCGTGCCGGTGATGATCACCACCGCCCGATCCTTCTCCGCCTGATCCAGCGCTGTATTAAACGCACTGACCACATCGGGAGAAATGGCATTCACCTTGCCGTTGCTCAACGTCAGGGTCGCGATACCGTCTTCGAGGTGGTAAGCAATCAACTCACTCATGACGCGGTTCCTTGTAGGACTTGTTATAGATAGGCTGTTTATAGACGAGCATGCACAGACGTTACCCACCACGCCCGTCTCGGTAAAGCGCCATGACTGACTACCCAGTCAGACTTTTCCCGCTTGCCCAGCGCCGGACAGCCTAGGGCAGGGCACAACAGCCTCCCCGGGCGTGCGCTGCTGGTGCCCGAGAATGGCAGAAACACCGCCCCTTGCCGGGCATGGAATGGCATATCCCGCTAAGCGCATGAAAATTCTGAAAAAAACCTTTGCCATCTGAAAGGCTTTCGACTACATTAGCGCGCCTCGACAGACTGAACTGGTTTGACGAGATACGGTGAAGTGTCCGAGTGGCTTAAGGAGCACGCCTGGAAAGTGTGTATACAAGAAATTGTATCGAGAGTTCGAATCTCTCCTTCACCGCCACATTAAGTAAACACAAACCCCCGGTTTTCCTAGAGGAAACCGGGGGTTTGTGGTTTCTGGTGTTTGGAAAATGGCCATCTGGGACAGATCTGGGATTGGGGCTCTATTGGGATGCACAACAAGAGCCTGCCGACTGAGTGGCAGACCTTGGCCGGCAATGCGCTTGGGGTGGCAGTGGAGGAGGGGCACTAAATGGCTTTCGGAGGTTGCGAGTTCACGATTTTTTGAATGGCCGCTTCTGACGGTAAATGAGACGACCTTCCTCTTTACAGGTAATTCACGATAAAGGTGACTTCCGAATTGGCGCTGCCAGCTTGGAGGGTGCTGTCCGCCAGGCGAATATAAGCGGCGGTTAACGGGATTTTGAAGTCGGTACCCGTGGTGTTGAACCCGCTGAATACATAAGGCGTGTTTAGCACAATGGGTTGGCCTGCATCGTTCTTCAGCTGCAAGCCGATGCCTTTGGCGGTGGATGCGCCGCTCAGTGCGACAATGCCTTTTTGCGCGTCGATGACCGGCGTATTGGCCTGGAGTTGGTAAGTGACTTTTTGTATTCCTCGTTGGCAGTTGTTCAACGACAGGTCGAATTTTATGGGGCGAGGCGCGTCGCCAGTGTTGTCGAATTCAAACAATTGGTAATCGTCACCCATCGCCACAAATACCGACGGTGTTTGGCAGGACGCAGCATTCACCGTCACTGGATTGATTAGGTTGAACGTGATTACTTTCAAGTTATCGCCTCGGAACTCTCCCAGTGAGATTGCAGGGACCGGGCTCTGTGATAAAAGCTCGCCAGACTTGATGATTTCAAGGCGGTAACTTGTAGAGGGGTAGAAAAAGGTGATGTTACCGGATTCAAGTGCTGGCGTGGCTACATAAAAGCCACCGAAATATATTCGGAACGAGAGCCCTGGCACTCCTAAAGGAAAGACCGTTCCAGTGGTCGCACTACCCAAAGCAGGATTGACGTTAAAGCCGAGTGTTGCGTTTTGGCAATAAAGGTCAAACTTTGGCATTACCGCGGAAGTTTCCGAGTAAAGTACCGTTCCGTTCGGTACATCTTGGGGTGTCGTAATGCTCTGAGTTAGATTTTTTCCGAAATTAATGGTAAGTGCGCTGCTATTCGAGGCGCAGGCTGCTGCAGCACTCGATGAGTAAGCCAGTAATACTGTGGCAGCACTGGCCAATAAACTTTTCCAAAGCGTCATGTTGATACCGATAGAGTTTTCTGAACAATGAAGCACTCTATTCAGCATCGAAACCCGCGAATATCAGACGTTCCCTAATTTATGGCTGTGCCTTTTCCGCCTGTTCATCGGGCTTTGGTGATCGCGCCACTCATGTATTCATTCAAGTCGCGCAGGTCCTGGATGGTCCACGTATGCGGCGCGAGCTTTACCCCGTTCTCCCGCAAGGTGCGTGGAATCAAGTCGCCATTGGGGCGAAGGATGATCGAAGACACGATGACGCCCGGGTAATCATCCAGCCGTTTCTTGAAGGCAGGTGTAGTCAGGTTGGGCGTAGGCGGGGTGCTTTTATTGGCCAGTGGTCCTGTGGCTTTGAGGTCGGCTCCGTGACACATGGCGCATCGCTGTGAAAAGAGATTCTTGCCGTTGCTATTCTCCGCGAGGGAGAGTGACGCGTGTATCAGCGATAAAAATCCCAACGCAGCGATGAGTGACATCCTCATTGATAGATGGCCTTTTTCATAAAGAAGGTTTGGGTCGAGAGGGGGCCGCGAGTGCTCAGGCCCCCCATGACTCATTATGCCTGCACGTACACCCAAGCCGTCAGCCCTGACGCCAGGGCTACCGACACCCGCTTGTAGTCCGACACTTCATACGCATCCGCCGCCGCCAGTTCTTTCTCGGTGATCTGAAAGACCATGCCCTCCACGCTGTGGCCGTTTTCGGTAGTGGGCGCCACGATCGGGTGATGGGTTTTGCCGCTGGTGGCCAGCACCTCTGGATCGGTGATCTCTACCCAGCTTTTTGTGTAGCCGAGCATTGCATCGTGCTGGCCCGCCAGCTTGCGGCCGAAGTTGGCCAGTTGTACGGCTTTGTCCTGCAATGTGCCGTAGGAAAAAAGCAGCACAGGGTATTCGGTGGAGCGTTCCATGGATGTTCCTTAGGGAGTCAGGCAAGCAGGTCTTCGTAGAAGGCGCCGTAGGGTTTGCTCGGGTGGGCGATCTGGATTTCGAGGATCCACAATCCCGCATTCGGGTAGTGCTCGAAGTCGCCGAGGTCGCCGCCACGGTGGATGGCGTGGGGGAAGTCGCTGACGCGGTGGCCCTTGATGTCGAGGTTCAGTTGCCAGCCCATGGCCCGGGCTTGTTCTTCGGCGTAGCGGTAGAGTTCGAGGCCGACGACCTGGTCGTTTTTCCAGCGGGCCTGTACGCGGTCGAACAGCGCTTTGGCGGCGCTGGCGCAGGCGATCATGTCTGCATCGTTGCCAGTGGTGAACGTGGCGCCGGCGTCACCTTCGTGGCCTTGCCATACGGCGCCCATGTCGATGAAAAAGATGTCGTCTGCGCCCAGCACCGGATCGCCTTCGGAGCGTTGGTTGAAGGCCTTCAGGGTGTTGGCGCCGAAGCGCACCAGCAGCGGGTGCCAGATGCGTTGCATGTCGAGGTCGGCGAGGACTTCTTTGCCCAGTTCACGGGCTTCGGATTCGAGCATGCCGGGGCGGATGCGTTGGGCGAGTTGTTCGATGGCTTGCCAGGTCATGGCCTGGGCGTAGCGCATGGATTCGATGCTGTAGGCGGCGCCCACGGCTTCCTTGGGTTGTGCGGTCACCAGCTGTTCCTCGGCTCGTGTAGGTTTTTTCGTTATGCTTTTTACTATATAGCGATGGGGTGGTGGAGTGACAGTGCAAATTGTGGGGGCTGGCACACCGTTATCGCAGGCAAGCCAGCTCCCACATTTTTGGCCTGGGGGGTGTCAGATATGCAGCCACGCCAGGCTACCCAATACCACTGCCACTCCCGCCGCCGCATACGACATGCGCTTCAACCACTCCTTCCTCGTCAACAACGTAATCGCCGCCAGCGAAATCGCGATCTGAATCGCGGTCATCGCCTGGGCCCAGCGGTGATGCTGATGCAGCGCCTGTTCCGACTTTTCATCCCATGCCTTCGACGTAGCCTCAAGCTTCTCGGCCTGTTTGCGCACGTCTTCTTTCTGGCTCTTGTAGCGCTCGATCTCGTCCTTGTAATGCGCCGCGTCCACGCCGGGAATGTGGGTGGCCAGTTCCGCCAGGTTCTGCCGGCTGGATTTGGCCTGGTAGTAGTTCCACTGGTTGGCGGCTTCGGTCTTGATGATGGCGGCGTTGTTCTTGTCCATCGCCGCTTCGCTTTCGGTGGAGCCGGCCTGGTAGCTGAGCATGGCGCCGAGGGTGGCCATTAGTGCGGTCATCACGGCAATGCGGCTGGCGAAATTGTCCCCGCGGCCGTGGGCATGTTCGGTGGTGTGTTCGATGTGTTTTTCGTGGGGGCTGGGGACTTCGAAGGCTTCGGACATGGCGACGGCTACGCACGGACTGAGGGAGCCTGATTCTTCACCAGCCGAGCTGTCTCAAGCCTGTACGTAACGCCGGATCAGCCAGCCGTACACCGCGACATTGATCGCCACCACCACGGCGCCCAGCACCAACTGGATATCCGGCGTCAGCCCGGCGGGATAAATCAGCGCGAGGATGTAGTGTTCGATAAACCCGGCGCCATAGCCGTCCTGCCCGGCGAGGTGGCGCAGCAGGTTTTCCCAGCGGGTCAGCGGGCAGGGCAGGTGCAGCACCTCGACGGCGATGCCCCATGCCACGGCGGGCAGGTGCAACCACATCACGCGGTGCCATTTGAGGGCGAGCAACCCGCCAAACAACACGAACAGGATAAAGCTGAGGTGAAACAGCACCAGGCTGTCGGCGGCAAGGCGGTAGAGCATCGTGGGCACTTCAAAAGGAGAGGCGCACAGTCTAAAGGGTTGCTTGCCGGCAAGCGTGACCGTTATTGTGCTGAATCCTTTTAGTCCTTCCTCCCAGGATCTGTTTTGATGAACGCACCGCGTACCGCCGGCCCGATCAAGGCCGTGATTTTCGATATGGACGGTTTGTTGCTGGATACGGAAGGCATCTACACCGAAGTCACGCAGATCATCGCCGAACGCTATGGTCGCACCTATGACTGGGGGATCAAGCAGCACATCATCGGCCGTGGCGCGCAGGACTTGGCCGAGTATGTGGTCAAGGCGCTGGACCTGCCGATCACCCCGGCGGAGTTCCTGGTGATTCGCGAGCCGCTGATGAGCGAGCGCTTTCCCAAGGCCCTGGGCATGCCCGGCGCCGAAGCGCTGGTGCGGCACTTGAAGGCGCACAATATTCCGATTGCCGTGGGCACCAGTTCGTCGCGCAATTCGTTTGGGCACAAGACCACGTTGCACCGCGAATGGTTTGGCTTGTTCGATACCATCGTCACCGCCGATGACCCGGAAGTCGGCGCCGCCAAACCTGCGCCGGATATCTTCCTCACCGCCGCCCGCCGTTTGGGCGTTGCGCCCGAGGATTGCCTGGTGTTCGAGGATTCGCCGTTCGGTGTGACCGCTGCGAAGGCCGCCAACATGACCGCCATCGCCGTGCCGGATGAGGCCATGGCCGACAGTAAGTACCAGCATGCGGATCAGATCATTCGCAAGCTCGCCGAGTTTGACCTGGCGGCCTACGGCCTGCCGCCATTGCGCTGACTGAACTCGGTCAAAAACTGTGGGAGCTGGCTTGCCTGCGATGGCGTCCTCAAGACCGCCATCGCAGGCAAGCCAGCTCCCACAGTGGGTTTTGCGGTGTTTCTGAAGTCTTAGGCGCTGAAGCCACCGTCGATAGTCAAGCTGGCACCGGTGATGTAACCGGCCTCCGGGCCTGCCAGGTAGGCAACGAAGCTGGCAATCTCTTCCACATGCCCATACCGCCCCACCGCCATCAACCCGATCAGGCTCTCGGCAAAATCACTGTTCGCCGGGTTCATATCCGTGTCCACCGGCCCAGGCTGCACGTTGTTGATGGTGATGCCGCGCGGCCCCAGATCCCGTGCCAAACCCTTGGTCAGGCCCACCAGCGCCGCCTTGCTCATCGCATACGGCCCACCGCCACCGAAGGGCATGCGCTCGGCGTTGGTGCTGCCGATATTGATCACCCGACCACCATCACCCATGTGTTTCGCCGCTTCCTGAGTCGCGATAAACACGCTGCGCACGTTGATTGCCAGGGTCTGGTCAAAATCTTCCAGCTTGAAGTCTGCCAGCGGGGCGATGGCCAGTACGCCGGCGTTGTTCACCAGGATGTCCAGGCGGCCAAAGGCTTCGACGGTGGCGTTGACCGCGTTGCGGATGGCGTCGGCGCTGGCGCTGTCGGCGTGGATCGCCAGGGCTTTGCCGCCGGCGCTGATCACGCTGTTCTGCAATTCTTCAGCCTTGGCGGCCGAGCTGACGTAGGTGAAGGCAACCGCTGCGCCCTGTGCGGCCAGGCGCTTGACGATGGCGGCGCCGATGCCACGGGAACCGCCTTGAATCAAGGCGACTTTGCCGCAGAGGTTTTGTGTGGTCATGTCGATCTCCTAGCTGTTCAAGGCGGAATGCCTTGTTGTTGGAGCCGAGTATCCGCCTCGCCCCGGGGCGCCGGTAGACCGTGATTGCTATAGTCTGTGTAAACCAAAAGTTTAGAGTGAGGCGATATGGAAAGCTTTGGCAGTATCGAATGCTTTGTGCGCAGCGCCGAAGGGGGCAGTTTTGCCGAGGCCGCGCGGCACCTGAGCCTCACCCCGGCGGCGGTGGGCAAAAGTGTCGCCAAGCTGGAGGCGCGCCTCGGTGTGCGCCTGTTCCAGCGCAGCACTCGGCGCCTCACCCTGACCGAAGCCGGCAAGCTGTTTCTTGAGGAAGTCAGTGGCAGCCTCACCACAATCCAAAATGCCGTGGCCAACCTGGCGAGCGCCGAAGGGCGGCCGGTGGGCACCCTCAAAGTCAGCATGGGCACGGTGTTTGGCAACCGCTATGTGGTGCCGCTGCTGGGGGCGTTCATGCAGCGCTTCCCGGATATCAGCCCGGATTGGCACTTCGATAACCGCCAGGTGGACCTGATCGGCCAAGGTTTCGATGCGGCCATCGGTGGCGGTTTTGAGCTGCCCCAGGGCGTGGTGGCGCGCAAGTTGACGCCGGCCCATCGGGTGTTGGTGGCCGCGCCGGATTACCTGGCGCAACGCCCGCCGGTCAATGCGCCGGAAGACCTGGCGCGCTGTAGCGGTATCCTGATCCGCTCCCCGCAAACCGGGCGCGTGCGTTCGTGGCAACTGACCAGCGTCGAGCGAGAGCACCGCCCGCTGGTGCTCAAGCCGGGCATGACCATGAGCGACTCCGAAGCCGCCTGCTGCGCCAGCGCCCAAGGCTTGGGCATTGCGCTGGTGAGCATGCCGATGGCCGTGCCGTTCCTGGACAGTGGCGCGGTGGTGCGGGTGTTGCCGGATTGGTATGTGGACGACGGCAATATCTCCATCTATTACGCCGAGCACAAGTTGTTGCCGGGCAAGACCCGGGCGTTTGTGGATTTCATCATCGAGCAGTTTGCCGAGCAGCAGTGGGGGCGGCGGTTTAGTGCGGTTTAATGAGTCTGGTAGACCGAGTCGCCGGCATCGCAGGCAAGCCAGCTCCCACAGTTGATCGCATTCCAACCCCCTGTGGGAGCTGGCTTGCCTGCGATGGCCGCACCTCGGTCTACCGCCCGAACCGGCCCGGCCAGCCAATGACTTTCTTCGGCCGCGGTGTCGCATACGTCCTGATCTTCGACGTCGACAACCCCAACCGCACCAACGCCTCCGCAATCGTCACCGCCGCCGTCACCCCGTCCACCACCGGCACGCCGGTGCGCTGGCGAATCTGTTCGTCCAGCCCGGCCATGCCGCCGCAGCCCAGGCAGATCACCTCGGCCTTGTCCTCGCTGATCGCCAGTTCCGCCTGGCGCACGATGGCTTCCATCGCGGCCAGCGGGTGTTCTTCCAGCTCCAGCACCGCCATGCCGCTGGCCCGCACCGAGGCGCAGCGTTGGTACAGGCCGGCGAGTTTCAGGCGGTCTTCGATCAGCGGCACCGTGCGGTCGAGGGTGGTTACCACCGAATAGGCGTGGCCCAGAAACATCGCGGTGCTGGCGGCCGCTTCGGTGATGTCCACCACTGGCACGTTCAACAGTTCCTGCAACCCTTCGCGGCCGTGTTCGCCATAGCCGGCCTGGATCACCGCGTCGAAGGGTTGATCGTAGGCCATCACCCGGTCCATCACCGCGATGGCGGCCAGGTAGCTTTCAAAATTGCCCTCCACCGATTCCGCGCCGAAGTAGGGCGTGAGCCCGACAATCTCGGTGCCTGGCGCGGCCACGGCCCGTGCCTGCTGGGCGATGGTGTCGGTGATGGATTCGGTGGTGTTGACGTTGACCACGAGGATGCGCATGGAATGTCCTTGATTAATGGCTGACGTTATCGACGGCAATGCTTTCGCCGCTGACATCGGCGTAGAACGGCTGGCGCTTGGCGATCAGCAGGTACAGCAACCCTGCAATACCGGCGCCAAACATCCAGGAAAACGGTGACACGCTGGCGAAACCGGGCAGCAGGGCCAGGAGAATGGCAATCATGGCTGCGGGAATAAACGCCGCCACCGCGCGCAAGTTGACGCCACGGCTGTAGTAATAAACGCCGTTGGGGTCTTCGCTATACAGTTGCAGCACGTCGACCTGGCTTTTACGGATCAGCCAGTAATCGACCATGATGATCCCGTACAACGGCCCCAGCAGCGCGCCCAGGCCGGAGAGGAAATACACGATTACCAACGGGCTGTTGTAGAGGTTCCACGGCAGGATCAGCACCGCGACCGTGGCGCTGATCAACCCGGCGCGGCGGAAGTTCAGGTACTTGGGCGCCAGGTTGCTCAGCACAAATGCCGGCGCGACGAAGTTGGCCATGATGTTCACCGCCACGGTGACAATCAGGAACGCCAGGCAGCCCAGCACCAGGAAGAAGGTATTGGGGATCGCGGCGATGATCTCGGTCGGGCTTTCGATTACCCGGCCATTGAGCTGGAATTGGCCGCCGCACAGCAGCACGGTGATTGCGGCAAATACCAGGATATTCACCGGCAGGCCCCAGAAGTTGCCGACCTGAATGGTCTTGCGGCACGGCGAGGAGCGGGCGAAGTCGCAGAAGTTGAGGATCAGCGTGCCGTAGATCGCCAGCCACAGCGCGCCACCGGCGAAGATATTGCGCCACATCTCGCCGCCGCTCAGCGGCTCGCGGATCGACCAGGCGATGTTGCCGCCCGTCTGGAAGTACATCCAGCCGGCCAACGCCGCCACCGTCAGCAAGATCACCGGCCCGGCGAAGCCTTCGTAGCGACGCACCATCTCCATGCCGTAGGCCAGGATCACCAGTTGCACCAGCCAGATCACGACAAAACACGCCCAGCCTAGGGATGACAGGCCGAGGATCGAGTCGTGGTCATAGTCGGCAAAACCTGGATGAATCGCCGTCAGCAAGACGCGGAAAACCACCGAAGCCAGGTAGGTCTGAATACCAAACCAGGCAATCGCAATCACCGCACGGATCAAGGCCGGAATCTGCGCGCCATGAATACCGAAACTGATACGGCTGATCACCGGGAATGGCACACCGGTCTTTTGGCCCATATACCCCGACAAGTTCATGAAGAAGTACACCAGTGCGGCACCTATCCCCAAGGACAGCAAAATCTGCCAACCGCCCAGGCCCAAGGCATATAAACCAATGGCGAACGAATAGTTGGCGATGTTGTGCACGTCATTGGTCCACAGCGCAAAGATGCTGTAGCGCCCCCAGCGTCGGCCTTCGACCTTGGTGGGGGCCAGGTCCTTGTTGTGCAGGCGCGGGCTCAGCACCAACGGGCCGGGGCCCTCGGCCGCAGGGTTCAGGGAGGAGGGCAGATCCAGTGCGATGTTATTCGAGAGACTTGTACGCATTCCGGCAGGCTCCAGCACATCTGCGAGAGATCCGCGGATGGCAAAGTGTATGTAGGTTTTGTATTTATTGTATACAAAGCACTTTTCACCTTAAGCCACATGCGTGCCAGTTTTTGATCTATGAAAACTTTGGTTAATTTCGTTTTTATAGGTTGGTTAAATAACTTGCTGAATTAGAAGAAATATAAATTGACCGATTGAACAGGTATTTATTTTTCGGCGAGAAGAGGGTGATTCGCGAGCGGGGAAGATAGGCGGGAAGAGGTGTTACGTATTGGTGCGGGTAAAGAAAAATTGCACACATAAATGGCACCGATGGTTACATTTGTGTGTACACCTTAAGTAACCAATACGAAAACAAATGTGGGAGCGGGCTTGCCCGCGATAGCGGTGTTTCAGTTGATACATTCATCACTGATACACCGCTATCGCAGGCAAGCCAGCTCCCACACAAGCTCGCTCCCACATTGTTTACTGCCTCAGCTTCAAGCCTTGCTGATGATGTTCCCCGCATGCAGCCCACATTCCTTCTGCGTCGCCTCTTCCCACCACCAACGACCCTCGCGCTCGTGCTGGTTCGGCAACACCGGACGGGTGCAGGGCTCGCAGCCGATGCTGATAAAGCCACGCTCATGCAGGCTGTTGTAAGGCAGCTCCAGCATGCGGATGTAGCCCCAGATTTCCTCGCTGGTCATCTGTGCCAGCGGGTTGAACTTGTACAAGGTGCGCTCCGGCGTGGAGAAGGCTGCGTCGATCTCCAGCGCCGCCACCTGGCTGCGGGTACCGGGGCTCTGGTCGCGGCGCTGGCCGGTGGCCCAGGCACTCACGCCGGAGAGTTTGCGGCGCAGTGGCTCGATCTTGCGCACGCCGCAGCACTCGCCGTGGCCGTCCTTGTAGAAACTGAACAGGCCCTTTTCCTTGACGAAGGGTTCCAGCTTGGTCTGGTCCGGCGAGATCAGCTCGATGTCGATCTTGTAGAACTCACGCACCTGCTCGATAAACCGGTAGGTCTCCGGGTGCAGGCGGCCGGTGTCGAGGCTGAACACCTTGACGTTCTTGTTCAGCTTCCAGGCCATGTCCACCAGCACCACGTCCTCGGCGCCGCTGAAGGAAATCCACAGGTCATCGCCGAACTGGCTGAACGCCAGCTTGAGAATGTCCTGGGCGGACTTGTTGGCATAAGTCGCGGCGAGTTCAGCGACGTCGAAGGCTTGGTTCATCAGCACGGTTCCTACAAGGTCAGTGGCGCTAAGCGCTCTATAGGTGGGCGATGGTATCAAAATCCGCTCTGCGTTGCGGCGGCGAGCATGAATCGCTAGAGTTCGGCAGTCCTTTTGCTCGCTCAACCAACAACATCCAATGGGAGTGTCTTGTGGAAATTGCCTGTCTCGACCTGGAAGGGGTACTGGTTCCGGAAATCTGGATCGCCTTCGCTGAAAAAACCGGTATTGAATCCCTGCGGGCCACCACCCGCGACATTCCCGACTACGACGTGCTGATGCAGCAACGCCTGCGCATCCTCGACGAGCACGGGCTCAAGCTCGCCGACATCCAGGCAGTGATCGCCACCCTCAAGCCGCTGGACGGTGCCATTGAGTTCGTCAACTGGCTGCGCGAGCGGTTCCAGGTGGTGATCCTGTCGGATACTTTCTACGAATTCTCCCAGCCGCTGATGCGCCAACTGGGTTTCCCGACGCTGCTGTGCCACCGCCTCATCACCGATGAAACCGACCGCGTGGTGAGCTACCAATTGCGCCAGAAAGATCCCAAGCGCCAGTCGGTATTGGCCTTCAAGAGCCTGTACTACCGCGTCATCGCCGCGGGTGATTCCTACAATGACACCACCATGCTGGGCGAGGCTGATCGTGGGATTCTGTTCCATGCGCCGGAGAATGTGATCCGTGAGTTCCCGCAGTTCCCGGCGGTGCACACGTTTGAGGATTTGAAGCAGGAATTTATCAAGGCGTCGAATCGGTCGTTGAGTCTGTAGGGCTTTCAGCGCGGCGGATGGCCCTATCGCAGGCAAGCCAGCTCCCACACTAGAATGGGTTCACCCATCAAAATGTGGGAGCGGGCTTGCCCGCGAAGAGGCCAGCCCAGTCACTACAAAGCTTCCAGTGTCTCCAACAACACCCGCACCTTCGTCAGCGACTCCTGGTACTCCGCCTCCCACTCTGAGTCCGCGACAATCCCGCCGCCGCCCCAGCAGCACACCTGCCCGTCCTTGACCAGCAAGCTGCGGATGGCGATGGAGCTGTCCATCTCGCCGCGCACATCCAGGTACACCAACGAGCCGCAGTACAACCCGCGCCTTGTAGGCTCCAGCTCGTCGATGATCTGCATCGCCCGGATCTTCGGCGCGCCGGTGATGGAGCCGCCGGGGAAGCTGCCGGCGATGAGGTCGAGGGCGTCCTTGTCGTCGGCCAGTGTGCCGATGACGCTGCTCACCAGGTGGTGCACGTTGGGGTAGCTTTCCAGGCTGAACAGCTCTGGCACGCTGACCGAGCCGGTGCGGCAGGTGCGGCCGAGGTCGTTGCGCAGCAGGTCGACGATCATCAGGTTTTCCGCGCGGTCCTTGGGGCTGGCCAGCAGTTCGGCGGCGTTGGCGGCGTCTTCTGCTGGCGTCAGGCCACGGGGGCGGGTGCCCTTGATTGGGCGGGTTTCGACGCGGCGGTCGCTGATGTGCACGAAGCGCTCCGGCGACAGGCTCAGCACCGCGCCATCATTCGGCAGGCTCTGGAAACCGGAGAAGGGCGTAGGACAGGCAGCGCGCAGGGCGCAATACGCGGTCCATGGATCACCCACGCATGGTGCGCGAAAGCGCTGGGCAAAGTTGACCTGATAGCAGTCGCCGGCCTGGATATAGTCCTGGATGCGCACGATGGCTTGTCGGTAAGCGTCGGCGCTGAGGTCCGGGGCCATGGGGCCCTGGAGTTTGAACGTCGCGCCGGTGTCGGCAGCTTCAACGCTGAACACTGCTATCAAGCGTTGCCGCTCGCTGTCAGCCAGCGTGGGGTGGAATACAAGCTGGCTGGTCTGCGCCTGGTGATCGCTGATCAGCGCCCAGGCGTACAGCCCAAAGCGTGCGTCCGGTAGGTGCAGGTCGTCCACCGCCAGGTGCGGCATTTGCTCCAGGTGCCGGCCGAAGTCGTAGCTCAGGTAGCCGATCAAGCCGCCGGCAAAGGGCAGTTCATAACCGGCCGGTATATTCGCTTCGCCCAGTTGTGTGAGGTTCTTCCGTAAGCGTTGCAGAAACGAACTGCCGCTTTCGTCAGGCGATACCGTCAACGTTTCCAAAGGCCAGGCGCTGAGCAGGTCATAACGCCCACGTTCGGCAGCGGGTCGGCCGCTGTCCAGCAGCACCGCGCCGGGGGCATGGCGAATCGCCGTGAAATACTCGGCAGGGTTGGCCCGGTAGGGCAGCGGGTGTACGGAGCAGGTTGGCATGCGGGGTGGATCAGCCGTTGGCGTGGGGGAGGGGATTGTATTCCCCTGTCGGTTTTGGTCCTAGAGGGGATGTCGGTGATAGGCAGATTGAAGGCTTATAGGGAGGGCTGTATTGCTTGTCAGAAAGCTATCGCAGGCAAGCCAGCTCCCACCTTTTTGATGTGTGAACCCATTCCACTGTGGGAGCTGGCTTGCCTGCGATGCAGTCGACGCGGTCTTCAGCCTTCAACCGGCGGAATATGCCCAAACATCTCCTGCACAAACTTCACCCGTTCTTCCGGAGTTTCGCTCACGCCTGCGGCCTTCAACTCTTCCAGCCGCGCTTCCACCGCATGGGTGCGCAAGGTCAGCCCGCAGTCGTTGGCAATCTGGATATTCAGCCCCGGCCGCGCATTCAGTTCCAGGATCAACGGGCCTTTCTCCTGGTCCAGCACCATGTCCACGCCGATATAACCCAGCCCGCACAACTCATAGCAACCGGCGGCGAGCTTCATGAAACCGTCCCAGTTGGGCAGTTGCACGCCATCCACCGCGTTGGTGGTGTCGGGGTGTTTGGTGATGATGTTGTTCAGCCAGGTGCCCCGCAGGGTCAGGCCGGTGGCCAGGTCCACACCCACGCCGATGGCGCCCTGGTGCAGGTTGGCCTTGCCGCCCGACTGGCGGGTCGGCAAGCGCAGCATGGCCATTACCGGGTAGCCCATCAGCACGATGATGCGGATGTCCGGCACGCCTTCGTAGCTGATGCTCTTGAAGATCTGGTCAGGCACCACGCGGTATTCGATCAGCGCGCGGTCGCGGTGGCCGCCCAGGGAATACAGGCCGGTGAGGATGCTGGAGATCTGATGCTCGATCTCCTCATGGCTGATGATCTTGCCCGACACCGTGCGATAGCGCCCCTCGAAGCGGTCCGCCACCACCAGGATGCCGTCACCGCCGGCGCCTTGTGCCGGCTTGATCACAAAGTCGCTGCGCCCGCCAATGATCTCGTCGAGCTTGTCGATTTCCTTCTCGGTGGAGATCACCCCGTACATTTCCGGCACATGGATGCCGGCGGCGATGGCCCGTTCCTTGGTGATGATCTTGTCATCCACGATCGGGTACAGGCTGCGCTTGTTGTACTTGAGCACGTAGTCGGCGTTACGCCGGTTGATGCCCATGATCCCCCGCGCTTCCAGGGCCTTCCAGGTTTTCCAGAAACCGAACATTACTGGTCAGCCTTCTTGAGGAATGCCTTGAAACGCACCAGCTCGGTCAGGCGATAACCGCGATAACGACCCATGGCCAGCATGAAGCCCACGAGGATCAACAGGATCGCCGGGAAGGTAAACACGAAGTACACCAGTTCCGGCACGCTCATGATCAGGTGCGCCAGGGACGCAGCGAACAGCGTGCCAATCGCCACTTTCAGCGCATGGTTGGCGCCGCGTTCTTCCCAGGTGATCGACAGGCGTTCGATGGTCATGGTCAAAATCACCATCGGGAACAGCGCCACCGACAAGCCGCGCTCCAGGCCGAGCTTGTGGCTGAACAGGCTGATGGCCGCAATCAACACCACCACAAACGTCAGCACCACCGACAGCCTCGGCAGCATCTGCAACTTCAAGTGTTCCAGGTACGAGCGCAAGGACAACCCCAGCGCCGTAATAATCGTAAACAGCACAATGCCGAAGCCCAGCTGTGTCTCGCGGAATGCCAGGGCGATCAGCACCGGGGTAAACGTGCCGAGGGTCTGCAGGCCGATCAGGTTGCGCAGGATCAGGATCACCAGCACGCCAATCGGGATCATCACCATGATCATGAAGGTCTGCTGGGTTTGCAGCGGCAAGCCGTACAGCGAGTATTCGAGGAAGTTGGCGTCGGTGTTCTCGTCGGTCAGCTTGGCCAGGCGAATCGCGTTCATCTCGCTGTTGTTCAGGCTGAAGGTCACCATGGCTTTCTTGCCGCCATCCACGGTGATCAGGTTTTCATCACCGGTCCACCACAGCAGGCGGTCGGCGGGCAGGCCTTGTTCGCCGGTTTCCGGGTTGAAGTACAGCCAGTCATTGCCATTGAAGCTGCGCAGCCACAGTTCCGGGGTTTGCGGCTGGTCGGCGACGAGGCGGATGGTGTGGACTTTTTCCACCGGCACGTGGGCGATGGACAGCAGCAACTCGACGATCTTGGCCTTGTGCGGCGTCGACGGGTCGCCCGCCAGCAGCAGCTTGACGTTGTCGTCGTTGAGGTTGTTGGTGCGCTTGATCGCTTCGGTAATAAAGGTCTCGACGTCGGCCGAGTGCTGGCGGATCGGCGCCAGCAGGGCTTCGGCGGCGATTTTCTCGGGGCCTTCCACGGCGATGCTGTCGCGGAAGGTCGGGCCCTTGACCTTGACCTTTTCACCGCTGTAACGCTTGGTCAGCACCAGGCGGTAATACAGGGTCTGGTTGCCCTTGGCGCGGCGTGCCGACCAGGTGACCTTGCGGTTGCCGTCGATGCGGTTGACGCTGACCCCGTAGTTGTTCGATATAAAACTCTCGTTGAGGCTGACGAAGTCGCGGCTCAGCGGCGGCACGAACATCTGGATCTTCACCGGGTCTTTCGGGTTGGCGACGAACTCGACCTTGGCGTCGATGTTCCACAAGTCGTCGGTGGCGTCCTCGGTGACGGGGATCCCCAGCACGAAGATCTGGTAGGCGGTGACCGAAATACCCAGTACCACCAGAATGGCGATGAGGATTTTCAGGTGCAGGGTCAGAGAGCGCATTCGGTTTACTCGGCGGTATGAGCGTCGGTGGCGCAGGCGGGTTTGCCTGCTGCGTATTTAAGGCTGGGGTCGACCAGCGCATCAAAGCGTTTCAGCGCTTCGGAGCCGATCAGCAGCGGGTATTGGAAGGTGCTGCGGTCGGTCAAGTTCACTTCGATGCTGCGTAAAGCAGTGCCCATGCACACATCGAGGGCAATCACCGGACGAGCGGTGTAGTTCTTGCCCTCGTCGGGGTCGTAGTCACCGGCGCGGCGCTTGATCTTGCTGACGCGGGCCAGGGGCAGCTCGATGGGGTGGGAATGGGCGGTGTCGATGGCCAGGTAGAAGCGCACCCAGGATTCGCCGTTGCGCTTGAAACGCTTGATATCGCGGGCGCTGAGGGAGGCGGTCTTGGCGCCGGTGTCGAGTTTGGCGGCGACTTCAAGGTCGATGCCCGCGAGCTTGGCGTACTCGTTGAGGCCGTACACGGTTTTCTCGGCGGCAACGCCAAGGCCCGGCACGAGCAGCAGGCTGATCAATAGAAGGAAGGGCTTGAGTGTCATAAATCCCGAGGCGGTGCAGTGCGATGTTGAGTTCAAGGCGACTGGCATTGCTGCGCAAACTCCCTCGTGCGCCGTTTCATCAGGTGATGTCAGGCAAAAGCGGCGGGCATTCTAACATGATGCTTTTTTGGCGCCAGCGCTGGCAGGCGGCCATGCCCCGTTGGAGTGCGAAAGGGGTTATTAGACGATTGTCGACAATGTGCATTTATTCTTTGACTATCCAGGGCTGATTGGCTAGTTTTTGCCGCATTGCTTTTAAAGGTGTCGACAATATGCTGGATCAGCTGGAAACCCCAGTGGCGATACAAGACGACTCGCAGACCATGTCCGAGAACGTCTTCCGGCGTATCCAGGCCGCCATCGTCAAGGGCGAGATCGCCCCCGGCAGCAAGATCTCCGAGCCGGAACTGGCGCGCACCTACGGCATCAGCCGTGGCCCGCTGCGCGAGGCGATCCACCGCCTGGAAGGCCAGCGCCTGCTGGTGCGCGTGCCCCACGTTGGCGCGCGGGTGGTGTCGTTGAGCCACGCCGAACTGATCGAACTCTATGAAATCCGCGAATCCCTCGAAGGCATGGCCTGCCGCCTGGCGGCCGAGCGCATGACCGACGCGGAGATCGAAGAACTGCGCCAGGTCCTGCACACCCATGAACGCGACGAAGCGTTCCAGGCCGGCGTCGGCTATTACCAGCAGGAAGGCGACTTCGACTTTCACTACCGGATCATCCAGGGCGCCGGCAACCGCACCCTCACGCAAATGCTCTGCGGCGAGCTGTATCAGTTGGTGCGCATGTACCGCATCCAGTTCTCCGCCACCCCCAATCGTCCACGCCAGGCCTTTGCCGAGCACCACCGCATTCTGGACGCGATTGCCGATCGCGACGGTGAACTGGCCGAACTGTTGATGCGCCGTCACATCGGCGCATCCAAACGCAACATCGCCCGTCACTTCCCCGACGGCGCAGCCCAATCACGAGGTGAATGATGAGTTCCAATAATAAGAGCACCCCAGGCCAGCGTTTCCGTGACGCCGTCGCCAGTGAGCACCCTCTGCAAGTGGTGGGCGCGATCAACGCCAACCATGCGCTGCTGGCCAAGCGCGCCGGGTTCAAGGCGATCTATCTGTCGGGTGGCGGGGTAGCGGCGGGTTCCCTCGGCGTGCCGGACCTGGGCATCACCGGCCTGGACGACGTGCTCACCGACGTGCGCCGCATCACCGACGTCTGCGACCTGCCGCTGCTGGTGGACGTGGACACCGGCTTCGGTTCCTCGGCGTTCAACGTCGCGCGCACCGTCAAGTCGATGATCAAGTTCGGCGCGGCCGCGATCCATATCGAAGACCAGGTCGGCGCCAAGCGCTGCGGCCATCGCCCGAACAAGGAAATCGTGTCCCAGCAGGAAATGGTCGACCGCATCAAGGCCGCCGTGGATGCGCGCACCGATGACAGCTTCGTGATCATGGCGCGCACCGACGCCCTCGCCGTCGAAGGCCTGGAGTCCGCCCTGGAGCGCGCCGCCGCCTGCATCGAAGCCGGCGCCGACATGGTCTTCCCCGAAGCCATCACCGAGCTGGAGATGTACAAGCTGTTCGCCGCCCGGGTGAAAGCGCCGATCCTGGCCAACATCACCGAGTTTGGCGCCACGCCGCTGTACACCACTGAACAATTGAAAGCGGCCGATGTGTCCATCGTGCTGTACCCGCTCTCGGCGTTCCGCGCCATGAACAAGGCCGCCGAAAACGTCTACACCGCGATCCGCCGCGACGGCACCCAACAGAACGTGATCGACACCATGCAAACCCGCATGGAGCTTTACGATCGCATCGACTACCACACCTTCGAGCAGAAGCTCGACGCGCTGTTTGCGGCGAAGAAATAAGACCTGTGGGCGCAGGCTTATGTGGGAGCGGGCTTGCCCGCGATGGCGGTGGGTCAGCAAATATGTTGTGACTGATATACCGCTATCGCGGGCAAGCCCGCTCCCACAGGGGTCTAGCTCCGCACGCGACTCCCTATAAATACAAAATTGGAGAAGAACCATGGCTGAAGCAAAAGTACTGAGTGGCGCCGGCCTGCGTGGCCAGGTGGCCGGGCAGACCGCACTGTCCACCGTGGGCCAGGCCGGTGCCGGCTTGACCTATCGCGGCTACGACGTGCGTGAACTGGCCGCCGATGCGCAGTTCGAAGAAGTCGCCTACCTGTTGCTGTACGGCGAATTGCCGAGCAAGACCGAACTGGCCGCCTACAGCGCCAAACTGAGCAAGCTGCGCGACCTGCCCCAAGCCCTGAAAGAAGTGCTGGAACGCATCCCCGCCGACGCCCACCCGATGGACGTGATGCGCACCGGCTGTTCGTTCCTGGGCAATATCGAACCGGAAAAAGACTTCAGCGCCCAGCACGACGTGACCGACCGCCTGCTCGCCGCGTTCCCGGCGATCATGTGCTACTGGTACCGCTTCAGCCACGACGGCCAGCGCATTGACTGCGTGACCGACGAGCCTTCTATCGGCGGCCACTTCCTGCACCTGTTGCATGGCAAGAAGCCGAGCGAGCTGCACGTCAAGGTGATGAACGTGTCGCTGATCCTCTACGCCGAGCACGAATTCAACGCCTCGACGTTCACCGCCCGCGTGTGCGCCTCGACCCTGTCGGATTTGTACTCCTGCGTCACTGCGGCCATCGGCTCCCTGCGCGGCCCGCTGCATGGTGGCGCCAACGAAGCGGCGATGGAAATGATCGAGCGTTTCTCGTCCGCTGAAGAAGCCGTCGAAGGCACCCTCGGCATGCTGGCGCGCAAAGACAAGATCATGGGCTTCGGCCACGCGATCTACAAAGACAACGACCCGCGCAATGAAGTGATCAAGGGCTGGGCGAAAAAACTCGCCGACGAAGTGGGCGACAAGGTGCTGTTCCCGGTTTCCGAAGCCATCGACAAGACCATGTGGGAACAGAAGAAACTGTTCCCCAACGCCGACTTCTACCATGCCTCGGCGTACCACTTCATGGGCATCCCGACCAAGCTGTTCACGCCGATCTTCGTCTGCTCGCGCCTGACTGGCTGGGCGGCACACGTGTTCGAACAACGCGCCAACAACCGCATCATCCGTCCAAGCGCCGAGTACATCGGCGTTGAGCAGCGCAAGTTCGTGGCAATCGAACGTCGCTGAGTGGGATGAACCGAGCATACCGGCCACTGTGCTTTTCTGTGGGAGCTGGCTTGCCTGCGATGGGATCAACTCGG
>NZ_ANNV01000174.1 GCF_000346755.1 Pseudomonas sp. CBZ-4 | reverse complement strand
GGCGAGGGAGCTTGCTCCCGCTGGACTGCGCAGCAGTCCCATTCTTGGGGCCGCTTCGCGGCCCGGCGGGCGCAAGCTCCCTCGCCACAGGTTAGTTTTTGTTCTTTCCAGTGCTTGACTGACCCGCGTTAGGAAAAGCCCATCCTCGTTTTTTCCATTCATCCGCGAAATTGTTTCAAAACTTGACGGCCTCCCATTCATCCACCATATTGATAGTTAGCAAACTAACTGTATGCGAACTATCCAGTGCCTCAATCCCTCGAACAACTCCAGATGAACCTCAGCAGCAGCATGGTGGTGGGCGCCCGTAACTGGCGCAAAATCTGCCAGACCACGCTGGTGAGCTACGGTATTTCCGAAGCCTGCGCCGTGCCGCTGTTGATGATCGGCCGCCTGGGCGACGGTGTGCATCAGGTAAAAGTCGCCCAGGCGTCGGGGATGGAAAGCCCGTCGCTGGTGCGCCTGCTCGACCAACTGTGCAACGGCGGCTACGTGTGCCGCACCGAAGATATCCACGACCGCCGCGCCAAGGCCTTGAGCCTCACCGAGCGTGGCCGTGAGCTGGTGCAGGCGGTGGAGGTGCAACTGGTGCGCCTGCGCAAGGAAGTCCTCGCCGACATCGCGCCCGACGACATGGCCGCCGCCTTGCGCGTGCTGCGCGCCTTTGAGGCGGCAAGCCTTTGAACGGATTTTTCAGCGGCTTCCCGCCGGCCCGCGACTGGTTCTACGGCGTGCGCACCTTCGCCGCCTCGATGATCGCGCTGTACATCGCCATGCTCATGCAAATGCCGCGTCCGTATTGGGCGATGGCCACCGTGTATATCGTCTCCAGCCCGTTTGTCGGCCCCACCAGTTCCAAGGCGCTGTACCGCGCCATCGGCACCTTGATGGGCGCGGCGGCGGCGGTGTTTTTTGTGCCGATGTTTGTGCAGTCGCCCTATGTGCTGGTGGTGGTGATTGCCTTGTGGACGGGCATTTTGCTGTTCCTCTCCATGCACCTGCGCACCGCGAACAACTACGCGCTGATGCTGGCCGGCTACACCTTGCCGCTGATCGCCTTGCCGGTGGTGGATAACCCGCTGGCCGTGTGGGACGTGGCCGAAGCACGTACCGAAGAGATCTTCCTCGGCATCGCCGTGGCGGCGGTGGTCGGCGCGATGTTCTGGCCACGGCGCCTGATGCCGGTGTTCGACGGCTCGGTGAGCAAGTGGTTTGCCGACGCCCAGGTCTACAGCCAGCGCTTTTTGACCCGCAACGTCACGCCGGAAGAAGTCAGCAGCCTGCGCGGCGGCATGGTCGCCACCTTCAATACCCTGGAACTGATGATCGGCCAGTTGCCCCACGAAGGCGCGCGGCCGCAGACGGTGCGCAACACCAAGGAACTGCGCGGGCGCATGATCCACCTGTTGCCGGTGGTGGAGGAACTCGACGATGCGCTGTATGCCGTCGAGCAGCGTGCGCCGCAGTATCTGGAGCAACTCACGCCGCTGCTGGAGGCGGCCAGCCAGTGGCTGCAAAGCAGTGCAAAAGACGCTTCGCTGGACAGCTGGCGCGTCCTGCGTGATCAGGTCGAAGCCCTGCAACCGGTTGGCGAAGCGCTGGACGAACGCCCCACGCTACTGTTCTCCAACGCCCTGTACCGCCTCGGCGAATGGATCGACCTGTGGCAAGACTGCCGCAGCCTGCAAGCCGCCATCGCCTGCGAAAGCCAGGTCACCTGGCGCGCCGTCTACCGCCACTGGCGCCTGGGCCGGCTCACGCCGTTCCTCGACCGTGGCCTGATGTTCTATTCGGCGTTTCCCACCGTCACCGCGATCATCGTCGCCTCGGTGCTGTGGATTCTATTGGGCTGGACCGACGGTGGCAGCGCCGTGATCCTGGCCGCCGTGGCCTGTAGCTTTTTCGCCTCGATGGACGACCCCGCGCCGCAGATCTACCGCTTCTTTTTCTGGACCGCGATGTCGGTGCTGTTTGCCAGCCTCTATCTGTTTCTGGTGCTGCCCAACCTGCACGATTTCCCGATGCTGGTGCTGGCGTTTGCCGTGCCGTTTATCTGCATCGGCACCCTTACCGTGCAGCCGCGCTTCTACCTGGGCATGTTGCTGACGCTGGTGAACACCTCGTCGTTCATCAGCATCCAGGGCGCCTATGACGCGGACTTCCTCAACTTCGCCAACGTCAACCTGGCCGGGCCCGTGGGCCTGTTGTTTGCCTTCGTGTGGACGCTGATCGCGCGGCCTTTCGGCGCCGAACTGGCGGCCAAGCGCCTGACCCGTTTCAGCTGGCACGACATCGTCGGCATGACTGAACCGGCAACGCTCAACGAACACCGCCACCTTGCCGCGCAAATGCTCGACCGCCTGATGCAGCACCTGCCGCGCCTGGCGATCATCGGCCACGACACCGGCGTCGCCTTGCGCGACCTGCGGGTGGCGCTGAACCTGCTCGACCTGCTGGCCTACTCGCCGCGCATCCTCGGTGTGCCACGGGTGCTGCTCAACCAGGTGGTCGAAGGCGTCGGCGGTTACTTCAAGGCCTGCCTCAAGGCCGGTGAACGCTTGCCCGCGCCGAGCGGTCTGCTGATGACCCTCGACCGCACGCGCCGCGCCCTCAACGGCCAGGGCCTGCAAGACGAAGACGACACCCGCGTGCACCTGCTGCACGCGCTGGCCGGCCTGCGCCTGGCGCTGTTGCCTGGCGTGGAATTCATTGGCGGCACCGAGCAGGAAGCGCCGCTACCCGATGGAGCGCCTTTATGATCGGTGATCTGGATATCAGCGGGGTGTTCCTGCCCACGCTGCTGGTGCTGATGGGCATTACGTACGTGTTGTTTCTGGTGGTGCACGGGTTGTTGACCCGGCTCCACTTCTACCGCCTGGTCTGGCACCGGGCATTGTTCAACGTGGGGCTCTACGCGCTGTTGCTGGGCGCGGTGGACTCACTCAGTCGATACCTGATGACATGAAAAAACCCTTTTTGACCATCGGCCGTGTAGTCCTCACGTTGTTGATCGTGACCTTTGCGGTCGTGGTGGTGTGGCGCATGGTCATGTACTACATGTTTGCGCCCTGGACCCGCGACGGGCACATCCGTGCCGACATCGTGCAGATCGCCCCCGACGTGTCCGGGCTGATCCAGCAAGTCGACGTGCGCGACAACCAATTGGTGAGCAAAGGCCAGGTGCTGTTTGCCGTCGACCAGGACCGCTTCAAGCTGGCCCTGCGCCAAGCCCAGGCCGCCGTGGCCGACCGCCAGGAAACCCTGGCCCAGGCCAGCCGCGAATACAAACGCAACCGTGGCCTGGGCAACCTGGTGCCGAGCGAGCAGCTGGAAGAAAGCCAGTCCCGCGTGGCCCGCGCGCAATCGGCCCTGGCCGAAGCCCAGGTGACGGTGGATTCGGCCCAGCTCAACCTCGACCGCTCGGTGATCCGCAGCCCGGTGGACGGCTACGTCAACGACCGTGCGCCGCGCAACCAGGAGTTCGTCACCGCCGGGCGCCCGGTGTTGTCGGTGGTGGACAGCAATTCCTTCCATATCGACGGCTACTTCGAAGAGACCAAGCTCGACGGCATCCACGTCGGCATGGCGGTGGATATCCGCGTGGTCGGCGACAACGCCCGCCTGCGTGGACGTGTGCAAAGTATCGTCGCCGGTATCGAAGACCGCGACCGCAGCAGCGGCGCCAACCTGTTGCCCAACGTCAACCCGGCGTTCAGCTGGGTGCGCCTGGCCCAGCGCATTCCGGTGCGGATCGCGTTTGAAGAGGTCCCGGCGGACTTCCGCATGATCGCCGGGCGGACGGCCACCGTGTCGATCATTCCCGACACGGTCAAGAACGGAGAGCAGCCATGAAGCAACGGCTGGCCATTGCCGCGCTGGGGCTGATGCTGTCGGCCTGCCAGGCGGTGGGCCCGGATTACACGCTGCCGAATGAGGCAGCGGTCAAGCGCGGCGACCTGCAAGGGCCAATCGCGGGCGAGGGCAACAACGTGGTGTCGGCGCCCGTGCCGGCGGATTGGTGGAAGCTCTATAACGACCCGCGCCTGGATGAGCTGGTGCGCCAGGCCATGGCCTCCAACACCGATTTGCGCGTGGCCGCCGCCAACCTGCAACGCTCGCGTTATCAGGTGCAACAGGCCGAATCCGCCGGCGGTTGGAATGCCGGCGTGAAAGCCGAGGCCCAGCGTTTGCAGGAATCCGGCGAGGCGTTTTTGCTCGCGGATAAAGTCCCGGTGGCGAATATCGGCAGCGTGGGCATCAGCACCTCGTATCAGTTCGACTTGTGGGGCACCTTGCAACGCGGCATCGAAAGCGCCCAGGCCAGCGCCGACGCCGCCCAGGCTGCCGCCGATATTGCGCGCATCACCCTGGTGGCGGATGTGGTGCGCTCCTACACCCAGGTGTGCGCGGCCAATGAAGAACTGGCGATTGCCAACGAATCCCTCGACCTGCAAGGCCAGAGCACCAAACTCACCCAACGCCTGCGCGACGCCGGGCGGGGCGATGAAACCCAGGTGACCCGCTCGCAGACCCAATACAAATCCTTGCGCGCCGACATGCCGCGCTACGAAGCCGCGCGCCAGGCGGGTTTGTTCCGCCTGTCGATGCTGCTGGCCAAGCCGCTGGACCAATTGCCGGCCGGCACCGGCACCTGCGCCGAGCTGCCGCATATCGCCCAGTTGCTGCCCGTGGGCGACGGCGCCGCGCTGCTCAAGCGCCGCCCCGATGTGCGCCAGGCCGAGCGCCAACTGGCCGCCGCCACCGCCCGCATCGGCGTGGCCACCGGTGCGCTGTACCCGGACATCAGCATCGGCGCCACGGTGGGCACCGTCGGTATCCTCGACAACCTCGGCACCGCGCCCACCAACCGCTGGGGCTTTGGCCCGCTGATCAGCTGGACCGTGCCGACCAACGGCGCCCGCGCGCGCATCCACGAAGCCGAAGCCGCGACCCAGGGCGCCCTGGCGCATTTTGACGGCGTGGTCCTCAACGCCATCCGCGAAACCCAGACCGGCCTGGCGCAATACACCGCGCAACTGCAGCGTCGCGACGCCCTGAACGAAGCCGGCGAGTCGGCCAAGGAAGCGGCGGACCAGACCCACCGCTTCTTCCAGGCCGGCCGCGCGTCGTTCCTCGCCGACCTGCAAGCCACGCGCACCTACACCGATGTGCGTGCGCAACTGGCGGCGGCGAACACCCAGGTTGCCATGAGCCAGATCGACTTGTTCCTGGCGTTGGGCGGCGGTTGGGAAAGCGGACGAACGCAAGCGGCGTCGGCCAGCAAACCCTGAGCTTATAGCTATGCTTTGTCAGGTGAGTCGCCGTGACGATTCACCTGACACTGCTCGCGTTTGCTCATGGGGATTCCAATAATGAAAAACCCTTATGCTCCCGCTTTCTGGTGCGTGTTCTTCGCACTGGTGTTGTTATCGGCTGCCTACTTCTACGGCGTCATGCTCGCTCACCAGATCGACAAGGCCATGGTGTTTCTCGACAGCGCCTGCCTGGTGATCGGCACCTTGTCCATCGGCGTGGTGGCCTGGGCGTCCTACCAGAACCAGCGGGTGAAGCGAAAACTGCTCGAACAAGGCAAGACCCGCGTGGCGATCTGGGACACCAAGGTGGCGCTGCGCCGCGTCGAAACCGTGTTCGACCGCTATTTCTGGGGCAGCTACTGGCAGCCGGGGCGCACCTTCCAGGAAGTCATGGGCGAACTCACCGGCACGCCCCTGGAAAAAAGCCTCGAAGCCTTGAAAAAACAGTGCGTGGCGTTGGATCAGCAAGTCGCCGACGGTAGGCATTGGCTGAATAATGCGCGTGAATTGTCCGACGTCGCCACGCAAATGGCCCGTGAACGCTACCAACTGGACTTCTGCGACCCCAAGGCCGACACCCCGGGCAACGCCGTGATACACCGCGAGTTTGAGGTGCTGGTGTACACCTGGACGGCGCGGTTGAAGAGTTTCGATCACCAGCTCGATGAGATTGAATCGGAATATTCGTGAACCATCTGCTGACCTGACCCCTCTGAAAAGCTGGGCCGTTCGCGGCCGCCAGTGCTAATCTTCCCCCGCTTTTGGCGGGCTTGAGCCAACCCTTTCGGGGTTCAAGGAAGACAGCCCACTTCTCACAGGATTTGATCAGGTCACTTCATGAATAAGCCAGCCGTAGTTCTTTTGGGTTTTGTCGTCGCTGTAGGCGCTGTCAGTGCAGGCGGCGCCTGGTACACCGGCAAGCAGCTGGAACCGGTGCTGCAAACGGCGGTGCAGGACGCCAACAAGGAACTGCAACGTTCCATGGCCGGCGTCGATGGGCGCCTGGACCTGGAGCTGGTGTCCCTGGACCGTGGCCTGTTCAGCAGCACCGCGCACTATCGCCTCAAGGCCCAAGGGTCGTTCTTCGGTGAGCAGAACCCGAACCCGGAATTGCTCTTTGTCGACCATATCGAGCACGGCCCGCTGCCGTTCTCGCGCCTGGTGTCGCTGAAGTGGCTGCCGGTCATGGCCACCAGTCACTACTCGCTGGAAAAGAACCCGACCACTGAAAAATGGTTCGCCGCCGCCAAAGATGTGTCGCCGCTCAAAGGCGTGGCCAATATTGGCTACAACCGTTCGGTCAGCGGCAATTTCGAGCTGCTGCCGCTGGAGTTCAAGGACGACAAGTCTTCGGCCAGCTTCTCCGGCCTCAACCTGGACTTTGACAGCAGCGCCGAAGGCAAGAAGGTCAAGGTCAACGGCTACATGAACAGCCTCAAGCTGACCGCCGTCGATGGCGACGGCACGCCCTTTGCGGCCGACCTGGCCGGCCTGACCGTGGCCAGCAACCTGGAAAAATCCACCTTCGGCTTCTACACCGGGCAGAACACCGTTGAGCTGACCGACACCAAGCTGACCGTCGGCCCGCAACAAACCGTGCTGACCCTCAAGGGCTTCGAGCAGAAAGACACCAGCGCCGTCAAAGACAACACCATGGACGGCCGCGTCGACTACAAGATCGACGAGATCGGCTACCAGGGCAAACCGGTCGGCTCCGCGGCCATGGCCGTGAGCGTGAAGAACATCGACGTGCCGTCGGGCCTGCTGCTGACCAAGCTGTACCAGGACAAGATGCAGCCGGTGCAAGCCGCTGCCGCTGCGGGCCAACCGGTACCGGAGCTGCAATTGACCGAAGCCGAGCAAACCCTGGCCGAAGCCAACGTCAACCAGTTGCTGGCAGCCAAGCCGCAAGTGGCCCTGGAAAACCTGTCGCTGAAAACCACCCACGGCGAAAGCAAGTTCAACCTGATCCTCGACCTGACCAAACCATCGTCCATGGAGCTGCCACCGGTTGAGCTGGGCAAGCAGATCATTGCCTTGCTGGATGCCAACCTGACCTTGTCCAAACCCATGATCAGCGACATTGCTGCCCTGCAAGCCCAGGCCGGTGGCGTGACCGACCCGAAAGCCATCGAGCAGCAATCGCAGATGGCGGCCGAGATGGTAAGTGGCATGGCGGTCGGCACCCAACTGGCGACCCTGGTGGGCAACGACGTGGTGTCCAAGCTGCACTACGCCAACAATGAAGTGACCTTCAACGGCCAGAAGATGACCGTCGAACAATTCATTGGCTTCGTCTTGGCCAAAGCCGGTGCGATGAGCGGCGCGCAGTAACGATTCTGCCTTCACCCCGAAATAAATAATGGGGGAGTGGAAGTGCCAGTGATCAGGGTCAAACAATCGACGCTCAGGTCGATTGAGGCCCCGTTATCACGGGCAAGTCCGCTCCCCCATTCGTATTTCAGATTCGCTGCCAATTCTGAACAATTGTTCTGAATTGGGCTTTCCCCTACTTTCTTAAGGGATAGTTCCTACAGGAAAGCTAGGTCGGGTCACGAGACGCCGACACCCTGATGCAAATTGCTCAGGACCACCTATCGTTACAGCTTTCCGTGTGTAAGGAAGCTCACGATATGCTGCGAAACCTCCCACTCAGTGCCACAGGCCGGTTACGACTGCTGATCGGGGCAGCCTTGTGCAGCCAGTTGCTGATGCCCGCTTTCGCCGTGGCCGACCCTGCCTACGATGCCCTGATCATTCAGGCGCGCAACGGCAATTTCACGCCGGCCCTGACCCAATTGCGCCAACTGCCTGCCGAGCGCCAGACGCCGGGCCAGGTCAGTGATCACCTGGTGATTGCCGGCTGGGCCGGGCAGGACGCCGAAGTGCTCAAGGTGTACGAGGCCCAGGGCAAAAACCGCACCTTGACGCCCCAGGCGCTCGCCACCGTCGCGCGGACCTATCGCAACCAGAAGCAGGGGGCGCAAGCCGAGGCGGTGTATCGCCAGGCACTTGTGCGTGAGCCGAACAATGTCGACCTGCAACTGGGCCTGGCCCTGACCCAGGCCGACGGCGGCAAAACCACCGAAGCCGTGCAACGTGCCCGCGCGCTGGTAGCGGCCAACCCGAATGACCCCAACCGGCGCATGGCCCTGGGCTACGCGCTGACCCGCGCCGGTTTCAACTACGACGCGTTGTTTGAGTTCGACCAGGCCTTCATCCGCGCCGGTGACAAACCGGAAGTTGCCCGCGAATACATCGTCGCCCTGCAAAAGGCGCGCTTGCCGGAACCGGCGTTGCGCCTGGCGGCCAAGCGCCCGGGCCTTATCGACCCAGTGACCCAGCGCCGCCTGGAGGGTGACTTGGCCGCCGAGCGCGTGCGCATGGCCGAGTTCGCCACGCGCAGCGAAAAGGAACGCTACGTCATTGCTGACCGCGCCCTGCAGGATTACGACAAGCTCCTCGCCCGCTGGACCCCGGACCCCACCGCCAAAGACGACGTGGTGGTGTGGCGCATCGACCGCCTCGGCGCACTCAAGGCCCGCGCGCGCACCGCCGAGGTGATCCGCGAGTACGAAAAGCTGCAGGCCGAAGGCGTGAAATTGCCCACCTATGCCGTGCGTTGGGTGGCGGCGTCCTACCTCGACCAACGCCTGCCGGAAAAGGCCGCGCCGCTGTATCGCCAGGCCATTGAGGCGCCCGATGCCGACGTCGGCGACCGTGTCGAAGACAGCACAGCCTTGTTCTACGCCTTGCTCGAAAACGACCAGGTGGACGAGGCGCGCACCGTCGCCAAGAACCTGGCCGACAGCCAGAAACCCCGGGTTGAACTCAAGGGCCTGCCGATCGGCAACCCCAACGATGAGTGGATGGACGCCCAACAATTGGCTGCGCAAGCCGGCACCTATGGGGCCGATCTGCCGTCCAGCGAGAAGTCCCTGGAAGAGCTGGTGGGCAAGGCCCCTGGCAGCATCGGGCTGCGCCTGGCGCAAGCGGAAATGTACCGCGCCCGCGATTGGCCACGGCGCGCCGAGCGTGTGCTCAAGGAGACGGAGGCGCAAAGCCCGCGTGACATCGGCCTGGAGATGTCCCAAGGCTTCACGGCCCTGGACCTGCAGGAATGGCGGCAACTCGACATCCTCACCGACGATGTGGTCGCCCGTAACCCGGACAACCGCCAGGTCCAGCGCCTGCAACGTTTGCGCGACGTGCATGACATGGCCGAGCTGCGGGTCGAAGCCTACACCGGCAAAAGCTTCGGCGGCGGCAACAATGGCGACGCCGGTGCCGTCTCGGGCAGCCGTGACTGGGGCATTGAAAGCCGGCTCTACACGCCGCCCATCGACGAAGACTGGCGCCTGTTCGCCGGTGCCGGTTACGCCACCGCCGACTTTGAAGAAGGCACCGGCCACCACCGTTGGCAGGTGGTCGGCGTCGAGCGGCGCACCCGCGACATGACCATCGAGGCCGAGGTGTCCAACCACTCCTACGGCAATGGTTCCAAACAAGGCGCAGCGGTGTCGATTGCGCGGGATATCAACGACAACTGGCAATACGGCGGCAGCCTCGGCTACCTGCTGTCCACCACCCCCCTGCGGGCGTTGAATGAAGGGATCACGGCCAACGGCGGCAGCGGTTTCATCCGCTGGCGCGCCAACGAAAGCCGCGAGTGGAAACTGACCCTCAGCCCGTCCCACTTCAGCGACGGCAACGACCGCTTCGAAGCCCTGCTCAGTGGCCGCGAAGGCCTCTACAGTTCGCCGAAAGTGCAAGTGGACCTGGGCCTGGAAGTCGGCGCCAGCCGCAACAGCAAGGAAGACACGATCTACTTCAACCCGAAGTCGGACTTCACCGTGCTGCCGGTCATCAACATCAACCATGTGCTCTATCACCGCTACGAGACTCAGTGGAGTCAGCAGTTCCAGGTCGGTGCGGGCACCTATAGCCAGCAGGATTATTCCACCGGTGGCATCGGTCTGGTGGGTTACGGCCAACGCTACCGCTGGAATGACGTACTGGAAGCCGGCGCGAACCTGAGCCTGATCAGCCGACCTTACGACGGCGATCGCGAACGCGATCTGCGCCTGCTCGTCGACCTCACTTACCGTTTCTAGAAGAGCCTGACCATGACTGTCCTCAGCCGTTGCCTGTTGATTCTGGGCGTAATGCTGGCCAGCGCCTGCGCCCAGCAACCCGCACCCTTCACTCCACCCGCCGAGCGGCCTGTTGCGCCCAACGAAGTGGCGTGGCCGAAGAACCATTTCCTCGGCATTGCCTACCATGACGTCGAGGATCGCGACCCCGATCAGGCGGTGGTGGCGGTGCGCACCGAACGTTTGATCGAGCAGCTCGCCTGGCTGCGCGAGAACGGCTACCAGGCGGTCAGCGTCGATCAGATCCTCGCGGCCCGCAACGGCGGGCCTGAACTGCCACCCAAGGCCGTCATGCTCAGCTTTGACGATGGTTATTCGAGCTTCTACACGCGGGTGATGCCGATCCTGCGGGCCTACCGCTGGCCGGCCCTGCTGGCGCCGGTGGGCTACTGGATCGACACGCCGATGAACCAACCGGTGGACTTTGCCGGCCAGCCACGGCCGCGCGGCGAGTTCCTGACCTGGCAGCAGATCCGCGAAGTGTCCCAGTCGGGCCTGGTGGAAATCGCCGCGCACACCGACAACAACCACAAAGGCATCCTGGGCAACCCCCAGGGCAACCTCGAGCCGGCAGCCACCACGCGGCGTTATGACCCGGCGACCAAGCGTTATGAAACCGAAGCGCAGTTCCAGGCGCGCATGCGCGCTGACGTGAAGGCGATTTCCGACAAGATCCGTGCAGTGACCGGCAAGGCCCCACGGGTGTGGGTATGGCCATACGGTGCAGCCGACGGCACGTCGCTGGCAGTGGTCGATGAACACGGCTACAAAATGGCGCTGACCCTGGACGATGGTCTCGACGACTCCACCAAGCTGATGAACAGCCCGCGGTTCCTGGTGGCCTCCGACCCGGACGGCGAACATTACGCCAACAGCATCGTGGCCGTGCAGACCAAGGCGCCGATGCGCGTGCTGCACGTGGACCTCGACCATGTCTACGACCCGGACCCGGCCCAACAGGCGCGCAACCTCGATCAACTGATTCAACGCGTGGTGGACATGGGCGCGGTGACGGTGTTCCTGCAAGCCTATGCCGATCCAAAGGGCGACGGCCTGGTGCACTCGCTGTACTTCCCCAACCGCCACTTGCCGATGCGTGCCGACCTGTTCAACCGTGTCGCCTGGCAACTGCACACCCGTGCCCATGCCAGCGTCTATGCCTGGATGCCGGTGCTGAGTTTTGCCCTGGACCCCAAGCTGCCACGCGTCACCCGCTGGGACCCGAAAACCGGCCAGATCGGCCTCGACCCCGATCAATACCAGCGCCTGTCGCCGTTCGATCCAGAGGTGCGCAAGATCATCGGCGAGATTTACGAAGACTTGGCGAGTATCAGCAACAGTGGTCTCGATGGCGTGCTGTATCACGATGATGCGGTGTTCAACGACTTTGAAGACGCCAGCCCTGCGGCGCTCAAGGCCTATGCCGCCAACGGTCTGCCGAACACCATCGAAGCCTTGCGCGCCGACCCGGCGGTGATGCAGCGCTGGACCCGTTTCAAGAGCCGTTACCTGATCGACTTTACCAACGAGCTGACCGCCAAAGTCCGCGCGATCCGTGGCCCGCAGATCATGACCGCGCGCAATATCTTCGCCGAGCCGATGCTTAACCCGCAGAGCGAAACCTGGTTCGCACAGAACCTCGACGACTTCCTCCAGACCTACGACTGGACCGCGCCGATGGCGATGCCGCTGATGGAAGGCCAGACGCTGAAAAACTCCAACGCCTGGCTGGAAAAACTGGTGGCTACCGTCAAGGCTCGTCCCGGCGCGCTCGACCGCACCGTGTTCGAACTGCAAGCCAAAGACTGGCGAACCAAGGAAGCGCCGGACATCAGCGCCGAGCAGTTGGCTGAATGGATGGGCGTGCTCAAGCGCCAGGGTGTCACCAGTTTTGGCTACTACCCGGACAACTTCCTGGAAAACTCCCCGGACCTGAAGACCATACGTCCGGCCATTTCCAACCAATGGAACCCTTGACCATGTTCGACAGAATCCTGGCTTTATTCGTGCTGGCATTGGTGTTGGGTGTGCCTCTTGGCCTGATCTTCCTGGTCACCGGGCAGTTCCTGATGGACTTCGTGTTTTTCTACCCGCTGTTCATGTCGGCGCTGTGGATTGCCGGCGGCCTGTACTTCTGGCTGCACTGGGAACGCCACTGGCCGTGGGAAGAGGACACTCCGGCGCCGACCCTGGCCGGCAACCCGCTGATCTCGATCATCATCCCTTGCTACAACGAGGGCGATAACGCGGCCGAGACCATTCATGCGGCGCTGGACCAGGTGTACCCGAACATCGAAGTGATCGCCGTCAACGACGGCTCCAAGGACAACACCGCTGCGGTCCTCGATGCCCTCGCCCTGGAACACCCGCGCCTGCGCGTGTTGCACCTGGCGCAGAACCAGGGCAAGGCCGTGGCCTTGCGCATGGGCGCCGTGGCCGCGCGCAGCGAGTACCTGGTGTGCATCGACGGCGATGCGTTGCTCGACCGCAATGCGGCGGCGTACATGGTCGCGCCGATGCTCGACAACCCACGCCTCGGCGCGGTGACCGGCAACCCGCGCATCCGCACACGCTCGACCTTGATCGGCCGGGTGCAGGTGGGCGAGTTCTCCTCGATCATCGGTTTGATCAAGCGTACGCAGCGGGTATTCGGGCGGATCTTTACAGTGTCCGGTGTGGTGGTGGCGTTCCGTAAAAAGGCGCTGGACCGCATCGACTACTGGAGCACCGACATGATCACCGAGGACATCGACGTCAGCTGGAAGCTGCAACTCGATCACTGGGCGATCTTCTACGAGCCCCGTGCCCTGTGCTGGATCCTCATGCCGGAAACCGTCGGCGGCCTGTGGAAACAGCGCCTGCGCTGGGCCCAGGGCGGCGCCGAAGTGCTGTTCAAGAATATCCGTGGCATCTGGCAATGGCGCCATCGCTACCTGTGGCCGCTGCTGTTCGAGTACTGCCTATCCACCGGTTGGGCCTTCACCTTCCTGCTCTCGGTGATCTTCTGGGGCCTGGGTAAATTCATGGTGTTGCCGCAAGCGATCGCGGTGGACTCCCTGGTGCCTCCGGCGTTTACCGGCCTGGTACTGGCGATGGTGTGCCTGGTGCAGTTTGCCGTGAGCATCCTGATTGACCGGCGCTACGAAAAAGACCTGTGGAAAACCCTGTTCTGGACGGTGTGGTACCCGATGGTGTTCTGGCTGGTCAGCTTGTTCACCACCCTGGTCAGTTTTCCCAAGGTGCTGTTCAACCAGCATCAGAAGCGCGCGCGCTGGGTCAGCCCGGACCGCGGGATCAAACCAGCCAATGAGGACGTGTGATCATGAAGCTGATCAGAACTCGCCAAAACACCGTGATGTGGATCGTCGACGTGGTGCTGACCCTGTTGGCCTGGGCCGGGTTGATCTGGCTGCTGGCGCGCGGCATCAACGCCATGCTGGAAACCCACGGCGGGCCGCGTATCGAGGCGCCGATCTTCGCCGCGCTCAACACCCTGCAGATCTACCTGTGGATCGCGTTGTTCAACGCGCTGATCCTGGTCACCTGGGCGCGCTACCAGCAACGCAAGGGCCGCAAATTCGCCCAGCGCCGCGCCGAGGCCAACGCCCTCAGTGACAAGAACCTCAGCGAAAGCTTCAAGCTTGGCGAGGGTGACCTGGAGCAACTGCGCAAGCCGGGGGTGCTGGTGATCCACAACGACGAGGAGGGCGGTGTGGAGGAAGTGAAATCCCATGTCTCCCGTGATGTGGAAAAGCCGACATTGACCTTGGTGCCGGGGCAGGATCGCGACAAAGGCGTGAGTTGATCTACGCCCTGTAGATCATTTGGAATGCAGGCAATGTGGGAGGGGGCTTGCCCCCGATAGCGGAGTGTCAGCCAGCTCATCGGGTGCTGACCCACTGCTATCGGGGGCAGCCCCCTCCCGCATTTGATAAGCGGTTTCAAAGCGTTCACAGGTACCAAAGCGGTTTTTGAATTGCCAACTCAAAAAGCGGCTGCTAGAACAACCGATATTTTGATTGAACAAAACATCAGAAATATCACTGTTAAGGTAGCACCTTGATGACGAAGTATAAGTTGGAGTTTCGACATAGGCCTGACTACTCAGAGCCTATACGAGAAAAGCACAGCAGGTTCTTGGCGCAGCTAGCGGTCTTAGGCGCTCCGTGGAGTCTAGGCGATACGATTGAACTGCCCGATATTGAAGATGAGCTTGTTGTCTCGGTTTCGCTGGACAAATTACTGCCTTCGGGAGTGAAAGGCAGAATTTCCTATGCGCTAAGAAATCAACACTATCTGGAAGATGATGCACAGTTTGATGACACCCTATTCATTGAATTTGCTGGCGGAAAGGTTGATTACCCAGACTTGATAAAGCGAGTCTTCCCACACTACATAAAAGCGTTTGGAGCCTATCGAGCTGCCCTGCATGACTGGAGTATCACGCGAAGCGACTGGCCTCTGGTAGTGGCGGCTTGTGAGGCGACAAAAAAAGACATTAACGGAAGAGATGGTGTTTTTCGTATACATGCAGCTAATTATTTTGATCGGGAACTATGCTCTCGTGCTTTTGGGAAGAGTCCGAAGCAAGTCGTTGATTGTCTAAATAATCATGTCGACAGTGTTTCAGAGTTCGATGATGGCGTATTAATAGTTATCCGCTATAGCCCAATGTCTGCCAATGAACTAACGGAGGTGAGCCAGCACTTGAAAGAGATTTTGAGTTAGGATCGAAGCGCAAATAATCAAAACGCCACAATGGATTTGAGGTATCAAAAATGCCGCAATGGTCATCGCTGCACAGCTCAAGAACCGGGGACATCGTCGACGTACGAGAACCGTGTGTGCTCGCTTTGGAAGACGGCGTTTATAAAATTTCAGACGATCAATACCTCCTGGCGGATGCTTTTCTCGATGAGGGAAATGAAAAGCACCGGTTGGTATCCGTCTACTGGGCCAGCAGTGAACCTGGCTTTCGCAGAGCGTACTCCATGGACATTGAAAACGATGACCTGGCTGTACGCCCGCCACCGACCGAATTGTTGCCGGTGGGGGCCGATGGGACCTATGGCCAGATAAAAAACGCGCTAGCTGAGGGCTCGTTTATGGAATGCGCCTCCTACCGCGTGATGACTGACGGTGCATTTATCCACAAGAGCCTGGAGCACGCGTCTGCTGCTTATTATTTTCGCTCGCCTGAAATCCTTAGCGACGAGCTGCCTTTCGCAATCGTGTGGAAGTGTCGATGACCGTTCCCTAACTGCGACCCAGTTCACAAAGCGCCACCCCCTGCGCACTTCGTTTGAACATTCTGTTTATTCCAATGTCATTACCCCGCCCACCCCATAACCGGTCGGGCTGCATGGACTGCAGCGTTTTCAAATGACATTAAGGATTGATGTGAACCTTCCCCCCTTATTCCCCTGCCTGCCACCGCCCCTTGCGGTGCGTTGCTGTGCGCCTGGGTTTTATGCGGGCGCCCTGGGGGAATGCACGCGGATCACTTGATCCTTTCACTCGGTACACCGACTGCCGCCGGGCCTTTTGGCGGCAGTGAGCCGTCGTTCATGGAGTTAGAAATGAAGCGCAAGCCGTTCCAGAAAACCCTGTTGGCCATCATGGTTGGCGCAATCAGCACACAGGTGCTGGCCGTTGAGTTCGACCTGGGCCAAGGAAAAAACATTTGGGCCAGTGAGACCTTCAACGAGCCCGTCACCATCACCGGGCAGCTGTCCCAAGTGGTCGACCCCAGCACCACCCTGCCAGCGGGCCTGGGCTTTACCGATACCCACATCCAGGGTTCGCTGATCAACCGCGCCGACATTACGCTGGACTCGCAAGGTAAAACGCTCCGTGCGATGACCATCGACCCGATGTACTGGGCCGGCCCGAACAACCTGCCCACCAGCACTATCACGGGGGACGTGATTCAGGCCGGCAATATCCTCATGAGCCACGGCGGTTATGAAGGATTGGAGATCGGCGACGCGACCATTGGCGGCAGTGTGATCAACTCGGGCACGATCCGCTCGACGGCGCCGCAGCCGAATGCACCGACCCTGGGTTTCGTGGGCGGTGGCGAAGGTATTTACCTGCACGGCACCACCATTGGCGGCGACGTTTCCAACACTGGCGTGATCAACATGGACGGCCGTGGCGCCACGGGTCTGATCCTTGATATCGACGGCGCCACCCCGACCACCATCGGCGGCAAGATCCTCAACTCCGGCTCGATCATCGCCACCGGTGAGTATGCCTTGGGCATTGAGGTGGAAACCGTGACCAGCGCGCTGCGTATCGAAAACAGTGGGCTGGTTTCTGCCAATGGCAGCGAGGCGCGCGGCGTATTGTTTTACAACGGCACCATCGATTACATCCTCAACACCGGCACGCTTGAAGCCAAGGGCACCGATGCCAGCGCCTTCGAGTTCCAGGGCGCTACGTTCGCCACCAACAGTGCGAGCGGCGCCCGTGGCATCGTCAACCGTGGCACCATCACCGCTGACGGCACCGCGATCCTGGTGAACGCCGCTGAGCAAACCTCGCCGTTTGAAATCAACCAGCAAGCTGGCGAAATCCGCAGCAACTCAGGGGTTGCCGTGGACGCCGCCAACCTGGCGACGCTGAACTGGACCGGCGGCGCCATCGTCGGCGACCTGCTCAACCTCAACGCAGTCAATGTCGCCGGCCAGGCAAACTTCACCGGGACGCGCATCATCGCGCCGGTCTCGGTCAATTCGGGCTCGCTGAACCTCTCCGCACAAGGCACCGCCATCACCGGCGACCTCAACGTCGCCAACGGCGCCGGCATCGACATGCACCTGTCCGACAGCGTGGTGCCGACCACGGCGTACCTGACGGTCAACGGCAACGCCACCTTCGCCAACGCCTCGAAGCTGACCGTCAGCGCCAACCCCGGCGACTTCGCCAGCACCAACGACGGCAGGCAGTACACCCTGCTGCAAGCCTCCAGCGTGCAAGACAACGGCCTGTCCGTGAACAGTGCTTCGGCGCTGCTCGATGTGCTCAGCTATTCGGCTGATGCGCAAACGGTCAAGGCCGTGGTGGCGGTCAAGGCCGACGGGCAAGTTCAGGAAGAACTCGCCGGTGTGGGCGCCAGCGCTGCTTCGGCCACGGCGGTCAATACCTTCAAGAACGACGTGCTCAGTCGCCTCAGCAATGACGACCAGGTCTTCCAGGCCCTGGCCAACGCCGGCACGGCCGCGCAATTGGCGCAGATCAGCGACCAGCTCCAGCCGGACGTCAACCGCGGTGCGCTGGACGTGGCCTTGTCCGGGCAAACCGTGGTCAACGGCGCGATCTTCAACCGCCTCACCGAGCAGCGTGAAAGCCAGCAGCGCGGCGGCGTGTGGGTGCAAGGCCTGAGCAGCAACATGGACCAGGACGGTCGCGGCGGCGCCAACGGCTACTCGGCCAACAGCAGCGGCATGGCGGTGGGTGTGGACGGTCGGGTCAACGACACCACCACCTTGGGCGTGGCCTACAGCTACCTCAACTCCAACATCCATTCCGATCTGGGCAACAAGACCGACGTCGAAGGCCACGCGCTGTCGCTGTACGGTAACTGGTCGCTGCAAGACTGGTTTGTCGATGGCAGCCTCAGCTACGGGCATAACGACAACCAGAGCAAGCGCCACATCGCCGGCACCACGGCCAAGGGCAGCTACGACAGCAACGTGTTGTCCGCCAGCGTGATCGGCGGCTACAGCTTCAAGCCGTCGCAAGCGGTAGTAATTGAGCCACGGGTGGCCGCGCGTTATGCCAATGTGCGCATGGACGGCTATGACGAGAAGGGTTCGTCGGCCGCGCTGAGCACCCGTTCGCAGCGGTATGAAGTGGGTGAGTTGGGCGCCGGTGTGCGCCTGGCCGGGAACCTGCCGATGGGCGCGGGCAGCTTGCAGCCGGAAGCGACACTGATGGCGTATCACGACCTGATGGGTGATCGTGTCGCGCAGACGTCCAACTATGTGCTGGGTGGTTCGGCGTTTACCGTCACCGGTGCGTCGGTGGCGCGTGACAGCTATGAAGCCAGCGTGGGCGTGAATTACCAGGTGGCGGACTTTACCGTCGGCGCCAGCTACACGCGTCAGGCGCGCAGTGGTTTTGACGCCGATGGCGTGATGCTCAAGGCGCGGTACGCGTTCTAACGGGTAACCACTGAACGTGTGGCGAGGGAGCTTGCTCCCGTTGGGCTGCGAAGCGGCCCCAGAATTGTTGGGAGCGCTGCGCACTCCAGCGGGAGCAAGCTCCCTCGCCACAGGGGCGGTGTGATTTTGGAGAGGGATTATGAATCGATATGAGGGCAAGCCGTTCCTGCGGCTGTTGGAGTGCTATGTCCTGGCCGCCATCGGTGAGCTGAGCGATGAGCAACAGGCGACCTTGCGCGCCATGGAACCCAAGCTGCACGAGGTGTACGGCGTGTCGGGCAGTTGGCAGGCGGTGATCGAGGCACAAATGGATTTCCCCGCGACGGTCGCCGACAAGATCAGAGAGATATGGCGCACCAACGCCGAGAAGTTTGCCAGCGCCGGTACCCCGATCAACGCTGAAGACTTCGCGCAACACTTTGTGGATACCAATTTTCCTTAAGGACCCTCAATGAAACCCGCAAAACTCTCCCTGCAAGCCTTCCTGATGTCCTGCCTCGTGGCGGGCTGGGGCCTGGTCTACGTGGGCCGGATCAAATGGGCGATCTGGGTCGCCGCGATTTTGTACGGCGGCGTCGTGTTGCTCGGCGTGTGCGGCCTGATCGCGTCGCCCATCGGGCTGTACGTGTTTGCCGCCTTCGCGATTGCGGTCAAGCTCAGTTCGGCGATTGTGGCGGCGGTGTTGGCGCGTCGCTACGACGGCCCGCCGGATGTGCCGCGCAAACGCTTCCACGCGCTGTATGTGGGCGTGCTGATGGTGATCACCTTCGTGCTGCTGGAAGTGCTGCGGGGGCCGTTGCTGGGCTTCAAGAACTACTACATTCCGTCGGGCTCGATGGCGCCGACGCTGTCGATCGGCGACTACATCGTTTCCGATCTCAAGGCCGGTGCGCCAAAGGTCGGCGACATCGTGGTGTACCGCTGGAACGGCACCGAGGCGGTCAAGCGCGTGGCCGGCGTGGGCGGCGACACCTTGGCGATCGACAATGGCGAGCTGATCCACAACGGCGAAAACCTCGGCCTGTTCCACGCGCCGGCAGACCGGGTGAACGGCGCGGCGTCGATGGAGCTGGCGCCGGTTAAAGTCGAGCCGGGTCACGTCTACCTGCTGGGTGACAACCGCAACAACAGCAACGACAGCCGCTTCATGGGCCAGGTCGCCGTTGAGGATGTGGTCGGCAAGATCACCGGGATCTGGTTCTCCAGTGAACGGTCGCGCATCGGGACGACGTTCCCATGAGCAGGACGTTCACCCGAAGCGTGATGCTGCTCTGCCTCGCCGCGCTTGCCGGCTGCCAGGGCGTGCCCTATCGCGGTGCCGAGGATCAGGCGCGGATCAACCACGACCTCGCCCTGGCGGCAACCCCGGCGCAGTTCATTCCGTTGCGCTGGGCCTATTCGAACTACGGCGTTCAAGACGGCGTGCAGACCGAGGACGCGGTGGCCGTGGTGCAACCCGGGCTTGTCACGCTGGTGGGGTATGAGGGCGGGCACTATGTGCGCAAGGCCAGTTTCCCGGTGGCGACGGTGGATTGTGCCTACGTGTTTGCCAGCGAGAGCAGTGATCGGCCGGTGTGGCTGTTGCAGCAGGAGCGCTACGTGTTCCTGTCGCCGAGCGATCATCGCGGCAATGGCGATAGGGCCAGGCGCGTGCAACTGGTCAAGCAACTGGCGAATGGCGGTTTCCGGATTCAGACCGATGCCCAGGGCTCGGCGTACCGTGCGACCGGGAAGTCGGAGCGGCAGTTGGTGCTCAATACGGTGATTGGGCATCACATGGAGGAAGTCGCCGAGAACCAGGCTTACAACGTGTGCCGGCCGCAATAATTGCGGTGTTTGGGCTATCGCCATCGCGGGCAAGCCCGCTCCCACATTGGAATGCAGTCAACTGTGGGAGCGGGCTTGCCCGCGATGGCGGTCGCTCAGGCAACGACAATGCCGAGTGACAGCGCACGCAACCGACCAAATACACTTGAGAACCCCTCTTAACTCCGTAAAATGCCGCGATTGTTTAAAGCTCGATACTGTTCAGGGATGAATTCATACATGCGCTTGCTCGTCCTCTTTTTCGCCGTCTGCCTCATGGCGGGCTGCGCCTCCAAGCCGGATTACTACATCTCTCCGGCGCCGGTCACCATTCCCAAGACTGCAACCTTCTGGCTCGACACGTTTGATGTTGAGGTGGTGGGTAAAAATGAGCGCTTCCTGCCCGACGACAAGGTTCGCCAAGCGCTGGGTGTCGATATGGTGAAACGCTTGCTCGAAGCAGATCGCTATGCCACCAGCAAGGACAAGGCCGACTATCTGCTGGATATGAACATTGTGTACACGCGCCATATCCAGGACTCGAAAGGCGGGCTCGCCACCCTGATCGTCGATGACAACAAGCTGCTGCTCAGTGTCGATTTCAGCTACAAGGTCGCGGTCAGGAAGAACGGCACCGAGGTGCTGCACTTTTCCAAGGCCCTGTATGACCAGGTGCCCGGCGGCGTGATCGGCAACTTCGAGCAGTACAAGACCATGGGCGCCCTGGTGACCAATAAAAGCAACGCCAGTGTCGAAGGCTTCTACTTCAGTGTTTATAGCCGCGACATCGTCAACGACATCCGCAACATTCCCACTCGTTAGTTTTACCTGCTGCACCTGCTGATTTCTCACTCTAGGAGCACTCTGTGAAAGCACTGTCCAAAATCCTGCTGTCGGGCCTCACCGCCGCAGCGCTGCTCGGCGTGGCCGGTTGCGCCACCGAGAGCAACCGCGCCTTGCCGGTGGAAAAAGTCGCCAGCGCCGGTGTCGTCTACAACGGCGTGCGTGTACCGATCGCCGTGGGCAAATTCGACAACCGCTCCAGCTACATGCGCGGCATCTTCTCCGATGGCGTTGACCGCCTCGGCGGCCAGGCCAAGACCATCCTGATCACCCACCTGCAGCAGACCAACCGCTTCAGCGTGCTGGACCGCGACAACATGGGCGAAATCTCCCAGGAAGCCGCGATCAAAGGCACCGTACAGAAGCTCAAGGGCGCTGACTACGTGGTCACCGGCGACGTCACCGAGTTCGGCCGCAAAGAAACCGGCGACCGCCAGCTGTTCGGCATCCTCGGCCGTGGCAAGACCCAGGTGGCCTACGCCAAAGTCGCGTTGAACATCGTCAACATCAGCACTTCCGAAGTGGTGTATTCCACCCAGGGCGCCGGTGAATATGCGCTGTCCAACCGTGAAGTGGTCGGCTTCGGCGGCACCGCCAGCTACGACTCCACCCTCAATGGCAAGGTCCTGGACCTGGCCATGCGCGAAGCCATCAACCGCCTGGTGGACGGCATCAACGCCGGCGCCTGGAACCCGCGCAACTGATCAGCAACACCTCAAGGAGCAGTACACGGATGAGCAAGGCAGTGAAGTTGGCGCTGATGCTGACAGCAAGTGCAGTAGTCGCCGGGTGCCACACGGCGCCCCAGCCCCTGTATCAATGGGAAAGCTACCAGCCGCAGGTTTACGAATACTTCAAGGGCGAGCCCAAGGAAGCGCAGGTCGAGGCGCTGGAACGGGATCTGCAGAAGATCAACGCCAGTGGCCGTAAAGCCCCGCCGGGTTACCACGCGCACCTGGGCATGCTGTACCTGAGCATGGGCAAGGACGACCAGATGGTGCAGGAATTCCGCACCGAGAAGGCACTGTTCCCCGAGTCCGCCTCCTACATGGACTTTCTGCTGAAAAACGCCAAGACCGGAGTCGCCACCAAATGAGCCTATTGAAACTCACTGGCGCCTTGCTGGCCCTGGCCTTGCTCGGCGGTTGCGCGGCCCCCAAGACCATCGACTACACCGCGTACAAACAGGCGCGGCCCAAGTCGATCCTGGTGCTGCCGCCGCTCAATGAGTCGCCGGAAGTGCAGGCGTCCTACAGCCTGGTGTCGCAAGTCACCTACCCGTTGGCCGAAGCCGGTTACTACGTGTTGCCGATTGCCCTGGTGGACGAAACCTTCCGCCAGAACGGCCTGACCACCGCCAACGATATCCAGGCTCTGCCGCCAACCAAGCTGCATGACATCTTTGGTGCGGACGCGGCGCTGTACATCACCGTTACCGAGTACGGCACCAAGTACATGCTGATCGCGAGCGACACAGCGGTGACGGCCTCGGCCAAACTGGTCGACCTGCGCACCGGCACCACCCTGTGGACCGGCTCGGCGCGGGCCTCCAGCGAGGAAGGCAACAACAATGGCGGCGGCCTGGTGGGCATGCTGATCACGGCGGCGGTCAAGCAGGTGATCAACAGTTCTACCGACGCGGCGCATCCGATTGCCGGTATCACCAGTGCGCGCCTGCTGTCGCCGGGGCAACGCACGGGGATCCTGTACGGTCCGCGTAATCCGAAATACGGTACCGACTAAGTCCTCGGTTCCGCAGGCAAAGGCCCTTCCCGGCATCGATCGGGGAGGGCCTTTGTCGTTGTGGGCCACGCTTTCAGTCGCGTCGGTCGTTCAGGCGATAACGGCTGCTTGCAACGCTTTGAACGATGTCGTCGGGTTTGACCTGCCCATGCGTCTTGATCAGCAGGTCGGCGTGGCCGTTGCCATCCAGGTCGATGGCGACACTGCCCGTGCCGGTGGTTTCGTCATACGCCAATAGTGTCTCGCCTGCCTTGCCGCTGAAGGCCTGGACAAAACTCAGCGCAGGGGCCTTGGCTTTTCGCAGGGCGCCGGACACATCGATCTTGTCGGTGCCGCTGGTGAAGTCCAGGATCGTATCGGGGGGCTTGGGGGTGGAGTCACGGGCGTCGTTGTAGACGAATGTATCCGCGCCGCCACCGCCGCGCTTCTGGTCCGCGCCGGGGCCACCGGTGAGGCGGTTGCCCGCGTCATTGCCGTCACCGTCCCAGATACAGGCGATGTTGAACCCACCGTTGTTGAAGGCGTAGGAAATCTCTGTCTGGTTGTTTTGATTGGTATCGCGCCAGGTCGGCACGCCGTGTGTGAGCTGGTCGATAATCTGTTGTTTATCGTAGGAGCGTTTGTTGATCCTGGCGATGTAAGGATCGTCCGGCCGCCGGGTCATGTCCTTGCCATCCCAGGTCGGGGGGCTGGGCCTATCTGGACTTGGCAGATGTGTACGGCGCTCGGGAGGTGGCGGCGTCGTGGGGTCGGGCGGGGGCGTCGGGCGAAGGGTTGGGCGCGTGAGAGTTCGCACCCAGGGGTGAGTGATAAAGGGGCGGATGAAGGGGCGAAAGACCGTCAGAGTATTGAATGGGCGAAAGAACCGTTGTGGGCGCGGCGGGGCGCTGTAGGGCGTGAAGAACGCAGGTACACCAGAATGTATTTTCATTGTTATACCGTTGAACGCGGCTTGTTTTTATCCTTGGTCGAGTCTGTAGGCAAAGTCTTTTTGCGGTGCGATAAGTTGCCATTGCGCAAACCGGACTCCAATCGTTCAACTATTACCTGATGGTGGTTTAAGAGTCGCTGTCGCACGTGGTTGCAGCTATCTGGAGTGTGGTTTTTCTGTTCGTGGGTTGGCGCAGGGCGAGTTCCCACTTTATTTGTCTGGTCTTTTTTCGAAAATCCGGCCGATGGACAACAAAAGAACCACACACCGCCTTTCAAGACCGCGTTATCTGCCGAAGGGGTTTAAGAAAAAACTCGGCGTTTAACCCGAGCACCGATCCTGTCGCGTCTGAAGGAGTGAACGCATCATTCACCCCTCGAGGTTCAGCCGCCATGTCTCGTCATTTCCAACCGCTCCTGCGTCCCGTCGCACAAGGCCTCGCCATCGCTTCGTGGATGGCGCTGGCGGGTTGTGGCGTGTCCACGTCCCCAAACGCTGCCAAGCCCACCGAGGCCGCAGAGGTCATGCCCGGTCTCGCACCGCCCAGCGAGCAGGTGCGCGTCGAAGGTGCTCTGGTCAAGCGCGCGGCCTCCGCGCCCATGGCGGCACCGCTGATGATGAGTGACGAGCGGGTCAGCCCATATCGCAGCGAGCCTGGTGAGCAATACGAGCGCCTGCCGGACAACCCGGTGCAGCGGGTTGCCGAAACGCCCGTCTCGACCTTTAGCGTGGATGTCGATACCGGCAGCTACGCCAACGTACGACGCTTCCTCAACCAAGGTAGTCTGCCGCCCGAAGGAGCCGTAAGACTGGAGGAAATGGTCAACTACTTCCCCTACAACTACGTATTGCCCACCGATGGCTCGCCCTTTGGCGTGAGTACTGAAGTCGCCGCTACGCCTTGGAATCCACACACCCAACTGCTGCGTATTGGCATCCAGGCGTCTGATCGTGCGGTGGCGGACCTGGCGCCGGCCAACCTGGTGTTTCTGGTGGACGTGTCCGGCTCCATGGACCGCCGCGAAGGCTTGCCCCTGGTGAAAAGCACCCTGAACTTGCTGGTGGATCAGTTGCGCGATCAGGACCGCGTGTCACTGGTGGTCTACGCCGGCGAGTCGCGCGTGGTGCTGCAGCCCACCTCCGGTCGCGACAAGGCCAAGATCCGCAACGCCATCAGTCAGCTGGCCGCCGGAGGCTCAACGGCGGGCGCCTCGGGTATCGAACTGGCCTACCAGATGGCCCGCGAAGGGTTTATCGACAACGGCATCAATCGCATCCTGCTGGCCACCGACGGTGATTTCAATGTGGGCGTCAGCGATTTTGACAGCCTCAAGCAGATGGCCACCCGGCAGCGCAAAAGCGGCGTGTCCCTCACCACCTTGGGCTTCGGTGTGGATAACTACAACGAGCACTTGATGGAACAACTGGCCGACGCGGGTGATGGCAACTACGCCTACATCGACAACCTGCGTGAAGCGCGCAAAGTGCTGGTGGACCAGCTCAGCTCGACCCTGGCGGTGGTGGCACGGGATGTGAAACTGCAGGTGGAATTCAACCCGGCGCGCGTCAGCGAATATCGTTTGCTCGGCTATGAAAACCGCGCCTTGAAGCGTGAGGATTTCAGCAACGACAAGGTTGATGCGGGTGAGATTGGTGCGGGGCATACGCTCACTGCGTTGTATGAAATCGTCCCGGCTGGCGAGAAGGGCTGGTTGGAACCGTTGCGCTACGCTGCCGGGTCCAAGGCGCAAAACAACGCCGATGAGCTGGCCATGTTGCGTGTGCGCTACAAGCCTGCAGCCGGCGGTGACAGCAAGCTGATCGAGCGGCCTATCAATAACCCGCCCACCCAGGCCAGCGCCGACCTGCGTTTCTCGGCTGCCGTGGCCGCCTTCGCCCAACAGCTCCAGGACGATGGCCGCTACACTGGCAGCATGAGCTTGCGGGACACTGCTGCACTGGCCCGCTCGGCCCTCGGCGATGACCCCTTTGGGCTGCGCCATGAGTTTGTGCAACTGGTGGAGTTGGCGCAGAGCCTCAAGCCCGGCTCCCACAGGTAACCTGCATTGATCCATCGAAAGGAGTTCGCCATCGACATGGCCGTTCCAGAAGACGCACCCAGCGACGAATCGCTGCTGGCCCGCTATCGAACCGGGGACGGTGCCGCGTTCGAGGCCCTGTACGCGCGGCACCGCCAAGGCTTGTACCGATTCCTGGTGTCCCTGAGCAACAAAACCGAACTGGCCGAGGAAATATTCCAGGACACCTGGCTCAGCCTGATCCGTAGCACCACCCAGCCACAGGGCCGGGCGAGTTTTCGTACGTGGTTGTTCCAGATTGCCCGCAACCGCCTGATCGACCACTGGCGCAAGCACGGCATCCACAACCCGCTGCACGACAGCTACGACGAGCAATTGCACGCCCAGGCCGACGACCGCGCCGGCCCCGAGCAGCAGTTGAGCCTGAGCCGCGACCAGGCACGGCTCGACGCTGCCCTGCTAGACCTGCCAGAAGACCAGCGCGAAGTCTTCCTGCTACGCCTGCACGGCGACCTTGAAGTGCCGCAAATCGCCACCCTCACGGGCGCCCCGCTGGAAACCGTAAAAAGCCGCCTGCGCTACGCCCAGCAGAAACTGCGCCGCCTGCTGGCCGAGGAGATACCCGCATGACCGACTCCCGACACACGCCAGATTCCGACGACGTGCTGCTTCAGCACTTCCGTCAACACAGCACGGGTGAGCCACCTGCGTCCCTCGACGCGTTCATCCTCGCCACCGCCCGCCGCGAAGCCCCGGTGCCGCAACCGAACCTGTGGCAACGCTGGCTGCAAGCCTGCCAACGGCCGCGCTGGCAAATGGCGTTCGCCACCGTCGCAGGCTTGGCGCTGATGGTTGGCGTGGTCACGCGCTCGCCCGTGCCACAGCCGGAAATATCCAGCGCGACCTTCTCCGCGCTCCACGAAGAAGCCGCCAGCCCGCCGCCGCCCATGATGTCCGCCCCCGCGCCGGTGGCTCGTATGGCTGCTGCGTCCAAGGCCGAGAGTGTGCAGGTCATGGGCTCGATGGCAGATGAGTCCACCGCCAAACTCAGCAAGCGTGCGCCGGTGGTGTTGCCTTCATTGGAGGAGGGGTTGCGGGAGATTGTGCGACTGCGTGAGGCAGGACAGACCAAGGAGGCGGATGAAAAGCTACTGCTATTGCATGAGCGTTTTCGCGCAGAAGACTTGCCTGCGCGGTTGGACGCGCTGAAAAAACCTTGAGTGCGCAACATCGCGCCTGCATCAATTTGTGGCCCGCCAGTCACTCGACGCTGGCGGGCGCGAGTCTGGCTTAGAACTCGGCCACCCTTTTTTCGACTCGGGTGGGGTCTATCAGGTCGAGTATGTCGCTATAGGTCATGCCCAGGGTCTTCAACGGATGTTCCAACATGAGCGTGTCCACTTTGTTTGATACCTTCTCCCACTCCAGGCTGGACATATCCACATAGTCCGGGATATTCCTCAGGAGAGACGCCGGCGAGTACTTCCATAGCTGCAGATAGGCAACGGTGCCCGCCATTTCAGGCGTTGTTTGTCCTTGCTTGACCAAGAACGCTTTTAGATGTTCGAAAGTGTTGGCTGCACTGCTGTCTCCCGCGCCCCAGTCAAAGCCTTTTATGGAATAGTTGTTACTGTCCGGACTCGAATCGACCATCTGGCTGGCGAGCCCCGCCATCCCCCACGTCAAAGCGTTGAACGTCGAGCCGCCGAACTTGGTCTGGAGAGCGTGCGACATTTCCTTGCCCATCGGCGTATTGAGCATCGCGTTCAGCTCACGGGTTGCTACGCCCTCAAGGCTTTTCCACTCGTCAGCCGGCACTTGGTCTCGCATCGCGTCGAGACTGGGTGGTGGCTTCATGCTTTGCAGAAAACTGAGAATTTCTTGTTGCATCTGCGGGTGAAGGGGGTCCTGACCGAACCCCGCATGGCTTTTGGTTTGGGCGGCGGCGCTGGTCTTGGTGGACTCTGTGGGTGAAGTCATAGTGCCTGGCACTACGGAGTGGGGCTGATTGTTAAGTGACAACATAGGCATTTATCCGCTGGGAGTTGAAAGAAGAGCTGCCAGGGAGAGCTGGCAGTCTCTATCTGTGTAAACCGTCAAAGATCTGGTTCCCAGCGACCACAAAAAAGCCCCAGGCCTTTCGACCTGGGGCTTTTTCATCTGTGTATGGTGCCCCGGCGTCGTTTGAACTGGGCAGTAAGAGGCCCGTATTCATTGGGTATTTTTGATGACGTGTCAGTTAGGCATACACGTGGGCATACACGGCGCTTCCTTCTGGCCACTTTTTTCGTGGCATCCCCGTAGGGTAAAGCAACACCAAATGGTTACTGATGTGGTGCCTTCCAGCTGAGTCGTTACTTCTTCGTTCGACCTTCCGCCGCCAGTGAGGCGAGCGCAAGGGTGATGAATCCTGCATTTTCATCCAGGGTATCCAGTGCCCCTCGAATGTTCTGTGCCACTTCCGTCGATCCTCTTTGCTCAACCCAGTTTGACAGCTCCTCGATAGCTGC
>NZ_ANNV01000173.1 GCF_000346755.1 Pseudomonas sp. CBZ-4 | reverse complement strand
GCAGCCTACGTTGCATGCGGCAATACTTTTCGTACAAAGCCTAGTCAGAAATCTACAAACCAGTTGTAAAATCGATACCCCGCGATAACTGACACTGCGCATGTGGTTAGGCTCAATAGAGGCCATTGTCCTTCAACGCCCAGCCACCACTGCACTTTGAACAGAAACGCTCCCATCAACACACAGGCCAGAACACCTAGAGCCAGGCCAATTAACGCAAATAGCCGAGTCCCTAACCCCGGATTTCCGCCATGCCAATTCTCACTCAGGCAAAAGGGACAGTGATTCGACGAAGGCGAATAGCCCCAGAAGCCACGGCTATATGTCGCTCTCGGAACCATCGCTTTGCCACAGTTTTGACAGGTAACCATCGAGTGTTTCATACCGCACCTCAGCTCAGACGTCCTAGATGAGCCCATGGTGCGCGACCGCGGAAAAAACCCAATTGCGTGGCCCGAGCTACCCAGCGCCCCGGCCTGGGCTAGGATCAAACCCTGGTCGCCAGATAACCGATACCATGCTGTGCACGACCGACACCATCTAATGCCCGCCGGTGAGTGGCTAGCTCCGCCTTGTCGCAGAACGATAATTCAGGACGCCAGTTCAACTCCTCAAATAGCCGTTCATCGAAAATATGTGCGCGGGGGCACTTATGGGGGCACTTACGCAGAATACAAACAAAAATGCATTTTAAAACAGTAACTTAGATACAAATATTTAATCCCCCCGGCTCCACCACTTCATCATCTAAAGACGTCCACGGACGTCTTTTTTTGTGCCTGAAATCCAGTAACTACGGGGGTTTCAGCGCCGCAAGCGTCCACGGACGTCCAAGAGCAGCCACGCTTTATGGCATTCCAAATGGCATTCCAAGCCCAACAGTGCTAATTTTTGGAATGCCAATCTCATCCTGGAATGCCAATGTGCGCACAAACGGTTCGCCTCTCCGAACTCAAAATCAAATCCGCCAAGCCTGATGAAAAGGATTACGTCCTGTTCGACGGTGGCGGACTTCAAATGCGAGTGAGAAGTAATGGCTCTAAGCTATGGAACTTCAACTACCGACACCCCGTGACGAAGAAGCGGATCAACATGGGCCTCGGTACCTTCCCTGAAGTATCGCTAGCGCAGGCACGAAAGGGCTCCATTGCAGCGAGGGAAATACTTGCCCAAGGCATTGATCCCAAAGAACAGCGAGATGCAGTGCTGCAAGCAAAACAAGCTGAAACAGAGCACACATTCCAGAATGTAGCGACGGAATGGTTTGAACTGAAAAAGGATGCGGTCACACCAGCTTATGCCGAGGACATCTGGCGTTCGTTGACGCTGCATGTGTTTCCGGACTTAGCCACCACACAGATTTCAGCCATTAGCGCACCACAAGTCATCAACCTTCTTCGACCACTCGAAACCAAAGGTAGTCTTGAAACCGTTAAACGGCTGTCACAGCGACTCAACGAGATCATGACTTACGGGGTCAACTCAGGACTGATACACGCAAACCCGCTCAGCGGGATTCGCTCCGTCTTCAAGAAGCCGAAAAAGAAAAACATGGCGGCGCTTGCTCCCGATGAGCTGAAAGAGCTCATGGTGGCAATTGCCAATGCCAGCATAAAAAGGACTACGCGCTGCCTTATCGAATGGCAGCTCAACACAATGACCCGCCCAGCCGAGGCTGCAACCACGTGCTGGGCGGACATCGACTTCGAGAAGCGTATCTGGACGATCCCTGCCGAGCGGATGAAGAAACGACGCATACATATCGTGCCGCTCACAGATCAAGCACTGGCATTGCTGGAGGCAATCAAACCCTACAGCGGACACCGGGAGTACGTATTCCCTGCAGACCGGGACCCTCGAACCCATTGCAATAGCCAGACCGCCAACATGGCGTTAAAGCGCATGGGCTTCGAAGGCCGACTGGTAAGCCACGGCATGCGCTCAATGGCTAGTACCATTCTCAACGAACATGGCTGGGAGCCTGAGTTAATAGAGGTGGCATTAGCCCACGTCGATAAGGATGAGGTACGCAACGCCTACAACCGAGCAGAGTACATCGAGCGCAGACGCCCGATGATGGCCTGGTGGAGCGACCACATCCAGGAAGCTGCTACCGGCAACCTATCTGTGTCAGCCATCAGAGAAAATAGAGATAAAAAGGTCGTTTCGATACGCTTATTAAAGTCCCAGTTGACCAATGGGCAGCGTTAGAACCGTCGGGGACCGGCAACTCTTGATCACAATCAATGGGGTTGAATCGCTGCAAGGTTAGCTTGACGTCCTCACCCGCTTCGACAAACTGATGGCGGTCATCTAGTCGAAGCGGGATTTGAAGCAGCTGATCCCGCTCCTTCCTTTATTTATGATGCAGACTCAAGCAGTCTCTCGGCCCCGCCAGCGCTTGCCTCTCCGACCCATACAGCCTCACAAGTGAGGTAGTTGAGCTCGTAATCGTAAGAAGCCTTTTCTAGATTCTTGCGCTGTGTCAGCAAACGCCGGAAGGTGTCTTTCACATTTTTTTTATCACTTTTTTTCAGCCCATTTGAAGTAATGGTCGAAAAAATTGCTGGTACCGCAACCAGCGCAATGGCGCAAACAACCTTCTGAGTCATCCCTTCAAGACTGAAGGAAATGTAATTCACAATCCCCGCCATAAGCAGGCCGAGTGCCCCGATCGCCCACACGATTCGCCTCCTCCTTCTCTCGACCGCCAGCTTCGCTTGTGCCAAAAGGTCCTCAAGGTCATTTTTTTCACGCTCCAGACGCTCCTGGGTTTGTCTGTCCAAACGACGTGTAACCTCCTCATATTCGGAGCGGGTCTGGCCTAACTTGACCTCCAAATCTCCAATATGCTCCTCGTACTGGCGACCTGCCTGATCTGCATTTTGTACAAGCTTTTCCTTATCCTCATGGACCTTAGCCAGCTGAGAGTCGAAAGACTGCTTGTCTTCAAGTTGCTTGGCTTCGTAGGTAGCTCGAATGCTGTCTGCAATCTCCGCCTCAAATGCAACAAAAGCCCTTTCTGCATCGGCGAGATCTCGAATTACGGTCCTCTCGTCAAGCAGGTAGACAGCACGATGTTGCGAAGAACGAGAGCTAGTCATCATCTCGATGAACGCATCAGCCCTGTCAGCACCGACGTCGCTGAGAAACCCCGTCACCCTAGAAAGCAGCTCATGGTTCGGCTCGAGGGCTGAAGCGCAGTTCGCGAGCAGGCGTTCATGACTGACATCCGAGGCAGAGTTGCCCCCATAGATGACCAACATCAAACCCGCAAGGTATCTATCCGTAATGACCGGTGGAACATAGCTCTGCCGGTAATCGTTGTGCCGGATTGAAAAATCGAAGGATACCGAAGCCACCTTCTTGTTCTCGGTAACGAAGATGTGCCGGCAATCATGGAAGTAACTTTGCGACGTGACCCGACCACCACGCAGGCGAAGGATACCGCCAATCGCTCGAGCATCTCGAAACCGTGCGTGAGCGCCGTAGTTGCCGAGGTCGCTGGTCAAAGTCGAAACGAGGTCGTCGTTGAAGTAGTTTACCGAGTGATCAGGGTAACGTACTACGCTCACTGATTTTCGCACTAGTGCCCCGTCGATATCGGCGAGCACCATCTGCACGTACGACCTAAACGAACTCGACGTTTGCAATCTTCGGTGAGTGGCCCGCGGAGGCCCATTGCTGTCGCTGTTATGGACAGCAAGAGCCGCACGAAGGTTGTCATTAATCTCGTCCACGTGGTCTCTAAAAATACAGAGCTGGGCACCCTTCTCCTTGAGCTTATCCAGTAGAAGACTGATGTGCTTACCAGCAGCTACCTCGCTCAAATCTAGATAGGACATCGCCAAAGGGCCATCGAGATATAGCTTGAGACCGTTGAGGGAGACATTCTCCCCCGGCTCCCTGAGATTGAGAACGTACTCTGCGATAATCGCGCCAGATGCAATATTCAGCAGCTTCTGATAAGTATCCGGGTTGTTATGGAACGCGTGAAGAATGTACGCAGCACAAATGATCTTCACTTGGCTGAGATTTTTGGCTTCAGCTGATACTTCTGGCTCAAATGGCTTACCAGTATCTGCTGATGGCAACTTCAGAATGTTCCCCTCGGCAGTCCGCTTTGCTTCCGGCCGGATCAACCTGACCTGGAAATCGGAGGTCACCAGCTGGTTCATGAAATGCTTTTGAATGAACTCATGAGGCAATGTGATGCCGCTCTTGGACATGATGTGTTCGGCAAAAACCGCAACATCATCCAAGATCGCTTGGATGTCCGCCTCCGAAGTACAATCGTTCGCTCCCTCCTCGCGTTCCGCATAGGAGTGAAGGCACCTGCCCCGTCCGACTGGCTTTTCTATGATCAACTTGGCTTTGACAAGACGCGGTAACAACTCGTCCATCGCCCAAGGGTGAACATCAATCCCGTACAACCTTCCGAGCTCCGCTCTCAGATGGTCGACATCTACGTTTTGACCAGCATGCTCCCTAGCGATAGGCGAAATGATCGGAATCAAACCACCTAGAATATCGTTCTGCGCACCCGACTGGGCGAGATACGCATAAGCCATCAATGGTCGCTCATAATCCAGCTTCATTCTGCCTGCCTCAGTTTTTTTATTACTTCCTTGCATAATCACCTTAAACGCACAAGCAGCAGCAAAACACTCAGTTTGAGTGAAGTAGGTCTATAAGAAGCCGATTGCGCGGGCTTCATGAGATTTTTAGAGGCACAACGCTACTACAATTGCATCATTGCAACATCAAACGATCACAAAATATTTACGTTGAGAGCGAGCGGTTTGCGACAGCGCATCCAATTCAAAAAAATCTCAGTCCTACATAACCACCTTGACTACACCACCAAGGAGGTTCGCCCCATGTCATTGCAGTGTCCTCGCTGTCATTCCCCCAAAGTCGCTTCTTTCCATCACGCCATGAAAGTCGGCGCGGCCATCGGCACCGTGGGTGGTGCTGCGCGCGGCGTTAGTGCTGTGCTGGCTGGAGGCCAAGCTGGCGCGCTTATTGGCGCCATCGCCGGCCCTGTTGGTATCACGCTCGGTTCGATATCGGGTGCCATCCTCGGCGGGTTGGCCGGCGGTGTCGGCGGCTGCGCTCTCGGCGCCCAACTGGGTGAGTCGCTCGATCGACACGTCCTGGCCCACAACCTCTGCTTGCTCTGCGGTCACCGTTTTAACCTGCCGGCTTGATCTGGCAAGACCACACCTTTTTTATCCATATCGTCCGGACGGTGCTGCGCTGGGCGCGGCGCTTTATGCCGGCCTGCACCCGAAGGAATCTCAACCATGGCTCATCTCGTCGAAACTATGGCCTACGCTGGCGCTGCACCGTGGCATGGCCTAGGTAATCAACTCACTCAGAAACAACCCATCGAAGTCTGGCAACGCGAAGCCGGCATGGACTGGGCGATCCAGGAAAGCCCCGTACTCTTCAAATCAGAGCTGGCCGGTCACCTAGGCGCCATCCATTCATTCCCAGAACAGAAGGTACTCTTTCGTTCGGACACCAAGGCACCGCTGTCGGTGGTTTCCCAGCGCTATCACACCGTGCAACCTCGGGAAGTGTTGGAGTTTTATCGTGACCTCACTGAGGTCTCTGGCTACGAGCTGGAAACCGCTGGCGTACTCAAGGGCGGCCGTAAGTTCTGGGCACTGGCACGCACCGGTCAGGGCGCAGCGATAAAGGGTAATGACCAGGTCAACGGCTACCTGCTGCTGGCCACGTCCTGCGACGGCACCTTGGCCACCACGGCAACCCCGACCACAGTGCGCGTGGTATGCAACAACACCCTGACCATCGCCTTGGACGGCAACAGCCGCGCAATTAAGGTGCCACACAACACCCGCTTTGATTCAACGGTGGTGAAGAAACAGCTCGGCATCGCCGTCTCGCAGTGGGATGAGTTTATGTACCGCATGCGGGCCTTGTCTGAGCGCAAGGTGCAGTGGCATGAGGCGTTGGGTTTCTTTATGAACGTGCTGTGCGAGACCAGTCCAACCGGTGCACTGCCGGAGGTACTGCCCAACGAACGCGCTCTGCGCAAGGTTCAGGAGCTGTACGAAGGTCGTGGTCGGGGCAGTCAGCTCGACTCGGCACGCGGCACCGCCTGGGGCCTGCTCAACTCCGTGACCGAGTTTGTCGACCACGAACGGCGGGCACGCAGCAACGAGTACCGCATGGACTCGGCCTGGTTCGGCCAGGGCGCGCAGATCAAACAACGTGCCCTGGAAACCGCCCTGCAACTGGTCGCTTGACCGCCCACATACTCACCCCATAACGCCCGATCAGCCTGATTGCTGATCGGGCGTTTCTATTTCCCCAAGGTGAAAGTTATGAAAGCCACTTCATTGAACCGCAGCACCGACAAGCCACGCCCAGCGCTGCGCCTAATCAGTACCAAGGAATTACCGCGTGAAGATTGGCTGGCCGTGCGTAAGCAGGGCATCGGCAGTTCGGATGCAGGCGCGGCCGTTGGCCTCAATCCATATAAATCACAGCTAGAACTGTGGCTGGAGAAAACGGGACGCGACACCACATTGCCCAAGGCCGACCCGCACGATGAAGAAAGTCCGATGTACTGGGGCAACGTGCTGGAACCAATCGTGGCCTGGCACTACAGCAAGCGTACTAATAACAAGGTGCGGCGCATAAACGCCGTACTGCAACATCCGAATCCGGATATGTCCTGGATGCTAGCCAACATCGACCGAGAGGTGATCGGTACCGACGATGTGCAGATCCTCGAATGCAAGACTGCCGGCATAAACGGCGCACGTCTCTGGAAGGGCGGTATTCCTGAGTATGTGCAATTACAGGTCATGCATCAGCTCGCCGTCACTGGTAAGCAGGCTGCGGATGTAGCGGTATTGCTCGGCGGGCAAACGCTGGAAATCCACCGCATTGAACGGGACGAGCAGATGATTGCTCGTCTGATCGAACTGGAGCGCAGGTTCTGGCAGTACGTGGAAACCGATACACCACCACCTGCAGATGGATCAGCCTCGGCTGAACTGGCATTGCGTTGCCTGTACCCGGAGGACAACGGCCAGACCTTAGACCTCAGCAATCATGAAGGACTGACCGCTGCCTATCTCGAACTGAAGGCGGTACGTCAGTTGATCGCTGAAAAGGAAACGCGTGAAGCCCAGCTCAAGCAGATGCTACAGCAAGCCATGGGCGATGCTACCCGTGCCGAGTTCAGTCACGGCTTCATCAGCTGGAAAAAGTCCAAAGACAGCACAGTGCTGGATGTCGAAAACCTGCTGAAAAATAAGCCTTACTTGCAGGCTCGCTACACCAAGCTCAAGCACGGCAGTCGGCGCTTCTTAGTCGGCTGATATTCACCTTACTCAACTATTTCCCCTTGGCCAGTCCATGCAGTTAGCCCTGCGTGGCTGGCCTTTTTCGTTTGTAGGAGAACCATCATGTTGAAAGGCTTAGCCCTAACACCGCCCGTACTCGGACGCATCTCCATCGGCAAAGTCATCGAGAAAAACGGCAAACGCCTGCCGGAGAAAGATGATCAGTTCACTATCACGTCCCAGGTGCAAAGCAGGGATGGCTGGCTGCTACACCCTCTCAACGACGAACTGCGCCAGAGTAAGGAAGACAAGCTGCGCAGCATTCCTGTACGCCTATTGTTCAACGAACCGGAACTGAATTTCCGGGCCGACTACACCCTGTTCGACCGGCAGTCTGGCAGGCCGTTGTGTATCGGCAACGGTGAGAGCTGCAAGCGGGTTACGCAGGACGGTATGCAGTCGTTGCCATGTCCTTCACCGGATGCTTGTCCATTGGCTAAAGGCGGCGCATGTAAGCCCTATGGCCGACTGAATGTGCTGATTGGGGATGATGATCCGCTAGGCAGTTTCGTGTTTCGTACCACCGGCTTCAACAGCATCCGCACCCTAGCGGCTCGCCTGCAGTACTTCAAAGCTATTTCCGGTAATCGATTGGCCTGCCTGCCGCTGGAGTTGCGGCTACGGGGCAAGTCAACGCGGCAAAGCCATGGAACACCAATTTTCTACGTCGATCTCACGGTGCGCAGCGGTATGGACATGGCCGAGGCACTGCAATCTGCGAATGAACTAGATGCGCAACGGCAGGAGGCTGGCTTTGATCAGGTAGCGCTGGACGAAGCCGCGCAACGTGGCTTTGGCAATGGTGCCTTTGAAGACAGCGAAGAAGACGCAGGTGCAGTGATTGAAGAGTTTTACCCCACCGAAGAAATCCCGTGTTCAACCACAAGCATTTCCCAGCGATCTACGAAAGCCAGTCTATTCGAGAAGCTGGACACGCAAGCTCAGCACCACACCCCACCGACAGATAACCATCAAGGAACTCCACATGCGCCTACATAAGCTGAAGGCTAGTGAATCTACTGGCACCTACCAAATCGAGTCGCCGATCAGTGAAGCCGACATCCTGCTAATGGCACGGCAATTGGCAAACCTACGTCTGCGCCGAGGTCGGGCATTAACTTCGCCGAAGGAAGTGTTCAGCCATCTGCAAGCGCTGCTGGCCGATTACGAGCACGAGGTATTCGCCTTGCTCCTACTTGATAACCGGCACCGAGTAATCGTCTTTCACGAACTGTTCAGGGGCACGTTGGACGGTGCCAACGTCTATCCCCGCGAGGTCGTCAAGACCGCCCTAGAGCACAATGCTGCAGCAACTGTATTAGTACACAACCACCCTTCCGGTGATCCAGAACCTAGCCAAGCAGACCTCACCCTGACCCACAAACTACAGGAGGCCTTGAACCTGGTTGGGGTGCGAACACTGGACCATATCGTGGTAGGTCACGAGGGCTGCGTATCGCTGGCGGAGCAGGGCTATCTATAAGGAGAACACGATGATGAAGCTACTACGCATGTTTGCGGCCGTACTCATGTTCACCGGCATTCTTGCGGGCTGCTTGGCCACTCTATTGTTGGTGCTTTTGATCGTGCGGTTCCCACCACTGCTGATCGCCGTACTGCTGGCGTGTTGGATTCTCTGCCGTCTCTTGAAGGCTTTGGGATCCAAATCAGCAGCGGCAGATGCCACCACGGCAGCACCGAAATAACCCTACGTCTGAGGAGCGTCAGGCATGCACTAGCGCCTCAACTCAATAGGAAACATACGATGAACAGACAGTGTTTGATCTGCGACTCCAACGCCGTGCTGACACGTGACGCCGCCAAAGGACTGACCTTGCTGATCGGGTTGTTTAATGGCGCAATCGAGGGTGCTCAACGTCCGCATGAAAGGAGCGGCCAGTTCGCTCTTCTCAGCGGACTCGCCGCCGTTGTGCCTGCTTACCCAGCGGCCAGAAAAGAGGCCGATGAGGTTGTGCGGTTCCACTTCGCCGACTTTGACTCTCTCTGCCTACGCTGTGGTGCTTTGTTCAACGAGGCAGCCGAAATCAAGGAGCGGCTTAACCCCGGCTGAGGCGCGCCACCAAACTCTCCACGAACTCCAACACCAGCGTACGGTCACCTGAGTCCAGCACGGATAACAGCCCCTGCAGTCGACGCGCCTGATCCTCCTGACGCGTGCTGCCCTCAGTTAGCAGGTCAGCAGTCTCGCAGCCGAAGACCGTCGCCAGCTCAATTAAGCGTTCGATGTTAGGCATCACAACGCCGCGCTCAATACGGGATACGGCCTCGCTTCCAATCCCGAGCTTTTCCGCAACCTGTTCCTGACTCAACTTGCTGCGAATGCGCTGGCGCGCAATGGCTTGCCCAACAAACTCCGCTAGCTGCTTCGATTTGGTTTTTGACATTTCACCCTCCAGGACAACCCGGATGGTTGAGCATCAACCCATTGACATGAAGGACTCATCAAACCGAGACTCACCCTAAAAGGTTGTCATTCGACCTTTTCTCAAAACCACTATCTCTTGCAGGGAGCTCGGAAAACCCATGATCGTCGTAACAGGTCTGAATGAAATGCAGATTGAAGGTCTCGTGAAAAGCAAAGCGTCCTTCGAAATCCATGGCCTCAGGGGAAATTTCATGGCAGGTATCAAACTGGTCGAAACCAAGATTGAAAGCCAGGGGCTGAAGTGTCGAGTCAAAAGCGATGTGAAAAGTGCAGTGGTACAAGGCGGCGCACTGGGTGCCGTATTCAGCATCCTGACAACACCCGCCACATTGACCATCGCGGCATTAACGGCCACAGCAGGGGTAGGGCATACGCTCGTTACCTACAACCCCGATTACGAAATCATCAAGGACTACGTCAACAAGCGGCTCAAGGTTGTTTACAAGAAGTAGCCCTCCTCATTCCCACTGCCACCAACAGCGAAGAGCACCACTGCGCAGCTGGACTCGCGTGCTTCGCCGCCGGTTCCTCTTTCTCGCTGCAAGAAACCACAAACAGGAGTTACCTCATGAAACGGATACTCAGCATTCTGCTGCTCGCGTTCTGCGCCAATGCCAATGCCGTCATTGACCATTACGCCTGGAACAACATTGCCTACCCGGACGAGAGGTCCACCAATGGACTCCCCGAAGCGATCCCCTGCATCAATAAGAAAGCCTTCAATGGTCAGCCGCTTATCAAGTGCACTTGGCTGGAAAACGCCCGCGAGGTGCTCATCTGGAATGCTCAGCGCCAGCAGGATGTACGCTACGTCAACCAAGTAAGCGGTACGTGCCTACGCGGCAAGTGCCGAACCAACGCCACCATCGTGGGTGACTGGAACCAGGACGTGTTCTTCACCCTGTCGATCTGGTATCGCATCGGAGTCAGCACCGACGGCAAGCCGGTGGCCTACCGTGTCGATACCTCGCATCAGGTGTCGTATGCCGAGGCGGGATCTCTCCTGCACCAGTTCTACCTGGACATTGGCGTCCCAGATAATCAACTTTTACCAACGTTCGACGGGCGCTATGAAGGTGGTTACGCAGCTTGGCAGGTGCAGAAGGGGCGTACACAAGCATCGACACAGCAGTCACTTGCCACCTCGGCCCAATTAAATTGGCCGGACGTGAAAAGTGCCTGGTGCAATCCGCGTATGGACGATGAATGCTACATCAACGAGAAGAAGGTATCGATTGCTGACCTTGGTAAGTGGTTGCCGGCAGTTGCTGAATCGAACATCGACCAGATCGGCGGCTTCTGCGAGACCATCCTCTGTTTCGATAAGGACAATCAACCCGTCGGTTATCTGTTGCAGTAACGACCACTGCGCAGAGCTACAGTTTGGGAAAACCGCCAAAACCAACTGCCAAGAACCTTATATCTGGCTGCGCCACACACTCAAAGCTGCCGCATGTGTAGTCGGTGGCGGACTATGAGCGCTTTTTCCTGGGACTGCTCGCCAGCAGTGCCACGGTGAGTCTGATTCCTACTTTTCGGTAGGTGGAGATCAAAGACACACAAAAAAGGGTAGCCGGAGCTACCCTTTTTTGTGGTCTGCCCTACGCCTGCAGAACTAAACCCAACTCGTTAGATAGCTCATAGCGGGTCAAAAGCTCAGTGTCTGCTTGGCGCGTGTATTTTGCGGAAAGACCTGCCAACGTAGAGTTTCCGACCACGTCCGTATGTGGCACTAATAAATAAGACCACGGCTTACCGCCAGTTTTCTTCGCATGGAACTCAGTGGCGATATGTGCCCAAAGCGCTGCGGTTTCTGCTTTGCGCAATACCACCGTATCGCTAATTTCATCCGCGCGCTTGGTCTCAATAATCAAAATGCGGTCTTGCATTTCAACCACAAAATCCGGCTGGTAAGGCAAGCCATCTGAGTCGTAGAGTTTGAATTGGTTGGGGCCGGGTTTCATCCACAGCTTAACGCCATTTTCTTTTTCTAAAATCTCGCTCAGTTTGCGCTCCGTATCTGAATCAAATTTAGCCAGTGGGTAGCAGGATTTACTGAAACCGCTAAAAATATAACGCTTGATCTCATTAAGCTTTGGCGGTGCCTGGCGAAAGTCCAATGAATATTGGCTACCCGCATTTTCGAAAGTTTGTGGACGCAAGTCTTGGAAGGCCGCACTCACAGTAACGCGGTAACTTGTTTTCCCGCGCCACATATTTTTCTTCATGTCCGCAAAGATGGCGTCGGCCATTTGCCTAGAGTGGCCTTGCAGCACACTACGCAACTCTTCGGGCTTATCGTATTTGGCTTGATAGTGAGCAACTACTTGGCCGGCTAGCTGGTAAAGCACTTCGGAGTGCGTGTCGTAATCAATCTCTGGGAAGTCCATGAGTTTGGCAACGATATAGTTTTCTAGGCACTCTTGCTGCTCGTCATGGGCATCGCCGCTAATGGACTGCGTTTTCTCTGTGCGTAAGACCTGAATCAATAACTCGTTCGAGAGCGGTTGGTGGTTCCAGTGCTTAAGATCCAGCGCGAACGGTTTAAAACCAAAAGACACATCTTGGGTCGGTGTGATGGTCAGTGCCGGAATGGCAATAATTCGTTCAACGAACTGACTGCAAATCGACTTCACGATTGCTTCAATTTTCAGCGTTTCAACCGGAAAGATCTCAGCTTGCGGTGTTTGCTCCGCTTGAATGGCCTGAACAATAGCGGCTTGCACTTCCGGCTTATTGATATCCGCAAGGCTTCCTACTTGTTTAGCGGTCTGCTGAACAACAATCTGAAGGGTCTTCTCAGCCACTTCCACTTCTTGCGCTGTTTGCAGAATAAAAGGCGCTGGCGCCTCAGCCACACCGGCAGGACTCGAGGGAACAGGAATTTTGTAAGCAGTGCCTTTTTCACTACCTTCTGCTTTCGGCAGCATGGATTGCACCAAGTGCTGCACCACATTTGGCGTAGTGACAGCCTCAGGTCTCGTTGAGGTCACGTCACCGCCCTCACCAATAAACACTTGCTTAAGTTTCTTGGTAACGCCGTTTTCCGTTTTGGCCAACTCAATCAGTTCATTGAAGCGGTCGTGGGCAATCACGGTGAGCTGATCGACTTCAGCCACCCCCGTGCGTTTGCCATAAGGTAAGCGCAGACCACGCCCCAAGGTTTGCTCGGTCAGAATATCGGAAGCTGAGGCACGCAATGGAACAATGGTGAACAGGTTAGTAACGTCCCAGCCTTCTTTGAGTTTATTAACGTGAATAACGATGTCGGTATCGCCGCTTTTTTCGATGTTCAGCAAGCGCTGCGCATTCTCGTCACTCTCTTCCCCGGACGTTTTTGAGTGGATTTCGATAACACGGCCTTTATAACGGCCACCGAAAAATCCGTCTGACTCCACAAACTGTCTTACCTCGGAGGCATGCGTGGTGTCCTTGGTCACCACCAGCATAAACGGTCGCACAATCGGCTTATCGTAGTTTTTGGCGAAGGTTTCCAGCGCCACCTTCACATGCTCGTGGTAGTTAACTCCGTCCTCAAGCATGATGCGTTCCAGCGCATCGGCATCAACCGACTTCGGATTAAAGTTCGCCCGAGTACCAATGGCTGGTTCCTTCACATAACCGTCTTCCATCGCATCCGGCAGGTCGTAGCGGTAAACCACGTTTTTAAATGGCTGAGGTTTGCTACCTGTAGTTTTCGGCGTCGCCGTCACCTCAAGGCCCATAATGGGCTGCAACTCGGCAATGGCCTTGAAGCCGGCACTGCCGCGATAACGGTGCGCTTCATCCATCAGCAGTACCAGGTCATCAAGCTCAGACAGGTACGAGAAATAGCTGTCGCCAATGTACTCCTGCAGGCGCTTGATGCGAGGGGCGGCACCGCCTCGCACCTCGGAGTTGATCTTCGAAATGTTGAAGATATTGATGATCACACTTTCGCGGCCGAAGAGATCGGCACCGCGTACACCACGACCTTCTTCATAGTTTTCAGCGTTAACAATCAAAGGCGGGTTATGAGCAAAGGCTTCAATGCCCTTGAACACATATTTAGGGCTGCGCGGATCAAAATCGAACAGCAACTTCTCATAAATCGTCAGGTTTGGCGCCAGAATAAAGAAATTCTGACTCTTACCAATCATGTGCAGGTAGCTGATGAAAGCGCCCATTAAGCGGGTCTTACCTACACCGGTGGCAACGGAGAAACAAACCGACGGGAAGTCACGTTCAAAATCTGTAAAGTCCGCATCATTAACCTCACCGAATGCCTGACGCACCTGCTCCCGAGCGGCCTCAGCATCGGTGCCCTTTTTCGGATCAATAAGCCCTACGATGGTATCGAGGCGCCGAAGCGCCTCTGCTTGAGGCTTGCGTAACGAGAGGCGCTGACTAACTTGGGCAACTACACGATCCTTGTTGAGTTCAGTCATCTCAGTTTTCCTCAGTACCGTCGAACAGGTTTGCCTGTGCTACCGATTCTTTATTTTTTTTAGGTATAGCCGCCGTGATTTCGACTGCCTTAAGCTCTTCGTCTTGCATGGGTAACGCCGCTATTTTTAGGGAGTAATCGTCTTTACCCCACTCACAACGATCCAGCACCACACGAGGGATTTTCTTGATGGTTAGGTTCATCAGGTTATCGCCTGCGGCCTCATAAGCCATGCAGCAAACCAGCAGACTGCGCTCTTCCCCCACCTCATCAGACAGGGCCTTGAGCTGATCAAAGGTCAAACTGTTGGTGGTCACGTAGATAAAGGCGTTTTCAGTGGCCTTGCCGTGCATCCAATAATGTTCGGCGGATGGCCCGTAGGTGTAATTGAAATGCTTGCACATGGCCTCGGCCAGCATTTCCGGCCGGTAATCCTTATTGATAACCAGATTGCCCCATTTGTCTTTTTGCAACAGCGAAGGTGCGAGTTTGAAAAAGCGGTAGCCACCGCCGCCTTGCCAACTTACTGCCTCAGTGACCCCGCCTTTATCGGCCCCATCGATAACCTTCTTCATGCGCGGCACGATATGGGTTTTAGCATGCTCGCCCAGCTCAACCATAATCCAGCGACGCCCCATTTTGTGGGCGACAGCACCGGTTGTTCCTGAGCCCGCGAAGGAGTCGAGGACGAGGTCACCGGGATTGGAGGCCAAGTGAATAATTCGCTCCAAAATCCTTTCCGGTTTGGGAGTTGAGAACGGTGATTTGGGGAAAAGAGCAATTTGCTCCTTCCTACCGTCTTGGGTGTGACCGACTTCCCCCCAGAGCCAAACAGTTTGGGCATTTGTGCCCTGACTTTTCAAAGAAGTAATAAATCGCTTCAAAGCAGGCGTTGAGTTTTTACCAGTCTTCCCCCACCAAATAAGGCCCTCTTTTAGGTGACGTTCGTGCTCTTCCTTCCCATAGGCCCAGACCCTAGTGGAGGAAGGCATAATTTTTTCGCCAGTGTTGGGGTTGGTGATCTCATAGTAGAGATTGGGGCGCTCAGTCGCAGACTTCGCGCAGGTATAATCACCAGCTTTCCAGTCGCCTCGGGGGTCGTTGTCTGGATTTTTATACGCAGAATCCGCCTTTTCCGTTCGTGCAAGCTTATTTGGGCGCCAAATCTCTTTAGATTTTGCATATATCAGAACATGGTCATGGGTGTCGCTGAGCCAAATAGCATCGTTCGCAGGTGCATATTTTTTTTGCCAGACAACATTTGAGATAAAGTTTTTGCGCCCAAAAACCTCATCGCACATCACCTTCAGATAATGACTTTCATTGTCATCAACTGTAATCCAAATTGCTCCATCTTCACTTAGAAGATTACGAAGAATTTCTAACCGATCACGCATCATGCTGAGCCAGAGCGAATGCTCAACACCATCATCATAATGTTCGAAAGCCGATCCTGTGTTATACGGCGGATCAATGAAGATACATTTAACCTTGCCGCGCACATTTGGATCTGTCTCCAACGCCTTTAGCGCCAGCAGATTATCCCCATGAATTAACATATTGTCGAAATGATCACCCTCACGCCGCGTTTCGGCGTGATAGGAAAACGCTGGATCTTCAATCAGAATGCGCGGTTCGAGGCGCGGACGCTCTTTTTTGCCAATCCATGTCAGTTCAAGTTTGGTTTTACCGGCCATTAGATCAGGCTCCATCGAATCGTAAACAGGTGATCCACCTGTGGCGTTAAGTTGAGTTGTTCGGCAATGCTGTCGAGCATGGCCTCACGCTCATTATCGATCTCACGCAGTCGGGTATAGAGTTGATGTTGCAGCTCATCCACCTGGCGTTTTAAGGTTTTCGCTTCGTGCTGTAGCTCCAACTTGGCGGCCAGATTAGCGGTTGCGCGGGCGAGTTTGTTCTTTTCGTTGGCCTGCTTTGTCAGCTCTTTTATTTGCTGGTCGTAGGCCACACGGGCGTCATTACGCCACGCATCCAGGCGGTCTTCTTCTTCGTTGAGGAATTCACCCAAACGCTCTTGCGCATGCCCTACTAGGGCCGTTTGCCGCGCCTCAGTAACGCCCGTCAATTCTTCCTCGGGCGCCTGCCCCACTGGTGCGCCAAGCTCTCGGGCAGGAACGTGCAGCAAGCGTTCGGCGGTACTCGGGTCAAGCATGCTGCCGTCATTGGTGAAGGCTGCGCAGATCAGCTCATCCCAAGTGCGAGCAGGGGTTTGTAGCGTTAGGCGTGAGAGTCGCAACCAGCCGGATTGCCCGCGCAAGCTGGCCACATCCGCCAGATTGCCAGCATAGGCGTTGTAGTCAAACGCGAGCGACGCCATGGGAGTTGATCGCGCTTTAGCCTGCGCCACCAGCTTGTCTGCCAGGCCCCCATCGCCCAAGCGGAAAAAGCGCCAGCCGTTATCCTCTGCCTCAGGCCATTCGGTAGACCAGGTGCTGCCTTGATAATCAAAGCGCTCGGCATGATCTGGATGGAAGTGGGCCTGGGGTAGTTCAGCACGAGCAAGGGTCAACAGCGCCCTACGGAAGTCGCCGAGGACGGCATGAACGCCCTCCTTGCGGCTCATCAAGCGTTCAATCACCTTTTCGTCCATCTCAGCCAAAATTTGGTTGCGTGCAGCCTGTTTGGCTGCATCAATCTCGACACTGAACTCTTCCTGCAGCTTATCGAAGGCCTCATTGATTTCGTCGTTCGAACGGCACGTCTGGACGATCTCCAGAATGCGCCGTTCGATATCCACGCCAGACTCAATAGCACCTAATACTTCATCAGATGAGCCAAATACGCCCTCGAAGAGCTTGAACTTCTGCTCTAAGAGCTGGTGAATGCGCTCCTCTGCCTGGTTCTTGCGATTGAGGAAGTTGATCACGGTGACGTCGATCTTTTGCCCATAGCGGTGGCAACGGCCAATGCGCTGCTCAACCCGCTGGGGGTTCCAGGGCAAGTCATAGTTGATTAGCAGCGAGCAGAACTGCAGGTTGATACCCTCTGCACCGGACTCCGTGGAAATGAGGATGGAGCGGTCATGTTTGAAAGCATCGACAATGGCTGCTTTCATATCGGCAGATTTAGAGCCGGAGACGACCTCAGTGCCTTTATTTTTGGCAAGCCAGGCTTTGTAGAGGGCTGTGCTGTCTTTATCGGTGTTTGAGCCGTTGAGTACTACGGTTTGACCAGCAAAGCCGTTTTGTTCAAGCAGATCACGCAAGTAGGCCTGGGTGCGCACGGACTCGGTAAACACCACGGCCTTGTGCTGACCGCCTTTGACCTCCTTAATCTCAGCCATAACGATTGGCAAGCACTCCAAGAGCGCTCGCCCTTTGGCGTTATCGTTAATTGAGGTGGCGATATCCCGGTAGTGCGTCAGCTCGGCGATCTCGGCCTGAAGCTTTTTCGGGTCTATCTCATCAAGATCATCATCCGAATGGTCTTCGACAGCATCCGCTTCGGTTGCGGCGATAGAGCCAGCATCACGCCAATCCTCAGCGTCCTCAGCAAAGCCATCGAGATCATCTAGGGTGTCGTCATCCACCACTAGCTTGGCTTGCAGGCGGTTGACCATCTTGTCCAAGGTTTTGGCAATGGCAAATGAGGATGAACCTAGGATCTTGCGCAGGGACAAGGTCACCAGGTGACGGCCATTTCTACCTAGGGCAAGGGTGTCTGGGTTTTGCAGGTACGCCGACACTGACTCGTACAGATCCAGCTCAAGCTTGCTGGGGGTAAAGTCAAAGGTTTTCGGCAAGCGGTTGGTGTAGTTGATCAGTCCAGCCTTTTGGACCTGACGGCGCAAGGTGCGCTTGCAGATGGGCTCCAAACGATTCTGTAGCAAGGTCATAGCGGCAAGATTGCCCTTGCCTCCGAACTCGGCCTTAAAGGCCTGCTCCGAACCAAAGTAAGCCTCATCAATGATCGTAACGAGACCATAGAGCTCCATCAGGTTGTTCTGCAACGGAGTTGCCGTCAGCAAAAGCTTCTGACAACCCTGTAAGGCATCGCGCAGGACCGCTGCTCGGGAATTGTTAGCCGCCTTAAAGACGTTACGCAGCTTGTGCGCCTCATCAAACACGACCAGATCCCAAGCAACCTTTTGCAGCTGATGGGCGATACGAGCGGCATATTCGTAAGAGACGATGATGATGCCTTCCTTACGCCCAATGGGATTGGGTTGCCCGCTGGCCGACAAGTCTTTAAGGCGCTTGGCATCAAGAATGACCGAGGGCAATGAGAACTTTTCACGGAGCTCCGTGGCCCATTGCTTGCGAAGAGAGGCCGGCACAACCAACAGAAGGTTTCGGCGCTGCTCCCACCAACGCTGGCTGAGCACTAACGCCGCCTCGATGGTTTTGCCAAGCCCTACCTCATCTGCCAGTAGCACGCCTTTGGATAAGGGCGAACGCAAGGCAAACATAGCCGCATCGACCTGGTGCGGGTTCAGATCCACACGCGCCGAAGACAAGGACTGGGTCAAAGACTCGTCGGCACCGATACCTTCACGCGTTAAGAAGTGAGCAAAATACTTGGCTTGGTAGGGGCTGTAGATCATTGGAAAAACAATTCCTTTTAACTTGAGGCCTTCCTGCCATGGCAGGCTAAGAGAACCTAACGACCTTACCTCGGCTATCAGAGGCAACGGAGCCAAGGGTGATTAATCACTGTTTATGTGTAATTACTTGCTCACCCTGTTCGGTAACCTGGAGCCAGCAACGCCGTTTCAACCCCATAAAGCAATAGAGGGTCTTTCAGCCAAAGGCGGTATTCCGGATCATGCAGCCGATGATCCGGCGAGCAGTCGACGCTCCATTTGCGCAGTACATAACCAGCGGTGGCACCGCGCAGGCGTAAACGCAATGCCCCACTGCTCATGCCGTAGTCCATCTCAGTGATATCCGAGTGCGGTTGATCCGGGTGAGGCACCAACTCGACCTCCAGTATCCGGCTCCACTGGACATCCTGTTCTGGGCGCTCGTGTTCAGCGACTTTAGACTCCGCCAGCAGCTTTGGCCGTCTGATGCGGGTGATCACGAAGTCCCGAAATGCATCGCGCTTGCGATCATAGCCACGCACGTGCCAGCGCAGGCCCGTATCGATCAAGGCAAACGGAACAATTTCTCTCTGGGTCTTGCCGCTGGCCAGGGAGTGGTACTCCACTTGTAGAGGGCAGCGGTGATAGATGGCGCGGGTCACCACACCCAGCGTGTCCAGATCCGGCTGGGTAAGCCGTCCGGACGTTACGCAGGAGACTCCCGGCGCACTGCTCGCCGGCTCGCCATCGCCAAACCCTTCTGCGAGCCAGGCCAGTACCCGGTCAGCGGAGAAGGTGAAGATCGGTCGAAACTCTTTGGTCGGCGTATAGATTTTGCTACTACGGTCATACGCCAGGTTGTTACCTGCCAGCTCGCGATAGGTGGCGAGATCGCGCGTGGCTGCAGCCGTTTGAATGCCGAAACGCTGAATCAGATCCTGTCGCCCTATCTCTCCGACAAACCGCAGACGCAATTCGAGGTAAGCCAGTCGGTCGCGTTGGGCTTGCGTTAGCTGCAAGAGAGCTTCAGTGGTCATGGCTACGCTGGTCGTGGTGAAAGCGGTGGACAGCATAAATTGCGATCACAACGCCAGCAACCAAAAATCATAAAAACGATATTTACCGATCATTTTGATTTGTAATAGCCTAATGCAATCTTCAGGCACTGCGCTGCCTGACCCCCACCCCAGCGAGGGATCTCAACATGTGGCTATTTACCAATTTCGGTTTCTTTTCGGTCGTGCAGAAAGACGCCAGCGGTGACCTCACCATTCGCAGCCGTACCAAGAGCGACCTAGACCGTCTTCGCAATCACTAGACCCACACATTGACGTCACATCGGCTCACTGCCAACCCACTGCCACTGAGACGATTGAGCCACTGTTCCAGGGGAGGCATGCACATCAAGCCCCCTGGATTCTGGCTCAGCTTGAACCCTGCACCTGCACGATTACGCTGCCCGCCACCCTCGACGAGGACGTTTCTGACCAGTCCGCAGGCATCGAGCGCCCTCAGGCCTCAAGCGCAGGTGCTGAGCATCTTTGACGAGATACTTCACCACCTTGTGGACATGGCGCCGAATCGCTCGATCACTCCTCTCGATGCGACCGATACCACACTCGTCACCGTACTGATCCTTATCGTGGTTGCAGCTGTACATGTAGCCCTGCCCATGCGTGATGTCTTCCCACAACTCGCCGAGCTTAATGGCCTTGAAGACATCTCCACGCACCTCGTTACCATTGAAGAAGTAGGCAGCATGAATGTGGTAGCCCCCACCATCATTCCGATCCCCTTGCTCCACCGAGTACATATGACCGATTAGGTGGTCGAAGATTGGATTGCGCCTATGCTGGGCAATCAGTTGTTTCATGTCCTCAAACACATGTTCCACTCGCAGCCTGGCGTGCGCCTCGGAACGGTAGTGGAAATCTACCCTGACGATGGTGATGCGCGAATAGAGTTCCCATAAGGCATCGACGTAGTCGCAGGCTTGGATCCCCTGCTTTATAGCTTGGTGACGGAGATCATCTTTCCTACGGAGATACCATCGTTCACAGGTCAACTGACGGATCCGGGCAACCAGGACGTTCATGCTGCGGTGATGATCGAGCCAGGCCGTACCCCGCTCATTCAGACAGGCAGGGCCATCAGGGTTACGCTCAAGCCCAATGTCCTGGCAGGCTTCCAAAAACGCTTGTAGGTGTTCGCTGTAGTCGTAGGGCACTCGATCATCGAACAGGTCGTACATCTGCTTGATATGTGTGAAGTACCGAGAGAGCTTGGTCTCTTCGACACGCTCGTAACCTGTGCGGGCTTGCTTGATTCGGTATGCCGGTGAATCGGAATCTTCGATGGCCTGGACGAGTCGCTCGATCTGAAGGGTAATGTCAGATTGGGAAAGGTAGGTGTAGGTCTTGCGATTGGTCATGGTTGGGTACCTGCTTGGTTATTGGCATAGCAGGTCCCGTGGTAGTTCTAAATTACTGATGCCCATCCCTATCGACGCAGTGGGTGCTGATCAGGCTGAATGCGTTTAGCTATTGAGTTACTATTGATTGATAGTTAATAACTATATCAATAGATGCAACCAGCTCATTGCCGATCATTTCGGCCAGGCCGTGCAACGGGGAGCAACATTGCCGTGCCTACCGGGAAATTTTCCAAACCGCTTCATGGAAGAGTTAGCTGAGAAAATTGCATTACCCAAGCGGCATAAGCGCCATGACCAACCGTAGCCGGTCATGGCGCTTATGGTCAGTTCTAGCTGGCCATACTCAGGTGACCGGTGGACCGTACTGCAATGCCCTCTGCAAGATCACGCTCCTCGATCCTTGCCAAGATCCAATCGTGCACCTCGCTGTCGACCCAGCCGACGCAGCGGTCGCCCAGTGATACCGGTTTTGGGAAGGTGCCTTCCCCGATGTACTTGTATATGGTCGACCGTGCTAGGCCAGTCGAGTCGATGACTTCTTTCAGGCGAATGATCCTCATGAACGGGGCTCCTCGTATTCGTTCAGAGGATCTGCAGGTGCGGTAAAAAATGACTTACCTTTTCAGTAACCGTCGCGCTGGCGGCGTCAACAACCCGCAAACGAAGCGATAGTCCAGCGGCATTTCCGACTCTTCCCCCCAGCTCTCGATGGCCAACTCACCACGTTGAGACTCCCTCAGAATTGTGCATGTGGAAATCTCCACCGGTCGTGGCTGCAAGCGCAGCACCATGATTTCGTCACCTTCGCCCTCCAACACTGGCAGGATACTGAGATCCGCCAAGTCGAACCCGATCCAATTCGCCGCACCAAACCTCGCTCTGTACGTCTGCGCAATCCCAGAAACCAGTTTGCAAAAATGGTCGATGACAACCTTCCACGCCCAATCAGACTCGACATCTCCCTTTCCCAAACCGGGTGGCTTTTGCAGGTCTGCCTCAATCCGCTCCCTAAGCCAGCCAGGATCGACCGAACCTTCACAACCGAGCTCAAACCAGTAGCGCGAGAGCAATTCGGAGGCGCATCGATAGAGCATGAGCCGCAAAACTTCCAAAACAGATCGCCGTTCACGAGCTAGAAAGTGAAGAGCCGCCTTGGGTGTCTCTGCGCGGTTCAACGCGGGTGGACGGCGAAAACCATGAATGTCCCGTAACAACACACCGAAAGCATCGTTCCGAACTTTGGACTGCGGCAGCCAGTGCACCAGAACCGCACCTTCGCCACTCAAGCCATAGCCTGGATGATTTAGGTTGAGGAAATACGAGCTGTTGACCTTCTTGGTACGAAAAACCGAACTTGTCACTCCGGGTACGTAGCTGCGAATCAAGCCCACTCCCCTAAGACGCTGGAGCCGATGACTCAAACTCTCGGAGGCGAGTCCTGTCATTCGTCTCAGGTCTAAGTTGCTGAGTCCTGTCACAACACCAAATTGATCGGCATTTGCGAGCAATGCCCCCAGCAGCAATCGATTACAGATACTCAACCTGCTACGAGCCCCCGGAGGCGCAGGTTTTCCAAGTTTGGTAACTGTCGACCTCTCCCTTTGGGGCTTCGGCTGCGCCCCCAATATCTCTGCCGGGATATCAGCTCCAGAAAAAAGCCGCTTCAGATGTTCCGGGTGAGAGGCATGTGAACATTGTTGACCCTCAAGAGTGGCCAGCGACTGCGGAGCAACTTGATAACTGATCTTTGGCCGACCTTTTCCGGCAAGGGCCGACTCCAAACGTTCCACCACACCAACCGCCACGAGTTCCCCCAAGGCAGCAGTGACTATTCCTTCCACCATGTGGAGCTGTTTCGCAAGCAGCTTGCCTCGGAAGCACTCGCCAGCACTACCACCATACGAGCCGCCCCTTGCAATGGCTTCCAATATGAATCGCGCCTCAGGTCCACAATCAGTCAGCTTCTGTAGGAGGGGCTGAATACGCAGGGTCATACTTTGATAATCCAGATTTAAATTACAGATTATACACCCTGAATAAATCTGATTAGAGTTACCGCATAACGTTACGAGTAACGCATTTACAAACGATGGCGACAGGAGAGATTTAGCCCTAGAATTAATCGACGAAAATTAGCGGAAGGAAGGGCGATGACCGGGAAAGCAGGTAGACCCCGATGGTTGCGAAAGGAGGGAGGTGAGTGGGAGTGGGCCTATCGCTACATGCAGCAAACCTCCGACGAAGGAATACAAACCAGCCTCAAATACGCAACTCGGGGAAAGGAACTTAGCTATGGAATGGTTGCTGACGCGATTGCGTACCTGCAGGAAACTCGCGCCGGCCTAGAGTTCGTGACTCGCCTAAGGAACGCCCTTCGGCAGCATCGACATCGATCATTGAACGCAGGTAATAAAAGGAAGCCCTACTCGTTCACACTCCCGACTGATACCAAAAAGGCCATCAGCATTAGCGCAAAAAAACTGAAAATCACGGAGACTGCCTTAGTCGCCGATCTCCTCAATGGCGCGGGGAAATTGCTTGAGGAACACCATGAACGAGAGCAGTTGCTTCGCGACGCCTTGGATTTTGAACGCAAACGAGTGAAGCAGCTTGATGATCGCTGGAAGGCTCAGCACCGCGAAGCAGTGAGACAGATCGAACGACTGGCCACGATTCTGTCAATGTGGGAGCTCACCTTGGAGCAGGCTGATCCAGGCTTCGAAGGAGACCAGGCGACACTGCAATCTGAGGTGAAGAAAAAGACTAGAGAAATCGAGAAAGCCATCAGCGATGCTCTTAAAATGCACACACTGATTGAAGCAAGACTGATCTAACCGACTCCATCACGCAGCCATAAGGTACCAAGCAAATCTCATTGGCATTCCAAATGGCATTCCAACCAAAAAACAAAACCGATATTTTATCTTTAAATCAACAAGTTACAGAGCCCGTTCAGATTACCCCGGCCCACCAATTGAAACACCAGCGAAGCCCGCCCAGTGCGGGCTTCGCTGTATCTGGAGTACCGAATATTGCTGAAAATCGCTGTGGATGAATGCCGACATTGGCGCGTCTCAGCAGCTTTTCATCAACACCTCCCCCGGCGTCCTGCCGACCGAACACCAATGGGACAGCGTCAGCTCCCTCTGAAAAGTGCTGCGGCTCTATCTGCAAAAAAACGAACAGGGTGGCTGGTCGGTGGGCATGAGGGTCGCCGCGTCCAACTGAGCTACGCCCGCCGACAAGCATTGGAAGACCTGTTTGTAGCCGGCCCACTTTGCCACGCTCAAAGGATATAGCGAACGCTGGCAAGCAATTCAGTCAGCACACAGACTATGAGAGAAAAACACAAAAAAAACCGCGCAAACAACAAAACCCCCTACAATCCAAGGCCGGTTTTCCTACACATTTTTTGCTCCCACTGATACCCAAGAGATAGCCCCGTGAGTGACTCAGACAGCTCATCCGCTCCACTGGTTGACGTAGTGAAGCTTGCCGCATCCCTTCAGCGTTTCGCAGATGATCGCGACTGGCAGCAGTTCCACTCCCCAAAAAATCTCATTTTGGCGCTCGCTGGCGAGGTAGGGGAGCTGTGCGAGATCTTCCAATGGATGAGCGATGCCGATTCGCTCTCCGTAGCTAAAGATCCCGAAATCGGCATAGCCGTAAAAGACGAATTGGCGGACGTACTGATGTACCTAGTTCGCCTGAGCAGCGTACTCGGCGTTGATCTCAACGAAGCGGTGACACGGAAACTCGCCTCGAACGGCCAGAAGTACCCAGTGGATAAAGCCAAAAGCAGCAGCAAAAAGTACGACCGACTCTGAACAACTCGAATCTAAGGACAGCCCGTGATCGTCTACGCTGCGACCAAACAGCAATTTCTTAAAGACAACGATAACGATGACATTGAGGAGGTGATCCTCAGGCATTTCAAGGAAGCCACCGGCAAGACCGTTGGCAGGTCGGAAATCAGGTCGTGGCAAGGATCTCTAACGTATATGGCCAAGGTCCTTAGGGATGAAGGCCTGCCGAGCGACGCGGGCCTGGCCATTGAGCTGCACATTCCGCAGTCGTCGAAGCGCATCGATTTTCTGCTCACCGGTCGCGACGAAAATCAGGCAAAAAAAGCCGTCTTGATCGAATTAAAGCAATGGAGCAAGGCCAGCGCCACGACCAAGGATGCCATCGTCAAAACGGCATTGGGTGGTGGCCTCGTTGAGACCATTCACCCGTCCTATCAAGTATGGTCATACGCCGTGCTGCTGGAGGGTTTCAACGAGGCTGTGTATGACAAAAGCATCGAGATCCGTCCGTGTGCCTACCTTCATAACTACGTCAGCGACGGCATCATCGACTCAGCTCACTACGAGCCCCACATCAGCAAAGCTCCACTGTTCCTGAAAGGGCCGGAGGAGCTTACCAAACTCAGAAGCTTCCTGAAGAAGCATATTGCTCACGGCGACAACAAAGAGGTTCTCTACGAACTGTCCGATGGGAAAATCCGTCCGTCCAAAGCGCTAGCCGAGGCCCTCGAAGGGCTGATGACAGGCAAGCCAGAGTTCGTATTGATTGACGATCAAAAAGCAATTTTTGAATCAGCGCTTGCGGCAGCAAGTGAAGCCTCGGAACAGGCACCAAAGGTGCTGATCATTGAGGGGGGCCCGGGCACCGGAAAAACTGTTCTGGCTATCAATTTACTGGTGAGGCTCACAGAATTGAGGTTGTTAAGCAAATATGTCTCGAAGAATGCCGCCCCACGCAAGGTCTACGAAAGCAAATTGGTTGGCACCATCAAACGCAGCCATTTCTCGAATTTCTTTTCAGGCTCTGGAGCGTTCATCGACACTGAGCCCAACACATTCGATGCGCTTATCGTGGACGAAGCCCACCGGTTGAATGAGAAAAGCGGGCTTTATGGGAACCTTGGCGAAAACCAGATCAAGGAGCTGATTGAATCAGCGAAATGCTCAATTTTCTTCATCGATGAAGACCAACGTGTGACCCTGAGCGACATAGGCAGCAAGCAGGCGATACGCGCCTTTGCCAAAGCCAAGGGGGCTGTGGTCGAGGAATATGTGCTGTCTTCACAGTTTCGCTGCAGTGGTTCTGACGGTTACATGGCATGGCTGGATGACGTGCTTGGCATTCGCTCGACAGCAAATCCGACGCTCAACACCTCGGAGTACGAGTTCAAGGTATTCGACTCACCTCAGGCGCTGCATGACGCCATTGACGAGAAAAACCATGGAAACAAGGCTCGTGTGGTCGCGGGCTATTGCTGGCCTTGGCTCAGCAAGAAAGACGCCAAGGCCACTGACATCGTTATCGGCAATGACTACGCACGCCAATGGAATCTGGATCAGGATGGCAGCTTGTGGATCATCGCTGAGAATTCCATTGAACAGGTCGGTTGTATCCACACCTGCCAAGGGCTGGAAGTTGATTATATTGGAGTGATCATCGGACCAGATCTAGTCGTGCGTGATGGGCAGGTGGTAACGTCGCCGCATGAGCGAGATAAGAATGACAAATCGATTCGTGGCTGGAAGAAGTTGATGAAGGAGCAACCTGCTCTGGCGCAACAAGATACAGACCTGATCATCAAAAACACGTATCGAACATTGATGACTCGTGGGATGAAAGGCTGCTACCTATACTGTACTGATCAGGAGACCGCGCAATACTTTGAGAGCCGACTTGCCAGGCACAGTAACGGCTAATGGGCCGGCCGGCAGGATGTCACTATCCAGGATTCAGCCTCACAAAAAACGTAGGTTGAACCCAGTAGAAAACTAAGGCTCGATTACCCATCGCCCGCGCAACATTCCTTTCAGCTCATCAACGCTCAGAGTCATATGCCGCTTGCGATGGACCGCCGCGTGACAGTTCGCGCACAACGTAACGAGGTCAGTCTCAGGATTCACGGCTTTCTCACCACCAAAGTCCGAAATCGGCACTATATGGTGTACGTGAATGAACCCCTTCGCGTGCTCGCCGTACGCCTGTTCGAAATCAAAGCCACATGCCTTGCAGTCAAGGCCGTGGATAGCAATGGCCTTCACCCTCAGATCTTTCCGGCGCTCGTAGCGGGTTCCAAAGTAACTTGATTTGCTGCCTTCATTGGCCGATTCAAAGGTCAATGGATCGCCTTCGAAATTTGGTGCGACGTGGTCAGCCTGGGAAGACAGGAGCTTCGCATGACTTAGGATTGCATCGTAATCCAGTTGGGAAATGGACCGAACCCCGTCACGCCAATAGTTGTTCACTCGAGTAGCGGGGATCGTCTCTAGGTACACTCCGTTAATTTTCGAGGGGATAGCGCCTTCAAACGGAGTGAAGTTTTCGATCAAAGCAAAAAGGTCACCCTTATCACTCCTCCGGTCTGCGTAGACCTCGCCGATGCGTGCCATACCAAAATAATGCGGATCGGCGCTGAGGCGGACAGAAGCAAAGGTTTTGTCCTTGATGCGTCCTTTGTAATAGATCACTTCGGTTCCTTCAGCAAGCCAGGCTTGGTACCGCTTGGGGAAGTGATAGACAGCACCGGTTTCGTCTTGCCAGTGCGATGTGTCGTTTTCAACGATGACTGCGGGCATTCCACTTCCTCTAGACTGATGGCAAAAGCCTACCAAAAATGAGGAGGTTTCTTACAAGAGACTTAAGATCTACATCCTTACTTAACGTCAGCTCCGCTCTGGTGAACTCATACCACCGATCGTGGTGAGTATCGCCCGGTAGAGCGGTATTCCAATTGGTATTCCAGCAAAAATTTAAGATTATTATTCTTTATATAAATTAATAAGATGAGAAAGCTTTTCAGCTTCCCCCACCTCATCTAAAGACGTCCACGGACGTCTTTTTTTGTGCCCGCAATCCCCCCCAGACTCCCTGGCACGCCTTCACCAACACCCACCACGCACAAACATGCGAACCGCATTGACGAAGCCTTGCTTACGGAACCGGAAGCTCAGCTGCTGCTGAGCGGATAGCCGCCCAAAGAACCCAGTCACAAAAAGCCAAGCCACCTCACAGCGCCTCGGCCTTTCCCCATCCCACCTCAAAAACCCCAACGCATCGAAACCATCACATTCCGCGGATCGCCGTAGTACGAAGACCTATAAAACCCAATATTGGTGAAGTACTTCTTATCCAACACATTATTCACATTCACCGACGCCGAAAGACTTTTACTGATCTGGTACCTCGCCATCAGGTCAACCAGCCAGTACGGATCTTGAGAGAACACTTGATTAACCCCCTTCCCGTAGTTGTAGGCATCCTGCCAGCCCTTACCTTGCCAGCGGGCGCCGCCGCCGAGGGTGAGTTTGTCGAGGCTGCCGGTGAGTTTGTAGCTGGTGTAGAAGTTGAGTTGGTCTTCAGGCTCCCAGGTGGAGATCTTTTTGCCGCTGTCGTCACGGCTGATCTTATGGGTGTAGCCCGCTTGCAGTTGCCAGCCGGGGGCGAGCTCGCCGGAGATTTCGGCTTCGTAGCCCTTGGTCTTGGCCTTGATACCGACGTAGGCCCAATCCAGTGGCAGGTTGGTGGGGTTGTTGTTGTATTCGGTGTCTTCTTCGGCACGGTTTTCTTCGTGCACTTCAAAGTAGGCAAGGCTGGTGTTCAGGCGGCCGCCGAAGAATTCGCCCTTGAGGCCCACTTCGTAGTTTTTGCCTTCGTCGGGCTCGACCATTTTGTTGTTGCGGTCGGGGCGTAGCATTTGCGGCATGAAGATTTCGGTGTAGCTGGCGTAGGCCGAAACGTTGTCGTTGATGTCGTAGACCACCCCAACATAAGGGATGACTTTGCCGGTCTCCGTTGAGTCGTTGGTGCCGGTGAGGCGGTAGTCGGTCAGGCGCGAGCCGAGCAGCAGGGACAGGTCGTCGGTGAGGCTCAGGCGGGTGGAGAAATACACGGCGTTTTGCCGGGTGACGTCATCCTTGGTCATGCTCGGCGAACCCCAGTCCGGCTCGTTATCGTCGCCGTCCCAGCCGTACAGGTCGTAGTTGCCGTGGCTACCGTTGTAGTAGTCCTTGTCTTTCCAGTGCGAGCGAGAAGTCGAGGTGCCAACCACCAACTGATGCTCGCGGCCCGCCAGGCTGAAGGGTCCGGAGAGATACATGTCGAGGTTGTTGCTGATGGTCCGGCCGGTGTATTTGGCGGCGTACACCGATGCGGTGGTGGTGCTGTTGGGCGATGCGTAACCCAGTGGTGCGTTGTAGCCGTTGAGCTGATTGGTGTAGTTGGCCTTGGCGACCCAGCCGTTGTCGAGGTTGTGTTCCAGCGTGGCGAACACGGAGCGACTGTATTGTTGCCAGCCGCTCCATTTAGGGCCGTTGTTATAGGAGCGCGGGAAGCTGATTTCATTGCCCGCCGTGTCAAACAACGAGCGGCTGCCGGTCCAGCTGGAGCCTTTGGGGTCGTTGTTCTGGTAGTCGGCGCCGACCGTCAGCAAGGTGTCCGGTGACAGGTCGAATTCCAGCGTGCCGTAGTAAACGTTGGTCTTACGTTCGTAATGGTCCATGAACGAATGCTTGTCCTGATACACCATCACCGCCCGTCCGCGCACGTTGCCGCTGTCGGTCAGCGGGCCGCTGAGGTCGAGTTCCGAGCGGTAGTTGTCCCACGAGCCCGCGCCCAGATCGACATGCCCCTGGAATTGCGCAGTGGGTTTCTTGCGGATCAGGTTGATCGTGCCGCCTGGGCCACCGGCGCCGGTCATCAGGCCCGGGGCGCCCTTGAGGACTTCGACGCGGTCGTAGATCGCCATGTCGCTCAGGGTTTGCCCAGCGGAGTAACCGTCGTTGCGGGTGGTGGGAATGCCGTCGTATTGAAAGCTCTGGATGGCAAAACCACGGGCGTAGTAGTTGGTGCGCTCGCTGTCGAAGGTCGCGACCGTGACGCCGGGCGTGTGGCGCATGACGTCATCGATGGACGCCAGGTTGAAGTCATCCATGGTCTGGCGGGTAATCACCGACACCGACTGCGGCGTCTCTTTCAGGCTCAGGTTCATCTTGGTCGCGGAATTCGTCGAGCCGGTCGTATAGGAACCGCTGCCCTCGGTGGTTTGCGCCAGCTCCTGGCCGCGAATGCTGACCGGGCCGAGGCTGATGGCGTCGCCCTGTTGCGCCGCAGACACCAGGTAGGTGCGCTCATCGACTTTCTGCGCCAGCAGACCACTGCCCTGCAGCAACAGCGCGAAACCCTGCTCGACGCTGTATACCCCATTCAACCCCGCCGTATTGCGCCCGGCGGTAAGGTTCGCGTCAAACGACACCACGACGCCAGCATCCCCCGAAAACCGCGTCAGCGCTGTGCCCAAAGGACCGGCCGCGATGCGAAAAGCCTTCTGCTCGGCGCTGGCTTGAGCCTGCTCGGCAGCATTCGCCAGGGGCGCCAGGGCGATGCACTGCAAGGCCAGGCCGGCCGACAGAATCGTCGTGGCCAGTGTGGATTTGCGTGGCCGATGGGTGCGAAGACAAACGTCCTCTGTTTGCTGGAGGTACATGGGGGCTCCTGACGTAATGGGCAGAGTTTTATAAGTTCAGGAGTAGGTCGAGCGGGGATTCGGTTTTCTACAGAGGTCGCGCATTTATTTTTGCGCTCAGGCTTTTTTGACCACCCGCGTCCAGTAACGGGTGCGGCGCACTACCGCCACCGGCAGCGCGCGCGAGACGGCAGCCAGTGCGGCATCCAGATCGTCCAGGGGGAACGCACCGGACAGCAGCAGGTGGCTCACGTCATCGGCACAGCCCAGATAGCCGACGCGATACCGACTCAGTTCAGCCAACACCTGCCGCAACGGCCAGGCGTCGACCAGCAGGCGGCCCTGCACCCACTCCTCGCTTCCCGGCGACGCCGCGTGCAACGGGCCAAAATCGCCATGATGGAAGGTGATGGCCTGCCCACTGTTGACCAACTGTGTGCGGCCATCGCCCAGGCGGATCTGCACCGCATGCTCCGACACGCTCAAGGTGGTGCTGCCGTCGTTCTGCCGTACATCGAACCGTGTGCCCAGTGCTTGCATATCGCCTTGGGCGCTGCGCACCACAAAGGGTCGCGGATCTTGGCCGGTTTGCACCTGGATCTCGCCGACGCGCAGGGTGATCAGGCGCAATTGGCCGGTGAATTCGATATCCACGGCCGTCGCGGTGTTGAGGACCAGGCGAGTACCGTCGGCCAATTGCACGCTGCGCCGCTCGCCCACGTTCGTGCGCAGGTCGGCCAACCACAACGGGGCCTGCCGGTAGCCGGACCAGCCAAGGCCACCAACCCCGCCAACCATTATCAGGCCTTTGAGCAGCGTACGGCGGTTGAGCGTCGGGCCGGCGCTTGGACCGTGATCGAGCGTTTGATACGCCACGGCGCCGGGCAGTTGGCCCAGTTGGGTTTGCAGGTTTTCCACACGCTGCCAGGCCCAGCGATGGGTCGGGCTGTCCAGGTGCCATTGGCGAAACGCCTGCTCCAGCGCCACGTCGTCCGGCGCCCCTGCTCGCCGGGCCAACCATTGTGCAGCGGCGCGCAGGGCCTGGCGTTTGTCGTCGAGGGTCACAACTCCGACTCCAGCACAAACAGCAGGCAATGCTCCGAAGCCTTGGCCACGTATTGCGTCACGGAGCTGACCGAAACCCCCAGGGTCGCGGCGATCTCCTTGTAACCCTGACCTTGCAGTTGCGAGAGCAGGAACGCCTGCTTCACCTTGCGCCCCAGGCCATCGAGCATCGCATCCACCGCGTGCAGCGCTTCGAGCATCAACAGCTTGTCTTCCGGCGACAACGCGTAGCTTTCAGGTTGCTGGGCCAGCGCTTGCAGGTAAGCCTGCTCCAACCCATGGCGACGAAAACTGTCGATCATCACCCGTCGCGCAACGGTAGCCAGATAGGGACGCGGTTGTTGCAGGCGCGTTGCAGGTGGCCCTTTGCGCTCGCTGAGCAGCAGGCGTACGAAGGTGTCCTGGGCCATGTCTGCCGCCTGATGAGAACACCCCAGCCGTGCCCGCAGCCAACGCACCAGCCAACCGTGGTGGTCACTGTACAGACGGGCAATCGACTGGGGCGCTTCGTGGGGAGGGAGGGTGGCCGACATGGTAATTGCGCGCATTTGAGAATGAATCGCAATCTAGCTTAAAGGCCCGGGGATGGCAATTGTCCGCGATCAAGCCGCAGAATAGGCCGCCGCAATGGACCCACTGCCCCAGCCGCCAAAAGACAACGGCAGCAAGCTTTGCCTACAAGGACGAACGTTGCATTGAATAGAAATTCCTACACCTACCTGATACCGGTCGTCATTGGCTTCGTGCTGGTCACGGCGCTGCTGCTGGGCTGGGTACTCATAGTCTGGCCCTCTGTACACTTCAAACCGATGGCCGAAAAAATCTGTCTGATCTCATCGCCAGTGCTGGCAATCGCATGGCTATTGCACCTGTGGCACACCAGGAAGGGCGAATGGCTGCGCAAAAAAGCGCTGGAGCGGTTGAAAGTTTTTCTCGGCGCCTTCGTCGCGAGTGCCGTAGTCATGGTCTCACTGCTAGCAGCAGTCATTTTTCTTACAAGCAGAACGTTCAGCAGCTACGACACCGCGTACGAATACGCGGGTAGAGGCCACCGTAGTTGCACAGGCATCCACGTGTTCGATACGGAAGTGAACAAACAGATCAAAATCTGCGAAGCCGGCAGCGGTGCTTATCAGGGTTGGGTGCGGGTGGAGAAACGTAGCGGGCCTCTGGGGTTTGTGGTGATAGGCGCTGTGCCCATATGACCCTCCTGCGGCCAGATCGGCGCAGGGGCTGACCCCCTCACTATTTATCCATCCGTTCACGAAATATTCAGAATCGCCAACCGATACTAGCCCATTGCAATGACCGCTCCCCCCGAGCGCTCCCCCGCCTTGGTAGCCAGAATCCATGACGCGTCCTGTTCCTCTGCTGCTCCTGCTTGTTGCCCTGTTGTTTTTCTTCGCCCTTGGCAGCCATGAGCTGCAAGGTTCCACCGAAGCCCGGGTCGCCGGGATTGCGATGGCCATGCACCTGGACAACAACTGGGTGGTGCCGCAGTTGTTTCGCGAGCCGTTCCTGGAAAAACCGCCCCTGAGCCTGTGGCTCGACGCCGGGGCGATTCGCCTGTTTGGCGGCACCACTTGGGCGGTGCGCCTGGCCTCGGCGTTCGCCGGGTTGTTCAGCGTGATGCTGTTCTACGGGATGTTGCGCAAGTTCGGCCGGCCGCAGACCTTGGCGTTTAGCGCGGCGCTGATCCTCGCGACCATGGCCAGTTATTGGAGCAACGTGCGCGGCGTGGGTGAAGACTCGCTGCTCAGCCTCGGCGTGACCACCGCATTGCTGGCGTTCTACCAAGCGATGCGCCCCGAAAACGCGGGTTCCAAGGCGGGCGCATGGGCGCTGTTTACCGCGGGCATGGTGATCGCCACCCTGAGCAAAGGCGTGCTGGGCCTGGCGATGCCGGGCATTGTGATTTTTGTGTACCTGGCCGTGACTAGCGTGCAGGACAAGCGCCTGCGCATCGGCGACTGGCTCAAGCCTGGGCTGTTCACCCTGCTGGCCTTGGTGCCGCTGATGATCTGGCTGGCGTTCCTGTTCCAGCGCGGCGGCATGCAGGCGGTCGGCGAAGTGTTGTGGACCAATAGCGTCGGGCGCTTCAGTGGCTCGTTTGTCGAGGCTGGGCACTACGAACCGTTCTACTACTACATCGCCAAACTGCCCGAGGCGTTCCTGCCGTGGAATATCCTGGTGTACCTGGGCCTGTGGCATTTCCGTAAGAGCCTGGTGCGCAATCGCTATCAGCTATTTTTCTGCATCTGGCTGGTGGCGCAGTTCACCCTGCTGACGCTGGCGTCCAGCAAACGCACCGTGTACTTGATGTCGCTCACGCCGGCCGCCGCTGTGCTGGCGGCGGAATATGCTCGCGTACTGCTGGAACGCTTGAAGGAGCGCAAGCCCGGCGTGTACCGCTACCACCGGCAGATCATCGGCGGCGTATTTGCCGCACTGTTTGCCAGTTACCTGACCACGGCCTTCTGGTTTGCGCCCAAAGCCGACAAGCACGAGTCGTTCGTGCCGGTGATCAGCGAGCTTCAGGCGCTGCAAGCAGAAGGTCGGGAAGTGGCGATGTTCCAGCCAAACGAGCGGATTGCCGGGGCCGGGGTGTTCTATATGCAGGGCTACGTGCCGCTCCTGCAAACCGAGGCCGAGTTGCGCGCATTCCTGACGGCCAAACCCGGCAACGTTGCGTTGACGGATCACACCAAAGGGCTGGAAGAGCCGGTGAAGGTGATCAAGGAGATGGCGATCGGCCGCCAACCTTACTACTTCATCGAGCAATAAGGCCGGCGCGGTGCATCAGTGCTTGGTCAGTTTGTCCAGGTAACCCATGGCAAACGCCGAGACGACGAAGGTCATGTGAATGATCACGTACCACATCAGGTGCTGTGGATCGACGTTCTTGGCGTCCATGAAGATGCGCAGCAGGTGGATCGACGAAATCGCCACGATGGACGCCGCCACTTTCATCTTCAGCGAGGAAGAGTCCATGGTGCCCAGCCAGTTGAGCTTTTCCTTGTTGTCATCGATATCCAGCTGCGAGACAAAGTTCTCGTAGCCGGAAATCATCACCATCACCAGCAAACCACCCACCAGCGCCATGTCGATCAACGACAGCAGCAGCAGGATGACGTCGGCTTCCAACATGGTGAACACGTTGGGCAGGACGTGGATGATTTCCTGAAAGAACTTCAACGCCAGGATCAGCAAGCCCAGGGACAGCCCCAGGTAGATCGGCGCCAGCAGCCAGCGTGAGGCGTACATAGTGTTTTCGATAAAGCGTTCCATGGGATCTCACACAGCGGGGCTAGAAATGGCGGCGAGTATACCAGCCGCTACCAGACACCTGTAACCGCGAGAAAACTGACCTGGGCGCATCTGTAAGAGAATTTTTCTGCTAGTGTCGAGGCCATTAAATCGGCTCGATGACGTCGGACAGGAAAACTCAGATGATGGATGTGCGAACGCCTTTGGCCAGCTTCGGCCTGTGTGCAGTGTTGCTGATGGCCAGCGGCTGCTCCCCCAAAGATGAGCAGAAGCAAGCCACCCTCGAAGAGAAAACCGCTAAGTTCGAACACTCCCTGGACAGCATCCAGGACCCCAAGCTGCGCGACGCCATCGCCGACCTTGGCGGTTCGCTGCTGTTGCTGGAACGGGCGCGGGTCAAGCTCGCCGACAAACCCATCGAAGCGGAATACGGTGAGAACTCCCTCGCCCTGCTCAGCCACTACCCTACGCCCCAGGCGCTGGTGGACACCTATATCAACGGCCTTTTCGTACTGCGCAAAGCCTCCCATTCCGACTACCTGACGGACTTGCAGCCGGTCTTCCCATTCAGTTTCAACAGCCCGGACCAGTTCCCGTTCCCCCATGGGCTAGAGTGGCAGTCGGTAACGTTGAGCAACAACAAAGTCATTCCCTTCCAGCCGGAATGGTCGGAAACCGACCCCGGCATCCAGTTGAGCCCCAGCAGTTCCAACCTGACCAACCCCGATGATTTGACGGTGACCTACCCGTTCATCGACGGCATCGAGACCGAAAACAAGAGCCAGCCGCAGCCCGTCAGCCTCAAAGGCACGGTGGAAGTGATCGCGCCGGGCAAAGTCCTGAGCTTTGACCTGGGCAAACAGGACGTCGGGCGCACACGTACCGAAGGCACGGTCACCCTCAAGCTGCTGTTGCTGGAAAAGAACTACGCCGAGATCGAGATGAGCAACAGCGCACCGCTGGCCCCGGAGGTCGGTGACGAGTCGCCCAACCCGCTGCTGGTCGAGGCGCGGGACAGCACCGGGCAATTTCTCACACGCTCGGGCTCGATCAACGAAAGCGCCGCGCAGGTGGCGTTCTACGAGAAACAATTGGCCGAGATGCAAAAACAGACGGCCTGGTCCGAGGCCTTCGAGAAAAAACTCGTCGACCAACAGAAAGACTTCGAACACAAGCAGAGCAGCCATTACGCCAAGGTCTACTTCAATGGCGTGATCGACAACCTGCAGATCAGCGTGCTGGATTTTTCCAAGGCCACGCTCACCCGCAAAGACCTCGACCTGCCGGTACTGCGCTTCGACAAGAACAGCCTGCAAAAAACCGTGCAAGCCTTGCCGATGCCCGTCACGGTGTATGACGACGGTGCCGCGAGCTGGCTGAAAGACGCGACCCTGACCGAAGACCAGCTGAAAAACAGCGTCACCATCAGCCAGTCCACCGAAGACGCCAGCGCCGCGCATATCGTCTTCGACCACCCGTTCACCTTCAATGACGACCTGGTCGGTGCCGAACGCAACAGCAGTGAATCACCGATCACCTTTTTCACCGCCGACGACAAGGGCGAACGCGGCGAGCCTATCGAGCTGCCGAGCGAAGCCTTCGAGCTCAATCCGGTGCGCGGCACCCTCACCTACGACCTCAACCTGTTCCCGGAAAACCCGGCGTATGTGGTGGGTTCGATCCCGCTGTTTCTGGCCACCATCGAGAAAGCCACGATTGATACCAGCAAGCTGCCCAAAGGCCTGTCGCTCAAGGACAACGCGCTGATTGTTGATCAGAAAGAATTCCCCGCCGACAGCTGGCGCTTCTATGCCAAGGACGCCAGCGGCCATTACCTCAAGGAAATCCTCGGCGTCAGCCACCGCGCCGAGGAATACGGCACGGCGATGTTTGACGTGCATTATTTCTACGGCCAGCCAACCGCCCTGGAAAGCTACCAGCGCACCGACCTGAGCACCGTGCAATACGGTTTCGAGGTCAAGTTGGACAAGCCCGAGAGCAAATAGCGCTCAGTGATGGGTGTCGCCATTGAGCTGTCGCAAATGGGCCTGCATGTGCAGGCTCCAGATCTGCGGATCGCCGGCCTGCTCATAGCCATGCAGGGTGAGGCTGTCGACGATTGATTCAAGCATGGTTTCTGCCACGACCGGCCCATGAAACGGGCCTTGTGACTTGATGGTGGACGGCTGTTCACCGGTCATTCCGGCGGCAAACAACAAGGTCCACAGCCCGTTATCCCCGGCAAGAGGGCGAATGGAACATTCGATACGGGTAACCAGGCCCAGGCACTGGCGGGTAAGGCAAAGGCTGCGCGGCATGGCGGCGACCCTCGGTAGATCGGTGTTCAGCCTCAACGCTCGGCGAGGCTGTTTCTATCCTGCGACTCCTGTGGAGATCCCTTGAGCAGAGAATAGAAGAAAACCGCGAGAAACCAAGGTTGTAGGGACCAACGGGCGTTGGTCCCGAACCCGAGTCAATTTCATGACAGCCCCCGAAGGCGCTGCTGTACCCATGTGGGAGCTGGGTTATGTGGGAGCTGGCTTGCCTGCGATGACGGACTCACAGCCACCATCTCTGTTGACTGACACACCGCTATCGCAGGCAAGCCAGCTCCCACAGGGGACCGAGCCTCAGGTGGGCTTGGCTTCCGCCAGCGCCTCCTGCGCCAACTCCTTCTCCGCTTCCTTCAGGTCTTCCTCACTGATCATCTCCGCAATCACCCGCAAACGCTCAACCACCCGCGCATTGACCGAGCCTTCCGGGAACTGCCCTTCCGCATCCGGCGCACCGGCCGGCTCGCCCACCAGCAGACTCAAGGCTTCATCCGCCTGGCGCACCGCATAGATATGGAATTGCCCGGCGCGTACCGCCTGCAACACCTTCTCATCGAGCATCAGCGTGGCCACGTTGGCCTGGGGAATGATCGCCCCCTGCTCGCCGGTCAAACCGCGCGCTTCGCACAGGCGGAAGAAACCTTCGATCTTCTCGTTGACCCCGCCCACCGCCTGCACTTCACCAAACTGGTTGATCGAACCGGTGATGGCAAAGCACTGCTTGAGCGGCGTCTTCGACAGGGCCGAGATCAAGGTGCACGCCTCGCCCAGCGACGCACTGTCACCGTCCACGTAGCCGTAGGACTGCTCCAGCGCAATGCTCGCCGAGATCGCCAGCGGGAATTCCTGGGCATAACGGCTACCGAGGTAACCGGTGAGGATCATCACGCCCTTGGAGTGAATCGGCTGGCCGAGGTTGACCTCGCGCTCGATGTCGACAATACCGCTGCCGCCCGGGTACACCGTGGCGGAAATCCGCGCCGGCACGCCAAAGGCCGAGTCACCGACTTCCAGCACCGTCAGCCCGTTGCACTTGCCCACCGCGGCACCGTCGGTGTCGATCAGGATCACCCCGGCGAGCATGTCGTCAAGAATCCGCGCCGACACACGCCCGGTGCGGGTGGCCTTGGCCTTGAGCGCACGTTCGATATGCCCGGCATCGGTCATCTCGTCGCCGGCCAGGTGGCGAATGAAATCCGCCTCGCTCACCAGTTGGAACAAATCGCCGATACGCGCCGACAAACGGCCCTGATGCTCCGCCAACCGTGCGCTGTAGGTGGCCAACCGCGCCACCGCATCCGAGGTCAGCGGCGCCATGCCTTCTTCCGAGGTGCGGGTCTTGAGCAACTGGGCGAACTGCTCCAGGCTTTCGTCCACCATCGGGATGTCTTCGTCGAAGTCCACCAGCACGCGGAACATCTCCTGGAAGTCCGGGTCGGCATCCTGCAACGCGTAGTACAACTGGCGCGAGCCAATGATGATCACCTTGACCTGCAACGGGATCATCTGCGGGTTGAGGGTCACCGTGGCCAGGCGGCCCAGCTCGCCCAGCGGCGATTCCATCTTCAGCTTGCGCGATTGCAGGGAGCGCTTGAGGGCGTCCCACACAAACGGCTCGCTGAGCATTTTCTCGGCTTCAAGGATCAGGAAACCACCGTTGGCGCGGTGCAAAGCGCCCGGGCGCAACTGGCGATAGGTGGTGTAGAGCGCGCCCTGGTCGGTGCTGTATTCGATACGGCCGAACAGGTTGTCGTAGGTCGGGTGCGGTTCGAACACCACGGGCGCGCCGCCGTTGACCGGATGGCCCACCACCAGGCTTGGGCAGTATTGCTCTTCGAGCAACTTGCGCGCCTGGGCGTCGGTCTTGGCGTCGTCCACCAATTGCTCGACCACGGTCTTGAGCAGGTACACCTGCATGGCTTGCAGGTAACCGCAGACGGCGGCGTTTTCCGCGTATTTTTCCGACAGCGGCGCGAGCAAAGGCTGTAGGGCCAGGGTGATGGTTTCTTCGTTGAACTGGCGCAGTTGGTTGTTGGACTCACGCTTCCACTGCGGCAGGCTGGCCAGCTCCTCGTTGAGACGCTCTTCCAGCTCGGAAATATCCGTGTGGAAACGCTCGCGGTCGGCTTCCGGCAGCTGGGAGAACTCCGCCTCGTCCAGGGCCTTGCCGTCGAGCATCGGCGTGAACGCGATGTTGGAGCTGTCGCGGTAGAGCGCCACGTCCTTTTCCAGGGCCAGGCGCTCGATCACGTCCAGGGCCTTGTCGTAACGCTGGTTGAAGGCGCGGTCGATGGCACTTTTGCGTTGCTGGTAAGTGGGGTGTTCGAAGACCGCCGGAAAGGTGGCCGTCAGGTTGTCGACCAACCCGTTGATGTCGTTGATGAACGCCGCAGCAGCGCCGCCGGGCAATTCCAGGGCGCGGGGTTCGCGCGGCTCATCGAAATTGTTCACGTAGACCCAGTCCGACGGGGTCTGCAGGCGTTTGCCTTCAGCCTTCAGGTAGCGTTTGACGAACGAGAAGCGGCCAGTGCCCGGCTCGCCCATGACAAACACGTTGTAACCGGGGCGTGGCATGGCCACACCGAACTGCAACGCTTCAACCGCACGTTCCTGGCCAAGCACACCGCGAAAGGGCTCCAAATCATTGGTGGTCGAGAAGCTGAACTGTTCAGCGGAGAAAGGGCGAGTCAGCGCTTCGGGCGCTAGACGCAAGCTGGCAGCAACAGGATCAGGCATCGGGCTTCCTTACATCAGGCGGGGCAGATGTCGGCATTCTGGCTCTCGCTTGCGCGCTCTGGCAAGGCGCGTCGTTGGGAAAGCGTGGACACAGAACAGGTCCTACAAAAAAAAGCACGACATCTCTGATTGTTTTATAAAAAACCACGGAACCCCTTGAACCTGCCTAAACTCCAAACTGCGCGGGTTGGACTAATAACTGGCCCCTAGGGCGCTGCAACGCGCCTGAACCCTTGTCCATTGGTTTGCACACAAAGAGAACAAAGCTATGAAACGGATCCTTCTCGGTACTCTCTTCACCGTTGTCTCCCTCAATGCAATGGCAGAATCGCCAGGCGGCCCGAACTGCGGTTGGGGCAACATGCTGTTCGAAGGCCAGCGCGGCACGCCAGCCCACTTCCTGGCTTCCACCACCAACGGCACGTCCGGCAACGCCACCTTCGGCATGACCTCGGGCACCAACGGTTGCAGCACCAACAGCGCCCTGACCTATGGCGGCAAGTCCTGGATTGCCATGAATGGCATGATGAACGAGCTGTCCGAAGACATGGCCAAGGGCAATGGCGAAGCGCTGACCACCTACGCGGTGGTACTGGGCGTGGCGCCGGAAGATCGCGAGCACTTCGCGGCCGTGACCCACGAGCACTTCCAGCAGATCTTCAGCAAGGCTGACGTGACCGCTGACGACGTGCACAACAACACCCTGTCTGTACTGAAAAGCGATGCCCGCTTGGCGAAATACGCGACCCAAGCTTAAGCTCGACCAGCCCGCGCCTCTCCAGGCGCGGGCTGTATTTTTGGACCCGCCCCCTTTTGGGTCTCACTTTTCCGACTTTAAGTTGCCCCTATGCTCAAACGCTTTGCCTGGATGGCACTCTTCGCCTGCGCCCCGCTGTACGCGGCCCCGCATCTTGATGATCAACGTTTGCAGCAACTGGCCAACGATCCGTTCTGGCTATCTTTGGGCCATTACGAAGCCGGCAAAATCAGTGGCTGGCGCAGTTACGTCAGCGAGCAGAAGTTCTTTCTCGCCACCGATGGCGCGCACCACCCCGACGCCGAACTCAAGGCCACCGTTGACGCGTTGTACGCGCCGGCAAGCCTCGGCGAAAAACACGCCCAATGCGTCTACCCCGCACGTACCCGCTGGCTCAAGGATCAGTTGCACCTGACCGACCTGCCCGCCGTGGACTGCAAAGAATTCAAGCAATGGTTCAAGGACGTCGCCCCCCATAGCGCGGTGATGATCTTCCCGGCGGCCTACCTCAACAGCCCGTCGTCGATGTTTGGCCATACCTTGCTGCGCATCGACCAGGCCGATGTGCAGAGAGACAAGACCGCCCTGCTCAGCTACGCGATCAACTTCGGTGCCTATATCGAAGGCTCGGACAACAGCATCCTCTACGCCTGGAAAGGCCTGATGGGCGGCTACCCCGGCCTGTTCGCGCTGGTGCCGTACCAGGAAAAACTCTCCGAATACCGCAGCCTGGAGAACCGCGACCTGTGGGAATACCGCCTCAACCTCACGCAGGTCGAGACCGAGCGCATGGTCGAGCACGTGTGGGAGCTCAAGCAGATCAAGTTCGACTATTTCTTCTTCGACGAAAACTGCTCCTATCGCCTGCTGGAACTGCTGCAAGTGGCGCGCCCCGGCCTGCGCCTGACCGAACAGTTCCCGCTGACCGCGATCCCCACCGACACCGTAAAAGCCGTCAAGGATGCCGGCCTGGTTGAAAAGATCGACTATCGGCCTTCCCGCGAACGCGAGTTGCTGGAGCGTGCCAAGCCGCTGGACAGTGATGAACAGCAATGGGTGCTGAAAGTCAGCGATGACCAGAAGCAATTGCAAGACCCGGCGTTCAAGGCCCTCGCCAAAGACCGCCAGGCCCTGATCATCGACGCCGCCTATCGCCTTGGCCGCTACCGCGCCAACGGCCTGGAACGCGACCCGGCCCGCTCCCAACGCAGCTTCGAACTGCTGCGCGCGATCAACCAGAACCCCGCGCCCGACCTCAAGATCACCCCGCCCGGCCTGCCGGAAAACGGCCATGAATCGCGCACCTGGCAAGCCGGCATCGGCACCCGGGGCGACAAGGCCTTTGGCGAATACGGCCTGCGCATGGCCTACCACGACCTCAACGACAACGCCGAAGGCTTCCCCCTCGGCGCACAGATCGAAATCCTGCAAATGAAACTGCGCCAGTACGAAGGCAACCACTGGCAATTGCAGCAACTGGACCTGGCCACCATCCGCTCCCTGACCCCGCGCAACGCCCTGTTGCAACCGCTGTCATGGCAAGTCACTGGCGGCCTGGAGCGCGTCCCCGGCAAACACGACGACGAAACCCTGGTCGCCCACGTCAACGGCGGCGCCGGCGGCACCTGGCAACTGCGCGACGACATGCTCGGCTTCGCCCTCGGCACCGTGCGCGTGGAACACAACAATGACTTCAACGAAGCCATTTCACCCGCGGCCGGGTTTAACACCGGTGTGCTGTGGAGGAATCCGCTGGGTAACCTCAGCCTGGAGGCCAAGGGCGACTTCTTCACCAATGGCGAAGTGCGCCGTAGTCTCAGCCTGAACCAGCAGTGGGAACTGTCGCGCAACCTGGGTGTGCGCTTGAGTGCGCAGCGTGAGTACAGCCACCTGTCGACGCCGGTGAATGAAGTGATGCTGGAAGTGAAGTGGTATCACTACTAACCAAGCCCCAAACCTAAATACAGATCCAAAATGTGGGAGCGGGCTTGCCCGCGATGGCGGTGTATCAGCCAAGTCTCCAGTGACTG